>CAZPGB010000075.1:0-25154 GCA_964585945.1 uncultured bacterium | reverse complement strand
CCCCCCCTGGGGGGGCTACCTCAAGCCACGCCCTCTGGGCGTGGTCGATGACTCCAAAGCGTGCAAATCGAGCATAACCGATTGAGAAGGATTGTCTTGAGCGCGCCCAACCCGCGTCTTCGCCCCCGTCCCACGCGTCTTCGCCCCCCGGCCCAGGTCTTCGTCCCCCGTCCCACGCGTCTTCGTCCCCCGTCCCACGCGTCTTCGTCCCCCAACCCATGGGTCGCGCCGACCGGGTCAGCACGCCCGTGCCCCGGGGCACACGCGTAATTCTTCGTTGAATAATGGATTACAGGATCGTCCCTGTCGTGGGGCGCTCAACCGTCCCCTGGAGCGGTCCGCCCGCTTCGTCTGTGGCGGGGCCGCGCTCCGGGTCCCGTCCTCTGCCTGCGCTCCTGTGGCCGAGATCCTGCACCCCAGGGCTAAGCCGTCCATAAAAGTGAATTTAGTTGGGAGCGGCGCCGGCTGCGCCGATGGAAGAGAAGGGATCCGCTGGGTTCCATTGGGCTGCATCGGTTGAGTTGATGATGGTGGGCCACCGACAACGAAGGATGTCACGCATGAAGAGTAGAAAGTGGCTACCGGTTGCGACTGCCGTTTTGCTTCTAGCCTCGCCCGCGGGCTCGGTCAGCGACAACATCACCGCGACGGCGGATGTGCAGACGCCGCTCTCCGTCACCGGGTCCGCCGACTTGGATTTCGGGAACGTCTTTCCCGGCGTCAACAAGGCGGTCGCCTACACGGATGCGGTCAACGCGGGGCAGTGGGACATCACCGGGGAAGCGGCTGCCGAGGTCACGCTGAGCTTCACGGCGCTGCCCGCGAACCTGACCTTCGGCGCCAACAACCTGCCCATCGTCTACTCGGCCACCGACGCCGGGTACAACACGGCCGACAATCCGGCCGCGGCGACCTCCTTCGATCCTTCGGCAGGCGCGACGACGAATCTCGAAGGCGCCACCGGCGCGCTCTACGTCTGGATCGGTGGCACGGTGCAACCCACCGAGACCCAGCCGGCGGGAACCTATACGGGCACGATCACTCTGGACGTGGCCTACACGGGCAACTAGGGAAGCGGTTGTCCATCAGGAGCCCGGTCCGTGCGGGGCCGGGTGATGCAGGAGACGCCCGTCGCGAGGATGCGGAAGCGGCGGGTCACTCATCTGTCAAGGGAATGACAGGATGAGGCCATCGAATCGCAACGTGCTGGCGGCGACGCTGTTGACCGCGGCATCGTCTGGCTTGTGCCTCGGCGAGGCCGATGCGCAAACAGGGCTCCGTGCACCCGTCACGGTGACCGCTCAGCGCAATCTCGATTTCAGCGACGTCTTCCCGGGGGTCAACAAGTCGATCGTCGTCACCGACGCGACGTCCGGGAAGTGGTTGGTGACCGGCGACCCCGGGGTCGTCGTCGATCTCACCTTTCCCAGCCTGCCGGCGACCCTCGCCAACGGGGGCAGCACCATTCCAATCGTCTACGCCGCGACGGATGCCGCCTATCACACGAGCGACGATGCCGGCGCGGCGACCAGCTTCGACCCCTCCGTGGGCGCCTCGCCCGCGCTGTCGATGACCGGTGAGCTGTATGTCTGGATCGGCGGCACGGTGCAGCCCAGCGAGGTTGCCAGCGCCGGATCCTACACTGGAACGATCACCCTGGATGCGGCCTACCCGTGAGGGTCGTGGAAGCGAGGATCACCATCTTGCGCATTGCCGTTCGATTCGGTCTGCTGTTCATCCTGGCCGGCGTGCCCATCACGGCCGGGGCGGCCACCTTGGTCTACCCGCACGCTCTCTTCATGGATGACGATCACCGGTCCACGGTCTTCTACGTGCAGAACACCGGGGCAGTGCCCGCAGAGATGGAAGTCGATCTCCGCTTCGGCTATCCCGCCTCCGACTCGTTCGGCGGCGTCCATATCGAGCTCGTCGATGATCCGGAGCCGCAAGCGCCTACCGCGACCGGATGGGTGCGTGCCCTGCCTCGACGCATGGTGATCCATCCCGGCCAGCGGCAAGCGATCCGGCTGCTCGCCCAGCCCCCCGAGAATCTGCCCGACGGGGAATACTGGAGCCGCGTGATCGTGACCTCGCGCGAGGTGCGCCCGACGCTTTCGCCCGAGGTCGATGCGGAGATCCGCGTCGGGCTGCGGCTCGAGACGCGCACCCTCATCTCGATGAGCTATCGGCGGGCCAATGTGCGCACCGGCGCTCGCATTCGGCAGTACGAGGCGCAGGTCTCCGGTGAGAGTCTGGAGGTGGCGGTCGAGATCGAGCGAGAGGGCAATGCGGCCTACTTGGGCCAGCTCGCGCTGACGCTCACCGACGCGACTGAGCGGCGTCTGGCCCGCTGGGAGCGGGTCGTCGCCGTCTACTACGATCTCTTCCGCCGCTTCACCTATGCGCTGCCACATCTGGAGCCGGGCGGCTATCGGCTCCATCTGGAGCTGGCGACCGTACGACAGGACATTCCCGCCGCGGACGTGATTCAGGCCGAGCCCGTCCGCGCGGTGACCGAGTTGACGATTCCGTAGTACTCGCGGCGTCCATGGAGCGCCGCTGAGGCAGACCGCCCGTGGCCCCGGCCGTACGGACGATCGAGGAACGAATGAAGTCTGGTGGACGCTGGATGGGCAGCGCGTTGATCGCGGCGGCATTGCCGCTGCTGACGGTCGCCGTGTCCACCCTGCGTGAAGAGAGCTGGGAACCCTCCCCGTGGCCGCACACTCCCGGCCCCGTTCCCGGAGATGCTCTCTTCATTCCCGCGCCTGTGGATCACGAGAAGACCGCTGAAGCCGTGTTTGTCGACGCCGTTTGCAGCCTCACCCCGGTCGCTCCGACCGAAGACACGCCCGCCCCGTCTCCTCCCGCATCCGCCTCATCCCTCCCGCGCCCCGCTTCCCCCGCCCCTTCGCTGCCGCACCCCGCGCCGGCGCCCGCCGCGCCCGATCCGCACCCTGCTTCCCCCGCCGCGGCAGATCCGCACCCCGCGCCGGCGCCCGCCGCGCCCCATCCGCGCGCTCTTCCCGCCGTGGCAGATCCTGGCCTGCTGCCCGATCGGTCCTTCGATCCACTCCCCTCCAAGGAGCTCGCGACATCCCTGGAGCCAGCTCCGTTCCCGCAGTCGGCCTCGTCCCCGCAGTCGGCCTCGTCCCCGCAGCCAGCTCCGTTCCCGCAGTCGGCCTCGTCCCCGCAGCCAGCTCCGTTCCCGCAGCCGGCCTCGTCCCCGCAGCCGGCTTTGTTCCCGCAGTCGGCCTCGTCCCCGAACTCCATCCGCACGACAGCCCACGCGCGCGCCAGCCTCGGCGTGCGTGCGGCCATTCCCTCCACCTACGAGCTCGCCCGCGGCATGGCCGAGCACTGGTACGGCGAGCTGGTGGTCGAGATCCGTGCCGCGCGGCTGGCCCGCACGACGGTCCATGCCTATTTGGAAAGCGGCGTGCTGCTCGTTCCCGCCACGGACGTCTTCGACCTGCTGGAGATTCGCGCCCACCCTGGCGAAGACGGCATCTGGCGGGCCACGCTCGAGCCCGATCACCGCGCGATCCGCATCGACCCGCGCACCCAGCGAGCCTGGATCGGCGAGCAGGAGATTGCTCGCCACGAGGTGAAACTGCGCGCTGCGCCCGAAGGGCTCTACATCGGGGCGCCGCTGGTGGGGCGACTGCTGGGCGTGCGCACCTGGTTCGATCTGGGGGAGCTCACGCTGCTGCTCGATCCGGTCGACCACCTGCCCTTGGGCCGCCGCATCGCCCGCCAGGAAGCGCGCGAGGCGCTGCTCGCCCGGCGCGAGGCCCCGCCGCCCGATCGGCTCTACGGACGCCGGGCGCTCGGCCTGCAGGGCGCCACCATCGACTGGTCGCTCGACCTGCCGAACCACGAAGATCTCGAGCGCAGCCGCGGGCGGTTCGCTTTCGGCGCCGGCGTGATGGGCGGCGCATTCACGCTCAACTACGACCGCCGCGCCGACGGCGTGCGTCCGCCGGGCACCCACGAGCTCACCGCCACGTGGATCGGCGCCTGGCCCCAGCGGTCGTGGGTGCGCCAGCTCCGCATCGGCTCCATCCTGGGCACGGGTCCTCGGCCACGCGCGATCGACGGCGTGGCTGTTGGCAACTCGCCCTATGTCCGGCCGCGTTCCTTCGGCCAAACGCTGCTCAGCGGCCAGTTGCCGCCCGACTGGGAGGTGGAGCTCTACCGCAACGGCGAGCTGACCGATTTCACCCGCGCCGACCCGCGAGGCTACTTCGAGCTCGACACGCCGCTCGACTACGGCACCAACCCGGTCGAGGTGCGTGCCTACGGGCCCAACGGCGAGATGCGCGTGCTGACGCGCGCACTTCCGATTGCGCACGATCGGCTGCCTGCCGGCCGGTTCGAATATGAGCTCGGCGCCGGGGAGTGCGCGCGACGCTTCCGCCATTGCACACACGAGGGCAACCTGGATCTGCGCTACGGGATCCATCCCAACTGGACCGCTCGCCTGGGGGTGGATGCGTTTCGCCGCACGTCGGTGCCCGATCTCGTGCATCCCTACGTCGCCGTCAGCGGCGCCGTGGGCCGCCACTGGGCCGTGAGCGCCGAGGCGATCCGCTCGGCCTCGATCGGCGCGCGGTTGGAGCACATCCCCTCGCCGAACCTCCGCTCCTCGATCGCGCACGTGGCCTACGACACGGGCGTGCAGGAGCCCATCCTCACGCCCACCGGCGTGCGGACGCGCAGTTGGCTCGATCTATTCTGGCGGCCCTGGAACCGGAACCGGCGCGTTCACTTCAGCTTCCACGGCCAGCACATCCGCGACATCTACGGCCGGCAGGCGCGCGGCATCCTGCAGGCCACGGCCCACCGGCTGGGCGTGCGCTGGACGGCGCAGTGGACCGAGGCGCGCACCTGGCGTCAAACCTGGGACCAGGCCACGAGCACGCTGGAGGTAGGCGGCTCGACCGTCCTGCACCTGCCCTACGCCGGTTTCCTGAACCGGGTCTTCTGCCGCGGATCCGTGGCATGGGATGCGCGCGCGCAACGGTTCGAGCGGGGCAGCCTGGCGGTGGGCCGCAGCCTGGGCTCAGGGGTGCGCGTGGAGATCGCCGCCGCCTGGGTCAACCCCGACCAGGAGGCGCGCATCTCGATCGGTCTTTCCACCAACAACGCGACCTTCCGCACCTTCAATCGCCTGATGCGCTCGGCCGACGGCGATCTCACCGGCTCGGCGTTCATGGATGGGTCGCTGGTCTGGAACGACGCTGTGGGGCGCTGGGAGCCCTTCCCCTACCGCTCGGCCGGTCGCGGGGGACTGAGCGGGACGGCGTTCGTGGACGCCAACGGCAACGGGTGGCAGGACTCCGACGAGGAACCGGTCGCGCGCCTGCAACTGAGGGCCGGCGACAAGACCGGGACCACCGACGCGCAGGGCCGCTACTCGCTGTGGAACCTGACCCCCTTCGAGGCTACCGAGGTGGCCATCGTGCCTTCCTCGCTCGAGAATCCGCTCCTCGTGCCGCAGTTCACACTGGCCGCGGTTCACGTGCTGCCCAACGGGTTCCGCGAGGTGAACGTGCCCCTCACGCCGGGGGCCGAGGTCATGGGGCGCCTGGTCGTGCGCGGCACGCATCATCAGCTCTGGCTGGGAGGGCTCACCCTGAAGCTCCGCCATCTGACGACGGGGGCCGTGCACGAGGCGACCACGTTCCAGGACGGGCGCTTCTACTACATGGCGCTGCCGCCCGGCGAGTACGAGGCCAGCCTGCCCGGAAAGGATCTGCGACGACTGGGCGTGACCATCTCGCGCGCCACGCGCTACCCACTCATTCCGGCATCCGCCAGCCTGGACGGCTACCACGAGTTCGAGATCGACCTGGTGCCCCCGTCGATCGAAGCGGACCGCTAGGCGCGCACACAGCCGCGTCCATCCGCAGCACCGCGATGCGCATGGCGTCACCCGTGCCCGCGTGCCAGCAGACCCACAGCGCGCCCGTCGCATCGGCGGCGATGCACGCAGCGCGCGCGCAGGTCCCACGTGGGGAGATGCGCGCAGGCGTCGTCCACGCGCCGCCCCGGCGTCTGGCGGCGTAGATGCCCCAGGGGTCCTCACTGCTCGTCTTGCGCCCGCTCCAGACGACGCACAGATCCCCCTCTGCGTCCACCGCGGCGCAGGGGGTCTGGTTGAGATCGGTCTGCCCGGGATCGCTGATCGTCTCCGCGAGGGTCCAGCGTCCGGTCGCATCGTCGAAGCGCGACGCCAGAATGCGCTGCGCGCGTCCTCCGAGCACGTCCCAACCGAACGACTCCCACACCACCCAGCGCGTGCCGGTGTCGTCGGTCAACGCGCAGGGATAACCGCCCAGCTCGTGCGATCGCTCATCAGCGCCCAGGCGGGTGACCGACGACGCCTGCTGATCGAGGAAGCCGGCGCAGACGCCCAGCGTGGCCGGATAATGTTGATTCCAGGCGCCCCACGGCTCTCGCCGCCCGTCGAAGGCCAGGGAGGGATACCAGGCGTTGGCATAGTCGATCGACGAGGGTGCGATCCGCACGTCGCGGGCGGGTCCCAGCACGGAGCGCTCGATGACGCGGTAGCGCAGGATGCGTTGATTGGCCTGCCACCGCGACCAGGCGGCTACCACCTGTTGCCGGCCATCGCTCGCCAGCGCGATGGTGGTCGCGTCGCAGGGCTCCAGGGCGCTCAACACAACGGGTGGCTCCAGGCGTCCGCCCGTCAGACGGCGTACGTGGAACCGGTAGAACCCGTTGGGATTGCTGAGGTAGCCGATCCAGAGCCCGCCCTCGTCGGCCGCGAGCTGCACGTCGAAGCAGTCTCCGCCCGGCTCGGCGATGGTGTGCGCGGCGGCGACCCGACCCGCTTCGATCGCGACCAGCCGCACGGCGCCCGCCTCCTCCCAGCCCACCCAGCAGCGGCCCTGGCGATCACAGGCGAGTGCCGGCAGCCGGCCCCCGCGTCCGCTCAGCGTGTGGAGCGTTCCATGCGGACTCGGCACGATTTCGGCGCCCGGCGGGGACGGCTCGCGTATCAGCGCTGATGGCGGACGAGAATCGCCCATCGGCGCTGATGGTGGGCGAAAAGCGTCCTTCGGCGATGATGGTGGCGAAGCGCCGCCCCCGGAAGCAGACGACCTCGCGGCGACAGGCGCCGGACATCCGCCGACAGCGCAGTCGCGCGCGTCGCCCGCGCCCGGAAAGGTGAGCGAATCGGCGTAGACCCACCGCCCGTTGGGCAGGTGGCCGAAGAGACCCTGCAGCAGAGGCGCGCCCCACGCGGCGTCCGAGGATCCGGCTGCCTCTTCAGTTCCGCCGGGCGTCGCGTCCTCGGACGCGACCTTTCGGGCCGGCGCCGCGTAGACGGCGAAGTCGACCCAGTTGCGATGCGGCGGGCGCCTTCCGTCGCGGCCGGAAAGCGAGAGCACCACGTAGCGCTCGGGGTTGTTGGGATTGGGGAAGCAGGCCTGCAGCGCGATGGTGCCGACAGGGAACGGGTGGGGCCCGATCCACACCGAGTCTCTGTCGATGCGCACGGGCGTCTCTCCCCAGGCCAGGCCGCGGAAGTGGAAGCGCTCGAGCGGGCCGGAGTAGGCCAGGTTGAGGCGAAGCTGCTCGGACGTGAGGTCGCCCTCGAACGAGACCACGCCGGGGCGATTGCGCCAGCCGTCGATGCGTTGGGCCATCTCCTGCAGCGCGTCGGAGTCCCCGTCGGCGAAGACGAAGACGCTGCGCCGGCTCTCGTTCTCGTAGAGGAAGCGGGTGGCCATCTGGGTCGGAGAAGTGAGCCTGACCGGCGGCTCCTCGGACCAGAAACTCTCGCTCAAGCGCGCTCGGGTTTCCTCGTACGGGTGGATGCTCCCCGCGTGGAGTGGTGTGCCGTCGCGAAAGGCGATCAGGAACGGGAAGCCGTTGCGGTGATGCCGATGCAGCGCCGGGGGGTAGGTCAACACCGGCATGCCCTCCTCACGATAGTGCTTCAGGAAGGCGAGCACGTCGCGCTGCGGATTGAAGAGGCACTGGTGCAGGCTGTGGCCGCCGCGATCCAGGTTGGGCCGCAGGTAGTTCTCGAGCACGAACTCACCATCGAACAGGCAGTAGCCGCAGTTGGCGGGCGAGAAGGGTGCGATCAGGGTCAGACCGCCCACCGATCCCAGGTCGATGGGCTCGCCCCACAGCGTCTCCGCATGTCCGCCCAATCGGCGCCCGGTGCCCGCGTCGTTCGCGCCGGCACCCGCGTCGTTCGCGCCGGCGCCTGGATCCTCCGAGGTGTCCGTCCGGCAGCCGATCTGCGCCAACGCCGGAAGAATGCCGGCCAGCAAGCAGGCAGCCAGGAACGTCCGGCTCAGGACTCGAGACGCCGTGCGTCCGGCAGCGGCGCGAGGTCCTCGCACGCGGATGACGTGCTGCGCGCTCCATCCTGCCTCGTCGTGTCGGCTCATGATCGTCCTCCCGGTGTCTGTCGTTGTGCCCCCCTGCGGCTCATCGTCCGGTCGTCGGGGGACGTCATCGGCTCGCATCGGGAAAGACGCGCGGGCGCCCCTGGATCTTCACCGCGCTCACTTGGCCAAGCGGCGCGGGCGCGCCTGGGTCTTTACCGCGCTCTCCGGCCAAGCGGCGCAGGCGCCCGGTGCTTATGAGATCATGTGCCGCCTGAGCGTCCGAGGATGCGGGGCGACCAGGCTGAGCGCGCGCCCTCGTCGAGGGCGCGAACCTTCAGCCGTAACCATCAACCGAAACAAGAGTTCACGGGCTCGATCGCCAGGGGGTGATCCGGCGCCTGCCACGGGCCCGGCGCCCCTGGGCGCGGGACGGCCAACCTGGGAAGCCGGACGGATGGCATGCAGGATGCAATCCCCGATCATGCAGAGGCGAGCATGCGGTGGGGCATGAACGACCCATGCGCGGCCGAGGCCGAGCGAGGCGCCTGGGGCCGGTGACGCTGGAAGACGCGAGGGTGGCTGGGAGGGGCGCCACTCTCGGCGTGGGCGTCTCACCGGTCGGAGCCACGCTCGGCCTCTTCTATGCTCCGCAACACGGAATCCTCGAACCATATCTCAATCGCTGTGAAAAGGTCATGCAATCGTTATTGGCGTAAGCGACCCGATTACAGTCTATAGAGCCAATCGACGCAAGCGACTCGATTACAATCTATAGAGCCACAAAGCCAATCAAGTTTTCTGGAGTCCCTTCCGCAGGCGATTGTGAGAGGACGGTCCACGGATCTTGCGGAAGGACGATCCCCGGGATCGTCCTCCCGAGCATCCTAGCCGCACTCCTAGCCGCACCGGCACTGGATGATGTTCTCGTCCTTGTCGTACCAGGTGTCCTCACACCCGTCGATGATGGTATCGATGTCCCACAGCCCGGGCTTGTCCGCGTACCCGGAAGCCCAGGTGTAGATGTGACTGCTCTCGTTCATGCCGCTCGGGGTCACCGTGACGCGCGCCTGGTCCCCGTCCTCCAGATCGCTGAAGTCGAACGCCACATACCCGTCGTCGGTGTAGTCGGCGTCGGTCGTCACGGTGCCGTAGCCCGGACGGTGGATCTCGACCTCGACATAGGCCCCGTCGAGCGGCGTGTCGAAGCAGTCGGTGACCATCAGCTTCAAGGTCCCGGGCTCGCCGGCCCACGCGACACCGGATAGCCCAGAGGCGAGCAGGAGTGCCCCAAGCAGGGCGGTGAGGATACCATAAGATGCTGTGCGAGATGTCTTTGCAGTCATTGCGACCTCCTTGCCGCGCCACCGGCGCGCAAGGGGTCGCCGGCAACGCTACCTCAACGGTTGGATCTTGAGCTTCTGGATCTTGCGCAGCAGCGTGTTGCGGTGCAGACCCAGCATTCTGGCGGCCTGCGACTTGTTGCCGCCCGACCGGACCAGGGCCTGCCGGATGGCCTCCCGCTCGCGATCAACCAAGGCAACGAAACCGGGCTCCGCCTCCTCGCTTGCCTCCGCGTGGTCGACGTCGTGCACCGGCTCGGGGTCGATCGCAGGGACGAAACGCCGTAGCTGATCCGCGTCCACGAGGGTTCGCTCAGCGAACACCAAGACGCGCAGAACCGTGTTCCTCAGCTCGCGCACGTTTCCCTTCCATGGGAGAGATTGGAGGTACTCCAGGGCATCTGGCGCAAACCTCACGCCTTCCTTGGGGCCCTGATCGCCGCTGTACACATGCAAGAAGTGATCCACTAGCGGCGGAATGTCCTCGGGCCGCTCCCGCAGGGGGGGCACGTTGAGCTCGATGACGTTGATCCGGTGGTAGAGCTCCTTGAGGAAGCTCCCCGCATCGAGTCGCCGGTGCAGGTCGGGCAGGCTGGCGGTGATCATGCGCGTGTCGAAGCTGTAATCGCTGTCGCCGCCGACCGGCCGCGCCAGGCCCTCGTCGACCGCGCGCAGGAGCTTGGCCTGCAGGTCGGTGTTCATCTTGGAGATCTCGTCCAGGAAGAGGGTCCCGCCGTCGGCCTCCCGGAAGATGCCCTTGGCCTCCCGGTACGCGCCGGTGAAAGCCCCCCGGACGTATCCGAAGAAGATGCTCTCCATCAGCTCCTCGGGAATGGCCGCGCAATTGTAGTGCACGAAGTCGTTCTCGGCCCGGCGGCTCACATCGTGGATGGTGCGGGCGATCAGCCCCTTGCCCGTCCCGGTCTCCCCCAGCAGGAGGATGGGCATGTCGACGCTGGCGGCCAGGGCGGCCCGCTCAAGAACGTCGTGCATCGCCGCGCTGAAGCCCACGATGCGCTCGAAGGGCTCCACCGCCGCCCGCTTGCGCAGCCGCCGGTTCTCCAACTTGACGTCCTGGAAGAGGCGCGCATTTTCCAGCGTGATGGCGCTCAGATCGGCAAAGGCCCGCAGGAACCGGCCGACGCCCTCGGGAAAAGTCCAGCGCGTCGAGGGAGCATCGAGGTAGAGGACGCCGATGCGCTCGCCGCACCGCTCGAGGGGCGCGCACAGCACCGAGCGAATCGACTTCAGCGGGATGCTCTCCGCATCGCGCAACGTGGGCTCCACCGACGCGTCGGGGAGAATCAGCACCTCGCCAGCCTCGCCGCGCTGCACGATGGTGCGGCTCACCCGCTCGAGCTTCTGCAGCTCCTCCCCGCGGACGCTGCGCGCCATGACGGGAATCAGCCCCGAGGACTCCGGTCGCCCGAGAAACAGAATGCCCCGCTCCGCTCCCAGGGAGCGGATGGCAGCATCCAGGATCTCCCTGACGAGCGCGCCCGGGTCCATCGTCGCGGTGATGGAGCAGGCGGCCACCTGAAACGAGTCGAAGGCCTGGTCGTATGCCCATTGCACGCCGCGCTCCAGGGCGTCGGCGGGTCCCGCGTCCGCCGCGCCGCGAGGGGGCGCGGCCTGCGGCCGCTCCAGGTCGTCCAGCATCCCCCGCATTTCCTCGATGTCGGCGGCGGTTCGCGTCCACCGCGGCACGCGGTCCTCGGGCTTTCGATCGTTCACATCCGACATGGTGGTTCTCCCTCGGTCATTGCCGGCGGTCTTCATCGGTCGAAGGGCCGCCTTCGTCGGTCGAGAAGCGCAGACCCGTTTCCAAGCAATCGACCAGCAAGCCTTTGCTGCCGCTGCTGCGAGCCAGTCCGCCGGCCCGCTCGAGCGCCTCTTCGGCGCCGGCGTCATCCCCCGTGCGCCGCCGGGCCCGCGCCAGGGCGAGCCAGAACCGGCCGCGCACGTAGCTGCGCCCCTCGGGGCCCAATCGCAGGAGCGCTTCTTCGAAGAGCTCCTGCGCCCGGCGCGCCGGCTCCGCGTCCCCGATCGTCTCGGCTTGCTGCAATTGGACCAGTCCCGCGTGGTGCAGGTAGCGCGCCCCGGAGGCCAGGTCCGACAGCCGGCGGGCCTCGTCGAGGCGTTCTTCCAGCAGGCCGGCGGCCGCCACCGGCCGGCGCTCGAGCTGGGCCCGGATCGCCCGCAGACGCGCCGCCGCGAACGGGGACAGGGGCACCATGCCCTTGGGCGCATCAAGAAGCTCGCGGCCGAAGTCGCGCACGAGGTCCCAGGCGCCGATATCCAACACCACATCCAGAAGCTGGGTGAGGCAGTCGGACGCGGCGCCCGCAAGACGGTTCTCGAGCACATCGATCCAGGCCCGGGCCGATTCCGTCAGCGCCGTGTTGCTGCTGTAGAGCTGCAGGTGGCAGTTGCCGAGCAGCATGCGCGCGCCGACGCGCAGCATCAGCGACCGGCGCACGGTCGAGAGCTGCAGCAGGTCGGTGACGTCCCGCAGGGCGAGCTCCACCCGATCGGTCTCGGCCCAGGACCAGGCGCGCTGCAGCCTGAGGTTGACCAGGCGTCCCGGCGAGACGCGGTCCCGCAAGCGCTCCAGACCTTCCTCGACGCAGCGGGCGGCGTCCGTATCCCGGCCCATCTGGCTGTACATGATGCTCAGGTTCGCGCGTAGCTGGGCCTCCGATTCGGGTCCGGGATTCGCGCGCAGGGCCTCTTCGAGCGCGGCGGCCCCTCGTGACGGGTCTTGCGCGAAGCGCACGATCGCCAGGAGCTGAAGACTCTGGACGTGACGGACCGGATCGATCGGCTTCAGGCGCTCGGCCGCGGCGGCCAGGTGGCGCTCGGCTGCAGCGCGATCGCCGGCCCGGCGCGCGGCTGATCCCATGAGATGATCCAGCACGCCCTGAGCGTAGGCGTCGTCGGGCCGCGCCAGTTGCTCCAGCTCGGAGATGTGCTCACGGAACGCCGCGTCGTCGTTCTGCCGCAAGGCCTGCTCGGCCCGCAGGGTCCGGGCTTCGGCGCGCACGCGCGGCCGGCGGGAACGGCAGGCGCGGTCGATCAAGGCCGCGGCGTCCGCGCGGTCACCGAAGGGCAGGGCGATGCCCGCCATCAAGGCCAAGCGCTCGACGTCCCAATCGGTGGGCAACCGCTCGGCGAGGCGCTCGAGGCGCGCCAGCGCCTGCGCTGCGGTCCACCGCAGGGGCGCCTGGTCGGGATAGGCCAGAAGCGGGGGGACCGCGCCCCACGTTCGGGCCGTCTCGGCGTGTTCGAGGGCCGCGGTCAGGTGGCGAGACTCGATGTCCGGCGTATCCAATCGCCGAGCACGCCGGGCCGCATGCAGCGCCGACGCCACGTCCTCGGGCTCGACGGGGGCGTGAGCGTTCAACCAGACGTCCACCTGGCGGGACTCGTCGGCGGCCGGGTGTGGCTCGCACGCGGGGTCGGCCAGCTCGCGCGCGGTGTCGGCCGGGTGCGCCGCGCGCGCGGTGTCGGCCGGCTCGAAGCAAGCCCGCCACAGGTCCCGGGTCGCGAAGGCCAGCCGGTGGTTCCGCGCCGGCGCCAGGAACCCGTCGTCCAGCAGAACCTTGAGTTGGTCCCGCCGATCGAAGCGGTCGAGCAGATCCTGGGCCAGGGTCAGGGAGAAGGAGAAGCCCGCGCGCGCGAGCATCGCCAGGGCATGACGCGTCTCGGGGGACACGGCCCGCAGAGCCTCGAGCGCGGGGTCGGATGCGGGAGGGGGAGTTGGGGGAGACCTACGCTGCGGCTCGAACTCCAGGGCGTTGGCATCGATGCCCCAGCCTTGGCCCGACTCGATCCCGAAGCCCTGAACGAACTCGTGGAACAGCTCCGCGGAGCGTCGGAGGTTGCCGTCACTCTCCTCGAGAAGTCGCCGCGCCAGCGGCTCCGTCAGGTCCCCCCCAAACTCCAAGCTTCCGGCCACGATCTCCGTGAACGCGGCTGCGTTCAGCGGTAGGAGTGCCAGCGGCTCCCACTGGTCGCCCGCGCAAACTGCCCGCACGCGGTTTGCAAGCTCCTCCGGGAGCCATCGTAGACTCCGGGAGGGGTCCGGAAGCCCGCAGAGGAGGCTCTCTTGAGCGGACATCCGGTTTTCCAGCAGGGTCGCAATACGCCGGCTCTCCCGACCCTCCGCCAACAGATCGCCGACATCGACCATCCGCAACGGAGGTCCGTTGCCGGTCGCTGCTGCCAAGACCGCTTCCTGCAGGAAGCGGCTCAGCCCCAGCCCCGGTCGCGTCCTAAGCAACATGCGTGCCTGCGGGCGCTCGTGGATGCGGCGCTTGATGGTCTCCAGCAAACCCTCGCGGCCGCGCAGAGGCCCGCCGCCGAGCGGGGGGAGTCGGTGGGGTGAGGGATCCAGGTGGAAACGACTCTGGATCTCGTCGCGCAGGGCCAGAACACTGGGGTACCGGCGACCGGGCCGGGCCTGGCACAGGCGGTCGAGAATCCCCGTCCAGCGGTCGTCGCGCTCGAGTCGCGGGAAGAGGGACTTGAGCACCATGCCCAGTCCGTACTGGTCGGCGCGGGCGTCCACGATCCACTCGCGCAGCACCTCGGGGGCGACGAAGGGCACGGTGCCGCCATCGGGAACCGGAACGCGGGTGTCGCGGGAGCGGGTGAGTCCGAAGTCGAGCAGCCGCACCGCGGGGGCCCCAGCCGTATCGAGCAGGAAGAGGTTGCGGGGAGAGATGTCCGCGTGCACGAATCCCGCGTGATGCAGATGCGCCAGGCACTGGGCGAATTCGCGCACCACGAGGGGCAGTAGCGCCTCTGGCACGCGGTCGGCCGCATCCTCCAGGGTCTCACCGCGCAGCCGCTCGAGCGCGCAGATCAGTCGGCCGGCCCCCTTCCAAAGCACGTCGCGCACGCGCGGTCCGACCCCCGGCGGCAGGGCGAGCAGGATGTCCACTTCGCGGACGACATCCTCGAACGGACCGGACTTGAGGACGACCTCCTCACCCGTCCAGCAATCGGTCGCCGCCCAGGTGATGCGCCCCGAGTGACGCCCCAAGACAGGACCCGCCTCGTAGCGGGCATCCTGAGGGACACCGCCGATGCTCTTGACTTCCGTCTCGGCCATGCCCGTCTACCGTCCTCCGAAAAATCTCTCATCGACCCCGTCGCGGGCACCTCGACCCACGACGCACCTTACCGCATGCACAATAATTGTGCAACCGCATTGCCCCAGATCGAACAGTACTGCCTCAAAATGGTGAACATGACCGAGCCGGCTCCCAGCTATCCGGATCACGCCTTGCGCATCACGGCCGCCGGAGACGACTCGGCCCTTTCAAGTTGATTATGAAGTGTACGCTTGGCTCACCCGGCTGACACCCTGTGGAGCTGATTGCGGATGCGGAGTGTTCGCAATGGGTCAATCTCATGTGTGGTTTCTTCGTCCGGTTATGATTGCCTCATTTCGGTTCATATGCAATCTTCAATCGAGGTGATCGAACGCTCCCCAGCTCTGTCGCGGACGCAGCCCCACGGGGGCCCGGCCGGTGCTCCACGCCCACCCCGCGGGTGAAGTGAGGCACGCCATGAATCTCTCGATGACGACCGACTACGTCACCAGCGTGGGCGATCCGGTGCCCTACCTGCGCCGCATCGCGGCCGCCGACTTCTCGCACGTGCACTGGTGTCACGAGTGGAATACCGACCACCTCTACGGCTCGGCGGAGATCGAGAGCCTGCGCCGGGAGCTTTCGTCACTGGGCCTGCGCCTCCTCGATCTGCACGGCTCGGGCGGTCTGGACTGCAACTGGGGAGCGCGCCAGGAGGATGCGCGCCGCCGCGGGGTGGAGCTGGTCGAGAACCGTATGGAGATGACGGCGCATCTGGGGTCGCAGACCATGGTGTTGCATCTGCCGGACAGGCCACCGGGAGTCCGAGCGGAGACCGAGTACTGGGATACGCTCTTCCGCTCCCTCGACGAGATGGAGGCGCTCTCGCGCCGGCTCGAGGTGCGCATCGCCATCGAGAACATGCCCGGCGACACCTTCGCCGACATCAAACGCCTCTTCGCGCGCTACGGCCCCTCCTTTCTGGGTCTGTGCTACGACTCGGGGCACGGCAACATCGGCGGCGACGGCCTCGGTCACCTCGAGCGCCACAAGGACCGCCTGATCGCCGTGCACCTGCACGACAACGACGGCACGCTCGACGAGCACAACTTCCCCTTCACCGGCACCGTGGACTGGGGGCGCCTGGCGCGCATACTGCGGGAGTCGTCCTACCGGGGCTGCATCAGCCTGGAGTCGAACCTGCGGGGGATGGACGTGGACGGCGATGTCTATCTGGCCGAAGCGTACCGGGCGGCCAAGCGGCTGGGGCGGATGGTGGTGGGGGAGTTTGTGTAGGCGGCGCCGAGCCGCCTGCCTGTGAGGCCGCTTTTCAGCGATTGGAAGCTACTAGGCAGACATTTCGCGGATTCCGGCCTGAGCGACTATGGCGTTAACGTCATCCGGCGACAGGCCGCCGCCTGCCGCCGGATTGCGCGAGAACTCGAACCGCAGACGTCGCTGTGAAGCCTACGGCGTGAACGTCTGCGACGCCGTCACCGCCTCATCGGTCACCAGCCAGACCTTGTACGTCACCCCGGACGTCAGACCAGCGGGCGTGGCTCCGCCCGCGGGATAGATCTGCCGGCAGTTGCTCGGCAGCGTGCCGTAGGTGACCGGCGGATCGATGAACGAGAAGGAGGTCACCAGCGGCGCGATCGACCAGATCGGCTCACCGATGGTGCCGCTGGCGGCGGTCACCACCAGGCTGACCATCTGACCGGCAGGCGTCCAGTTGATCACCGGTTGAGCGCCGGTGCCCACCGAGATGTCGTACGACGATCCGCCCACCTCCACCAGCTCGATCTCGCCGTAGCCCTCCGAGCCGCGGCAGGTGGCCGTGATGGTCACCGTGCCGGTGGTCGTGCCGGCGGTGAAGACCGCGGTGGCCGTGCCGTCGGTCGTCTGGGTCGTCTGCGGAGAAATCGAACCTCGGCCGGACGGGTCGAGCGTGAAGACCACCTCCGAGCCGTCGGGAGCGTTGGCGCCGCTGTCGCTGTCCACGTCCACCGTCACCGTGGTCGTGCTCTGGCCGTCGGCCTCCAGCTCGTATTCCCCGGTCGTGACGAGAACGTTCCAGTGGGCGGTGGCCGCGTTGGAGAGGCTCACGGCGGTGCCCTTGAGGACGGTGCCTGTATAACTCCCCGGCGAGGCCAGGTCGCCGGTGAAGCTCCAGGACTGGGCGCCCAGATCGACGCCGATGATCACCTCGTCGAACGTGGTCCAGGTCGTGGTCTCGTTCACCGGGATCTGGTGGGACGTGGTCGTCCCGTCGAATTCCTGCATGTACTCGTAGTCATCCTCTTCGCCGGTGTTGGCGTAGACGGTGAGGGTGACCTTCTCGGGCGCGCTGCCGCCGTACTCCCAGCTCACGCCGAGGGCCTCGCCCGGGACGTAGGAGCCGTTGTCGGCCGGGCTCGTGATCTCGGGCCACAGGCACTCGGGGGCGGTGAACGTGCACGTGGCGGTGCGATCGCCCAGTTTGACCTCCACCACGTACTCCTCGCCCACCACGTAGTCGAACGACGCCGTGGTGTAGAAGGCCTCCTCGGCGGTGCTGATCAACGGGGTCTGCTGGATCTGATCCCCGTTGACGTAGACCTGCGCTTCGTCCGCTCCCGTGTCGGAGGGCTCCAGACGGATGACGGCCGCGCTGAAGGTGGCGAAGGTCTGGGTCGTCTTGCTGAAGTAGGCCTCGATCAGGTAGTTGCCGGTCGGCGTGCCGGACCCCCCCGAGTTGGTGGATTTGTCGCTGGAGCACCCGATCCCCAGGCCGGTCGCCGCGACGCCTACCAGAAACCATCCGAGCAGTGCCCATCTCCTAGACCGCATAGCTCCTCCCATCGATCCTGTGCCACGGTTGGGTTGCCGTTGTCGGCCGCCGCGAGCTCCCCGCCTCCGGAGCGGGGCAGACGACCACCCTAGGCATATCGGCTACCCTGGTACATCGGCTACCCTGGTACATCGACCACCCTAGGTATATCGGCCTCTCGGGATCGGATCTATAAGCAAGCCCCCCTCGGCCTGGACGGCTCCCGAGGGCGGTGATCGGGGCGCCGACGGCCGATACCGGGACATAGGCGGCCGCACGGCGGGCGCGCCGATCGGCCCCGGCGGGGTGCACGTAGGGTGGGCCCCGGGCGCCGGTCCCTACGGGATCGGGTCGGATAGGTCCAGGGAGGGAATCTCATGCAGAGACGTCTCGCGAGCGCCGCCGGCCTGGCGCTGGCGGCGCTGCTGCTCGGCGCCGGCGGTTGCGGCGGTGGACACGGATCGCGCGCCCAGGATGGGGTCCCGGCGCCGGACTTCCGCGCGGTGACGCTGGACGGCGAGCGCTTCGCCTTGAGCGATCTGCGCGGCAACGTCGTCTGGCTGAACTTCTTCGCCACCTGGTGCGGCCCGTGCATGACCGAGATGCCCCGCCTGCAACGAGACGTCTGGGCCCGCTTCGGGCGCGAGGACTTCGTCATCTTGGCCGTGGGGCGGGAGCACTCGGCAGCCGAGCTGCGGGCCTTGGCGGAGCGCGGCCGCTACGGGTTCCCGATCGTCCCCGACCCCGAGCGCGAGATCTACAGCCTGTACGCGGAGAGCACCATTCCACGCAACTACATCATCGATGCGCAGGGCAGGATCGTGCACGCGTCGGTCGGCTACAGCGACGAGGATTTCGGCGCCATGATCACGACGGTCGATCGGCTGCTGCGCGGGCGCACGCCGTGAGCCTGGCCGCTGGCGGCGCGATCACCGGGCCGCTATGCTGGGCGCCCGGAACCGTGAAGCGCGAGTGGCAGGGGAGGGAGAACGCATGCAGTGTCACAAGGTCGATTACAAGATCCACGGGGATGACATGCAGATGGTCGAGATCGAGCTCGACCCGGGCGAGACGGTCATCGCCGAAGCGGGCGCCATGAACTACATGGAGGACGGCATCACCTTCGACGCGCGGTTGGGCGACGGGTCGCAACCCGACCAGGGCTTGCTCGGCAAACTGCTCGATGTGGGCAAGCGGGCGTTGACCGGGGAGTCGATCTTCCTGACGCACTTCTCGTATGCCGGACGGGGCAAGGGACATGTCACCTTCGCCGCGCCCTACCCGGGCCGGATCGTGCCGCTCGACATGAGCTTGATCGGCGGTGAAGTGCTCTGCCAGAAGGATGCCTTCCTGTGCGCAGCCCTGGGCACGCAGGTGAGCATCGCCCTCAATCGCCGCCTCGGAGCCGGCTTTTTCGGCGGGGAGGGGTTCATCCTGCAGCGCCTGCGCGGCGACGGCATGGCCTTCCTGCACGCGGGGGGGACGATTATCGAACGGCAGATGAAGGGTGAGGTGCTGCGCGTGGATACGGGATGTCTGGTGGGGTTCACGCCCGGCATCCAGTACGACATCCAGCGGGCCGGTAATCTGCGGTCGATGTTCTTCGGCGGCGAGGGCCTCTTCCTGGCCACCCTGCGCGGCAGCGGCACCGTCTGGCTCCAGAGCCTGCCCTTCTCGCGCCTGGCCGACCGCATCATCGCCAGCGCGCCGCGCACCGGGGGCAAGCGCCGGGGCGAGGGCTCGGTGCTGGGCGGGTTGGGCGACCTGATCAACGGGGACCGAGGGTTCTGATACCGCCGCGGCGGTCGGGGCAGGCGCGCGCTCGCATCCGCGCGGGGGCGGGACGTCCAACCACGGTCGCTCCCGACGGAATCGGGGGGCGGACTCCGGAAGCCACTCGCCTCACTTCAAATACCCGATCGCCTTGAGCCGCTCGCGCGTGGCCTCGTCGATCACGATGTTGACGCCGGGCACCGCCTGGCTGGCCGCGATCTGGCGGAACTCGTCCATGCGCGTGAGCATCCGCTCGGTCCAGAGCGTGCCGGGCCCGGTCAGGTCGCGCGTCTCGCCCGGGTCCTCATCGAGGTTGAACGCCAGGGTGCGCCGATCGCCGCCGCGCTGCGCGCGGATCACCTTGCGTGGCCCCTCGCGCAGGCTGCGCGCGAAGTGGCCGCCGAAGTCCACCTCGCTGAATACCACCCGCGGCGGCGCCTGCGGCTCCTCGCCGCGCACGATCGGCAGAAGGCTCCGACCCACCGCGCCCTCGGCCGGCGGCAGGCCGCACACATCCAGGATGGTCGGCACAATGTCGACGTGCCGCACGCTGTGCCCGAATCGCTGACCCGCCGCATCGGTGAGCTCGGGGCCGCTGAGCATTAGCGGCACGTGCAAGAGCTCCTCGTAAAGCGACTGCCCGTGCCCCCACCCGCCGTGATCGTAGAACTCCTCGCCGTGATCGGCGGTCAGGACGATCAGGGTGCGCTCGTACAACCCGCGCGATTTCAGGTCGCGGATGAGCTCTCCCATCCAGAAGTCGGCCAGGCGGATGGAGCCGTCGTAGAGGGCGAGCATGTTGGCCAGGCTGTCGGCCGAGATCTCCGGCCCCGGGTCGAAGGGCAGGAAGCCGTCGAAGGTCGGGAAGTCGGTCACCTTGGGCTTTCCGATCAGGTGCGGCGGCATGAAGATCGTGTCGTAGGGCTCGGGTGGATCGTAGGGGGCGTGGGGCTCCATGTAGTGCAAGTAGGCGAAGAACCGCTCGTCGCCGATCTCATCCAGCCAACCCCAGAAGGCGCGGGTCAGGCTCTCGGCGTCCAGTCCGCCGTCGGGGCGGTCGGCGTCTACGACCGACCGCTCGACCGTTTCCAGGAAGACCACGAACCGCTCCAGCGGTGATAGGCGCACGCCCGCTTGGTGCATCAGGTGACCCAGCAGCAGGCGACCCAGCCGGGGTGGACTGCTGCTGTAAAAGAACTCCGTGCCGCGGCCGAACCCGAACGGGCTCGTGATGAAGTGGTTGGCGGTGAAGATCGCCGTCCGGTAGCCGTAGCGGCGCAGTGTCGCGGGCAGCAGCTCGACGGTCTCAGGCACCGCGCTGGCCATGGGGTTGACCCCGTGGGTCGACGGATAGAGCGAGGTCAGCAGCGTGGCGGTGGACGGCTTGGTCCAGGGCGCGTGGGCGCCGGCGCGATCGAAGACGACCGCCTCGTGGGCCCAGGCGTCGAGCTGGGGCGTCGTTTCGCGCGCATAGCCGTTCATCGACAGGTGGTCGTAGCGCAGGGCGTCCACGACGATGAAGACCACGTTGCGGTGGAACCCCGCCCCCGGATGAATGACCTCCACGTGTCCGGCGCGGGACGGGAGCGTGGTGCCCAGCACGACCACGGCGGTGAGCACGGCCAAGACGACCCATCCTGCACGGCGCACGCCGCGGCGGGCGCGCCAGCGGTCGATGCGCAGCGCGCGCAGGAGGCGGTGCAGCGCGAAGGCCAGGGCGACCGTCGCGACGAAGATCAGCCCCGTGACGATCAGCGAGCGGGGATCGGTGATCTGCGGCAGGTGGTAGACGCTGACGTAGCCGCCCACCGTGAGGAAAATGAAGAAGCCGATCAGCACGGCCAGCGAAGCGGCGGACGACGGGGGCCGGCGCCGCGCCAGACGGGCCAGCACCGCCACCGCGATGCCCACCAGCCCGCCGCACGAGCCGTAGAGCAGCACCGCCTCCAGGAGGTAGTGCCGGGTGACGGCCGAAGCGGACGACGTGACGCCGAGCGCCACCTCGCCGATGCCCACCAGCGCACCCAGGACGGCGCCCGTCGCAATGGGCGAGAGGGGTCGGGGGGCCGCAGACTCCGTGGACACCTGATCGCTCCTATCTCCGGGGACCTCGTGGCCGCGCCGCCTCACTCGCCGGGCACGGGCTGGCGGACGAGCACGAAGCGGGCAGTGGCGCGGGCGCAGACGTTGCCGTCCTGGGTGAGCTCGGCCTCGGTGGTGAGCAGCCGGCGGCGCCGGTCGACGACGCGCCCGTCGACCCTCAGCGGCACGTGGGTGGAGATCGGCCGCATGAAGCGCGTGCTCATCTCGGCCGTGGCGCAGTTGCCGACCAGACTGCGCGCCGCGTAGGCCATCGCTTCATCCAACAGCAGGGCGGCGATCCCGCCGTGCAGCACATCTGCATAGCCCTGATAGCAGGGGCGGGGTGTCCAGGAGATGTGGCACTCGCCCGGCTGCACCTCGGGCTCGACCTGCAGCCCGTCGGGGTTGTCCTCCCCGCACACGAAGCAGTTGCGATCGTCGATGAACGCGCGGCGGTTCAAGGTGCCCTCCCATCCTCCAGTGCGGCCAACCGAGTAGATCACCCTAGCTCATCTGGGTCCGGGATGCCAACTCCCGGCCGCGTCGTCCCATGCTTTCCGGCTGCGATCGGCGGCCGCCCGGGCTGCGCCGATCAGCGCTCGGCCGGCACCCGCTCGTGAATCGTCCTGCCCGACCAGATCACCCGGAAATCGAACTTGCCCATGCCCGGCAGCCGCGCGGCGGGGCTGACCCGATTCTCGCAGTCCAGCACCGTGCACAACCGGCAGGTCACGCCGCACTCCACCGGCTCGCTGTGGAAGCCGTGGGCGTAGACCAGGCGGTGCGCGTCGCGCGCCTGCACCCCGAGGGTGAGGCTGTAGACCAACGGCGCCTCGCCGAAGTGCAGCGATGGCGCCCGCACCGAGCGGCCCACGCAGAAGTAGTTCTGGCTGTCGAAATCGGGAAAGATGCTGTACTGCCGCACCACGCTCCCGGGGAGCGTCAACAGGCTGCGCGCCGAGGCCCACCGGCCGCACACCCGCATGTAGAGCGGCGCGAACCGCAGCCCCGAATAGCTGCTGCGCTTGAGCACCACCCCGCGCCAGTCCATCTTGACGAAGTGCACCGGCAGGCCTGAGTCGAGCTGGCTGATGCGATTGACGACCGTCTCCCACGACACGCTCAGCGAGGCGGCCAGACCGTCGACGTCGTAGTCGTGCGTCTCGGCCAGCTTGACGAAGCGGTCGGCCGGCAGCGTGAAGAGCCCGGTGGCCCACCGGCCGGCCAGCGAGCGCACGATCAGCCAGATGATGTCCTGTTCGATCTGCTCGGCCTCGGCCGGATCGGCGGCCGCCTGGGGGAAGTTCTTCGCCACCCAGGAGCGCGCGAACGCCCCGATCTCCTTCTGCCCGCCCTCCCCGAAGAGGTGCATCACGCGCAAGTGGCCGACCACGCGGCCGAGCTCGAACGGGTACTGGGCCGGGTGGAGGGCGGTGGTGACCGTGGCGCGCTTGTCGTCCTGAAGCGACAGCAACCAGCGCATGCCCTCGTAGCCGGTGCGACCCGAACGCGGCCCCGGTGAGGGCGAGCGCTCCACCCGGATCTTCTCGCGCCGCAGCATCGATTCGAGCAGCTCCATCACGCTGCCCGCCTTGTGCCGCTCATGAAGGTGGACGCGCCGCAGGTCCTTCTCGACCTCGCGCGGGAAGCGGCGCATCTGGGCGTCTTCCTGGAAGGCTTCGACCGCCGACTGGACCAGCGATTCGCGCGCGGCGTCGGTGTGCGCCATCGCGAGCTGCGTGCAGCGGCTGCGCAGGGAGCGGATCTCGTCGGTCAGGGTGGTCAACGCCCCGGCGAGCAGCCCATCGGTCGCCGCACCGGAGACCAGCCGGTCGCACTGCGCCCGCGTGAGCTCGACCCCCGCGTCGGAAAGGTCGTGCAGGCGCGCCAGCAGATCGGCTTCCCGCGTATCAAGTTCATGCCGCCATCGGTCGATCATTGCCTCGGTTACGCCCTGCGAACGCATCGCCGCCGCGAGGATCCGGCCCATCGTCGCAGCGCTGGGGGCGCGGTGCAGGTTGAGGTAGGCGCTCAGGTTCGAGACCGCCATGCCGGCGGCTGCGGCCAGATCCTTCTGCCGGCGCCCCGTGCGGGTCAGGTGGGCGTGGAGCCCGCGGGCGATGCTGCGCCATTCTTCGGCGGCCAGATCGAATGCGGGCACGCTGCGGGGGGTGTGTCGGCTGGGCGGCATGCGACCTCCTGGATCGATGGCGCATCGACCATCTGATACGTTCTGATAATCAGGGCCCATTATGCGGCGATTATCGGCCACTGCGAGCACAAGTATATATAACGACGAGGAGTGTTACAAATCAATAGGATACAACATTTACACCCGCGTTGATTGGTCTGGATATGCACCGCCTGCCGGCGATACCCTTTCCATGGGCGGTGTTGCGGTGACGGATTTATCAGTCCCCGGACCTGCGGCGAGCGGGCCGGGCGACCTGGCGGACAAAGGGGGAGATGCAGATGAAAGGTCTTAGCTGGGATGAATTCCAGGCGCGGGCGAGCCATTCGATCTGCAGGCAGTGTAGCTGCGGCTCCAAGGCGCCCTGGCGGGGCAACGCGGCGTGTCTGCAGGCCTGGCTCCGCTACCATTCCTCGCGGGGAATCATCCTGTCGTGCCACGCCGCAGAAGCATCGGAGACCTCTGGGCGGTTGGAAGACGCGCTGATGTCCGAGCCCGTGCGTCCAGCCTAGCCAAATCGGGCATGCACCCGTTCCAGCGCCGGCGGTGAGCGACGCGTCGGATTCCAAAGGGCGGAAGCCGTCATGCCCGCGGCTTCCGCCCTGTCGTTCAGCGCTCCTCCCCCGCCTCCGGAAACCCGTGCCGCAGCGCCTCCAGATCCTCAGGGGTGTTGATGTTGGCGAAGATCCGGCCGCTCGGTCCGCACCCCTTGGGCCACCGCTGCTCCGCGACCTCGCAGACCCGCACCTCCGGGAAGAAGGAGACCACGCGGCGCTCACCGCGCTCGAGGGCGGCCGTGACAGCCGGCAGGCACGTGCGCGCGTAGACCGCGTGCAGCGGCTCGATCAGCTCCCGGGCCTCTTCTTGTCGCCTCGCGGAGGGCCGCCCGCCTTCCAGCGCCACCGTCCCGCGGGGGACGCCGGCGCCGCGATGCACCGGCACGGCCACGTCGCAGCCGTGCATGCAGTCGCAGAGGAAGCGCAAGAGACGGATCGAGAAGTGGGGCATGTCGCAGGAGACCATCACCAACCGGTCGTGCCGGATCGCGTGCAGCGCCGCGTGCAGGCCTCCCAGAGGTCCGCAGTCGGCGTGACGATCGGCCACCATGGGGCGTCCGAGGCCTTCGTAGGCCTCGGGGCGGTTGGTCGAGATCCAGACGTCGGTGCTGATCTGGTCCAACTGCTCCAGGGCGTAGGCCACCAACGGTCGGCCGCGCAGCAGCGCCAGCCCCTTGTCGCGCCCGAACCGGCGGCTTCGTCCGCCGCAGAGCACGACCGCCGAGAGGCCGGGCACCGGTCGGTCCCGGTTGGCATCGCGTAGCGGGGCGCCTTCGATTTCAGGTTCCATGGGTCTGCGTCGATCTCCTTGCGATCGGGTTCCACGGGTCTGCGTCGATCTCCTCGCGGTACGCCGATCGAATCCTCGCGCCACGGGCCTGATATGGAACAACCCTTGTCAACCCTGTTCGCGGGGTTTTTTCATCTT
>CAZPGB010000074.1:0-25828 GCA_964585945.1 uncultured bacterium | reverse complement strand
TAGGTGGGTCAGTTCAGAGTAGCAGAGACGGGTCTGTTCTCGTTGGCGGCGAGGCTCGCCAGACGTCACGGCCAACCACGCGCAGGAGTTGCAGTTCGCTTCGCTGCCCCTCGCTATGGATGCCAGGGCTCTTGCGGGCAAGAGGCTCTCTATGACTGCAGTCTCCGAGTCAGGCCCAGGACCTTGCGGCGCGCGTGTTCTTCCAGACTCACGATGAGCTCCTGATACTCCAGCGGCGGCAGGAACGCCACCCGACCATCGCAGTAGAGCGCCATGCGATCATCCTGGTTGAAGGGTTCGGTGAACAGACGATCACGGGTGTGCATGGCCAGATCCTCCCGTCCCGACTTGAGCAGGAAGATCCGCACCAGTGTGCAAGCCATCAGAACAAAGACGATCTGGTTGACGACCGGGGAGAGCTTGGTCGCTTGGAACTTGGCCAGATTCCAGAAGCACTTCGTCTGTCGGATCCGTTCCTCGATCATGGGCCGCATCTGGTAGACCTCTCGCGCCTGAGCCGGATCGCCGAAGGCCAAAGCACTGGCCTACACCCAACGGCTCTCCTGGCCGTCCGCATGGATGTCTCGCACGACAGCGGCATCGATCGGCACCCTACACCTTTCCAGATCTCCAGGCCCTTTACAGCCGGGTCTTCAGGAGTTCGTGTGGATCATTTGACTGGGTTTGCGGCCTCACTGGCTCCTGGTACCCTGCTCGGCAGGATGACTGCGGACTGCTGGGAGAGGTCATGAACGACAAGAAGCCGTATGCGGCTATTCTGGGGCTGACACCGCCCTGGGGAATCGAGAAGGTCGGCCTGCGACTGGCACAGGACGAGGTTCACATCTGGGTGTCTCTGCAGGAGAAGGAACACTGGGTGTGTCCCGAATGCCATCAACGGGCGCCGATCACCCGAATGCCATCAACGTGCGCCGACCAAGGGTCACCGGGAGCGTATCTGGCGCCATCTGGATGCATGCCTATACCGAACCCGCACGACCGTTCGACATCACCTGCATGCGGACCCTCCCTCTCATGACCCAGAACAAACCGAGATCGGTCTTCCCTCCGTGTAGCTCATGAGAGTGGTGCGTGGGAAGGCTCCGCAGAATGACCGGTTGCGTAGTAGCCCAAGCGCTCGGACGATGGAAGGCTCCCCAGGATGACCGCTCACGTCTTAGGGTCAAGAGGCGACGTCTTTGCGGGAGTCAGCCACGGTCCGATCCAGTACGGCATCTGCACACCGGCAGACCCATTCACACTGGCAGCGCCCCTTTCAGCCAGACGCATCGCTGCAGGTCAGCAGCGACTACTGCCCCCAGCAGCTCTCACCCCAGCCGAAGTCAAAGACCGCCTGATCCTTGAGGCTCACTCCACCATCATTGTCATGAACGAAACGGCAGGGAGCACTCCCACAGCCAAGGCGGCCTGCAGACAACGACAAGCTCTAGTTCAGCACGCGACAGAGGATGACCTCAACCATCGCAGTGGATTGCTCCTCTTCGAAGTGCACGCCGGCTCCAGGGATTATCACGCCTTCCCACAGCGGACCTGTCACCCGCAAGGCGTACTCGCGATTCAGGATGAACAGCATGCCATTCTCACCAGCACTGTCGCAGGGAAGCAGGACTTGCCGTACAAAGACACCATGGTCGCTGAACACGTCGTATCTAAACGCCGCTTGGTCCCCGTAACTGCCGGTGCTCCCAGGAGACTGGACCCACAACTCTCCCTCATGAGTTGCCTCGATGCGTGTGATTGCTGGATCTGAGTCGCTGAGCAGGTACTGGCCCTTGCCCATCCTAAGGTCCTTTGTAATCTCCCCGAGGTGGGCCAGCTTGTTCGCACTCCTAGTGGGTCTAGTCACTTCTCGCCGAATAACACGCTCAAGCGCTCCATCCGGCGAGTAGGTGTGAATCTCGTACTCGTCTCGAAGCGGAGCCACATGAACTCGACCGTCTACCGAGACCGCAAACCGGTCACCGGCAGGGAAGTACTGCTCCTCTTCCTTCAACCTGTGCTTCGTACGATCATACTCCCAATGTCGCTCGAAGTACCTGACTTCCTCTGCCCCGCCGGGCGAAAACCTGGACAACACAGATGTGATTCGCACCAGGGTGAAGTCTCCGTCCACGGTTGCGGAATATGTCCCCGCCAGTATCCTAGCATCAGGGATACAGGTTCCATCGAAGATCGACAGGGCACCTCCACCACACTCAGATAGGTAGCAACTTGGCACTAGCCTCGGCTCGATTCCCAAGCCAACCCGTCCGACTCCAGGGTTGCCGACCTGATAGAGGTAGATCCCTCCACTCAAATCGAAGGAGAAGCATCGCAACGGGCAGCGGATATAACTACATTGCGATTCGTGGGTCAGCGTTCCGAGGTGGATTCCCTCGATTGAGAACACGAATACACCCCTCTGAGCGTCAAGGAGGTGTAGATTGCCGTCTGGGCCAATGCAGGCCTGTATGATTCTTCCGAACTCCGGGGTCCCGTCTACACCCGCGGCTACTCGCCACGCCTCCTCCATACCAATCGTCTCAATCCCATCTCTCGGTGTCGGTGCACAGTCTACGTAGCGAACTCCCTCACCGCTAGTCTCACCTTTCGCACTGACGCCTACTGCAATCACAGCTCCGACGACAATTGTTGTCCATATGGATCGACATGAGCGCTTACATCGCTGACCGACACCCGACTTGCCCCCTGTGAGTACACTCAACAGGTGAGCGGGGCTCCTACTTGATCGAAGCATCGTCGCTTCCCTCCCTTGCCCCTTGACTGCCTCCGGCTCCGCCAGGGTTGTAGTTGTAGCAACGCTTTCCCGAGACGGTTCAGGGCGCCCTTGTCGAATCAGTGGCAGGTGATTTCGGGTCGATCTGCGGAAAGGGGATCGCCTGCGAATCTGCAGCTCGGTGCAGTGTCAGCGTGAACGACACTGCCGGGCTTGCTGCCACCGGCAGCGGCGGAACCCAGGGTATGACGCCGATTTGCGCCTGCGACGTCACCTGCAATTCTCATCGGCTTCGCTGCGCCCCGCCCGACCGCTCGACATCACCTGCATCCGTGACCTCCCTCTCATGATCCAGAACGGACCGAGATCGGTCTTCCCTCGGTGTAGCTCATGAGAGTGGTGTGTGGGAAGGCTCCGCAGAAGGACCGGTTACACAGGAACACCGGGAGAGGCTAAGTCCTCAGCGGATCAACACCAAGCTCTTGCGGTCCGAAAACTTGCCCCATCTCAAAACAGCCCAGTAGAGCCCGGGAAGGGCTGGATGTCCGCGTCCATCGAGGCCATCCCACATAATCTCATGCAAACCGGCGGACTGCGACCGATCCGCAAGGTGGGTCACGACGCGACCGGCGACATCATGGATTGCGATCGAGACGACTCCCGAAGCGGGCAAGACGTATCGCATCAAGAACCTCCCCAGGGTTGGATTCGGTCCCGCGTTTCTGATCAAGCCGGGAGAAAAGCGATGGTCCTGGGCCACCGAAGAACCGATGGAGCCATCCCAGCGGGCAATGTAGTAGGACGGCGTGACTCCCGCTACGTGCATGGAACCCCCGACGAAGAGCGATCCATCATGGGAGCGGAGTGCGTGAGCCGTTCCGTTGTGTCCTCCCGATACACCGGAACCCACCGGGTACCAAGCTTCTCCGTCCCACCGCGCAAGGTCATGAGCCTCGACACCATCGATCTCGGAGAAGTATCCTCCAACGTAGAGGTTTCCGTCGTGGCTCGTGGCGGCATAGAGGGGCCCATTCGTCCCCGTGCCCATCGCGTGCCACTGCTCTCCGTCCCAGCGGGCGATGTTGTTGACATCGATCGCGTTCATCCGCTCGAACCAACCGACGGCGATGAGCTGGTCGCCGTGGGTGGTCAAATCCTCGACGCTCTCGTTCGAATGCCCCGACGTCACCCCCAATCCGAGGGGAAGCCACCTCTCGCCATCCCACCGGGCAATGCGATTGGCATGAGGAAGGGTGCCGGCTCGTTCGAATTCTCCGCCCGCAATGACGGCGCCATTGTAGAGTGTCAGGCATCTGATGACCCGATCTGTACCCGTGTCTAGGGGCGACCAGGCGCTGCCGTCCCAGTAAGCGATGTGAGGCGCATCCTCTCCTCCGGCAATCCAAAACGCACCCGCTGCGACCAGCCTCCCAGCATGCGGCACAAGATCAGTCACAGCTCCATTGACACCACCTCCCAGACCACTCCATGCCTGTCCGTCCCAGGCTACGATGCAGGAGCTCTCGATCCCTCCGGCACCGACGAAGTAGCCTCCCACAATCAGGCGGCCCTCGTATTCCAATAAGCTGCGGACGGACGTCAGCCATCCTCCTTGAAGGCCCCCGCCCAGATCCTGCCACTGTCCCTGTGCGAGATGCGCAATGTAGTTCACCTCCCGGTCGCCCGCGTGGACAAAGCTTCCTCCGACGACCAGCCCGTCATTCCATGGAGCCATTGCATACGCGTGTCCGTTGAGACCCATGCCTACGTCGCCAAACCGTCCCCACTCGTCATTCTGCCAGGTGGCGAGGTTTTCTGCGTCGCAGAATCCGGCACCAGCAAACAGCCCTCCGACAACAAGGCCTTCCTCGTAGACGATGATCGCCTGAGCATTGGCCCTTTCCGTCATGCCGATGCCCAGACCCCATTGCATGGCGTGCCATTGGCTGCCGTCCCAACGAGCGATCGAGTTTACTTCCATGGCCCCGATCCGACTGAACCAGCCGCCGGCGAAGAGGTCGTCCCCTCGGGAGCATAGCGACACGACCCGATCCTCAAGCCCGGTTTCGAAGGGGATCCACTGCGAGCCGTCCCAGCGGGCGATCCGCTCGGCCCCTTGGCCACCCGCGTTCGTGAAGTCGCCGGCTGCCACCAGGTCCGCTCCGTACTCCGTCATGCAGAAGACGCAGTCGTTCACTCCGGTTTCCAAGGTCGACCACTTCTCGTCGTCGAACTGCGCGATGTGGGCGGCCGACACACCGCCAATGTCCGTGAAGTATCCGCCGGCGATCAAGCGACCATCGTAGATCAGAAAGCTCTCGATCGCTCCATTGGCTCCGGGGGGCTGTCCCACCGAAGACCATGATGTGCCATTCCATTGGGCAAGATAGTAGGCTGGATGATCACCTGCCTCGGTGAAGTGACCGCCGGCCACGACCGTCTCTCCAAACGAAATCAGGGATGTCACCCGGCCGTTGGCCCCCCCACCGACTGCATGCCACGCCTGGCCATCCCAGCACGCGATGTGGGGACTAGAGGTCTCTCCGGCACGCTGGAAGTCTCCGCCCGCATACAGCTTCCCATTGTGCTCCACGATTGCGAAGACCCAATCGTCGGTCCCCTCTCCGAGGGGGTGCCAGTTCTGTCCGTCGTAGCGGGCGATGTGCATCGCCGACGTGCATCCGATACCGCTGAATTTGCCGGCCGCGATGAGCTCCCCCTGGTAATAGGTGAGGGCGAAGACCTTGTCGTTGGCCCACGGCAGGCCAAACTCAGTGGCCCAGAAGTCGTCATCGGGCCGATGGTCGCGGAAGGCGGGCATACGGGCCGAGGATGCGGCTCTGGTTCTGGTGGAGTCTGTGGGGGTCACTGGGACGCCGTCGGATACAACTGCCATGGTGCGGGATCCACCAAGCAATAGCAGACATGCCACAATGGCCCTCGGGGAAAGACGGTGATCGGCCATGGTCGCATCTCCTCGAGGCGCTCGAGTCCTGACAAACATCCGAGCGAGCGTGAGGCAGGCGAGCGAGAATCCTAACGCAACACGATGAGTTTGGCCGTGACCATCTCTCCTGCTACTCTCACACGCACGTGATAGACTCCAGCGGGAACAGGATTCCCATCAGCGGTCCGCCCTTCCCAGCGGATTCGCTGCGTCTTCTGACCCCCGGTCACACTCATGACCTGCACCACACTGCCCGTGAGGTCGAGGATCTCGATCGATAGCGTCGTTGATGGACCGCGAGGAAGATCTCCTAGCAAGATTTCCGTGCCGGACACCATGGGGTTGGGTGATAGCGAGCAGGACAGACGCGAGCCGTTGCGCGCGCTGCCGGCGGCCTCATCCACCGCAGTCGGCCAACAGATGCCCAGCCTGGCTCCGACATCCTCTCCCCCCTCGCCCGCTCCAATACACGGGCTGCCGGGCTGCAAGCGATAGTCCTCGGCGCCCGGGTCACAGAAGAGCGGGTCGGCTTGGAAGTTGCCGACTTGATAACCACACTCGGGAATCGGCGGTCCATGGACGAAGTCGTTGCAGCGGAGTTCCAGGACATCCGGGAGACTCCCCGGGATACACGCGAAGTCGTGGAAGATGTTGTTGACCAGGAAGAGCGAGCAGTTCGTGTGTTGCGGATCGAAGCCTCTGATCTCCAATGGAGCGAAGAAGGTGTTGTTCCGGAGTTCATAGGTGCTGCCGTATCTCGAAGCCCAAGGACCTGTGCGCGGGTGGCCCAGGAAAACACAGTCTTCCCAGAGCAGGTGAACCGGTACCTCAGATACGGCGACAAGCCCCCATGTTCCAAGTCCCGTGATGATCTCGCACGACCGGATGGTACAATCCGCGCTAGTGGTCAGAACAACCATGCCCTCACCGACTTCACTGGGAGTTTCGAGAATGCATCCGCTTACGACAAGCTGTTCATTATGGTTCTTGATACAAGTCCCGTTCCAGGTGGAGCCCGACAAGACATGGACACCTTCGATCCGGATTCCCTCGTTGCCGGAGTTCGTGAAGACGGGACAGAACTCGGTAGGTTGGATGATGATGGCGTGTGGGTCCTCCTCCAATCCGAGGAGAGTCACACCGGCCGGGATCACGGCCCACTCGTAGTACTCCCCGGCACGCACCCCGACCGTGTCGCCAGCGGATGCGTTCTGACAGGCCGAACCGATCGTGGCATACTGGTCAGGCACAACCAGCATGTCTGCCGCGGCACTACCTGCCACAATGAACAGGGACGCGAATAGACACAGGCGAACTGGAATCGGGTAGTATCTCATATGTGTTCAGCCCTCTTGGGAGGGCCCAGCAGAGCCGAGCCCCCAAACGCTCATGGTCCTGATATCCTTCTCTATCTTACCACGGACAGCTTTCGCGTGACACGCCTTCCGTTCACCTCGAGATTCATGAAGTAGATCCCACTTCCAACCCTGCTGCCGTGATCATCCAAGCCATCCCAACGGATACGAAACGTCCCTGGTGTCAGCTCTCCTTTCAGGAGCGACCGTACCTGTCGACCCTGCACATCGAAGATGGACAGCTCAACTGCTTCGTTCTTCTGAACTGCAAATAATATCCACGTTACCGCTTGGCCTACTGGGTTCGGCCGCGCGAGGAAACCGCGCCTTCCCGCAAGAGCGTCCCCACTGGGAAGCGGCCTCCCTCTCTCCCAGATCCCACGCTCACTACTGGCATCAAAGGTGTTTCTCGGATCGTGGCCGTACTCTGGCCACGGTAGATCTGCGTTCGCTGCCAGCCCAGGCAGTTCGAATAGGTGAACCCATCCGGCACGGTCAGTAACCACCATCTCGAGATTCCCAGCACCATCGACATCAGCAATGGTGGGAGTCAGAGGTACGTCGTCAAAGAGCTGCGGCCATCCCCTCTCTGGGTGTGCCGAGCCCCCACTGGATGGATCCCATTCTAAACAGGCAAGGTATGCACTGTTTGTTGGCATCAGGACCTCTAGCTTCTCGTCCCCATCAAGATCGGCAACCACAGGTTGGGATGTGGTGCCCGTTTGAAAGAACTTCCGGCCCGGGATAGGGATGTCGTCGTCAACAGAGACCGTGTCCAGTCCGCTCGCACTATCAAAGATGAAATGCGCTCTGAGGATACTCGCCCACGTGCTGTTTCTCCCCCAACGCCCCCCACCGACTACGATGTCCAAATCGTCATCACCATCGAAGTCGGCCAATGCGGCGGCTGCCGGCACCTCTCCAACAAACCGAAATCCCAGACCACCGGCGGAAATCGAGTCCTCCTCAGCACCATCTGCTCCACAGATCACGAATACCGCACCGCGGCTTGTGACTGCCCCACCGTAGGGGGCCCCCGTGCCGTCAGACTCCTTCTTCTTTCGCGTTACGACGACTTCGGGTTCGCTGTCCCCGTCAAAGTCTCCGATCAACGGTGTGGAGTACCTATTGCCCCTCTCGGTTGATTCCCAGAATGAGTCCGGATCGTGGACGTCCGTCGGATATACGACGACTTTCCCGGTCCGAAGTGAATGCACGAGTTCCAGGCCGGTTTTCGCGCTCACTAATTCAGCCACTGCGAGAGACCGATAGTTGAACTCCTCTTCATCTGCCGTGGTCAGGAATCGCCCATCCGTGGATCCGCTGTTTCGGAAGGTGTCTCCGTTTTTGTCCCAAACATGGATGTACTTGTCATCTCCTGGAATCGCGATCTCCATTCCGTTTAGTGAATCGAGGTCCGCTATCATCGGTGCAGACAGACTTGAAAGAACGGATCGGACAAACTCCCTGTTGACGCTTCCGCCGCTTGCGCTGTTGTATTCGATGACAAGGAGGCTGTCTGGAGCATAGTTGGCAGCAATCTCAATGCGATCGTCGAAGTCAATGTCTGCGACGGCAAGGGCGCACATGAATGCTCCTTCGTCGGAATTGCCAGGTGGATCATACAGGAGTCCATCCGCATTTCCAGGTAGTACTGGCGTTCCATCATGATGCCAGGCGTAGATGGCCTGTCCCGCAGCGATGATCTCCAGGTCCCCATCACCATCGAGATCAAAGACCTTTGGAGCGCATTCCACAAGGCCGGGGATTCGTTTCGGCCATTCGTGCGCCTCGGGTAGCCACACGCGCGCGGTATCGGAAGCGACCATCGGGCTCTCGTTGCCAGATTCGTCTACGGCCGTCACGCCGTAACGGTAGTCGTAGTACGTGAGAGAGTCCTCAAGAGCATCGAGCCCATCGACCTCATAGCGGAGAGCCTCAGCGACGGGAGCCAAGGTCAGACGGGTGGTTGAGTCTTGATTGTATCGGTGAACGTGGTATCCGACCACATCAGCGCTATCGGCCGCTGACCATTTCAGGATGACCGCACCGGACGCCTCATCAACGAGTAGGTCGGAGGGGCAGTCGGGGCTGCAAATCTCCAAGCTTGATAGGGTATCCACCGAAACCGCGTCGTTCGGATGAATTGTGTGTATCATGAGATCGTACTCTAAGCCATCAAAGGCCGATGAATCAGTGTCCCAGAATACGAAGCATCCTACCGTCTCTAGGATTTCGCCGGGATCCAGGTCTGATGTTTCTACGGTGTCCTCTACGAGAAGGGGGGTGCCGGCTGTCTTCTCGACAACAAGATAGACGCTATCCGCCACCGCCGAACCGAGATTGGCGATACTTGGCCAAATGCGCAACCTCCAGGGACGAGTCAGGTTTCCTGAGTCGTTGGTTCGCGTCTTTCGCTGGGCGAGAAACTCGCAGCCGGGTGTATGAATCTCCTCGAAAAGATCGCTGAACCACCAATTGCTGATGGTGTCTCGCACAGCAAGTGTGAACGGCAGATAGCCCCAATCAGGCATGCTTTCCCCCGTCGTCAGCTCGAAGACCGCCGAGGCAGTGTCGCCGCACTGGATTGTGCCCATACCGACGCTATCTGTGAGGACATCGATCCAGTCGGCGGCCTCTGCCCTGAACCAGACCGTGTCCTGATCAGCCGGGTCACCGAGGTAGAACTTGAAACGTAGAGTGTCAGGCTCGTTCTCGTCGAACTCCACCCAATCTCCCCCACCACTGGTGTCCCAGACTACGGATTCAAATCCCCCCTCCGCGACCAGTGTGCCTTCGAATGCGGGGTTTCCTTCCCCTCCTTCGTCATCACCGGGCAACGAGATGAGGCCCCACTTCCCATCCGTCTCCCGCCAGATGACTATAGAGCTCAGACTGGTGTCACTGGGGACAGGGATCCCCTCGGGTCGAATCGCGTGCCAGTTACCGGGGAGTCTGAAGGTGTCGGCCACTGCCGGGGGGTGGGCTTCCTCGGCGCCGATGTAGATTGCTCTCGCGTCGTACCTACCGTAGATATCGAGGTCGAAGAGAATGGGCGCGTTGGGCCAGAGGTGTGCCCAAGCACCCTCAACCGAACTGAGACTGCCGCTACATAGATTCTGCGCTACGATCTCGATTTCCACATTCTCACCTGCTTCAAAGACGTCGTCCCCATCTCCTCCTGTAATGTTGTCATCTCGATAATGATGTGAGTAAACGACTTCGTGCCCCATCATTGCGACGTTGAAGGGAATCGTCGTGCTCTGGGGTTTGAAGTTCGGACACGTCACGACCACCGAGATGCGCGCCGTATCGGCCGTGGCGAATGAGGGGAAATACGCCTTCCCGTCAAGGAGCGTCCAAGCGACAGCATAGGCTACATCCGCTTGCTGCAGACACACACGGACACCCTCGATGCCAGTCGCCTGGTCATCCTGGACTTCAACTGTGATTGACTGTGCGCCCAGGGAAGTCAATGTATCAGGCGTTACGGTAACGACCAGGGATTCGGGCGCCTGGGTCCATAGGGGTGTTTCGGGATCTCCAAGGAGCCGCCAATGGATCCCAGCCAGCGTGGGATAGTCGTCGTAATTCGCGGCGAGACCTGCTGCCATGCCGGCATTGAAGATCTTGTCCTTGAAGACTTGACCAAAGAGATGGCGAGGGGGGCGTAAGTCGAGATGGCTATAGTAACTGGAAATCCTTCCGAAGTAGGCAATTGCTCCTCCGTCAGGGTTTCGAAGAAGGTGCTCGCCAATTCCATCGAGGTCGTGCTGATTGGAGTAGGAGCCCAAGCTCACAACTACAGAATACTCAGGTCCGTTAGCGAGGCCGTCTGCGTGGCCCTTCAAGAAATCACCCTTCCAGCTCGGATAGTTGGCTTGAAGATAGTTCTTCAAAGCCGTACGGCACTGCGTTACCCAAGAACCATCAGGACAGGAGTCGCATCCGTTGAATGCATAGTCAACGGCCCAGTCCGACAATAACCCGAGCTTGTCCCGTGTCGAATGCTCCGCATGGAATACATACCCTTGGCCTGCATCCAAGAGCTGGACTAAGTGCTCGACGGTCAGGGCCGTGTCGGGTTGCCCACCAACAACACTGTCAATCATCGTACCGAAACAACGCACCATTCCAAGCTGCCCGCACTGACGAGAAATATCGGGAAGTCGAGGGTACATCCGCGTGATCTGCATATTGAACCACGAGGCGTCTAGACTGTCGGCAATCGCCTCAGCAACCAATACCCCATTACTCGCGTAATAGCTCGGACCGGCGCACCAGCTGTTTGTCGGGCCCGCAGCTAGCAGTATATCGTTGTAGTAGGCGGTATCCGGTGTGGATTGATAATGGTCCGGTCGGAGTTCATAGGTCGCGAGCTTTGCGATGACCTGGGCAGCCTCAAGGGAGTCTCGAACGGGCAGGCGGGCGACCCAGATATCGACCAGTTCATTGGCAGCGATATCATTGCTGTCATCCGCGTAGTATGCATCTCCGTCGAGATTCCATGCCCCGTCGAGTTCCCCAAAGTACATATCCCCTGGGGGATCCGCACGAAGGAGCCGATAACTGTAAGTGCTGGAGTTGGGGCCTCCAAGAAACCGCGCAGGAACGATATCGACATCGCCGCCCAGGAGCAGGTAGTCCGTTCCCCAGTACTTGGCGGCATCCTTGACAAAGGCGCGGATCTTCTGGGGTCGATCGTCTTCCACGTAGCTGGAATCTATCCACGAGACAGTTCTCACGACGGTGGGAACACCCTTCTTGGTCTTCCATTCAGCCCAGTCTTCAAACACATCCGTTAGCCCGGTGACGTCGCCGCCACCAATGGTGACATCATCCGTGACGATGACCATGTCGACCGGTGGCCCGTCCAGCGACGGGAACTCGGTCGGGACAAATCCTCCGAAAGGGTTCTCCTCTCTGACGCTCAGTGGCGCAAAGAGCTGCGTCGGATCAGGGGGCATGTAGAGGCGCTCGAGATCCCATGGATTCAAGACGTTCCTCTCGATCCAGTTCACCTCAGGACGAAGGTGCCACGGCCTGGAGTCTTCCCTCAGGGGTCGAAAGACTTGGGCTCCCTCGGCAAATGAGAGATCTCGGGCCTCAATTGAAACTGCGAGATCGCGGATGACGCGAAGTTCCCCATAGTAACCGATATACTGCACTGGCCAGACGTGGATGGTTGCCAGATGGAAGCCGTGCATGTAGCCATCCACCGTAATCTGAACTGGTTGCTCTGGGTAGGCTTGTTGGGATTGATAGATCCCGGGTAGTGGCTCAACAGGATCGCCCTGGCCCTCCGGGGGCTGTATCGGAATCGGCCAGTACGTTCCGGCGATGGATTCCGTGCTTCGGACGTTGACGGAGAGATCGGTGATTTTCGTGAGGGGTGGGAGAATGAAGCGGTAGGTGAGAATCGGCAAGGCAGGATGGCCAAGCCGGCTGGGATCACTATCGAGCCAGGCACCTTCATAGGAGACTATGTCGGGATCCTCGGGGTAGCCCTGTCCGCCAAAGCCATGTCCGCCGCCCTGGGTTATTCGAAGACGGCTTGGAGAGAATCCGAAGCTGTGTGAAAAGGTCTCCGCCTGGGCGGTCATTGTGGACACGGTGAAAAGTCCTAGAAGTGCCAGGATGCGCACTGCCGGGTAGTTCTTCGCCCCAACGTTCTTGCTCGAAATCGTCCTATGAGACGTCCATACCCGGAGGTTCAGTTTCGTCGTGATCATCACTCCGCCTCCCTCGCTCTCAGTCCGCCAATTTCGCCATTCCATTCGCGGATTCCCGCCTCCTCACACGAGAATGCTGTGAAAAGGCATGCATCTCCACAAGATCCTCGATTGCACAGGTGACACGCATTAATTGTTGATCTGTCAATGTGTCCGGAGAAGTCCTCTTGCCGCACCGCAATCCTGGTGGCGGGACGAGCGACAGAGAAGTCAATCCCGGTTGCCCACGCCGTGGAGGCAATGCCGCACTTGACCTTAGCGTCTCAGTCCCACGGATGTACAATCTGGGGCGGGAGGAGGTCCTAAACAAGAGCTGGTGATAAGGCGCGGGACTATGCCTGCCTTCCCGCACGTGGGACCCTGAACCTTTCACGAGAACATTCAGCCCATTGGACCTGCGGACATTTATCGGTAAGCGGACATTAAACGCAAACTACCACTGGCGACGGGCGGATGCAAGACCAGAACCAGAATCCACCGCCTGCGGTTTGAGCCGTGGCGGAGGATGCTCATCGGAGGGCAGTGTTTCTGCCTCCCCGGGAGCCGCAGCTTTCCCAAGTTCTATCGCCCCAACTTTGCGCGCCATGGGCGATTGGGGCGCACACCCCTCGGCAAGCCCACCCACGCCGAGCGTGGACATGCTTGTGGATCGCGTCGCACAGTCGGGCCACGTGGGCCAACTCTCAAGGTAGAGAGGAATGCGCCCAAGACGATCGTCTGCCTTGCAGGTCGGCGCCCGCACCCCACTGCCCGGAGGCGCAAGGCCTCACTTGCACGGGAGAAACCGCACCGTGGTTTCCATCTCCCCGAGCACGTGCTCGAGGGCCGAGAGGGTCTCGTCGATCTCCTCGCGCTCGGTATGCCGCGACAAGGAGAAGCGCACCGAGCAGTGGGCCTCGGCCTCGCTGCGCCCGATCGCCAAGAGCACGTGGGTGGGCTCGGGCAACCCCGCCTTGCAGGCCGAGCCCGAGGAGAGCGCCACACCGTGCTGGTCGAGGGCCACCACCAGCGACTCGCCGCGCAGACTCGGCAGCGTCAGGTTGAGCGTGTTGGGCAGGCGCCGCTCCCGATGGCCGTTGAGATGCGCCTCGGGCACGAGGCGCCGAACGCCCTCTTCCAGCGCATCCCGCAACGTCCGGATCTGCTCGGCCGCGCCCAGCCCGTGACGCGCCAGATCGGCCGCCCTGCCCATGCCGACGATGGCCGCGACGTTCTCGGTTCCCGCGCGCAGGCCGCCCTCCTGCTTGCCGCCGTGCACGAGTGGCTCGACCTCCACGCCCTTGCGCAGGTAGAGCGCGCCCACCCCTTTCGGTCCGTGGAACTTGTGGGCCGAGATGGACAATAGGTCCACACCCAGCTCCTCGACGTCGATCTTGATCCGGCCCACCGCCTGCACCGCGTCGGTGTGAAAGAGCACGCCCCGCTCGTGCGCGACGGCCGCCAACTCGCCGATGGGCTCGATCGTGCCGATCTCGTTGTTGGCCATCATGATCGAGACCAGGACGGTGTCGTCCGTCAACGCGCGGGCCAGGTCCTCGGGACGCACGAGGCCCTGCTCGTCGACCGGGAGGTAGGTCACGCGGCAGCCGGTGCGCTCGAGGAACCGGCAGGTCTGCAGCACCGCCGGGTGCTCGATCGCCAAGGTGATGACGTGTCCCTGGCCGCCGGCCTTCCCCACCACACCCTTGATCGCCAGGTTGTCCGACTCCGATCCCCCGCCCGTGAAGAGGATGCGCCGCGGCCGTGCCCCGATGAGCCCGGCCACCTGACGGCGCGCGGTCTCGAGCGCCTCCTTCGCCCGTCGGCCGGCGCCGTAGATGCCCGAGGGGTTGCCGTGCTGCTCGCCCAGGTAGGGCAGCATCGCCTCGCGCACCTCGGATGCGATCGGCGTCGTGGCGTTGTTGTCGAGGTAGATCCTCCGCTTGGGCGCCTCGCGGCGCGTGGCGGTCATCGCCCACTCGGCGCTGTCCCGCTCCCAGTCCGGACGGATGGGCCGCCGCTCGCCTTCGTCGATGCGCTCGACGTCACAGAGCAGGCACTTGTACACCGGGAAGCCGGAGATCTCGTCGTAGTTCGTGTTGTCGGTCAGCTCGTTCACGTTGCCGATCTGCCAGGCCTCGGGGCCCACCGGGCCGCCGCCGCCCTGGCTGCACTCGATCGCGCCCTTGACGATGTCCGCGGTCACACGCGCGCGGAAAGGCACCGCCCCGCGCGCCGTGCGCACCAAGACGCGGTCGCCGTCGCGGATGGTGCGGGCGCGGGCATCCTCCACGTTCAGGTCGCACGTCGGCTCGGGCGCGTCCTTGTTGAGGCCGCGGATGCCGTGGTGCTGGGAATGGAAGTCGGTGTGCGGGCGCGCGCCCGAGTTGAAGACGAGGGGGAGCTCGCGCGCGAGATCCGGCCGGCTGATCGGTCCCTCGGTGGGCTCGATGTACTTGGGCAGCGGCTCGTAGCCGTCCTCTTCGAGCACCGTGGACCAGATCTCGAACTTGCCGGTGGGGGTATCGAAGCCGGGCTTGCCGTCGGGCCTGAGCGTCCCCTTCTCCCACTTGCGGTACTCCATGATCGGCGTGGGCACCTTCACCCAACCGCCCGCCTCGCGCACCTGCTCCAGCGTGTAGCCCGAGTCCTCGAGGACGAAGCGGATCATCTCCTCCTCGCTCTGCGGGTAGAGATGGCCGTAGCCGAGCCGGCGCGCCAGCTCGGCCATGATCATGTAGTCGTTGCGCGCCTCGCCCACCGGCTCGATCACCTTCTCGCGCAGCCGGAAGATGGGCCCATAGGTGATGTAGGAATCGATCTCGAACATCGTGGTCGCCGGCAGGACGATGTCCGCATAGGCGGCGTCCGCGGTGAGCTGCCGGTCGATGCAGACGAGAAACTCCAGTTGGTTCAGGGTCTCGCGCCACACCGGCGTCTCGGGCCAGGCGGTCAGCAGCGAGGAGCCGTGGATGATCAGCCCGCGGATCGGATACGGGTCCCCCTCAAGCACCGCCGGCACCAGCCCGTGACCGTGGGCCTCGTGCCGGTAGCGCGTGTAGGTCGGGAAGCGGTCCACGGCCACCGCGCGATCGAGCTCGGTGTTGGGCTGGTTGCACGACTTGTTGACGGGGAACTGCCCGCCGAGCATTCCCAGACCGATCCCGCCGGGCACGTCGAGCTGCCCGGCCAGGGCGAAGAGCGTGTGGATCGCACGAATCGACTGCACGCCGGTGTTGGAGTACTCGAGCCCCGAGTACATGACCGGCGCGGCGCCCGTGGCATGGGCGATCTTGCGCGCCAGGCGGCGGATGGTCTCGGCCGGCACCCACGTGATCTTCTCCACCACCTCGGGCGTGAAGTGCTGCACGTAGGTGACCAGCTCGTCGAACCCGTGGCACCAGGTCTCGGCGAATTCCTCGTCGTACAGCTCCTCGTCGATAAGCACGCCGATCATGGCCAGCGCCAGAGCCCCGTCGGTGCCGGGGCGGATGGGGATCCACTCGGCGCGCGTGCGCTTGGCGGTCTCGGTGTGGCGCGGGTCGATCACGATCACCTCCGCGCCGCGCTTGGCCGCCGCTTCCAGGCGGTACATGTCCAGAGGCGGCGAGTCGGTGGCCGGATTGGTGCCCCACACCAGGAGCAGCTCCGAGTTCTCCATGTCGGTGAACATGTCGATCAGCATGCGGCCCATCGTGACGTGGGGCGCGATCATCGCAAAGGAGACGTAGCAGAGCGCGCCGCCGCCCATCGTGTTGGGCGACCCGAACGGGAAGAGCACATTGGAGGCCGACGAGACCGCCACGCCCTTGGGCTGGTACAGGTCGCAGAGCGAGAGCTCGAAGGCGCCGCGCCCGGTGTAGATCGCCACCTGCTCGGGGCCGTGCTCGGCCTTGATGCGCTCGAGGTTGCGCACGATCTCCTGGTAGGCTTCGTCCCACGTGATGGGCTCGAAGTCGTGGCTGCCCTTGGGCCCCTTGCGGCGCAGCGGCCGGCGCAGGCGATGCTCGCTGTAGACCATCTCGGGCGCGCAGCGGCCGCGCCGGCAAATCATCCCCAGGGGGTGGGTCGTATCGGCGCGGATGTCGACCATCCGCCCGTCGTCCAGCCCCACCTCCACCCAACACCCCGCGGGGCAGATGCCGCAGATGGCCCGCCGCCAGGTGAGCGTGCGGCCTTCATCGACCGCCGCTTCGACACCCGGCCTCGTGCCGGTGGATGCGTCCGTTGCTCGCTGTCTTTCCGTTTCCGTGGTTGTCTTCGAGTCCATCATCCCTTCCCATGACTCTTATGGCTTGCCCGGCGCGCCCGCGCTGCGCACCGGTGACCGCTCAGGCATCCTACTCACAGGCGTCACAGGCCAGATACTGCACGCCGAACCATGATCGCTCGTCGGTCCAGGCCTTGCGCGGCTCCAGACCGACGGCGCGCGCCCGCGCGCCGAACTCCGCGAGGTCGAACTTGTAGGAGTTCTCCGTGTGGATGCTCTCGCCCCGCGCAAGCGGGAACTCGTGCGGACCTACCTGTATGCTCTGATCGCGCAGGCTGACCAAGTGCATCTCGACGCGGCTCTTCTTCTCATTGTAGAAGGCGCGATGCTCAAACTGCTCGATGGCAATCTCGGCGTGCAATTCGTCACACAATCTGTGCAACATGTTCAGATTGAACGCCCGGGTCACGCCCTGCGCATCGTTGTAAGCCGCCTCGAGCACCGTGGGGTCTTTCCTGAGATCGAGCCCAATCAGCAGCCCGCCTTCGGGGGCCGCCGCGTCGGCGATGCGCTGCAGCAGATCGCGCGACTCCCCGGAACCGAGGTTTCCGATCGTCGATCCGGGGAAGTAGATCACGCGCCGGCGGGCGCCGGAAGGCAAGGCCGGCAGCGCGATCGCCTCCATGAAGTCGGCCGCCACCGGCTCAACCGTCAACTCGGGGTAGTCCTGCTGCAGCTCCTCGCTCTGCTGCAGCAGGTAGCTCTCCGAGATGTCGACCGGCACATAGCCCGAAGGCTCCTCGAGTTGATCCAAGAGCAGCCTGATCTTGCGCGTGCTGCCCGCGCCCAGCTCCACCACTTGCGCACCGGGGCCGATGCACGCGGCCATCTCGGGACCGTGGCGGCGCATGATGGTGAGCTCGGTGCGCGTCGGGTAGTACTCGGGCAGCTCGCAGATGCGGTCGAAGAGCTCCGAGCCGCGCTCATCGTAGAAGTACTTGCTCGGAAGCCGCTTGGGCGACCGGCTGAGACCGGCGATGACATCATCCAGAAGCTGCGCGTCGGCGGCGGTCGTTGCGGCCGCAACGGCGCCTTCGGTCTCCGTGTGCATCCTCTTCTCCTTCCATGGTCTCGAGACATGGTCTCGAGCGGCGGATCTCCTTGCCTCCCCGGCCGGGGCCGGCCGCCGGCGTCAGGAGCTCCGCCGCAGGCGCAATCCCTTGGGCACCACCCAGCGCTCGGCCAGGTCGAAGAGCTGCTGCGCCACCAGGGCCAGCAGCGCCGCGGGAACGGCGCCCTCCAGAATCAGTCCGTAGTCATCCAGGCGAATGCCGGTCAGGATCGGCTGGCCGTACCCGCCGGCGCCGATCAGCGCTCCCAGCGTGGCGAAGCCGATCGTGATCACCGCCGAGGTCTTGATCCCGGCCACGATCGACGGCGAGGCCAGGGGCAGCTCGATCTGCCACAGCCGACCGCCGGCCGATAACCCCAGCGCCTCGGCCGATTCCTCGATCGGCACCGGGATGGTGCGCAGGCCGGCATGCGTGTTGCGCACCATCGGCAGCAGGCTGTAAAGAAACAGGGCGGCGATCGCCGGCGGCGCGCTGATCCCCAGCAGCGGAATCATGAAGACCAGCAGGGCCAGCGCCGGAATCGTCTGGATCACCCCCACCACGCCCAGGACGGCCGTCGCGACGCGCGGACACTTGAACGCCAGGACGCCCAGCGGCACGGCCACCAGGATCCCCGCCGCCAGGGCCACGCCCACCAGGAACAGGTGCTCGCGCGTGCGCAGCCACAGCCGCTCGGCCAGGGTGCGCTCCACGATGTCGGTCTCGAGCTGCAGCGTCTGGGCGAGGAAGTCGGCCGCCACACGCCGCTCGCTCTCCCGATCGATCTTGACGCGCTTGTTCAGGCGCCGAATGGTCTGCTCGCTCAGCGTGCCGGCCAGTTGCTCCAGCGCCTGCACGGCCTGGGGCGCTTCCTCGGCCAGCTCGGCCCCGTAGAGGAACAGCGCGTTGTAGACCGGGAAGTGATCGCGGTCGTCTTCGATCACCTTCAGGCCGTAGTAGGCGATCTCCGCGTCGGTCGAGTAGAAGTCCATCACGTCGATGTCGCCACCGGCAAGCGCGCGATAGGCCAGGTCGTGATCCAGACCGCGCACGTCCTGGTGAGGCAGGCCATAGCGATCGCGCAGGCTGGGCCAGCCGTCGCCCCGGTTGAGGAATTCGTTGGTGAACCCCAGGCGCAGGTCGGGATGCTCGCGCAGGTCTGAGATGCGCTCGATGCCTAGCTGGGCGGCCTTCTCGGGCCGCATGCCGATGGCGTAGGTGTTGTTGAAGCCCAGGGGCTCGGTCATGCGGATGCGCCGCGCGCGCAGCGCCCGCGCCAGAGAGTTTTGGCCGGTGATGGCTTCATCGCGCAGGATCTCCTGCACGATCGTGCCGGTGTACTCCGGGTAGACGTCGATCTCGCCGCGCTCGAGAGCGTTGAAGAGGATGCGGGTCCCGCCGATCTCGGGACGATGCTCTGCGGCAACGCCGGCGCCCAACATCACCTGCCGCGCCATTTCTCCGAGAAGGACCGACTCGGTGAACTTCTTCGAGGCCACGACCACGGGCGTGCCCGCTTCGCCCGCTGCGCCCGCAGATGCCGCGCCGCCGACTGCGGCAAGCAGCAGTGCCCCCAGCAGCGACGCGGGGTTCGCCGCCCTCGCCGTGGACCGTCGATGCGCGTCCGCTCGGTGGGCAGGAGGTCTCATGCCTTCTCCCCCGCCAGAGCGGCGTGTCCGTGTTGCGCGGCGAAGAACCGGGCCACGAAGGGCTCGGCGGGCCGTTCGACCAGCTCGCGCACGCTCCCCCGCTGAACGATGGCGCCGTCGCGCATCAGCGCGATCCGATCGCCGAAGTAGGCCGCCTCCGCCAGATCGTGGGTCACCATCACGGTGGTCTTGCCGAGGCTGCGGAAAATGCGCCGCAGGTCGTCCTGGAGATCGAAGCGCACCATCGGGTCGAGCGCGCCGAGGGGCTCGTCGAGCAGCAGCACCTCGGGATCGAGCATCAGGGCGCGCATGAGCGCCACCCGCTGACGTTGCCCGCCGGAGAGCTCGACCGGATAGCGACCCAATCCGTCCGTGGGGAACTTGGTCAGCTCGGTCAACTCGCTGAGGCGCTCTTGGATGCGCGCTCGGGACCAGGACAGGTGCCGGGCCATGAGCGTCACGTTGCCACGTGCCGTCATGTGCGGAAAGAGGCCGCCATCCTGGATCACGTAGCCGATGCGCCGGCGCACCGAGCGGATCGTGCGTGGCGTGAGGAGCTCGCCCCGAAACGTCACGTGACCCGCGTCGGGCTGGAGGAGCCCCAGCATGAGCCGCAGCAATGTGGACTTGCCGCACCCGCTGGGGCCGATCAGGATCAGGGTTTCGCCCGCTTCCGCCCGCAGGTCCACGTCGTGAACCACCCGGGTCGAGCCGAAGGACTTGTGCACTCCATGCAGTTCAACCATGGGCAAGCGAGCCCCTCGACGGTAGTGCCCGGGAATAACGGACGTTGCAGCCGGCCCCGACCATCCCCTGCCCCTGCGTCTCCGAGAAGTGTACGGGTCCGGGGGCCGGCCCATCGATTGCAGTGTGGATTGGACCATACCGCAGCGATCAGCGGGTGACAAGCGGGCGCGCCCCGGGGGGCATGGGGACCTTTCCGGAGGCGGCGATCGGGGATTCGCCGAGCTTGCGTCGCCCCTGTGAGCCCTCCGCGCCGCGGCACCGGCGCCCGCCGAAAGCCGCGTAATCGCCCCCGCCCCGTCGTCCAACACCATTGAACCGGGCGCCGGATTTACCGCGCGCGGTCGACCCAGAGGAGCATTGCGAAGTCGTGAGCCTTCGGACGAGACACCCGGCCGAACCGAGCGGGACCTGCGGCGATCGGCGCCGCCGTCTCTGCGAGATGCCGGGGCTGCAGGGGTGCGTGCTGCCGATGGTCATCGGCCTGTCGGGGCTGTGGGGCGGCGGCACCGATACGCCCCTTCCGCAGTTCCCGCTCGAGGCCGCGGGAGAGATTCGCTTCACCGCCGACGGCGCGCTGCTTCTCGATCAGGAGATGGAACCCGAAGTCGTCTTCTACGTCGCCGTTCCCGAGCGCGACATGACGTTCGTCGCGTTGGAAAACCGGCCCGGCGATTGGATGCAGCTCGACGCGGCCGTGGACTTCCTGTCCGAAGATCGTGAGAGCCTGGTGCGCATGACCAGCCGTCTGGAGATCCCGCATTCGGCCGAGGAGGAGTCCCCGCTTCCCGCGCGACGGATCATCCGCTTGCGCGCCCCGCTGGAGACGGAGGTCGCGGGCTTCGAGGTCGCGTTGCAGGACCAGAACGCGATGCGCCGGGGACTGCTGCCGATCCTGCGCGGCACGCACAAGCAGGGCGTCGCGCGCGGCCTGCTGCCCCCGGCGGCGATCGAGGATGGACGCGGCCTGGGGGGACCGGTCTTCTTGTGGGGCTGCGACACCGAGGCCGTGGCGCTCACCGCCGACGGCTGGTCGCTGGGTCCGGCGGCCGAGCTGCGCGAGGCGCTCGACCCGCATCCGGCCCGCTCCTACGGCCTGCTCCGGCCGGCGCTGGGTCTCTACGTGGAGTTGTACGGCCTCGCGCAGACGGAGGTCGACCTGGTGCTGCGCGTGGCCACCGTGCCCGAGGATCGCACCATCCTGGCGCAGCAGAGCCGCGTGCGCCCCGCGTGGCGGCGCTGCGGTGCCCTACGAACCTTGGATGTGTCCCGGCTTGCGGCTGGGACCTACACCGTCGAGATTCAGGCCCGGCCGGCGGCGTCCCCGGCACAGGCTGTTCGGTCGGGCCCTTCGACGGTGTCCGCGACGTCGACGCACGGGCACAACCTTGCACAGGTCGCCGGACACTTCCAGGTGCACTGGGACGCCAAGGCCTGGCAGGTGTCTCAGCAGGAACGCATGGAGGAAGCCTCGGTCCTCTTTCAGGGGGAGGCCTGGGAGCGGTTCGTCTCGCTGGAGCCCGGCCGTCAGGAAGCGCTGCTCGACAGCCTGTGGACCGACGTGGGCGGCGTGACCCAGGGAATGAACCGGGCCGAGATCAAGGCGCTCTTCCGCCAGCGCCTGCGCGTGGCCGACGCGCGCTACGGCGGCCTGCGGCGAGGGTGTCTGGCCGACCGCGGCCGCGTCTACATCCACTTCGGCGAGCCCGATGAGATTCACAAGGAGCTGGCGCCGCAGGAGCAGGACCTCATCTACAACTTCCTCCAGCGCGAGATCAGCGACTCGGAGGCGGCCGCCGCGGGAGGACGCCCGCGCGTCCACTGGATGGACGGCTCCGCGTATCAGGTCTGGTACTACACGCACCGCGGCAGCCCGCTCTTGCCGGTTCAGGCCATGCGCGTGCACGGCGGTGCGCTGCGCTTCATCTTCGTCGATGAGATGGGCAACGGCGACTACCGGCTGATCTACACCAATCTGTTCGGGGGGACGATCTAGACGGCCGGTCTCAGCGCTGTTCCTCCTTCGGTGGCGGGCCCAATTGAACGTGTTCCTCGGATCTTGCCCGTGTTCTCGTCAGCCAGAAAGCGCATCACGTCCCCGTGCGCCGAGTGGGATAGGTGGATTCTTCACCTAGGATCTGCGCGGCATATGCGTACACTGCTCTCAAGGCATCCTGGGTGACCTTTGGGTAGTTCTCTCGAATCTGCTCCTCTGACCATCCTTCGGCCAACAGCCCCAGGATGAAGTCCACCGATAGGCGCGTTCCTTTGATAACGGGTTTGCCCACAAGGAATTGCGGGTCTATTGCGATGTGCGCTTGCCAATTCATCGGATCGTTTCCTTCTTCTTGAGTCCCCCAATCACCGTTCAGTATACATCATGTCTTCAGCCGATAGTCCCATCTCCTTCTTCACTGGTCCATTGCCCGCCAACGGCGATACAGAAACCTCGGCCTAATTCACTCGAATCCGCCGGCGCATCCTCGGACACGCCGGCGAATTCAACGCGCAAAGCTCAAGCTGCCTCCTCAAAGGCGGGAAGTAGCTTGCGCACGAGCACAGATGCCCTTTGTCGAGAGAGGGCCGTCCTCTTGCACCGTTGGTGCTGGCGCGTTCGTCTGACGCCTCCCGCCTGGAGCGGAGCGTCATCGAACCACCCGCAGCACCCGCTCCGCCGTCTCACCTCCGCTTCGAAGCTGCAGGAAGTAGGTGCCCACGGGCACCGACCTTCCCGTTTCATCGCGTCCGTCCCAGTGGATCAAGCCCCGTTCGCTGGATGCGTCCGGCCGCAGCAGCCGCACCATGCGACCATCAAGGTCCATGATCCGCACCGCGACCGGCGACTCCGCCAACTGAGGCGTACGGAAGGCCAGGCTGACTCCCGCTCCCGTTGGATTGGGCCAGGGCATCGACAGCCACAGCCGATCCTTGCTAGCCCCCGGCGGCTCCTCCACTGCAGTGTTGATGTTGCAGTAGTCGTTGAACCGAATCCCGATGTCCTCGCCACCCAGCCCCGCGTTGCGGCATGGGCTGGCCCAGTCGAGGCGGTAGTCATACTCGCTCGGGTTGCAGAACATGGGATCCTCGGAGATGTTGCCCGCCCGTGTTCCACAGTCGGGTCCGGGGGGACCGTAGGTAATATCGTAGAAGTCGTTATGGAGCCACTCTAGGGTGTCTGGGACACACCAGGAACTGATACAATAAGCAGAGCCCCGGATGATACTATTCAGGATCCGTACGGTGAAGTCGGATCCCGATGGGCTGGTAGCTACAGAGATACCATCCATAAGCACATTGTTGCGGAGCACAATGCGACTGCCTGCAGGTTGATCGGTGATTAGTATAGTGGGGTCCGTCCAGCGGCAGTCTGCGACTATGACCTCACACGGGGCAAGGAGCTGGATTGCCTGTCCTTCATAAGAAGCCACGCGCGGGCGGAGCTTGCACCACTCGATGCGCATGTCCGCCTCCGTCACCACGAGGGCAGTGCTCATCCACCCCCCGACTTCCAGATGACAGCCTCGGATCACGGAGTGAGGATTGCCATTGTATATGCATGATGCATATGCACCCTCGGCCTCGATACTGAGGTTCTGGATGACGGCCTCTTCATCGCCCGGTGGGATGCCGAAAGGGATTCCATTGGACATCGTGACAACCACGTCGTTCATCTCCTCGCCCATTCCGATCACCGAAACGCCGGGCTTTACGCTGCCCCCATCGTCGCCATAGATCCCGGGGGCCACAGCGACCGTGTCTCCCGATACCGCCGCGCAGCACGCCTGCCAGATCTCGGGATACTCCTCAGGTACATGGAGAATGCGCGCCGGCGCGCTCGGGGCCGTGAGGATCATGAGCACGAGGAGGGTCGCGATTGCTCCTCTACTTGACATGAAACATCACCTCCTCTCAGACCTCACAAGGTCTCTCGGATGGCATTCATGCACGACTTCACTATGGTCACTGTCACACGCCTCCATTAGCGTATCACAGTGATCTTCTTGGATTCAACCCCGTGCGGGCCGGAGAGCCTGACAAAGTAAACGCCTCCACCCACGGGAGATCCTGTCTCACTACGACCATCCCACGGAACTCGATACTCACCGGAGGGGAGCGTTTCGTTGACCAGCGTGCGGATACAGCGCCCCTGAAGATCGAAGACCTGCAAGGTCACGTCGCCCTGCTCCTGCAGCCTGAAGAAGCTGTAGGCCACTGCCTGCGGAGGGTTGGGACCAATGGTTAGATGACGCCCGCTGTGGGCCCAGATGGCGTCGTGGTTTCGGCCCGGATGGGAGTCGCCCAGATCCCGGCTCGTGGAAGCATTGAACGTGTTCCTCGGATCGTGCCCGTACTCGGGCCACGGAAGCGCCGCCCCGTCCGCGTCCCCTGGCAGGGTCAGCACGTGCACAAAGCCCGATCGGTCGACCACCACGACTTCGAGGTTGTCGGTGGTCGGGTCCACATCGGCCACAATGGGGGTCAGAGGGTTGTCGGCGAAGAGCTGCGGCCAGCCCGCTTCCGCCCGCGCCGAATCCCCGGTCGCATCCCACTCGAAGCAGGCCAGATAGCCCGAGTTCGTGGGGATGAGGATCTCAAGATTGCTGTCGTCGTCTAGGTCTACGACCACCGGCTGTCCGGAGGTGGCCGTGGCAGCCCACTTCCGGCCGGGGAGCAGGGTCTGATCGTCCACGGTCACCGTGTCCAGGCCGCTGGCGCCATCAAAAGCCAGATGCACGCGGTAGGGGTGGACCAAGCGCAGTGTCCCTCCTTGCTCGTCCTTAGCGGTTTCCTTCACTGCCACTATCCGCGATGCAGAAGCCTCGCCCTCATTCACACGAACCCGCCGGCGCATCCTCGGACACGCCGGCGGATTCAACGCGCAACGCTGAGGACGTGTCGGCGGTGGAAGGAAGCCGCTTGCCCTGGAGCCCAGACATCCCTTGCCGAGACATCGTGCATCCCGCTCTACCGTGGGTGCTGGCGCAATCCCCTCACGCATCCCGCGTATAGCAGAACGTCAACGAACCACCCGCAGCACCTGCTCCGCCGTCTCACCTCCGCTTCGAAGCTGCAGGAAGTAGGTCCCCACGGGAACGAACCGGCCGGATTCGTCGCGACCGTCCCAACGGATCAAGCCCCGCCCGCTATCGGCATCCGGCCGCAGCAGGCGCACCATGCGACCGTCAAGGTCCATGATCCGCACCACGAGCGGCAACTCCGCGAGCTGAGGCGTTCGGAATGCCAGGCTGGCTCCCGCTCCCGTTGGATTGGGCCAGGGCAGCGACAGCCACAGCCGATCCTTGCTAGCCCCTAATCAAGCGTGATTCTAAGGCCAATGGGGAGAAAAAGCTCGAAATGCCTCT
>CAZPGB010000073.1:0-27732 GCA_964585945.1 uncultured bacterium | reverse complement strand
GGATCTCCCATCCGCTACTCCCTGCCGGTTTTGACCGGCGCTACCCGGGGCAAACCCGTAGGCGATTGACTGAGTGAGACATACAAGTCCGTTCCCGTGCGGTGAGGCCCATCCGCCGCGTCAGGCCCCGTGCGGTGAGGCCCATCCGCCGCGTGAGGCCCCGTGCGGTTCCCTCCGCTCAGCGACGGCCTCGCGCCCCAGTGCCTCTCTGTTGCGTTCTCTCGGCGACCGGGCGGCCGGCGCGCGAGCTGATTGACCCAACCTATTTGAGCACAAGATGTTGGAAGATTCACCCCGTTTCTTCGGCTGCTAGCCGGCTCGGCGTCGCAATCGATCAAGATTCGCTTGACAGCGCCGATCAATTATCATAGTTTATTAGTACAATATTGAACCAAAACTAAGAGAGGGCCCTGCAATGCCGGATCGACACGCCAGTCTGACGCTCGACACCGCCAGCGGCGTCCCCATCTACCGCCAGATCGTCGACTGGGTGCGGGTCGGCGTGGCCGGCGGGGAGTTCCAGCCCGGCGAGCAGCTTCCCACCGTTCGCCAACTCGCCGTCGACCTGAACGTCAACTACAACACCGTGGCCCGCGCCTACCTCGATCTGGAGCGGATGGGAATCGTCCATACCCTGCGCGGGAAGGGCACCTTCATCGCCACCCGCAAGGTCACCCAAGACGAAGTGATTCGCGCCGCCAAGCTGCGGGAACTCGTCACCGAGTTCCTCTCCAAGGCGGCCGAGTTTGGCTTCAGCCCGCAGGAGGTCCACGAGGACCTCGCCGAGCGCGTGGCTGCACAACGACCGGAGGAGGAATCACCATGAATGATCCGAAGTCCCTGATGGAATCGCTCCAGAAGAGCAAAGCGGCGCGGGCCGCCCTCACCCATGCGACCAAGAGCGACTTCCGCTACGGTGCGATCAACTTGATCGTGCTGACGCTGTGCGTCGTGATTGGGGCATTGATCCAGTCGCAGGTGGAGTCGCGTGGGATGCGCTTCGTCCTGGTACAGCCCGACCTGATGCTGCTCTTGGGGGGCTTGGGGCTCGGAGCCATCCTTACGGCCGCGCCGCGTTGGCAGACGGTGGTCGGGCTGGGCATCGTGCACTGGGCGCTGATGCAGCTCATCTACAACGAGGTCAATCTGCTGCCCACGTACCTCGCCACCTACCTCGGCATGCTCCTCTCCGCATCGGCCCAGGTGGCCCATCAGTGGGAAAAGGGCGTCGTGTTGCGTCTGGGCAAATTCCATTGCCTCCGCGGGCCCGGATTCTTCGTCATCCTGCCGCTGCTGGATCGCGTGGATCGCTTCATCGACCACCGCGTGCGGGCAACCGACTTCACCGCCGAAACCACGCTGACCCGTGACACGGTGCCGGTCAACGTGGATGCCATCGCCTTCTGGCTCGTCTGGGATGCCAAGATGAGCGTGCTGGAAGTCGCCGACTATGAGGCCGCGGTCATCCTGAGCGCGCAGACGGCGCTGCGTGATGCGATCGGGCGCCACGAGCTGGCCGAGATGCTTTCGGACCGTGAACGTCTGGGACACGAGATCCAGCAGGTGCTCGACCGCAAGACCGACCCGTGGGGCATCACCATCCAGTCGATCGAGATCCGCGACATCATCATCCCCAAGGCGCTCGAGGACGCCATGAGCCGCCAGGCCCAGGCCGAGCGCGAGCGGCAGAGCCGCGTGATCCTCGGCACCGCGGAGACCGAGATCGCCGAGAAGTTCGCCCACGCCAGCGAAGCGTATCGCGACAATCCGGTGGCTCTCCATCTGCGGGCGATGAACATGGTCTTCGAGGGCCTCAAGCAGAAGGGCAGCATGATCATCGTGCCTTCCACCGCGGTGGAGACGATGGGTCTGGGCGCCCTGGGCGGTCTGACCGCCTTCGACCGCACCCAGACGCTGCCCCGAAACGTCGCCGGGGACCAGGGAGATGCTCAGAGCGACACGTAGTCGTGCGAAATCATTCGTCCAGTGAACGCGAGGCGAACCAAGAGGAGGTACGCCGTGAGCTTCGTACAAGAACTGGATCATCAGGTCCTGCTGTCGGGCTTGCTGGACCTCGAGCTGGCTCATCTGGCCGTCATCGGTGTGGCCCTCATGGCGATCAAGCTCGTGCCCCAGATCCTCGGCGTCTCGCTTGCCTGGCTCGTGGTGTTGGCGGCTGTGGCGGCGATCCGGCTTCTCGGGCGGGCCTTCGTCCGCGGGCGCGCGAGCGACTGCGGGATCATGGGCGGTGGAGGACCGTGCGGCTCGAAGGGCCGCGCGCGGGCGCCCTCTTCCCGGGCGTCACCGGCCCGGCTTGATCCGCGCGGCCAAAGACCCCACACTCGTGACGGGAGCGCCGTCCTCACGGTGCACGACGCGGGCGACCGCAGAAGCCCGCGATTGCCGCGGCCTTGAAGCAGGAAGAGTGACTTCGTGGTCCCCGAGCCACCCCATCGGCGGGCGGACGATCGACCGCCGCTCCACATCGCCTTCTTCGTCTCCCCGCATGGGTTCGGGCACGCCACACGCTCGGCCGCCGTGATGGCCGCAGTGCAGGATCGTCGCCCGGAAACCGTCTTCGAAGTCTTCACCAGCGCCCCGGAGTGGATCTTCGGGGAGACGCTGCGTGGATCGTACCGCTGCCACCACACCGAGAGCGACGTCGGCCTGGTGCAGACCACGCCGTTGCGCGAGGACCTGGACGAGACGCTCGCGACCCTGCGCCGGTTCTATCCTCTACGGGAGGATCGCATCGCTCGCCTGGCCGCGCAGCTTCAGTCCACCCGCTGCGCACTGGTGGTGTGCGACATCGCCCCCCTCGGCATCGCGGTGGCGCGCCGCGCGCACCTGCCCGCCGTGCTGCTCGAGAACTTCACCTGGGACTGGATCTATGCGGCCTATGCCGATGAGCACCCTGAGCTGAGATCCGTCATCACCTATCTCCGGGAGCTGTTCGCCTCCGCCGACCACCACATCCAGACCGAACCGGTCTGCCGGCCGGCGGACGCCGACCTGGTGACCCGGCCCGTGAGCCGCCCTCCCCGCACGGGGCGCACTGACCAGCGGCGGGCGCTCGGCATCGGCCCGCAGGAGATCGTCGTGCTGATTTCGATGGGCGGGCTGTCCACCAGCGACCCGGCCTTGAGCCGCCTCGGACAGCTCGATCGGGTCCGCTTCGTGGTGCCCAGCCACGTGGACGAGGTGCGGCAAGCGGACAATGGCTTGTGGGTGCCGTGGAGTGGGGCCTGCTTTCACCCCGATCTGATTGCCGCCAGCGACGCGGTGGTCAGCAAGCTGGGCTACAGCACGCTGGCCGAGGTATTCCACGCCGGGGCGCCGTTCGGCTTCGTGACGCGCGAGCGCTTTCCGGAGACGCGGCCGCTCCAGGCGTTCGTGGAGCGCCGCATGCAGGGCTGTTCCATCGCGCCGGCCGCCTTCGAGGACGGCTCTTGGATTGAGGTGGTGCCCTCGCTCCTGGCGTTGCCGCGGACCCCCCATGAGGGTCCCACCGGGGCCGCGCAGGCAGCCGAGTTCCTCATCCGGATGATCGACGCGAGACGCTGAACGCGCCTTCGCCCGCGCGAGAGCATGCGGGGTGCCGCCCGATCACGTCTCGCTGCCGTACAACTCGCGTCGCCGCGATTCCAGCAACATCGGCGGCTGCCCCATCCACTCCGCGCCGCAGAGCAGGCGATGGTCCCGCGGCTCGGCCAGTGCACGGGCAGGTGCGAGAAACGCCTCCGGCTCCCCGCCGCGCATCAGATGGTGGTCGACCACCACCAGGGGCACCGCATCCACCAGCCGGCGCAGGTTCTGCCGCGCCGGCGCAAGGCGATCCCCTCCGAGTTGGGGCAGATAGAGGGGCGGTCCCGACGTCACCACGATCGAGGGGCGCTGCCTCAGAGCCCAGTCGACCGCCGCGGCGTTGAGAAGCTGCGTGTCGGACATGTGCACCAGGGTGTCATGCGCCGACCGCACCGCGACCATGACCACCCACCCTCCCGGGGAGCCCTCGTCCCCGTGCAGCAGGGGCGGCGAGAAGACCAGGTCATCCCACGTGCGTGCGTCGATGGAACGCTGCGGGACATCCAACGCCGCGAGCTGGCGCGTCAAGTGTTGGGCCCGGCCGCGCTGGCGTGCGTTCATCGGTCCGCTCGGATCCCGCCGGTAGACGGTGCGGCCCGCGTAGAGCCGGCAGGCGTCGTCGAAACCCCCGATCACCCAGCGATGCGTCTCGAAGGGCACGAAGTGGTCGTGGTGAAAGTGCGTGATCACGATGCGGCCCACGCTCGCGGCCAGGATCCGGGCTCGGGCAGCCTCCAGCGCGTCCTCTTCAACCTCATGCGGCGCAAGGCCATACCGTCGGGGCCCCAACGCCGCGCCGGGGTCGATGAGCAGATCCCCGCCTGCCAGGCCCTGCACCAGGACCGCCATGGCCCGCACCCCCAAGCTCTCCGCAGCCAGGACTGCAAAGGTCATTGCGCGCCTCCCTTGTGGCGTTCCGGCCGTTCGCCGCCGCATCCGGGGCTCCAGAACCTGGACGTTGGATCGGTGTAGGTGATACTACTTTGAGGAGTCGTCGGCGTCCGGCGCGAATTTCGCATCGGCCGACCGATGCCGCCGCGCGCCACGGCGCGGTGGATCGTATCGGAGATCCTCTAACCCCGGGGAGAGCGAGGCCATGAAGTTCGTTTCGGTCACATCGCACCAGCGCCATTCGATGGGCGCTGCGCGTGAGATCGTCACGGCGCTGAAGGTCCATCTTTCCAACGAGGATTGCTCTCCGGATCTGCTGCTGATCTTCGCCACGCAGGATCACGCCCGCCGCGCGCGCGAGGTCGTGGACCACCTGCGCAACGCGTGGCCGCACGCGATGGTCTTCGGCGGTACGGCGGCGGGGATCGTGCACTCGGCCGGCCGTTCCACCGACCGCTCGGCGATGACGATCATGGCCGCTTCGCTGCCCGGCGTGCGCATGGCGCCCTTGATCCTGGACATGGAAGACTTCGCCGAAGCGCAGGTAGGACTCGAGAAGTGGCGCGACCTGCTGGAGGTCCTGCCCGACCCGCAGCTCATCATGGCCTTGGCCGACCCCTTCAGCACGCCGGTGCCCGAGCTGCTCGATTCGTTCAACATGCTCGCTCCGGGCGTGCCGGTTATCGGCGGCCTGGTGAGCGGCGGGCGCCGGCCCGGCTTCAATGTGCTCGTGCTCAACGAGAGCCTGCGGCGCACCGGCGTGGCCGGCATCGCCTTCTCCGGCGACATCCGGGCCGATATCCTGGTGTCCCAGGGCTGCCGGCCGATCGGCCAGACGTTCACCGTCACCAAGGCGGAGGGCAACGTCGTTGCCGAGCTGAGCGGCGTTCCGGCCATGAAGGCGCTTCAGGAGATGGTCACGGGCCTGCCGTCGGAGGAACAGCATCTGCTGCAGGAGGGCCTCATGTTCGGGCAGGCCGTTCAAGACCCGAGCGTGCGCCTGGGGCGGGGCGACTTCCTGATCCGACCGGTGGTCGCCGTCGATCAGAAGGCCGGAACCATCTCCCTGGCCGGGGAAGTCCGTGAGGGCAAGACCATCCGCTTCCACGCCTGGGACGACACGTTGGCCGAGGATCTTCAGATGCTGCTCCTGCCCCAGGTCGCCGACCAGCCCGCGGCCGGCGGCTTTCTGGTGGGGAGCTGGCCGCGCGTGGGCGTGGGATCGGGGCTGCCCATCCAGCAGATCATCCGTACGCTCGGCTACCGCTTGCCCATGGCCGGGTTCTTGAGCGCCGGCGAGATCGCGCCGATCCGCGGTCAGAACTACCTGCACATGCACACCGCCACGTTGGCCCTCTTCCGCCCGGCGGCGTCCATGCCGCAGGAGGATCCCACCGTCAACGAGGAGCAGCGGCTCGGGTAGGTTGCCGCGACTCCCTCACCGGCTCCTCCGGCCCAACCCACGGAAGCCTGCTGGGCAGCGTCTTGGGGGGACCCTTGGCGTCGTGCCCACCCGCACCCCCGAGAACCACCGCGCACGCAAGCCACCGCGCATGCGAACCACCGCGCTCGCAAGCCACCGCGCATGCGAACCACCGCGCTCGCAAGCCACCACCGCGCGCCGTTTCCTGCATCCGCCGCATGTGCTACAATCCTTGTGAGTTCCACTCGTCCCACCGGAATCGAAGCGCGCTGCAGCGCGGGGAGGGTCTCGTCCATGTCGAGGGCGCCGAGGTTTCTCATCAGTGCGACTGCAATATTGTTGTTGATCAGCTTGGGGCCGGTGACCGCGACCGCGGTGGGGTCCGAGCAGGTGTTCACCTACTCGTTCGATCATCCCGTCTGGGAGCCCACCGTCCTGGGCGACGACTACCGAATACCACGATTGGAGGGCGCCCGTACGATCGGCCATCCAGGCGAGCCGATGCTGCCGGTGGGCGCCGCACGCATTCTCCTGCCGCCGGGTGAACGGCTGGTGAGCGTGCGGGTGGTGCCCGATGCGGGCGCCACGACGCAGGTGTCCGCACAACTGCCCCCGCCGGCGCAGGGCGAGATTCCGCTCTCCTTCGAGGGCCCCATCGAGCCCACGCCGCCCAAGGCGCAGATCTACGGGTCGGCCGACCTGTTCCCCTCCGCGGCCGGGCGGTTGGCGACGGTGCAGATCTATCGCGGTCACGCGATCGCGTACGTCCAGCTCTATCCGCTGCGCGTGCGTCCCGCCGCGCGGCAGGCCGAGTTCACCTCACGCCTGCGCGTGGAGATCACCACCGAGCCCGACCCCGAGGCGCTAGCCGCATCGGCGGCCACCTATCGCGATGATGCCACCACACGCGCCTGGCTGGCGCGCCACACCGACAACCCCGAGATGGCCGCGCGCTATGCCGACGCCGCGGCGCGGGGAGCCTTCGCGCGGTCTGCACGGAGTGGACGGACGCTGGTCAACCCCGACGACACGTTCCTGCACGTCATCGTGACCAGTCAGACGCTCTACCCGATCTACGAGCCCCTGGCGGCCGATCGGACGGCCAAGGGATTGCCCTCGACGCTCGTGACGGTGAGCGACATCTACAGCAGCTACGACGGCCGCGACAATCAGGAGCGGATCCGCAATTTCATCCTCGACGCCTATCAGAACTGGGAGAGCGAGTACGTCTTCTTCGCGGGCGACATCGATGTCATTCCCGACCGCGACTGCTACTGCTACGTGATCGACGAGGGGAATCCGATCGAGACCAACAACCTGTGCTGTGAGCTCTACTATGGGGGACTCGACGGCACCTGGAACGACGACAACGACGACCGGTGGGGCGAGGTCGAGGAGGCCGACCTGGTGCCCGACATCCACGTCGGGCGCGTCTGCGCCGACAACGCCACCGAGGCGCAGCGCTACGTGACCAAGCTGCTGCGCTACGAGCGCCAGCCGGTCGTCGATGAGGTCGAGTCGGCCTCCTTCTACGGCGAATACCTCTGGGATCAGACCTGGGGCGGCATGTACATGGAGGAGATCCGCCTGGGCGCCGACACCTGGGGCTACACGACCGCCGGCGTGCCGCTCGACTGGGACACCGCCACCTACTACGAGATGGGCGGCGGGAGTTGGAGCGGATCCGACTACATCAACGAGATGTCGACCGGCTGCCACATGGCCCACCACCTGGGCCACTCCAACTCGGGCTTCAACTGCAAGGTCTACACGAGCAACGTGCCCGACTTCACCGCCAACGGCATCGACCACACCTACAACTTCGGCTACTCGCAGGGCTGTCACGCCGGCGAGTTCGACGAGGCCGACTGTATCCACGAGGAATTCGTCCACGCCGAGAACGGCTTCGTGGCCTGGATCGGCAACACGCGCTACGGCTTCGGCGTGCACTACACCACCAACGGCTCCTCGCAGTACTACCACCGGCAGTTCGTCGACGCGCTCTGGGCCGAGGGCATCAATGAGCTGGCCGGCGCCAACGACGACTCGCGGGCCGACAACGTGCCCTACATCGAGTACGAGTCGAACCGCTGGGTCCACTACGAGGTGACCGCCTTCGGCGATCCGTCGATGCCGCTATGGACCGCGCGCCCGCAAGCGCCCTTGCTCGACCACGCAGGCGTTTTCGTGCTGGGCATGAGCAGCTACGACCTCGCCGTGACCGCCGGCGGGTCCCCGGTGGCCGGCGCGCGGGTCTGCCTGTTCGACGAGATGGAGACCTGCTACGGCTTCGGCGTTACCGATGAGACCGGCGCCGTGACGATCGCCCTCGAGCCCGGCTATCCGGGCACGATGCACCTGGTCGTCTCCGACGCCAACCTGCTGGTGACCGAGGAAACCTTCCCCATCGTGCCCAACGGTCCCTTCATCGTGGTCGCGTCGCACGGGATCGACGACACCCCTGGCGGCAACGGCGACGGCGACTGCGATGCGGGCGAGACGATCGACCTGTCGGTGGAGCTGACCAATGTGTGGGGCGAGCCGATCACGGGCGTCTACGCCACGCTGTCCTGCGCCAACGAGCACGTCACCCTCACGGACGACACCGCGATCTACGGCGACATCCCCGGCGGCGCCACGCAGGGCGGCCAGGGCGGCGACCACTTCGTCTTCGCGATCGACGGCAACTGCCCGGATCAGGAGCTGCTCGCCTTCGACCTCGAGATCCGCGACGACGGCGAGGGACTCTGGACCGCGTCGTTCAGCTACGTCGCCGACGCGCCGGTGCTGTCGCTGGTCTCGCTTGTCATCGACGATGATCTGGGCGGTGACGGCAACGGCTGTCTCGACCCGGGCGAGAGCGCCCTGGTGACGATCCGGCTCGCCAACGGCGGCCACCGCGAGGCCACCACCGTGCTGGGCACCCTGATCAGCGGCGGATTGGGACTCGTAGTGAGCCAACCGGAGGCCGGCGCCGCCGAGATCCCGATCGGGGGCGACGTGGACCTGATCCCGCCCTTCGAGGTGAGCCTCGAGTCCTGGTCGCCGACCCCGGGCATCATCACCTGTCTTCTGAATGTTGCGGCGGATTGGAACTTGAACGTGGACCTGGTGGCGGAGATCGGCGTCGGGGGCTTCGTCGACGACATGGAGGACGGCGAGGGCGCCTGGACGCACGAGGTCGTCACGAGCGGCTTTAACGACCAGTGGCATCGCTCGGGTCAGCGCAACCACACGCCCGGTGGTTCGTGGAGCTGGAAGTTCGGCGACGCCGGCGCCGGCGACTACACGAACCTGGCCGACGGCGCGCTCGTGAGCCAGCCCATCGAGATCGCCGAGACCACCGTGCTCACCTTCCACCACTGGATGGACGCCGAGGTGAGCGGCGCCTACCCCGGCCGCTGCTACGACGGCGGGCGTGTTGAGATGTCGCTCGACGGCGGCCCCTGGGAGCCGATCGAGCCCGAGGGCGGCTACCCGTATCTGATCCGGGAGGGCAGCACGCCGGGCCCCTTCCCGGTCGACACGCCGGTCTTCTCGGGCGCGCACGACTGGGAGCTGGCGACCTTCATCATCGAGGGCCCGGGCGGCCTGGCGAGCTTCCGCTTCCGCTTCGGTTCCGACGGGGCCGACACGCGCGAGGGCTGGTTCATCGACGACGTGGAGGTCCACTCCTGGTCGCCCACGAGCGGCATCGAAGAAACCCGCGCGCTCGTGCTGCGCCCGATGGTGTTGTCGCCCGCGCGACCCAATCCGTTCTCGGCCGGGACGCAGATCGCCTTCGGCCTCGCGCAGGCGGGGCCGGTGCGCCTGACGGTGCACGACCTGCTGGGCCGCCTGGTGCGCACGCTGTTCGACGGACCGGCCTGTGCGGGGACGCACCGGCTGACGTGGGACGGCCGGCGGGCCGACGGCCGCCCGGCGGCGACAGGGGTGTATTTCTACAGGCTCTCCGCCGCCGGCGGCGAGGAGGTGCGCCGTCTGACGCTGCTCCGCTAGGGTTTCGAGACCTGGCCGGATGGACACGCCCAGGCCTCCGGCGCGTCGCGTCCGCGGGCGCGGCCCGCGTCGCCTTCCGGTGGACGTGCGTGCGGGCCGACGGGCGCACGGGCTGCGGACGGGTGTGAGCCGGCAGCCCCTGTGGCAGGCAACCGCGGGACCTCGGCCAAGGCCCTCTGTCATAGAGTGGTTCTGTAAGCGATTATTGTAGAATGTGTTGCGGAGTTGCCCCGGGGCAACAAACGGAGTGTTTCACTTGATGTGGGGTGCCGCGGAGCACGCAGACGGGGTCGTGCGGACGGAGGCACGTCAAGGCCCATGACCAGACGAGAGGCCGACTGGTTCGCGCAAGCGGAACGAGACCTCGAGCAGGCACGGGAATCTCAGCAGTCCGGGCGTCACGAGTGGGCGTGCTTCGCAGCGCAGCAGGCGGCTCTAAAGGCCGTCAAGACACTGCACCTGGTCAAGGGGCAAGAAGCTTGGGGCCACCTGGTCGCCCGCCTGCTTCGCGACCTGCCCATGGAAGTCGAGGATGATCTGATCGATAAAGGGAAGGCGCTGGACAACTTCTACGTGCCGACCCGCTATCCCAACGGACATCCCGAGGGGGCCCCCTTCGAGCACTACAGCCGCATCCAGAGCAACCAGGCGATCCAGTATGCCGGTGAGATCATCGCATTCGTCCGTGCTGAAATGGCCTGACCCGAAAGACGTACGCGAAGCCGTGCAGGCGTGGGGTCGGCGTCAAGCGAAGGACCATCCCAAGCTGATGCGCCTGGGACTTTTCGGATCCTACGCCCGGGGTGACGCCGGCGTCGGGAGCGACTTGGATCTGGTCGCTATCCTATCGGAGAGCGATGAACCGTTCGAGCAGCGCGCCGTTGGCTGGGACACGCTGGCCTTGCCCTTGCCGGCGGAATTGCTCGTCTACACCTCCGAGGAATGGGACCGAATGCGGGCGGCCGGCTCGCGATTTGCCGCCACCGTGGAACGCGAAGCGATCTGGCTGTTCCGCAGTGGATGACCCCCCTCGCAGAGCCAGGAGCACGCCCGAATCTCTTACCAGCAAAGCAGATCCGCTGATCGCCCCGGGAGCGGGAACCCATGCTACAATAGAGCCTTGCAGGCGGCTGGGTCCGGCCGAGGCTATCGGCCTCGAATGACCGGGCCTTCAAACCCAGGTGGTGGCATGGCGCAACCCCGTTCATCCCCCTCAACCGCACAGTGGCTCGGCGCCGGGTCGGCACGGATCGCGCTTCTGTGCGTGCTCCTGTCTGGACCCATCTGGTTTGCCGGCGCTGAGCTCACCGCCACCCCGGACCCGGTGGGCCCACAGGACCACGCCTGCCGCTTCTGGGGCATGATCGGCACCGCGCCCAACGACAGCATCCTCGACGACCACCTGGTGAGCGGCGAGAACTCGATGCTCTCGCTGGGCTCTTCGAATCGGGACGGCTGGGGCGTCGCCTATTACGCCGCGGGGCTGTCCGGCGTGAACCTCGCGCGCCCTCAGGTGCTGCGCGGCGGGCCGCCGGCCGACGATCCCAACGATCCGCGCTACCTGATGGCCGCGGCCGAGATCGGCGAGGAGGACGCCCACTGCGCCATCGTGCACGTGCGCGCCGCATCGACCGGCCACAGCGGCATCCCGGATCCGCATCCCTTCCGGCGCGGAGACTTTGTGCTGGCCCACAACGGGACGGTCTCGACCACGGTGATGGAGCAGCTTCTCGAGAAGGGTTCGCCCGGCTATCTCGAGAAGCACCCGCCCGACTACAAGAACCCGTACATTGACAGCGAGCTCTACTTCCTCTACGTGCTGAAGCATCTTGAGAAGGCGTGCGGATCCGGGGCCGCCCACGGCGCCGGGAACGCCCGCGCCGCCCGAGACGCCCGCGCCGCCGGAGACGCCCGCGCCGCCGGAGACGCCCGCGCCGCCCGAGATGCCCACACCGCCGGAGACGCCCGCACCGACTTTATCAGCCAGGCTATCCGCGATGCGGCGCTCTCGATCTACGATGCCGGCGCGGTGTTGACGGCGATCAACTGCGTCGCCGCCACGAGCGACACCCTCTACGCGCTCCGCTTCGACAACAGCGATCAGAACCGCTACAAGCTGCGCTACAAGAAAACGCCGGGCGCCTGGATCGTCGCCTCCGAGCCGGTGGGCTCAGATACGACCGGTTGGCTCGCCGTGCCGCCCAAGACGCTGGCCGTCTTCAGCGCCGATGCTGAGCCCGCCTTCATCACCGTCTATCCCCCGGCGGGTGCCTGGCTGGTGGTCGATTCGATCAAGGTCGACGACGATGCCACCGGCCCCAGCGCCGGGAACGGCGACGGCATACCGAACGCCGGAGAAACCTTCGAGCTGCCGGTCTGGTTGCGCAACGACGGCGGAGAGCCGGCCACCCAGATCTCCGCCGTGTTGAGCTCGAGCGACACGATCTGCGTCGTGCTCGACAGCACGAACACCTATCCGAACATGCAGCCGGGCCAGATCTCCTCCGGATACGACCCGTTCCTGGTGCGCGTGGATCCGGGGGCGCCCTCCTACTTCAACACGACCTACACGCTGCGCATCACGGCCGAGGTGGCCCGCGTGCCGATGGAGTGGGAGCGTAGCTTCACGATCGGCGGCCGAGCGCCGCTGATCTACTATCACTCGCATCGGGTCGCGGACACCGGCGGAGGGTTTCTGGAGCCGGGAGAGGACGGTCTGCTGGACCTGAATGTCGAAAACCGCGGCGGTGTCGCGGCCAGTGCGTTGGTGGGAACCCTCACCACCGCGTCGCCCGACCTCGAGATCACGCAGCCCCTGGCCACGATCGACACGCTGGATGTCGGCGAGGTCGACTCGCTCGTCCCGTCCTATGCGTTCACCGTGCTTCCCACCTGCCCCGATCCGGAGATCATCCAGGCCGAGGTTATGCTCGCCGGCGACTGGGGCATCACCAAGTCGGTCACGGTCGAGATTCCCGTCGGCGGGTTCGCCGATCCGATGGAGGGCGGCACCGGCAACTGGACGCACCACGCCGGCATTCCCGGATACTCAGATGCCTGGCACCTGAGCGACCAGCGCAACCACACCGCCGGCGGCGCCTGGTCCTGGAAGTGCGGCGCGCCCGACTCGGGCGCCGTCTATCCCGACCTGGTCGACGCCATTCTGGAAACACCGGTCGTGCCGCTCGCGCTGCAGACCCAGCTTCGCTTTCACCACTTCATCCGCTCCGAGCTGGCGCACGGCCACTTCGGCTCCGCGCGCGACGGCGGGATCGTGGAGGCTTCGATCAACGGCGGGCCGTGGACGCAGCTCTTCCCCGCCACCGGCTACGACTTCGTCATCGAGGAGTCCTATCCCCCGGGGCCCTTCCCCGCGGGCACCCCGGTCTACGCCGGATGGTGGCTCTGGCGCCAGGAGGTCTTCCACGTCGACGGCCACGAGGGCTCCGTGCAGTTCCGCTTCCGCTTCGGCAGCGACGGCAGCAACGCCATCGAGGGCCTCGAGGGGTGGTACATCGACGACGTCCAGATCATGGGTACCAGCACGCCCAGCGAGGCCCCCCAGGTCTACGACGTGCCCCTGCGGCCGGCGCTCACCGTGGGCGGCCCCAGCCCCTTCCGCGAGTCGACCCTGATCCTCTATGATGTCGCCCGCGCGGGAGAGGTCGAGCTGAGCATCCTGGATCTGGAGGGACGCGTGGTGCGCCACCTGGTTCGTGAGTCGCGCCCGGCGGGGCGCCATCGGATGCGGTGGGACGGACGGGACAACGGCGGCCGGCCGGTCTCCTCGGGCCTCTACTTCTACCGCCTGCGCAGCAAGGCCGACGCGTTCGAGGAGGTGCGACGGGTCATCCGCGTCCGCTAAGCGCGGGGCCCTCATCGCGGAGGCGCAGGTGAGCATCGGCACGAAGCTGACGCTGCTGCTGACCACCCCACTGGTGGTCCTGATGGCCCTCTTCGGCTACCTGGACGACCGCCGCTCGCGGGCGCGCCTCGTCGTGGAGCTGGCGCGGGAAGGGCGCACCGTGGCCCGCACCCTGCAGCTCGCGATGGAAGACCACCTCCGCGACCGGCAGCTCGAGGACGTCCGCGAGCTGATCGACAAGGTCACGCTCTACGAGCGCATCCTGGGCATGCGCCTCTTCAACGCGGCCGGTGAGATCACGTACGAATCGTCCAACCTGCAGCAGTATCCGCCGCAGTTCGCCGACGAGCTGCCGGTGGTGTTGACCGAAGGACGCGCGGTGGAATCGCGCCGCACGTTGGGCGGCGAGCCGGTCCTCTCCTTCCTGGTGCCGCTGTCGCACACCGACGGCCGCAGGATCGGCGCGCTCCAGGTGCTGCAGCTCGTCTCGTTCATCGACGACGAGGCCCGCGTGTCGCGCCAGGCCGTGCTGCTCCTGACGCTGGCTATGATTCTCGCGGTGACCGTGACGGTCTACCTGGTGAGCACGTTCGCCCTGCGGCGTCCCACCGAAGCGCTCGTGCACCGATTCCGGGAGGCCGGATCGGGCGATCTGACCTCGCCCATCCATATCCGCTCACGCGACGAACTGGGTCGCCTGGCCGAGGAATTCAACGCCATGTGCGCCCGGCTCAGCGAGGCGCGCCAACGCATCGGCGACGAGCAGGAGAAGCGCCGGTCGGCCGAGAAGGCCCTGCGCCGGGCCCAACACCTGGCGGGTCTGGGGAGGCTGGCGGCCGGGCTGGCCCACGAGATCGGCACGCCGCTCAATGTCATCAGCGGCCGCGTGGAGTCCCTGCAGCGCAAGCTGCCGCAGGACGAGGGCGCCCGGCGGATGGTGGAGATCATCCTGGGCCAGATCGACCGCATTACCCGCACGGTGCACGGGATGCTGGACTTCGCCCGCGCGCGCGAGCCCGACCTGCAGCCGGTCTCGCTCGTGGATGTGGTGCGCGGCACGATCGAGTTTCTGGAACCTCGCTTCGAGCGCAAGAGGATCGCGGTGGAGCTGAGAACCGCCGATGAGCCGTTACGCGTGCACGCCGATCCGGATCAGCTCAATCAGGTGTTCCTGAATCTGGCGCTCAACGCCATCGATGCCATGCCCGCGGGGGGCCGCTTGATCGTCGAGGTGGAGCTGCTGGCCGCCGCGTCACGCGATCCGGCGGCACACCCGCCCAGCCCGCATGCGGTCGTGCGCTTCACCGACACCGGTCAGGGCATTCCGGCCGATGCTCTGGATCACATCTTCGATCCGTTCTTCACCACGAAAGAGGTCGGCAGCGGCTCAGGGCTAGGTCTGTCGATCTCGTACGGCATCGTGGAGGAGCACCGCGGATGGATTCACGTGAAGAGCGAATCCGGACGGGGCACATCCGTAACCGTCTATCTGCCGCTTCTGCCGACTGACGGCCGGCAACCCTCGCCGACCCAGGAGGATCGCTCCTCCCCCGCGGAAAAGGAAACCTCGCATGAGTAAGACTCCCACCATCCTGATCGTCGAGGACGAGGACGAAATGCGCCGGCTCCTGGAAGACGTGCTGCGTGACGCCTCCTACACGGTCCTCTCCGCCGCCGACGGCAACGAGGCGCTGGATCTCTTCCAGCGCCATGACGTGGACGTCATCGTCTCCGATCTCTTCATGCCCGGGATGAAGGGCAGCGATCTGCTGGCCGAGATCCACACGCGCCGCTCGGACGTCCCGATGATCATCATCACCGCGTTCGGTTCCATCGAGTCGGCGGTCGATGCCATGAAAGGTGGTGCCTACCACTACCTGACCAAGCCCTTCCGGATGGAGGAGCTTCAGCTCGTGGTGGCGGCGGCGCTGCGCGAGAGGCACCTGATGCAGGAGCTTGCCCACCTGCGCAGAGAGTTCGCTACGGGGGCGAGCCAGTTGGTCGCGCACAGCGCCGCCATGCAGGCCGTGGTCGCAACGGTCACCCGGGCCGCCGCGGCCGACACGCCGGTGCTGATCCTGGGTGAGAGTGGCACGGGCAAAGAGATGCTGGCCCGCATTCTCCACACGCGCAGCCCGCGCCTCGGGCGGCCCTTCATGGCGATCAACTGCGCCGCCATTCCGGAGACGCTCCTGGAGAGCCAGCTCTTCGGCCATCGTCGCGGAGCGTTCACCGACGCGCGCGAAGACCGGCCCGGTCTGTTCCAGCAGTCGCAGGGCGGCACCGTGTTCCTGGACGAGATCGGCGACATGCCCCTGTCCCTGCAAGCCAAGCTGCTGCGGGTGCTTCAGGAAAAGGAAGTTCACCCGGTGGGGGCGCTCGAGCCGGTGCCGGTCGATGTGCGCATCGTGGCCGCCACACACCGTGACCTGCCCGCGCTCATGGATCAGGGCCGCTTCCGCGAGGACCTGTTCTACCGCCTCAACGTGATCAGCGTGCGCATCCCGCCGCTGCGCGAGAGGCCCGAGGATCTCATCCCCCTGCTGGCGCATCTGCTCGAGAAGCACGGCCGCCGCCTGGAGCGCGAGGGGTGCACCGTGGCGCCCGAGGCACTCGAGGCGCTGCGCGGCTACCGTTGGCCGGGGAACGTGCGGGAACTGGAGAACGTGGTCGAGCGCGCCCTGGTGCTGGGCAGCGACAACCAGATCGGGTTGGACGACCTGCCCGAGGTGTTGCTGGTCCCCAGACGGGCGAGCGATGCCGAGCAGGCGGCGGCGACCGCGGGCCCGCAGTCGCTGGCAACGATCGAGCGCGAGCACATCCTGCGGACCCTCCGCGCCGTGGGCGGCAACAAAGCCGCTGCGGCCCGCATCCTGGGCATGGACCGCAAGACCCTCTACCGCAAGCTCGAGGGCTATCGAGACGGGGAGAGCATGTAGCGCGCCGGTGGTGCTGCTTCAAAGGGAACACCACAATCGCTGCAGCCGATCGGGGCACCCTGCCTCAACTGTGGCATCCTGCCCCGCTTGGCCGAAGTGTACTAACACGCAGCGCTTTCGAGCGCCACCCGTTTCCTGTGCGGGCACCACGGGTGCGCCAGACCCCATGCTCCCCGCCGCAATGTATTCCCGGATCTTCGTGCACAACACACTCATACAGGCCACGATCGACTTGGCCCGCTTTGTGCAAGGACGGTCACGGATCTACGGGCGATCCGTGACCACAATCCTAGCGGACCTCAAGGAAAGGTCCCCGAGACAGAGAGGATGGATCGATGGCTACTGCGAGAATCGTCGGATTAGCCTCCGTGACACTCGCCGCGCTGCTCCTGGGCGGCTGTTCGAGCGGAGGCAAGTTGACACGATGCAACGAGGAGATCACCGCGCTGCGAAGCCAAATGACGACGCTCCAGGCAGCGCTGGACGAGGAGCGCAACCGAAGTCGCGGACTGGAAGGTGACCTTCAGGCGGCGCTGGACGAATACCAGCGCAAAGAGCAACTCCTGGTGACGCAGAACCGCGACCTCTCTGTTGTATCCATCTCGAGCGCCCTCTTGTTCAAGTCGGGCAGTGTCACAATGACCGAGGAGGGCAAGCGCCTCCTGAACAATCTGTCGACCGTGTTGAGCCGGCACCCGGATCGGGAGGTGCGAATCGAAGGACATACGGACAACGTCCCCATCGCGGCCCGGTATCAGCACAAGTACCGCTCCAACTGGGAGTTATCTTCAGCCCGATCCCATGCCGTGCTCCTCTATCTGGTCGGCAAGGGCATGGTGGAGCCGCAGCGCATCGCCGTGGTCGGATATGGCGAGTATCGGCCGGTGGCGGACAATCTCACCGACTCCGGTCGCGCGCAGAACCGTCGCGTGGTGATCGTCATCGGACCCTCTCTGTCCGCCGGGCGCTCAACGACCGCAGAGAGCACCCAGCACGAGGGATTCACGGGGAGCACCCACAGCGAGAGATAGCGCCATACTCAATCGCCTTCGGGGAGAAGCGCCATGCACGCGCGGGCCGTTGGACCGTCGTTGCGGGATCGATCATTCGGGAGCCTATGTCGCGGAGCCACAGCCGCACTGTGTCTGTGTCTGTCCGGATGTCTCCTCGTACCCGAAGACGACTTCTCGGGTGAGCGTACACCGAACAAGAGACCCATGGTGCGCATTACAGGCGGCGTCCTGTCCGATTCCGCGCAGACAACGAATCGAGTGCGATTCTACTGGTTCGGAGCGGACGAGGACGGTGTGGTGCGCTGGTTCGAGTGGGCGGTCGATGACACCATATCGGAACGCGCCTGGCGACGTACCACGCAGTTCAGCGAGACCATCCGGCTGCCGGCGGCGTCTCTCCGCGCAGATGGCTCGCAGGGAGACTGGCACACGTTCTACATTCGATCGGTTGACGACCAGTACTCGCGCTCCGAGCCTGACTCCCGGTTCTTCAACGCCCGCACCATTGCCCCCACCAGCCGCATCGAACGGCCGCGCCCCGTGGACGGCGCGCGTTGGGCGGCCGCCCTGCGCATGCAGTGGACCGGCGAGGATCTCGATGCCAGCAATCCCGACCAGCTTCCCGAGCACTTCGAGATCAAGCTCGTCGCCAATCCCGGTGTCGATCAGACGCGCCTCGCGGATGTTCAGCGTCTCTTTCGGGACGGTCCCAATCTGCTCGTCTCCCCTCGTGCCGAGAGCTATCCCACGAGCGGCGATTACTACGAACGGGCACGGAGGTCATGGCTGAGGGTGCCGGGAGTGACCCGCGAGCAGTGGTTGCAGGACATGTCGGTGGGCGCATCCTACGGCTTTGCGGTTCGAGCGATAGACGAAGCAGGGGCCGTAGAACAGAAGTTCGCGCGACACCAGAACTGGGTCTTCTTCAGCGTTCGCAATGCACTGATCACGGTTGTCGTCTATGAGCCATCCATGGGATCGCATCGCTTCGATACACCCGTATTCGGCGAACCCTGGGAGGTGACCATCGCCCCGGGGCAGAGATTCCGCTTACGCTGGGTGGCGGACGCGAGCGCCAGCGGCACCGAACCGGGGCCCTGCAACTACGGGTTTGATATTCCGGATCCCGATGACCCCTCCGAGCCGTTCCGCGCGACCGACGGCCAGGGCGGTTGGATCGGTTGGGCGCCACGCTCACAGATGCAGGACGCGATCTCCTTCCCCGCCAGCGGGCCCAAGACGCACTACTTCTATCTGAAGGTGCGCGATGTATCCAACCGCAAGGATACGGAGACGAAGTGCATTGTGCAGATCAACATCGCTCAGTTCGACTTCACCAAGAAGTTCCTCGTCGTCGACGACCAGCGGAGGCGCCCACAGAGCCCCCACCATTCGTCGCCGGATGACCGCACGACCGACGCCTGGCGGCAGGAGATTCTCGAAGGCATGGCCGATCACTTGCCGGCCGGCGAGTCCCCGGGGACCTATTCGGTGTTTCCGGATGAGGCCACCTCGCCATCCATTCGAATCCCCGACGACTTCCTGAACACCATGGGCAGCTATCAGACCGTCATCTGGGATTGCGCCGGGGGAGAGCAGGTCGGGCTCGAGGTCGCCGCTCTTGATATGCTCTTGTCACGCTATGTGGGAGCGGGCGGCAACCTCCTCCTCTATACCTGGGTCGGACCAGTTTCCAAGATCACCCGTGCTTTCTCCGAACGAGCGACCGCGCCCATAGAACCGCAACCGGACGACATCAGCGCCGGACAGGCTTGGAACCGCTTCGGATTCATGTGGCAATTCCTGCGCCTCCGCGGAGCGGTCGACAAGCCGCGCGGCGAAGATCTGGCCCGCGATCGGCGTTCGCTGGTGCGGGCCGTGGCGGCCGATCCGGCCTACCCGGACATCCCCCTCGACTACGCGCGCTGGGGAGGCCCCTCGAGAGGCCGAGGAAGTCACTACTACGAGTGCCTGGTGCCCGATCCGGACGAAGAACGTCTCACACCCTGGTACCGCCGCGAAGAAGGTCTCGACGTGACGTACACAGCTCGCTGCTGGACGGCCATCAATCACAATCTCAATGGCAAGCCGATCGCTTGGAGAACCTACGCGACGGGTGAGGATCGGCGTCAGGGCCTGCAGCGAGGCAAGATCGTCTGCTTCGCATTCCATCCCTACTACTTCGACGTCACGGCGACACGCGGTGCGATGACGCGTTCGTTGCTCTGGCTCAGTCAGAGTCCTTAGACGCAGATGGGGGTCGCCTTCTGTCCGGCGACCGTCGTCTGCCTTGATCACGCCGGCTCCGCGCCATCAGCGGGGCCGGTGTGCGTTCCGAAGCCTCACGGGCGGGACCTTCCCCACCCCGGCCATCCTCCACCTGTGGCATCCTGCCCCAGTTGTGCCGATTCGCCCCCCTGCGGCGCAACCCTATGATTCTACAAAAGATCGAGCCGCTTCGACTCGAACACGGTCTTCCCGCGGGCAGGAATACCCCCAAGCCCATCGGAGTAGCTGTCCCGGTAACGAGTTTCACCGCAGTGGGTTAATCAATCCGCCCAATCTGGCACGCTCCCTGCTGACGCCCCTCCAGCACGACCTCCCGCAGTCACGTGGCGGCCGGCGGGCTGCGAGGCAAGACCTCGCGGATCGGCCGCCACCTCCCAGCGCGGGAGGGTCGGCGCATGAGTGGGGGGAGCGTGCTGCCCGCGAATGTGAAGCAGCGCGACACCACAGCTTCGGGAAACCGAGAGCAACCGGCCGCGGGATGTCCGCGGCCGGGGACGGCCGGGGTGAGACCCGGCCGCGCGGGGGGTCTGAATCATGAAGGCGACTGCGCTGATCTGTGCGCCGGCGGCCCTGGTGGTCGTGCTCTTGGGCGTCGGGGCCGCGTGGGCAGATCAAAACGAACTGGCGGGTGGCGTGTTGATCACCCATTACGTCTCGCAACTCAACTACACGGGCGAGCCCACCGATTGGGGCGCGGCCTACCAGCCCTATGCGATCGGCAGCTCGGAGGAACAGACGGCGCGCATCGAGGGGCCGCGGGACAATGCAATCTGGTACGTGATTGCGGCCTGGGCCGAGCCCAAGACCTGGTGCGGCGTCGAGTTCGGTTTCGCCAACTACACGGCCAGCCTCTTCTCGTTCTACGACTCGGGGCCGCTCTTCCCGCCCGCAGGGGGGCTGGAGCTGCCGATGACCGGGTGGCCCGCGCCCAACAAGGGAACGGCCTTCGTGACGACCGTCACGCCCTGGTCGGGAAACTACGTCCCCGTCTATTGGTTCGGCGGCTACGCGTACGGCCCGGCCCTGGGCTCCACCGTTATCCAGATCGGCATCGATCCGGTCAACAACGTCGCCGAATTCAGCAACTGCCAGTCGAACCCGCAGTCCTATGCGGTGACGACCGACCGTCGGGGCGGGCTGGGCATCAACACCGACGGCGTGCGTGTCCACCCCGTCTACGTGGCGCCGGAGCGGGTCTGCTGCAACCCGACGACCTACGCCTGCACCATCCGCACCGAAGCCGAGTGCCTGTCCGAGGGCGGTGTTTGGGATGAGAGCTTGACGAGCTGCGTGCCCAACCCGTGCGTTCCCACCGGCGCCTGCTGCTACGGCACCACGTCGATGCGTTGCGGCATCATGTCCGAGGCCGAGTGTTTGGCCAAACCGCACCCCGTGCTCGGTCAGGGCTCCTGGAAGGGCGTAGACGTGCCCTGCGACCCGTGGCCGTGCATGGACATCCCCGAGCGGGTCTGCTGTCTGCCCGACCAGACGTGTGAGATCCGCACCGAGGTTGAATGCGAGGCATTGGACGGCACCTGGCACTCGGGCTACTCCTCGTGCTCCCAGGCTCAGTGCGCTGCATTGGGCGCATGCTGTGTCGGCGAAGGGAGCGGCGTCTGCCAGATGGCCTGGGAGGCGGAGTGCAAGGCCCTGAACGGCATGTCGCCCACGCAGCAGTTCACGCCCGGGAATCTGTGGCATCCGTCGCGCACGTGTGACGGCGAAAACCCCTGCGACAACACGCCTGTCTACCGGGCCACGTGGGGCTCGATCAAGCGGCTCTATCAGTCGGTCAAGTGAAAGGGTTTGCGACGTACGGGCAGTGGGTGGGGAATGCTGAGCCTTGGCCGGTCTGCACACACCCACTGCCCTGCTCGCTCTCAGAGGACGCAGGCACATGCCGACCGAGCACGGGAACCCGCCGTCCGCCGAGGAGTGGACGCCGGGGCTCGAGGAGATGGAGTGGAACCGGATCAGCCGCGCGGGTTGCTATATCTTCGTCGACTCGGGGGACCTCGTTCGTCTCCCCGAAGAGGGTTTCACCGCCACGGGCCTGCCCAGCATTGCCATCATCTCACGCAACCGCCGCATGTTGGCTCGCATCTCGAACAACCCGGTCGAGTCCCTGCCGGTGCTGCGTGCCATCGCCGCCGAGAACGGCTATCTCGTCAATTTCTAGAGGACACCCGTCTCGGCCGCCCGCTTCGCCGTCGGCGTCCTTCCGTGCGACCCTACGCATCCGGCAGAATCACCCACGGCCGGCGTACACCCACGCGCAGCTCCGTCACGCCGTCGAGCAGGCACAGATCGCCCTCCCGGGCGGCCAGGAGCGCATGCAGCTCAGATGCCGGCGCCCGCTCGCCGAATCCCTCCGTCACCACGACCGTGAAGGGCGGCTCGGCATCGACCAGGTCGGCCAGATGGATGCCGCCGACGATGAGTCCTGCGATCTCGCGCTCGGCCAGCTCCAGCCATTGGCCGCCGCGGATCGTCTGCCGGGCGACGACGGCGCCCGTGCGCGCCTCACCGAGCGTCAGCGGACCGGCGGCCTCGCCGCCGCAGCCCCACATGCCGTCGAAGCGCGTCGCCTCGGCCGCCACCGCGCAGCCCCGATCGGTCACCTCCGTCACGCGGCCGGGCAGCCAGGCGAGCACCTCCAGCTCCTCGCGCAGCGGCTCGATGGTCACGATCCCGTAGCCGGGATTGATCTCCTTGACGCGCCCCCGCACGGGCGATACGGCCGGCCTGAAGGCGCCCGCCCGCATCACGGCGGCCAGCCACTGACCCCGCTCCACCTCCTGGCCCACCTCCACGCGCAGGTAGGGTTGGATTTGCTCGGCGTGCACCATCAGCTCCTTGGCCACGTTGACTGCCGCGAGCTGCTGGGCGTCCTGGCGCCGCTCGCGGACCACCAGCATCCCGTTGGGCAGGATGCGCTCGATGCGTCCGCTCACCGGCGCGTTGTAGCTGTGGGACTTGAGGATGTTCACCTTGCGGTGGGCGACCAGCTCGCCCTCCTCGATCTCATCGCCCACCTTCTTGAGCAGGAAGCCGTGCACCTCCTTGGGGCCCGTACGCAGGGCGTGGGCCACGTCGAGATAGAAGGCCCGCAGGAACTCGCGGCTGCTGCGCGCGACGACCGTATCGGTCTCCACGTGCTGGCCGACCTCCACGAAGAGCTCACCCGGCACGGCCAGCTCGCGCCGCAGCGTCAGCGCGCCCGTGCGGATGCGTTCCTCCTCCCCGTCCGAGCCCGACACACGACCGTGCGCCTTCCGCGCATCCCCGCCCTTCTCCGAACCCTCGTCCCCCGCGAAGTCCGCTCCCCCCTTTGCGGCGGGCCCTTTCCATTGCGCCGCCGATCCAAGCCGCACCAGCCCCACCTCGTCGAGGATCTGCACCGCCAGCTCGGGCTGGTTCTGCGCGAGCGCGCCCAGGTGCGGGAACATGAACGCGCTGTCGACCGCCAGCTCCATCGCATCGCCCGGCTGCAGCGCCGCGTGCAGAATGCGCGCGGTGACCGGACGGGGTGAGTGCGACAGGATGCCGCCGCTGCCGATGATCAGGTCGTACCCCTTCAGCCGCAGCTCCCCCCCGCGCCGGAACGACTTCTCGGCCGCCTCCTTCACGAACTCGCGGCGGATGCGCAGCTCCTGCGTCGAGCGGCTAAGCTTCACCCCCCGCAACACGTCGAGGTGATCGCGCACCGCCTCGCGCACGGCGACGACGGCGACCGCCCGCTCCATCGTCCGTTGCGGCGGGGTGTCGGCCAGCCGCGTGGGACGGATGAGCTTGCCCCCGATCAGGTCCCACATCTCGACAGCGGAAATCTGGCCGGGCGCTGCTTCCAGGATCGCGTCGATGCCCGTCGTCCGGGCCACGTTCAGGATGCTGTAGCTCATCCCCAGGTTGGCGCTCACCGTGCGCACCACCTCGCCGTCGGCGGCGGTAAAGACGTCGGTGGTGGCGCCGCCGATGTCGATCGCCAGGATCCGCACGCCGAGCTGTCGGGAGGCGTGCGCGAGGATCTCGGCGAAGGCCGCGGGCGTCGGCAGGATCGGCTGGTCGACCCAGTCGATCAGCCGCTCGTAGCCGGGGGCCTGCGACATGACGTGGTCCATGAAAAGGTCGTGAATCGCCTCGCGCGCCGGCTCGAGGTTCTCGCGTTCGGCACTCGGTCGGATGTTGGGCACCGGATGAAAGAGAAACCCCTCGCCCAGCGTTTCCTCCACCAGCTCGCGCGCGTTCTGATTGCCCGCGTAGAGCACCGGCATCGGCGTGGCCGGGCTGAGCTTGGGCTTAAGCCCCGTCTCGCGGATCAGCTCGGCCAGGAAGACGGGGCCGGCCAGGGCCTCGCCGTCGAACCCTCCCGCCAAGAGCACCATGTCGGGACGGTGTTGTTTGAGCGCCTGGATCTTCTCGTAGGGCGTGCGCCCGTCGTCCATGGCCACCACATCCAGCACGATCGCCCCGCCGCCCAAGGCGACCCGCTCGGCGCTGCGGCTGGTGACGTCGCGCACCAGACCGGTCACCACCATGGCCAGGCCGCCGCCGGCCGAGGACGTGGACAGGTACGGCACCACGGGACCCTGGTCGCCCATGAGCTGGACACCGGTTTCCTCCTGCAGCACCGACAGCGCCCGCCCGACGCCGATGGTTACGTCCTGATGGGGACGCTCGACGGTCGTGGGGGCCTCGCGGCGATCGAAGCGCCAGGCGCCGTCACGGCGAAAGAGGATCGCCTTGGTGGTCGTGCTGCCGACATCCGTGATGCAGAACAGGGTTGGCTGGTTTGGAAAGCCTCGAGACAAAGCGCAGCTCCTCTGCTGTCAGGATCGAAGTCCGCGACTCTCTGGCGCCAGCGTGACCGCCCATCAGCGCGTTTCGCCGCCGTCGTTCCCGGCCTCGGCGGCGCTCCCGGGGCTCATGTCGGATCTGCGGTCTGGGAGTTCATCGCGGCCCACGTCCGCTCCGCGGTTCGGGTCTTCGGGAACGCCCGCCTTCGGGGCGGTGCTCTGGAGGCCCCGGAGGCGCCGCGTGCGACGGATCTCGGCCTTGTAGATGCGCTGCATCATGAGAAAGCAGACCAGCGACAAGGCAACGAGCGTCAACCCGGCGATCTGGAGCCACAGGCTGTGCTGCTTTCCGAACCGGATGCCCAGAATCCCGGCGATGAACGCGGCCAGGCCACCGAGCTGCCAGCGCTTGGACACCTCCATGCCGAGACTGCCTCCTCAACCGCCGAGAACTTGCACCATCAGCTTGCGCGTGCGCGGCCCATCGAACTCGCAGAAGTAGATGCCTTGCCACGTGCCCAGCACCAGGCGCCCGCCCTCCAGGAGCAGCGTCTGATCGCAGCCCACCAGACTCGATTTCAGGTGGGCGGCGCTGTTGCCCTCGCCGTGCCGGTAGTAGGACTGCCGCCAGGGCGCCAAGCGGTCCAGATCGGCGAGGATGTCGTGAACGACGGACGGATCGGCGTTTTCGTTGATGGTGACCGCGGCGGTCGTGTGCGGCACGTGTAGATGAACCAGACCGCGCTCGACGCCTGCCTTGCGCACCACGGCCTGAATCTCGTCGGTCACATCGACCAGCTCGGCGTGCTTGGTCGTTTGCACCGTCAGGGTTTCCACACGTTGACTCCTCCTTGTAGCCGCGCCCCGTGAAACCCATGAGCGCCGCGCCCTGTGAAACCCACGAGCGCCGCCCGCCACACCGACGTCGCTCAAGGACTTCACTCACTCGAAGACGCCGGGAATCACCGCGGCGCACTTCCGGCACCGGTTGCCGTCCAGACCGGTCGGATGGGTCGCGTGCCACGTGCGTTCGACCACGACCTCGCCGCAGTCCGGGCAGCGCGTGCTCTGACCGTCGGTGTCGGCCACGTTCCCGAGGTAGACGAACCGCAGACCTTGCTCCAGCGCGATCCTCCGCGCCCGCGTGAGGGTCTGGGCCGGCGTGCGCCCGCGGTCCTGCATCTCATGGGCCGGGTGAAACGCCGTGAGATGCAACGGCGTGTCCGGTCCCACGTGCTCGACCAGCCAGGCCGTTTCATCGCGGATCATCTCGTCGCTGTCATTGAGCCCCGGGATCAGGAGCGTCGTCACCTCCAGCCAGATGGCCGTTTCGCGGGCGATCCAGCGCAGGGTGTCCAGCACCGGCTCGAGGTGGGCCTGGGTTTGCGCCACATAGAACTCGTCGCTGAAGGCCTTCAAGTCGACATTGGCCGCATCGATGTGGGCGAAGATCTCCGGCCGCGCGGTCGGCGTGACGTATCCGTTGGTCACCGCCACGTTGCGCAGGCCCCGCTTGCGGGCCAGGGCCGCGGTGTCGACCAGGTATTCGCCGAAGACACTGGGCTCGTTGTAGGTGTAGGCGATCGAAGGACACGCTTCGCGCTCGGCGAGCTCGACGATCTGCTCCGGCGGCACATCGCGCTCGAGGGTCGCGTCCACTTCTCCACGGCTCAGGCTCCAGTTCTGGCAGAAGCGGCATCCCAGCGTGCATCCCACCGTGCCGAAGCTGAGCACCCAGCTCGTGGGCAGGAAATGGAACAGCGGCTTCTTCTCGATCGGGTCGATGGCGAAGGAGGCCGGATGGCCGTAGGTCAGGGCGCGCAGGCGTCCCTCCACATTGCGCCGCACCTTGCAGAAGCCGGATTGCTGCTCGCCGATGCGGCAGCCCCGCGGGCAGAGCTGGCACACCACCCCACCGGGGCGCTGCTCGTCCTTATGCCACCAGCGTGCTTCGGTCGGCGGCGGCGTCATGGGTCACTCCCTGTTGTGACCGGGCAGATCCCGGTACCAGGCCTTTGGATCCGAGGATGCCAGCGCGCCGTAGAGCGCCCGGCCCGCATCGGTCACCAGCGACGCCTCGGTGTTGACGAACCAGTCGCGGCACGGCTGGTGACCCTCCTCGACGTACTCCAGGGCCTGAAAGGCGCCCTCCAGACGGTCAGCATCGCGCGCCACGCGCGCCTCGAGCGTCGCTCCCTCGAGGGCCTCATCGTGCAGCGCCACCAACGCTTCGCCCGTAGGCAGTCCTTTCACCTGATCCCGGAAGACCTTGCCCTCGATGGGCTTGGGATCGAGGTAGCGCTGCCCGACCTTGTGCTGATCGTTGATGCGGGCTTCTTGGACATCGTGGGCGAGGCACATCAGCACCACCCGCGAGGGGTCGGCTCCCTCGGCGAGCGCCAGGAAATAGCCGATCCAGGCGCAGCGGAAACTGTGCTCGGCGATCGACTCCGGGCCCCGGACCCCGGCCACCCACCAGCCGGATCGGGCCACCCGCTTCATGTGTCCCACCTCGAAGAGAAACCGTGCCATCGAGTCCATGCGAGCCCTCCTGGGCCCAGGATGCGGGCCAGGCCCCCCGGACGCAAGCAGTGGCTTGCACCTGGGTTCGGGCGCGTGGCCCCTGCCCTGGAGTGCAACGAAAGAGTGCAATCACCGCCCCGAAAGGGGCTAAAGCTTCCCCGGACGTAGCCGATGATAGGAACGTACAAGGCTTGTGGCGCGGCCACAGCCGCCTTGTCGAACAGAAACCCGATCTGTAAGGCGAAGGCGTCACCGAGACACTCCGCGTGGGTGCTTGGGGCGCCTTTTCTTGTGCACGCTGCTTCTGAGACTGCGACATGGCTCGGGTTTCGAGTGGTTACCGTCGTGGGGGTGATGGCCTCGCCGCCAACGAGAACAGACCCGTCTCTGCTACTCTGAACTGACCCAC
>CAZPGB010000072.1:0-28635 GCA_964585945.1 uncultured bacterium | reverse complement strand
TGCTAACGCACGAAGGTTACAACCAGGGGGTCGGTTGTTCCATATGGTCTAGGGCGCTTCGCCTGGGCCCGTTTCGGATCGAGCAACGGTGAGCATCGGGCTTCTCGCCAAGGAGGTTACCATGGCATCCGAGCATTCCCCCCTGCGCGCGGCATCTCTTGCCGGCCTCATTTCCCTGTTCTTACTCTGCGCCGCTCTGGCCGCCTGGCCGAGCGTCGCTGAGGGCGCGCCGCCCCAGACCGACCTCGCCGGCCAGGACGCCGTGCGGCACGTGGTCGGCGAGGCGGGCACGAGCATCGTCAGCGATCCGGGCTCGCCGACCGCGGGCGACCCGCCGGCGCGCGACACGTATCTGTGGCGCAGCACGCACGCCAACTGGATCGGCACGTCCACGGGCATCAGCTCCATCCGCGCCGCGGACGACGTGATCGTAGGGCACGGCAACGCGCCGCCCACCGAGCTGGAGGTCTTCGCCGCCGAGGGACAGGGCACGCCCTACTGGACCGAGCCGGCCGGCGAGGCCCAGGTGGCGGCCCGCGATGGGGTGCTGGCGGCCGCGGACTTCGTCAACGGCTACGGGATCACGCTCAAGGCCTGGGTCCCCGACCCGGCCACGCCGGCATGGACCTACCCCCTGCCGGGCTGTTCCTTCGGGGACGAGTCCAACACGCTGCAGGTCGACATGAACGGCACGCGCGTCTGCCTGGGCTGCTTCTACCAGAACCAGGTGCGCCTGGTGGTGCTCGAGGCGGCGACCGGCGCGGCGTTGGTCGATGCGATCATCCCTCTCGACCCGCCCTCGTGTCGGGGGCTCTCCTGCAGCGACGACGGCCGCTTCGTGGTGCTCAACTGCGGCGCGACCCACGTGGTCTACGATGTGGACCTGGACGCCGAGCGCGCGCGGATCAGCACGGGTGCCAGCACCCGGCCGACCGGGATCTCGGAGACCGGCGAGTGGGTGGCGGCCGGCTTCACGACCTGCAAGGCCTACCAGTGGGACCCGGGCACGCAGGGCTACGTCCTGCGCTGGAGCCGCTCGACCCCCAGCCACTACCTGAGCGTGAACATGATCAGCGAGCGGGGCTACTGGATCGTGGGCTGGTACAGCACCTCCTACAATCAGAACCGCTTTCAGCGTTGGGACCTCGCGACCGGGCAGCCGGTCTGGACGCTGGATCTGCCGACCAGCCCCGGGGCGGTGCAGGACCTCCCGGTGTCGGTCGACTACAGCGCCGATCGCTCGGTGATCGCTTTCGGCTGCTGGGGCGACACCTACGAGATCTCGCCCGAGATCCTGGTGATCGATCCCGACGGCGAGGAGCTCGCATCGCTCCACGCGCCCGGTTCCATCTTCGACGTCTCGGTATCGCCGAATGGCCGGTTCGTCTCGGGCACGGGGAAGCTGGTGCACGCCAACATCTACGGCAGCGGCTCGGACGCGTACTGCCTCTACTCGGGAGACCCCTCGGCCGTCGCGGAGATTGTCCCAGCGGACGCGGGACTGCGGATCTTCCCCAACCCGTGCTACGGCACGGCGACCATTCTGGCGAGCGGACCGCGTGCGGCCCAGGCGCCGGTCCGTATCCTCGACTCCACCGGTCGCCTGGTGCGGACGCTTCCGCTGAGCGCGGGCGCCAGCCGCTGGACCGGCGTCGATGAGAGCGGCGCGGCGGTGCCGGCCGGAGTCTACTACGCCGCCCACGGGGCCCCCGGCGAGGCGGCGAAGACGCGCGTTGTTTTGTTGCGATAGGGTTGTGCGCTACGGTCCGGGCCACCTATCAAGCGCGGTGGCCCGGACCGGGATTCGGTTCTAAGAACAGGCGCGCAAGAAGCTTAGACGGACGTTGCTCTCCGGCCGCCTTCACCCGGCGCCGGGCTCGATTGACCACACTCGGCTCGGAACGCTATAGTTTAGCTGTAGATTGCGGCGTACACCGCGCGCCGTCGGGAGGACGGTGTGTGGGAAGTTCCAGCAACGAGCCCAGTTGTGCGCCATAGCCCATGCCATACCGTCACTGGAGGTACCCTCATGAGACGATTGCTCATGCTTGGCTGCGTCTTGGGCATGCTCCTCGCCCTACCGGGCGCCGCCCAAGCCGACCGAGAGCCCTTCAACAGCTACGGACATCCAACGCTCGAGGCGATCAACGACGCCTACGTGAAGGGCCAGATCGATGAGACGGAGGCCCTGCTGTATCGGTTCTTCTTCGTGAAGGACCCCGAGCGGATCCCTGCCGAGCTGCGCCGCGAGGGAGCGCCGATCAAGAGCGCCACGGGCATCCTGCTGGAGGTCTACGACCGCTACCGCAGCTTCCCGGCCGAGGTGCGCGAGCTGATCGATGACTACCGCTATCGGCCCGGCGGACTCCCGAACACGATCCAAACCACTCACTTCATCATCCACTACACGACCACCGGCACCGATGCCTGCAGCGAGTCCTACGCCCAATCGGTGGCCGACGCCTGCGAGATTTCCTACACCGCGTTCCACAACACCCTCACCTGGGACCTCGTGCCCGGCGACGGCGGTCTGGGCGGCGGAACCGACTTGATCGATTGCTACATCCACAACCTGGGCGCCACCACCCTGGGAATGGCCGAGCCGGAGAACCCGGTCACCACGACGCCCGAGCCCTACGACCATACCGGTTTCTTCCACGTCAACAACACGATCAGCAGCTCGACGACGCGGGCCTGCACGGCCGCGCACGAGTACATGCACGTCGTTCAGTTCGGCTACTTCGGCTACTCCGCCTTCACCTGGTTCTTCGAGAACTGCGCCATGATGGGCGAGGAGTGGGCCTTCGACGCCTACAACGACTACATCGGCTACTTGAGCGGCTTCTTCGCCGTGCCCTACAAGTCGATCAAGACCTTCAACGGTTTGTACGAGTACGGCGGCATCGTCTGGCCGATGTACATGACCGAGAAGTACGACGCCGAGCTGGTCGAGCTGATTTACGACGATGCCCAGTGGACGGGCAACATCTGGGACTCCTACGACAACGTGTTCCCGACCTACGGAACCAACATGATCGATTCCTACACCGAGATGATGCGGTGGTGCTGGTACACGCGCCTGCGGGACGACGGCAACCACTACGAAGAGGCCGGCACCTGGTTCGTGATGCTGAACGGGGACATGACTTACAGCACCTATCCGACCGGTGAGCTCCACCCGCGGTCGAACATGTGGCCGGAGCCCTATGGAACCAGTCTCAAGAAGTTCAGTCGTGACACCGGCAGCAGCGACAACATGCTGGTGATCGACTACGACGGCCACGAGTGCACCGGCGGCGTCGACTTCCTCTGCAAGCAGGACGGCGCCGACGTCTTCTTCGAATACCGCATGACGCTCGACGCCAACGGCGACGGGACCCTCGAGATCCCCGATTGGGACACGATGGAATACGGCATGACCATGGCGCACATGGACCGGCTCTGCATGACGCCCAAAGACTACGCCATGTGGGTCGATACGACGGTGGGAACGTCCTCGGTGCCGGAGATGGGCCCCGTGGTGAGGGTCTATCCCAACCGACCCAACCCCTTCGCCAACTACACGATGATCGCTTACTCCCTGGGCCAGGCCGGCCAGGTCGACATCCAGGTCGTGGATGCCAGCGGCCGCGTGGTGCGCGATCTCTACGCCGGTCCCCAGCACGTGGGCGACTACGAGATCGCCTGGGATGGACGCGACAACGCCGGCACGCCGGTGGCCAACGGCGTCTACTTCGCACGCCTGAGCACCAGCGACGGCGAGACGATCCGCGAGATGACCGTCGTGCGGTAAACCGTCGTGCGGTGAACCGTCGCGCGGTGAACCGTCGCGCGCTTCGTCGGCATACACCAGGCGGCCGCCTCCAGCGAATGGGAGGCGGCCGCCTGTTTCTGTGATGCCGTCTCCCGCGGCCAGTCCTTTCTCTCCTTGAGTGCCCCGCCCTCAGCCACCTAGACTCGCGCTGATTCCACAGCCTTCTTTGAAATGCGTCCACGGCGGTGGGTCTCTAGGCGCCCTCCAGCCGTGGCGCGTCTGTATCGAGGGAGACCATACGGTGCATCGCACAAGCCGTTCCCGACTGCTCTCCTGCTGCCCCGGCGACACCCGCCCGAGCTTCCCGCGCGGCCCCCGAGGCGTCGCGGCGCTCCGCGTCGGCACGCTGCTGGCGTTGCTGCCCTTGCTGGCGGGGGTCCTGGCGTCGATCCACGCCCAGCCGCCGCCGCCCACCGGCTTCACGGCGCGGGACAATCCCAACGATGCCGGACACGGCATTCTGCTCACCTGGGAGGCGCCGGCGGCGGGAACGGAGGCGCTGCGAGGCTACGAGATCCACCGCCTCCCTTACCGGCCGCCCGAAGCGGGACCCCAGTTGGAGCCCGGGGCGCCGGCGGAGGCGTGGATCCTGGTTGTCGCCTTGCCGCCCGAGATCACCACCTATACCGACCAGGGGGACGAGCCCACCATCGGCGAGCGCGTCAACGAGGGATTCATCCCCCGCGGCGCTCCGGTCCACTACCGCATGCGGTCGATCGGCGCCGACGGCACGCCGTCGGCCTTCACGCCCGTCGCCACGGGCATCGCGCAAGGCAATTGGTTCCACAACAAGCGCTGGAACGTGATGGTCATCGCCGTGCTGCTGGGTGCGTTGATGATCTACTTCATCTCGCGCGCCCGCGAGGGGCAGAAGCTCTACATCCGCCCCATCCCGGGACTGTCGCGCATCGATGAGGCCATCGGTCGCGCGACCGAGATGGGACGCCCCATTCTCTTCGTGCTGGGCACGGGCACGGCCGGCGACATCGCCACGCTCGCTGGCTACACCATCCTCGCGCGCGTGGCCAAGCGCACGGCCGAGTATCAGACGCCCCTGCTGGTCCCGGTCAACGAGCCGGTCATGATGGTCATGGCCCGCGGCACCGTCAAAGAGGCCTACATGGAGGCCGGACGGCCCGACGTCTACAACCCCGACAACGTCTTCTACATCTCGGCCATGCAGTTTCCCTACGTCGCGGCGGTCAACGGCCTGATGCTGCGCGAGAAGTGCGCCACGAACTTCTACATGGGCGTCTTTCACGCCGAGAGCCTACTGCTCGCCGAGGCCGGCTCGACCACCGGCGCCATCCAGATGTCGGGCACCGACCAGATGGCCCAGATCCCGTTCTTCGTCGCCGCCACCGACTACACGCTGATCGGCGAGGAACTGTATGCCGCTTCAGCCTATCTCTCCCAGGATCCCAAGCAGGTCGGACCGCTCAAAGCCCAGGATGTGGTCAAGGCACTGCTCATCCTCATCGGCATCCTGGGCGTGCTCGAGCTCAGCGGTCTGGGATCGAACGTCATACGCACCATCATCGCCCCGCATTAGTCGGGGCTGGAGGGGGTTGCCCGCAAGATGAAGAGACAGGTTCCGATCTTCCTCGTCTTTCTGTGCGGGATCATCATGGTGATCCAGTTCTTCGTCCCGCACGAGTATTCGGAGACGCTCTTTCAGAACGCCAATGACTTTGTCATCGTTATCGGCATCTTGGCGCTGCCGGTCGGCATCTACAGCCTGATGAAATCGACGCTGGACAAGGCGCGGCGCCAACCGAAGGAGCGGATCTACTCGATCGCCACCATCGTTGGTTTTGTCGTCATGGTGATCGCCGGGCTGGACCGCGACTGGTTCACCTCGCCCACGTCTCTCAGCTCGCGCATGTTCAACTACATCCTGGTGCCCGCCCAGGCAACGCTCTTCTCCATGCTGGCCTTCTACATCGCGAGCGCCGCGTACCGCGCCTTCCGCGCCCGCACGGTGCTGGCCGGCATCCTGCTCGTGACGGCGTTCATCATCATGCTGCGCCTGATCCCTCTGCCCGAGCCGCTCGCGACCTGGAACAACGAGCTGGTGCGTTGGATTCTCGAGGTGCCCAACATGGCGGCCAAGCGGGCCATTCTGATCGGCGTGGCGTTGGGCGCCATCACCTACAGCACGAAGATCCTGCTCGGCATCGAGCGGTCATATATGGGAGGGGACTAGACGATGCCCTGGTACGATCGCCTGCTGTCACTCGACCGCCGCTGGGTCTATCTGATCCTGGGCGTGGCGGTGGTCATTCCGCTTGCCGTGGAGATGTACATTCCCGTCACGATCTCCACCGAGACCGAGGCGGTCTTCGAGTTCGTCGCGCAGGTCCGCGACGGGGAGTTTATGCATCTGGCCTTCGAGTACGACCCGTCCACCATGGCGGAGCTGCACCCCATGGCCGAGGCGATTCTGCGCAAGGTCTTCGAGCAGAACGGCCGCCTTATCATGAGCTCGCTTTCCCAGTTCGGCCCGGCCATGGCCGACGAGCTGATCCAGCGCATCGCGGGCGAGTACGGGAAGCAATCGGGCGTCGACTACGTCTTCTTGGGCTACAAGCCCTATCCAGCCATCACCATCCTCGCCATGGGGACCGACTACCGGGTGCCCTTCCCGAGCGACTACTACGGTCAAGACGTGGACAAGCTTCCGATCATGGAGGGGGTCCACAACTTCGACGACGTGCGCGGGGTCGTCGCCCTGTGCGGCGGCAACGCCGCCGATATGTGGATCACCTACGGCAACGCCCGCTACGGTTTCCCGCTGGCCCTGGGCGTGACCGGCGTCATGGCGGCCGATTACTATCAGTACTTGCAGTCCGAGCAGCTCTTCGGCCTCATTCCGGGCATCAAGGGGGCGGCCGAGTTCGAGCAGCTCACCGGGATCCGTGGTGAGGGCGCGCGCGGCATTCCCTACCAGACCGCCTCGCACGCCGTCATCTTGTTCTTCATTATCGTCACGAACATCGCCTACTTCGCCAGGCGCCGGGCCGAACGGCGGGCAGGAGCGCTGCGTTAGCAGCCTCGACAGAGGAGACCGAGGGATGGAAGGTGCAAGCTTGGGTGAGCTTCTCTGGGGCGGGATCGCCGCGCTCGTGACGTTGGCCATCTTCTCTTTTCTGTATCGCGACAACGTGGTCTACAAGTTCGTGGAGCGCGTCTGGGTGGGCGTCACCACCGGCTACTGGACCATGCTCTTGTATCACACCAGCTTCCAGGACAAGGTGGTCACACCCATCTTCTACCGCGGTCAGTGGTGGTACATCCTCCCCTCGCTGCTGGGGGTGTTGATGTGGTTCCGCCTCTCGAAGCGGTACGGGTATCTGGCGCGCTACTCGCTGGCGTTTTACATCGGCATTTCGACGGGCGTCTACATCCCGCTCATGATCAAGACGGCCATCCTCTACCAGTTGCACGGCGCGGTGCAGGCCATCGAGCCCACGTGGAGCGGCGTGATGTTCGCGGTCGCGTTCGTGGCTCTCATCTGTTCGCTGAGTTACTTCTTCTTCTCCAAGGAGCACACGGGCGTCTTGGGCGTGACCTCGAAGGTGGGCATCTACACGCTGATGATCGGCTTCGGCGCCGGCTTCGGCATGACCGTCATGGGCCGCGTGGCCCTGCTGGGGCACCGGGTGACGTTCCTGTTCGACTACGGCTCACAACTCGTGCGCGCGGTGTTCTAGCGTCGGTCAGCGCCTCACCCCGGGCGGACGCAGGCGAATCAGACGCGATAAGGCCTCCGGACCGGGCGGTCGTGCAACTCGACCGCCACGCGGCGCCGGTTCCAGCCCAGGAACGCCAGACTGATCAAGGGCAGATAGAAGATCACGATGATGCACAGGAGCAGCCAGTTCTCCTGGATCGACTCGGTCAGGTATTGCTTGGTCAAGAGGGACCAGGAGCTGGTGGCCAGTGAAATGCCCAAAACGTGCGCCAGCGCGGCGACCAGCACGATGCTGAAGAGGTAGATGTAGTTGCGCAGCAGTCGGCGGCCCATCGCTTCGCGCATCGACATCTTGAAGGTCGGGTAGAGGAGATCCGACACCAGATCCTCCCGCCAGGGACCCTCCGTCCGCTTCATGTCCCCGCTGAGGATCGGCGTGATGAAATGCGCCTCGAGGATGCGCACCCGCCAGCGCCACACGTCGTAGAAGCGGTAGCGGCGCGACTCCACCGTGAGCAGGAACCAGAGCGCCGTGATGTTCACGATGAAGACCGCGTCGGCCAGCGGCTGGCGGAACGAGAAGGTGAGCAGACCGACCGTGGCGATGATCGCCCAGTTGGTGGTGGCATCCATGCGCTGGCGCCAGATGGTCAGCCGGTTCATCTCGCCGCGGTAGAAGTGGGCCATCGCCTGGGCGTTGGCGCCTGCGAAGACCGCCCGCGCGTCGCTGGAGAGCCCGGGGGCCGCCGCGGCCCGCAAGGCATCCCGATCCCGCGCCTGACCCGGGGGCGCCGGCTGCCCCCCCGCCCGCCGTTCCCGAGGCCGATCCTCCATGCGGTCGCTCCTCCCTGCTCGTGGCGTCGCTCGCCGCGGATCATAGCCTCGACCGGCCTCCCTGGCCAGTCCTGGCGCCCGGCGCGGTCGGTCGGCCCGGCCGGCCATGCGTTGCGCACCGGTGGGCGTCTGTGCCAGTCTCTACGATCGGCCGTAGCATGATGAGAGGGACCGGCCCATGGACGATCTGATCTATCTCGACTACAACGCCACCACCCCGATCGCCCCCCAGGTCGCCGACGCGATGCGCCCTTTCCTGGAAGGATTCTTCGGCAACCCGTCGAGCAGCCACCCCTACGGCATCGCCGCCCGCAAGGCGATCGAGAAGGCCCGCCGGCAGGTGGCCGAACTCCTGGGGTGTGACCCCGACGAGGTCGTCTTCACGAGCGGCGGCAGCGAGTCGAACAACGCGGCCATCAAGGGCACCGCGCAGATCCTGCGCGAGAAGGGTCGCCACATCGTCACTTCCGCGATCGAGCACCCGGCGGTGACCGAGGTGTGCCGCTACCTGGAGGACGAGGGCTATCGCGTCGACTACCTGCCCGTCGACGGCGCGGGGTGCGTCGATCCGGCCGACGTCGAGCGCGCACTGCGCGCCGACACCATCCTGGTGACGATCATGCACGCCAACAACGAGGTCGGCACGATCCAGCCGATCGCCGACATCGCGCGCCTCGCCCGGGCGCGGGGCGTGCGGGTGCACTCCGACGGCGCCCAGTCGGTCGGCAAGATCCCCGCGCGGATGGACGAGCTGGGCGTGGATCTGTTCTCGGTGGCCGGCCACAAGCTCTACGCTCCCAAGGGGGTCGGGGCGCTCTACATCCGCCGCGGCATCCCCCTGGCGAAGCTCGTCCACGGGGCCGACCACGAGCAGAATCGTCGGGCCGGCACCGAGAACGTGCTCGAGATCGTGGGCCTGGGAGCGGCGGCCGAATGGGTGGGGCGGGATCTGGAGGCATCGGGCGCAAGGTTGCGGGCGCTGCGCGATCGCTTGCACCAAGCTCTGGCGGGCGGCGTTCCCGACCTGCATCTGAACGGTCATCCCGAGCTGCGCCTGCCCAACACGCTGAGCGTCGCTTTTCCCGGCCTCGAAGCCAACACCATCCTGGACGAGCTCGAGGGCGTGGCCGCCTCGGCCGGCGCCGCCTGTCACGCCGACCAGGTGGAGGTCTCGCAGGTGCTCGAGGCTATGGCGGTGCCCGAGCGGATCGCGATGGGCACGATCCGGTTCTCGGTGGGCCACCCCACGACCGAGCGGGAGATCGATCGGGCAGCCGAGGAGATCCTGCGGGTGGTGAGCCGGATGCGGGCCGCGGCAGCCGGGGAGCCGGGGAACGCGCTGGCCGGCGCCGTCGGCCTGGGTGGACCGGTCAGGCTGACCCACTTCACCCACGGCCTGGGCTGCGCCTGCAAGATCCGGCCGCAGACGCTGGAAGAGATCCTGCGCCAGATCCCGCGCCGCGACCATCCGGACCTGATCGTCGGGACCGAGACCTCCGACGATGCGGCCGTCTACCGGCTGGGCCCCGACCTGGCCGTCGTGGCCACGCTCGACTTCTTCACCCCCATCGTGGACGACCCGCGCGCGTTCGGGGCCATCGCGGCCGCCAACGCGCTGAGCGACATCTACGCCATGGGCGCCCGGCCGCTCTTCGCGCTCAACATCGTCGGCTTCCCGCTGCGCCGCCTGCCGCTGGACGTGCTGCGCGAGATCCTGGCCGGGGCCGACGAGATCGCCGCGGCGGCGGACATCCCGATCGCGGGCGGCCATTCGATCGACGACACCGAGCCGAAGTTCGGCTGGTCGGTGACCGGGTTGGTCCATCCCGACCGGATCCTGGCCAACGACACGGCCTGCGCAGGGGACGCGCTTCTGCTGACCAAGCCGATCGGGCTGGGCGTGCTGGCCACAGCAGCGAAGCGCGGGGCGGCTTCCGCGGAGAGCATTGCTCGAGCCACGCAAGTCATGACCACTCTCAACCGCGCCGCGGCCGAGGCGATGGCAGGCTACCGGGTGAGCGCCTGCACCGACATCACCGGCTTCGGTCTGGTCGGCCATCTGCTCGAGATGACGCGCGGCAGCGGCGTGGACGCCGAGCTCTGGGCCGCTCGGGTGCCCATGCTTGCCGAGGCGCGCGAGCTGGCCGCGGCCGGCATCGTCCCCGGCGGCACGCGGGATAATCTGGCCCATGCCGAGGTCTGGACGGCGTGGGACGGGAGCATCGCGCCGGTCGACCGGCTGTTGCTCTGCGATGCGCAGACCTCGGGCGGGCTGCTGATCAGCCTGCCGGCGGCCGACGCCCGGTCCCTGAGGGAGGACCTGCAGCGCGGCGGTGTCGCCGACGCGGCCGTGATCGGGCGCGTGACCGCCGCCGGCGAGGGCCGGGTCCGCGTTCGCCAGGAACCGTGATCCGATGACCCTTGTTCGGGGTGACTCAAGGGTGCCGGCCCCGTCGCCGGCACGTGGGCGGGAACCCCGTCGCGCCGAGAGACGTGGATAGAGAGGCGGTGGACATCAAAGGCCCTCTCAGGGAGCAATTGCCGATGAGCATCACGTTCGTTCTTCCGAGCTGCAGGCGCGGCGATCAGACCGGCTGCGCTTGCCGGAAGCCCCATCCCGGAATGGGTCCGTTCAAGGCGCCGTGGATCGCAGCCGGCTTCGCGCTATCCGTGGCGGTCGCGAGCGGCTGGGGAGGCGCCGAGGCCGGGCTGCCGGATGCGCTGGACAACCCGTCCCGCAGCGCGTTCCGCCACCACCGGCTCGAGGTCACCCTCGATCCCGCCACGGCCGGGCTGGCCGCGATCGATCGCATCACGCTCGTGCATGCCCCTGACCACGACGCGCACGCCAAGACACCCTTTCTGCTGAACCGCAACCTGACGATCGGCGCGATCGAGGCCTGGGAGGACGGCCACGCGGTGCCGCTGCGGTGGGAGGAGCGCGACCGGTGGGAGCCCCGTGACTTCTGGGCCCGGCCCCAGTACGCGGATCTGGCCGACCTCGGCCATGCCCGACAGGTCGACCTCTACCTGCGCGATCCCGGTCCGGGCGCGGTGTGGCCCGAGAGCCTGCAGATCACGATCCGCTACGAGGGCGCGGTCTACGACTCGCTCAAGCCGCCGCCGGAAAGCTATCAGCGAGGCTTCGAAACGACCACCGGCCTGATCGATCCGCGCGGGGCCTATCTCACGGTCGGCACGCTCTGGTACCCGGAGCGGTTCGACGAGCCCTACACCTTCGAGTTGACCGCGCGGACGCCCGAAGACTGGCTGACCGTCTCCCAGGGCAGGCGCCTGGACGGCCACGGCTGGGACTGCCCGCAGCCGATGGACGGCATCTACCTGATCGCCGGGCCGTATCGACTGCATGAGGAGATGCATCAGGGCGTCGCCGTGCAGACCTTCACCTACGGCAACGACGACGAGGAGCTCTGCCGGCGCTATCTCGATGCGACCCGCCGTTACCTGGACCTCTACAGCGATCGCATCGGCCCCTATCCGTTCGCCAAGTTCGCCCTGGTGGAGAACTTCTGGCAGACCGGCTATGGCATGCCCTCGTTCACCCTCCTGGGTGACCGCGTCATTCGCCTGCCCTGGATCATCGACACCTCCTACGGTCACGAGATCCTGCACAACTGGTGGGGCAACGGTGTCTTCGTCGACTGGGAGAGCGGCAACTGGTGCGAGGGGTTGACCGTCTACGGGGCCGACTACCTGTACAAGGAGCTCGAGAGCGAGGACGCCGCTCGTGCCTACCGCCGCACCACGCTGCAGGGCTATCTCGACTACACCCGCGCGGGACGAGACTTTCCGCTGACCGAGTTCCGCGAGCGCCACGATGCCTCCTCGGCCGCGATCGGCTACGGCAAGTCGATGATGCTCTACCACATGCTGCGCCGGGCCTCCGGGGACGCGGCATTCTGGCGGGCGCTGCAGACGTTCTACGACGACTACCTGTTCGAGCGCGCCGATTGGCACGATCTCCTGGGCGCCTTCGAGCGCGTCTTGGATGACGACTTGCGCGGAGACTTCTACGATCAGTGGATCGCGCGGCCCGGCGCCCCGCGTCTTGCGCTGGCGGCCACCGACCTCGTCCGCACCGAAGGGGGCGGCTATACCCTGCGCTACGTGATCGAACAGGACGAGCCCTGCTATGCTCTCGACGTGCCCGTCCAGTTGACCTACCCGGACGGCAAGGTCGAGGCGTGGGACGTGCACCTCGAAGGCCCCAGCTTCGAGATCACACGCGATCTACCCCGCAAGCCCCGGTCCCTCGCGGTGGACCCTGCGTTCGACGTCTTCCGCCGTCTGCACCGGGCCGAGATCCCTGCCGCACTGAGCCAGATCCACGGCGCCGACTCGCTGACCTTGGTGATCGCGGCCGGCGAGGATGATTCCCTGGTGGCGGCGTTCGAGGAGATTGCGGCCGATGCCGGACGGGCCCAGCCGGTCGCATCGGTGTCGGACGCCGACCTTGTGCTGCCCGATCTGAGGGCGGGCAGCGTCTGGGTGCTGGGCGCGGCACGTTGGATGGACCGGCTCGCCGAGCTGTTGCCCGGTTCCACGGCCATTGGGGACAGGCAGTTTCGCATCGCCGGCGAGAGCTTCGACCGCGCCACCCACACCCTGGTGCTCGTGGTGCCTCACCCCCATGCGCGCGACGAGGCCGTCGGGTTGCTGCTGGCCTCGGACCCCGAGAGCGCGGCGGGCGTCTGGCGCAAGCTGCCCCACTACGGGAAGTACAGCTACCTGGTCTTCGAGGGAACGAGCAACGTCGCCAAGGGCACGTGGGAGGTGGAGCGCTCCCCCATGGTGATGGTGTGGGATGAGGAGAACTAGACGATGACGCGCAGGAATGGTACCGCGATCCGGACCGGCCGCGCGACGGCCCTCCGCTTCTTCAGTCTCCTCCTGCTGGGTCTGACCTGCGGGATGGTGGCCGCGGCCCAGGCCCCATCGGGTGGGCAGGCCGATCCGGCCGACGGTTCCGAGCCCCATTGGGCGAGGAGCGACCGGGACCGCTTGGAGCAGGATGTCCGCATGCTGGCGTCGGACGCGATGCGGGGCCGGGGCCTGGGCTCGGCCGGGTTGCGCAATGCGATCTTGCAGGTCGCGCAGCGCTTCCAGTCATTGGGTCTGTTGCCGGCAGAGCCGGAGAGCCAGGGACAGGAGATCCTCACGGCGGCCCACCCGCTGGCCGGGTACCTGCAGGAGTTCCACGCCCACGGCCACCCCGCCTCGGCCAACGTGATCGGCCTGTTGCCGGGGCGTGACCCCCGCGATCCGCGCGCGGTCCTCGTGGGCGCCCACATCGACCACCTCGGCCGCGACGAGGATTTGACCGGCGACACGATCTACAACGGCGCCGACGACAACGCCTCCGGCGTGGCCGCCCTGCTCGAGATCGCCCGCATGCTGGCCGCCGCCGAGCTCGAAGACCGCGACCGCACGGTGATCTTCGCCGTCTTCTCCGGTGAGGAGAGCGGGCTGCTGGGATCGCGCTACTACGCCGAGCATCCGGTGGTCGCCCATGAAGATGTTATCGCCATGTTGAACCTCGACAGCGTGGGCCGCCTGGACGACGACCGCCTCTACGTCTTCGGCACCGGGACCGCCCGCGAGCTCGCCTCGATCCTCGAGGGACTCAACAACGCCTTCGGCTTCGATCTGATCCTGCGCGACGACGCCATGGGCGGCTCCGACCACGTCAGCTTCCACGCCCACGGCGTCCCCGCAGTCCACTTCTTCACCGGGCCGCACGCCGACTACAGCAAGGTCACCGACGAGGCCGACCGCATCGCGTATGCCGGACTGGCCCAGGTGACCGACTACGTGGCCGAGCTGGCCCGCTACCTGCGCTACCGCGGCCGCGCGCTCACGTTCGTGGAACCCTCACGCGCCGAGACCGAGAAGATCGAACGGATGCACAGCGGCGGGGAGCGGAAGGTCTCGCTGGGCTTCATGCCTGACTTCACGATGCAGTCGGGCGGCGTCAAGGTGGGTCAGGTGTTTCCGGGCGGCTGCGCGGCGCGGGCCGGCATCGAGCCGGGCGACGTCATCACTGCGATCGACGAGGAGCCGATCGAGTCCCTGGTCGACTACTCGACCATCCTGCGGCAGCACGCTCCGGGCGACCGGGTGACGGTCACGCTGCGGCGCGGCTCCCAGACGCTGCGGGTGGACGCCGAGATGCAGGAGCGGCGCTAGTCGAACGCCGGGGCGGCGCGGAGGTTCTCGTGGAGACCGGTGTCGACAGCGCGTCCGCTGACACCACGTGCGGCTTGAGTGTGGTGGCCCCCCTGAGAACGGCCGACCCGCGGCGCCGGGCCGGACAGGGGGGGCGACGGCGATAATGCTCTTCGGTGGAACGGCTTAGGTCCGCCGCGACCCGAGCGCCGGCGCCGAGACCATAGAGAACAAAAAAACTAGACTTTTTTGGGAACCCACCCCACGACCCCGAGTACGTAGCAGTGTCCTTCCACCAAGAGGATGATGCTCTGATACCCCGGGGGCCGGGCTTCCCCGCCCGGCCCCCACTCTCCCTAAAGGCCCCCGGTACCAAGACCCTTCGAATCGACGCGTTCGTGGATGTGTGGATGTCCGGGACGCTTGCATCGTCGCCGAAGGGGGCCCGCCGACACGCTGCTTCCCGCCGGATCACTCTTCTCACTCTTCCCAGCGGTGATCCCGCGCGGTCAGCGCTTCATGTCCGCAGGCCTCGGTCGCGCCGTCCAGTGGCGCCGCATAGGACACACCGTTGCGGGAAGGGCGCGCCTTGCCGCGACGCCGGGCCAGAATCCGCTGCGCATGCTCCTCGCAGTAGAGGCGGGGCCACTCCAACGTGGTCCCCATCGTCCAGGTCGCTTCCCGATTGCAGCGGCGGGCCTCGTCACCTTCCTCCAGCCACATGCAGCCGATATGACGCAACGGTTCGGGGACGTAGGGCACCAGGCCAAGCGTGGCATGACAGATCGCCGCGGCGGATGTGTGTCCTCGGCGTCCGATCCTGCGGGCGGTGAGGAATTCGACGGCCTCGTTCCAGGATACGGTGCGGAGAATCTGCTCCCGGGATTGCGCGTTCATGGTTCCCCCCGTGTCCGTTGCGGTGCCGGCCCGGCTGGTCGTCCCTGGGCACCGGTGACCAATCCAGTACTAGAGGGCTTCCGTGAGTGTGTGGTAAGGGGAAGCTTTCTTCTCTGTATCGAGGAGATAAGCGCGGTGTGGGCCGAGCGGCCCGGGGCTTTCGGTCGTCTGGCTGTCATGCTACGCTACCGGTGCTTTGCGCCGCTTGCTTGGAGCGAGCGGCCATCGTCAGCCACGGGCAAGGCCGGATGCAAACGCGATGCTGGCCCGGGCTGAGCCCCATAGGGTACCGAGCGCGCCGAGGATGAACATGGGATGCCTGATCGGATGTCTGGCGCTCAGCGCCCCTCGACTCACTATCATACTCCTTGTGATCTTCTCTGACTACCTCGGTCGTGCTTTCGATTCGATGATCTGGCCGATCCTGGGATTCCTCTTCCTGCCCACCACGACGCTCGCCTACGCGTGGGCCGTCAATTCCCTCGGCGCCTTGCGGGGCATCTACTTGGCCGTCTTCGTGATCGCGCTCCTGATCGACGTCGGGGTCCTGGGCGGCCAGGCCCGCAGCCCGATCTGGGGTCGTCGCGACACCTAGACGCGCGTCAACTCTACCTGTGGTATGATCTCGGGGTGAGCGCACGTGCGCCCTGGATCTGCTCCCGTTTCATGGGAGGCTGTCATGTCACGCCTTCGCCCAAGGGACGCGGCCCTTCGCTCCCTATCTGTGCGCCGATTCACGCCACCCCTTCGCACGATTCTCCGAGCTACGGTGGTCGGGATCGTTCTGGTCTTTTCCGGACTGGGCCCACGAAGCGTCCCTGCCGCCGCCCCCCTTCCCGAGACCATCGCGCTGGTCGCCGAAGACACTCACGGCTTGACCCTGCGCGTGACCTGCACGGCGGAGGCTCTCGAGCGGGCCGTGATCGATCGCGCGCCTCCGGAGGTGTGCGTCGGCTGCCTGGCGCTGCCCCGGGGAGCGCGTGCCGAATGGACGGTCGCAGCCGTGCCATCGGCGCGCGACCGCATCGGCGCAACATCACCGGCGCGGTGTCTCCCCCGACACATCGTGCGGACGGGACCGCGCCAGACGGTTCGGGGCCTGGACCTGGTCCCGCTCTTCGTGCACGCGGCACTCGTCCGGCCGGTGGACGCCAACCGACCTGCGGCGACCGTCGCGCTCGATGTGAAGGTGGATTTCCGCGGCGGGGAGGACGTCTACGGCGATCCGCGGCTGGCCAGCCAGCTCTGGGCGCCGCTGTGGGAGCGCCTGCTGATCAACCACGCGTCGGTGCTCGCCGCGACTTCCGCCGCGCCGATCGCGCCGGCGGATGAACGCTACGGCTACGAATACATCATCATCACCTCCGGCGATGCCCCCTTCACGGCCTGGGCCGATTCGATCCGCGCCTTGCGCACCCTTCAGGGCATCCGGACAGGCGTCTTTACGACCGACGAGATCGGATCGACCTGGAGCGAGATCAAGGACTTCCTGACCGACGCCTATGTCTCGTGGGAGATCCCTCCGGCCGCCTTCCTCTTGCTGGGGGACCACCCTGGGACGGGCAACTCGACCGGCATCCCCGCGCCGATCTGGGGAGGCTCGATCCCCTCGGACAACATCTACGCCGACGTCAACGGCGACGATCTGCCCGACATGGTGCCGGCGCGCATGACCGCGCGCAGCGAGACCGAGCTGGCGGCGATGGTGGGCAAGCTGCTGGCCCATGAGCGCACCCCGCCCCTCGAGCCGGCCTTCTACGACCACCCTGTGCTGGCCGCGGGCTGGGATCCGGACGGATGGTCGGTCATGGAGACCGAGACGTTATATGGATTCTGGAACCTGCTCTACGGCAAGACGCCGCGGCGGGAGTACGTGGCCACCGCGCCGGGCTCGAGCTGGCCCGATCCGATGTGGGTCGCCACCTACGGCCCCGAGGGGCTCGGCTACCTGCCGGCTACCCCCGAATACCTGACCGACTGGGGCGGCAGCGCCGAGCGCATCAACGCCGACGTCAACGCCGGGGCCTTCTGCCTCTTGCATCGGGGCGTCTCCACGACCACCGGCTGGGGGGCGCCCGCCTACACCGTGAACGACGTGCTCGGATTGACCAACACGAGCTACCCCTTTGTCTTCAGCCTCGACGGCCTGACGGGCAACTTCACGTGGAGCGGTGCGTGCCTGGCCGAGGCATTCCACCGCTCACCGCATGGCGCCGTGGGCTTGGTCGCGGCCACCGACGTCACCTACTGGTCGGCCACCCACGAGTACTATCCCTATTGGATCGCGGCCATCTGGCCCGACTTCGCCACCGGGGGCGGGGGTGCCGAGCCGGAGCTGCGCCCGGCGTTCGCCCTGGTGCTGGGCAAGCTGTGCTTCTACATGGGCTCGGGGATCAACCCCACGCACAAGAAGGCCACCATCCACACCTTTCACTATCACGGCGGACCCTTCGCGGTCATGAACGACCAGCTGCCGACCGAGCTGTCGGTGGAGCACGCGACCTACTGTGTGGGAGGGGCCACGGAGTTCATCGTACAGGCCGATCCGGGCGCCCTGATCGGGCTGTCGATCGACGGCGAGCTGATCGGCCGCGGGATCGGGACCGGGGCGCCCCTGCCGATCCCGATCTACGGGCCGCTCCCGGACCGCTGGCTGCGCATCGTGGTCACCAAGCAGAACCACTTGCGCTACGACGTCTCGATCCCCACCCTCGACCCCAGTGACGTCGCGGCGCCCGAGCCGCCGGCCTCCGGACGCCTTGTGCTCGAGGTTGTGGGTCCCAATCCGAGCATGGCGGCCTGTCGACTGCGCATGGCGGCGCCCGCTCATCGGGCCGGACGGGCCTGGTCGCTGCAGATCCTGGATGCCGCGGGCCGTTGCGTGCGCGAGCTGGCCGGCCGCACGACCGCCGGGAGCGAGCACGTGATCACGTGGGATGGATGCGATCGAACCGGCAACCCCGCCGCCAGCGGGGTCTACCTGGCCCGCTTGCGGTGTGGGGACGCCGTGGCCTCGTGCCGTATAGCGCGCGTGGAGTAGGCGCCCTCAGGATCGCGGAGTAGGCGCCCTCAGGATGAGATGAACCTGCGGCGCGGGAACCATGCTCCCGCGCCGCGGGGCTGACCCCCCGGGAACGGATTGCCGCTCACCGGGCCTTTGTGGCCTCACGCTCTTCGTACGCCGGTCAGGAGTCGCCGGTTCCCTCGAGCCCCAACCGCCCGGCAATGCCCGCCATCGCGTCGATCACCGTCTGCACATGGGCGTCGAAGTCGACGTTCAGCAGCTCGGCACCTTCGCGGATCTCGTCGCGGTTGACCGCGCGCGCGAAGGCCTTGTCCTTCATCTTCTTCTTGACCGACTTGGGCTTCACGTCGGCGACCTTCTTGTTCGGCCGCACGAGCGCCACCGCGGTGATGAAGCCGGTCAGCTCGTCCACCGCGAAGAGCGCCTTGGCCATGGGCGTCTCACGGGGCACGCCCGTGTGCGTGGCGTGGGAGAGGATCGCCTGGATCATCTCGTCGGGATAGCCCCGCTCCCGCAGCACTTCGGCGCCCTTTTGCGGATGCTCCTCGGCCGTGGGGTGTTTCTCGTAATCGAAATCGTGCAGCAGTCCCACCACGCCCCACTGCTCTTCGTCCTCACCGAACCTGCGCGCGTAGGCGCGCATGGCCGCCTCGACCGCCAGGGCGTGCTTGAGCAAGCTCTCGCTCTTCGTGAATTCGGTCAACAGCTCCCATGCTTCTTCACGGGTCGGATAGGGCATGCTCGCTCCCCCTTTCCGCGCCGCTGCCCGACGCCCGAGCGGTCGATCCGGGGCACCGGCGCGTGCACCGGTCTCATCTTAGCGACGAGCCGCATGCGCCGCAAGTTCGCGGCGGCACTGCGATTGTGTGCCGCGCGCGCTTTTTGTGGCCGGGCACCGGCCTTCCGCGTTAGGGTAGATGGTTACGCGGGATCGACGCACAATCCGCCGGCCGCATGACGAGCGACCTCGGGGCCGCACGGCCCCGGCGTTCGGCCCGCCCAGGCCGGTTCGGGGGATAGAGCCATGACACAAATCGAAGCCGCGCGGGCCGGCACGGTCACGCCCGCCATGCGCCACGTGGCCGAGCAGGAGCGGCGCTCGGACGAGGAGGTACGCGCGGCCGTCGCCGCGGGCCGGCTGGTGATCCCGGCCAACGTGCATCACCTGGCGCCCCGCTTCGAGGGGCGGGACCAGGGACAGCTCGAGCCGCTGGGCATCGGCCGCCTGGTGCGCACCAAGGTGAACGCCAATCTGGGCACGTCGCCCGACAGCTCCTGCAAGGAAGAGGAGCTGGTCAAGATGCAGCTCGCGCTGCGCTACGGCGCCGACACGGTGATGGATCTCTCCACCGGCGGCGCGCTCGATGAGATCCGCTGCCACCTGATCGAGCACTGTCCCGCCCCGCTCGGGACGGTGCCGATCTACGAGATGATCCTGCACAAGCCGATCGAGGAGCTCACGCCCGATGACATGCTGGCCGTCATCGAAAAGCAGGCGCGCCAGGGCGTCGACTTCTTCACGATCCACGCCGGCATACTGCGCGAGCACCTTCCCCTGGCCGCGGCGCGCACCGCGGGCATCGTTTCGCGCGGCGGCAGCATCCTGGCGCAGTGGATGACGGAGAAGCAGCGGCAGAATCCGCTCTACGACCGGTTCGACGACCTGTGCGCGATCATGCGCGAGCACGACGTCGCCTTCAGCCTGGGCGACGGCCTGCGCCCCGGCTGCCTGGCCGACGCGACCGACGAGGCCCAGCTCGCCGAGCTGCGCACGTTGGGCGATCTGGTGCGGCGCGCCCGCGAGCAGGGTTGCCAGGCGATGGTCGAGGGACCGGGTCACGTGCCGTTCGATCAGATCGAGCGCAACATGACGCTGGAAGAGGAGCTGTGCGACGGCGCCCCCTTCTATGTCCTGGGCCCCATCGTGACCGACGTCGCGCCCGGCTATGACCACATCACCAGCGCCATCGGCGCCACGGCCGCGGCGTACTATGGAGCGTCGTTCCTCTGCTACGTCACGCCCTCGGAGCACCTGGCCCTGCCCGGCCCCGTGGAGGTGCGCGAGGGGGTGCTGGCGCACCGTGTCGCCGCCCACGCCGCCGACGTCGCGCGGGGCCTGCCGGGTGCGCGCGAGTGGGACGACCGGATGAGCCGCGCGCGATCCGCCTTCGACTGGAACGCGCAGATGGAGCTCGCGATGGACGCCGAGCGCGCCCGCGAGCTGCGGCGCACCGCGCAACCCGACGAGGAGTACTGCAGTATGTGCGGCCGTGAGTGGTGCGCCATTCGCCGCTCCAGAGATGTTCTGGCCAAGTCCGACCAACGCAAGGAGCGTCCGGACGCCCACCGGCGCACGACCGACTCGAGATAGCCGTCGCGTAGGAAACCCTGGACCTTGATCAAGGAGGATTGGATGTCACCTCGCCCACGTCGTCGCGCGCAGAAGCCCCGTCATCCGCGGATGACGCTGGCCGCCCCGTGGGAGCGACCGTCCGACGAGACCGCGCCCCATTTGGGGTACTACCGCTTTCCCACCATCCACGAGCACGCCATCGCCTTCTGCAGCGACGACGACCTGTGGGTGACGACCGATGAGGGCGGCGTCGCCCGTCGGGTCACGGTCAGCAAGGCGGCGGTCGCGCGACCGGTCTTCTCGCCCGACGGCCGCTGGATCGCGTTCACCGCAATGGACGAGGGCGGTCTGGAGGTCTACGTCGTTCCCGCCGAGGGCGGTGAGCCGCGGCGTCTCACCCACCTGGGGGCCAACACGTTCACCGTGGGCTGGTCGCGCGACGGCCGCGAGGTGCTCTGCGCCAGCGACCACGCGCAGCCCTTCCTCGTGCACCTGAATCTCTTCGCGGTGCCCTTCGACGGTGGGCCGCCCCGGCCGCTGGGCCTGGGGCCGGCCCGGGACATCGCTCTCGAACCCGAGGGCGACGGCATGGTGATCGCGCGCAACGGCGGCGATCCCGCGCGGTGGAAGCGCTACCGTGGCGGCACCGTGGGCACGCTCTGGGTCGATGCGCAGGGTGACGGCGCCTTCCGGCAGATCCTGAAGTCCCTCGACGGCAATCTGGCCGCGCCGATGTGGATCGGACGGCGCATCTATTTCCTGTCCGATCACGAGGGGACCGGCAACATCTACTCCTGCCGTCTCAACGGCGCCGGTCTCAAGCGCCACACGGACCACGACGACTTCTACGCCCGTTTTGCATCCAGCGACGGGCGGCGCATCGTCTACCACGCGGGCGCCGATCTCTATCTCTTCGATCCGGACGCCGACGAGGGCCGCCGGTTGCCGATTGAGATCCGCAGTCCCCGTCCGCAACGCCAGCGCAAGTTCGTTACCGCCGCGCAGGCGTTCGAGGCGTTCGATCCGCACCCGAAGGGCCACTCCGCGTTGGTGGTCGTGCGCGGGCGGCCCATCACGATGGGCTTCTGGGAAGGTCCGGCCACCGAGTTCGGCCAGCCCTGGCGCGGACGCCATCGCCTGGCCCGCTGGCTCAACGACGGCAAGCGGATCGTTGCCGTCACCGACGAGCAGGGCGAAGAGCGGCTCGAGATCTTCACCCCGGGCAAGGGAGCCGAGCCGATCGACCCGGGCGTCGACCTGGGCCGCATCCTCACGCTGGAGGTCGCCCCCCCGCCGCCGGACGAAAAGGCTGTGACGCGCAAGGCCAAGACACGCCGCAAGACCAAGGCGACGCGCGCCCGGGCCGCTCATCCCGACCGCATCCTCGTGACCAACCAGCGCCAGGAGATCTTCATCGTCGATCTCACGAAGTCAGCAGCGCGGCGCATCGACGCCAGCGACCACGAGCGCATCCAGGGCGCCTGCTGGTCGCCTGACGGCCGCTGGATCGCCTACGGCTTCGGCACCGGACTGCGCCATGTCGCCATCCGCATCGCCGACGCCGAGCGGGGAACCGTGCACCAGATCACGAGCGGCGACTTCATCGACTTCGAGCCCTGTTTCGATCCCGAGGGCAAGTACCTCTACTTCCTCTCGCTGCGCACCTACGATCCGGTCTACGACATGATCCAGTTCGGTCTCGGGTTCCCGCGGGGAGTGCGCCCCCACCTGGTCACGTTGAAGGCCGACGAGACCTCGCCGTTCCTCCCGGCGCCCCGTCCGCTGGCGAGCAAGAAGGCCGAGCGGGCCTTCGGCAACAACCCGTGGGATGTCGAATCCTCGGGCGCCGACGAACCGGAGAAGGCCGGCGCCGAGAAGAAGGCCTCCGCGGCCGCGCGCAAGGTGGAGATCGACTTCGAGGGCATCGAGGAGCGCGTCCTGGCGCTGCCGATGAGCGAAGGCCGCTACGACCGCATTCAGGCCATCGCCGGCAAGCTCTTCGTCCGCTCCCAGCCGATCGAGGGCAGCCTGAGCGTCAACTGGTTCGACACGACGCCGTCGGCGAAAGCCACGGTCGAGGTGTTCGATTTCGCCGAGCTCAAGCAGAGTACCTTCACCGGCGGCGTGACCCGCTTCCGGATCGCCGCCGACGGCAAGACGCTGGTCTATCAGTCGGGCTACAAGCTGCGCGCGGTGGCGGCCTCGGCCGAGCCGGGCAAGCTGCCCAGCGGGGAGGAGACCGGACGCAAGACCGGCTGGCTCGATCTGACGCGGGCGCGCTGCGAGATCCGTCCCGCCGCCGAGTGGCGCCAGATGCTGGCCGAGACCTGGCGGCTGCAGCGCGAGCAGTTCTGGGTGCCGGACATGTCGCGGGTCGACTGGGAGACCGTCTACGGGCGCTACGCGCCGCTGGTGGATCGCGTGGCCACCCGCGGCGAGCTCTCCGACCTGATCTGGGAGATGCAGGGCGAGCTGGGCACCTCCCACTGCTACGAGTTCGGCGGCGACTACCGGCCCTGGGCGCAGTACCCGGTCGGTCTGCTGGGCGCCGACCTGGTCTACGACCGGCGCCACAAGGCCTGGCGCGTCGAGCGCCTGCCCCAGGGCGATAGCTGGGACCCGAAGCGATCCTCGCCGCTGACGGCGCCCGGACTGCGCGTGCGGCCCGGAACGCTGCTGCACGAGATCAACGGACGTCCCCTGACGCGCGAGTACTCGCCGACGGCCGCCTTGACCCACCTGGCCGGTCAGGAAGTGTGGCTGACGATCTCCGACCCTCCCGCCCGCGGGAAGGGCCGCGGGCCGGCGCGCCGCACGGTCTCGGTCAAGACGCTGCGCACCGAGGTGCTGCTGCGGTATCGCGATTGGGTGGAAGCGAATCGGCGCTGGGTCCACCAGCAGAGCAAGGGCAGGGTGGGCTACGTCCACATCCCGAACATGGGTCCGCTGGGCTACTCGGAGTTCCACCGCTACTTCCTGGCCGAGGTGGGACGAACGGGGCTGATCATCGACGTGCGTCACAACGGTGGCGGACACGTCTCCTCTCTGCTGCTGGACAAGCTGCGCCGCAAGCGCGTGGGCTACGACGTCGCCCGCTATCAGGGACCGCAGCCGTTCCCGCTGGAGGCGCCCGGGGGCCCGATGGTGGCCCTCACCAATGAGCTGGCCGGCTCCGACGGGGACATCTTCAGCCACTGCTGGAAGCTCTATGGGCTGGGACCGTTGATCGGGAAGCGCACCTGGGGCGGCGTCATCGGCATCTGGCCGCGCCATGCGCTGGTCGACGGCTCGATCACGACCCAGCCGGAGTTCTCGTTCTGGTTCGAGGATGTCGGCTGGCGGGTCGAGAACTACGGCACCGATCCGGATATCGAGGTCGAGGTGCGGCCGCAGGACTACGCCGCCGGCCGTGACCCGCAGCTCGAGCGCGGGCTGAAGGAGATCCAGCGTAGCCTGCGGCGCTTCAAGCCCAAGACGCCCGACATGGGCCAGCGGCCCTCGCGCGCGCACCCGAGGCTCCCCAAGCGCAATCCATAGCAGAGGAGCCAATTGAGCAGATCCAGCCGGGCGGTGATTCCACTGTGGATCGCCGCCCGGTCCCTTACGCGGCCGGGGAGCGATCGGCTCGGAGGGAGGCGTCCGGACGAGCGAGATGCCCCTCGGAGGTGTGTCTGCAGGCGGCAGGCAGGCGAAGATTCGGCCGAGGATGCGGCCGCCCCCACAGGGTCCGCAAGCGGGAAGACGCCGCTATTTGGCGTCCCCCAAAGAAGTTCGCTCCCCAATCACCGGCATTCCGTGGTAAGATTATGGGCGTCTACGTCGCCCATGGGGACCTCATGGACTTGAGGCTTCCTCGACATACGTGCGGACTTTGGACATCCCTGGAGGATCAGATGCACGTCTCGTTCGTCCCCCCGAGCAGGTGCTTCGCCCTGCTGACCTCGCTGGCCTTCGCCCTCACCCTGACCGGCGCAGCTCTGGCCGCGGACGTTCTCCCCCTGCGGGAGGGCGGCCAGCTCGAGCCCCCGGAGATCGAGGTGATCACATCCAACGACAACGGCCTCCGGCTCGCGATCGAGCTGCCGGCGCTGTCGATCGAGCAACACAGCGTGGATGGTGAGAGCTACCAGACCCTGGTCGTGGAAGGCGGACAGCTCCACGGCAACGGCGGCGCGCCTGCGCTGCCGGCGTTCACACGCTACGTGAGCATTCCGGCCACCTCGGGGCTGGGCCTGCGCATCGCATCGGTGGAAGAGGAGGTGCTGGAAGGGATCCAGATCCTACCCATGCAGGACCCCGATGCCACCACCTTTCAGCGCGACACCGAGCTCTATGCCCGCAACGCCTGGATCGGCGAGGAGCCGGTCACGATCGGCGCCCCTTCGCTGGTGCGCGATCTGCGCGTGGTCCCGATCACGTTCCACCCGCTGCAGTTCAATCCGGCAACCGGCCAGGTGCGCGTCATCCGCCGCGTGGAGCTCGCGCTCGACTACGTGGGCGTCGATCTGCGCAACGCGAAGCAGCGGGAGACGATCCCGCTGACGCCCGGATTCGACCGCCTGTACCGGTCGCTGGTGGTCAACTACGATCCGGAGCGCTACGGGCGCGAGGGCCGGACCGCGGACCATCTGGGCACCTGGGTGCTCATCAGCCGCGACAACAGCACCCTGACCAACATCCTCCAACCGCTCATCGAGTGGCGTGAGAAGATGGGCTTCAACGTCGTGCACGTCACGACCGCGGAGACCGGCACCAACCCCAGCAGCATCCGCAATTGGCTGACGAACGCGTACAACACCTGGGAGGACCCGCCCGAGTACATCTGCATCGTCGGCGACGCCACGGGCACCTTCGCGATCGGCACGTTCCACGAGAACTGGTCGGGTTACTACAACGGCGAGGGAGACCATCCCTACTGCCAGCTCACCGGTGACGACCTGATGCCCGACGCCTTCATCGGCCGCCTGTCGGCGGAGGACTACACGACGATCGAGCGCATCGTCAACAAGATCACCGGCTACGAGCGAACGCCCTACACGTCCAGCGATCCGGAGTGGTTCGCCCGCGCATGCCTGACCGGAGACCCGACCTACTCGGGCATTAGCTGCGTGCATGTGCAGCAGTGGGTGAAGGAGCGCATGCGCATCCTCGGCTATGCGCGGATCGACACCGTCTTCACCTCCCCCTTCGAGAGCGGCACCATCTCGAAGCTGAACCAGGGCAACAACTTCTTCGGCTACCGCGGCTACTATCAGATGAGCGGCATCTCGGCCGGAGACATCGCCGCCCTGCAGAACGGCTGGAAGCTCACCTACGCCGTCAATCTCACTTGCAGCACCGGGTCGTGGGAAAGCGGCACCTCGCGCAACGAGGCCTGGCTGCGGGGTGGCTACGGCACCGATCAGGCCACCGGCGGCATCGGCAGCATCGGCACCGCCACCACCGGCACGCACACGCGCTACAACAACTGCTTCTACGCCGGGGTCTGCTTCGGGCTCTTCTGGGAGGAGGGCTACCGTCTGGGGATCAACCATGCCCGCGGAAAGCTGGAGATGATCCTCAACTACGAGGACTACGAATTCTCGCAGGCGGGGCGCTACTGCTACTGGAACACGCTGATGGGCGACCCGGCCACGGATATGTGGACCAACTATCCGGCGGATCTGACGGTCAACTACCCGCCCACCGTGGCCGTGGGCGCCGAGGACGTCACGTTTGTGGTGTACGACGACGGGCAACCGGTCGCAGACGCGTGGGTCTACCTGCGCAAGGGCGAGGAGATCCGGATCGGGGGGTACACCGACGCCACGGGGACGGTGCGCATTCCGATCGACACGACCAGCGAGGGCACCGTCGAGGTGGTCGTGACGGGTCACAACCTCTATCCGTACGAAGGCAGCTTCCAGATCCAGGAGGCCAACACCTTCGTGGGTCTCTTCGGCTACGAGATCGACGACGCCCCCGCCGGCGTCACGCAGGGCAACGGCGACGGCCAGCTCAATCCCGGCGAGACGGTGGGGATCTCGGTCACGCTCAGAAACTTCGGCTCGCAGACGGCGGAGGACGTCGTCGTGCGCGTCGACAGTGACAGTCCGTATGTCGGCTGGCTGGGCGCCACCGAGTTCGGCTTCGGCGATATCGGCGGCTACAGCATCGGAACCTCGCCCAGTCCCCTCTACGTCCGCCTGGCGCCCAACTGCCCGGCGGGGCAGCCGATCCGATTCGACCTGCAGATCACCTCGGGCATGGACGGGTGGGTCTCCCGGATGGACGTCCCGATCGAAGGCCCCGAGCTGGTCTACGACGGCATCACGCTGATCGGGCTGGGCACCCGCATCGATCCGGGCGAGTCGGGACAGCTCGAGATTGCGCTGCGCAACATCGGCGCGCTGGCGGCCGAGGGGCCCATCACCGCCATGCTGGCGTCCGAGAGCTACGCGATCCAGGTGACCGACGCCGCGGGCACCTTCGGGACGATCCTGTCCGGCGCCATCGGCTCGAACAGCTCGGACCTCTTCAGCATCTACGCGCCGGCCGATTGCATTCCAGGGCAGATGGCCAACCTGCGGCTGGTGCTCACCTGCAACGACGGCACCCGCCTGAGCGCATCCTTCCAGGTGATCGTGGGCGCCGCCGATTCCAACGATCCCACCGGCCCCGACGCCTACGGCTACTGGTGCTACGATCACACCGACACCGGCTACGCCGATGCGCCCAGCTACGAGTGGATCGATGCGCGGGCCCACGGGCAGTCGGTGGGCCTGACGGATTACGGCTGGCAGCAAGACGACTCGCGCACGCTCGATCTGCCGTTCACCTTCACCTACTACGGCGAGCCCTTCGACCGCGTGACCGTCTGCTCGAACGGCTGGCTGTCGATGGGCCACACCTACCTGGAGAACTACCGCAACTGGCACCTGCCGTCGGGCGTCGGCCCCGCGTACATGATCTGCGGCTTCTGGGACAACCTGTATCAGAGCGGCAGCGACGCGACCTACTACTGGTACGATGAAGACAACCACCGCTTCGTGGTGGCCTGGGACCAGGTGCGCAACGAATACTCCAACTCCCGCGAGAGCTTCGAGATCATCCTCTACGATCCGGCCCATCATCCCACCGCAACCGGAGACGGGATCATCGAGGTGATGTACGAGACGATCAACGACAACGACAGCCAGCAGATGTACTCCACGGCGGGCATTCAGGACGGTGAGCACACGACCGGCATCACCTACACCTACTTCCACCAGCGACCGGCGACGGCGGCGCCCTTCAGCAGCGGCCTGGCCCTCCGGTATACAACCGGCGCCCCGGGCTTCACCGGCGTGAGCGGCCGTCCCGGCGACACGCGGCTGCTGCTCACGAGCGGGCCCAATCCCTGGCGCGCGGGAACGACCATCCGCTTCCAGCTCGCCGAGCCGCAGGCGGTGACGCTGAAGGTGTTCGACATCGACGGCCGCATCGTGCGCACGCTGGCGCGCGGCCCGTTGCCGGCCGGCGCCCACCGGGTCGACTGGAACGGCACGAGCGATGCGGGTGCACCCTTGCCTTCGGGCGTCTATTACTACCGGCTGGAGACGCCCGGCGAGACGAAGACGCGGGAGACGCTGTTGGTGCGATAAGGCTGGATGGCCTCGGATAGGCCGGTCGAACGCGTCCTGAATCGGCACTTCTACAGCCGATTTAGGCCGCGTCTTCTATCCCCGCCTTTTCGCGCTGGGCTGGCCGTTTATGCCGCGTATAGCCAGCCCAGGCCCCCAGAACCTGCATTTTCGACGTTTCCATGGTTTTATGCTCGCAACCCCGGGGACACATCGAGGACGGAAGTCCCA
>CAZPGB010000071.1:0-28651 GCA_964585945.1 uncultured bacterium | reverse complement strand
CCAGCGACACAAAGCACGCCGCGATGGCCAGCGACACAAAGCACGCCGCGATGGCCAGCGACACAAAGCACGCCGCGATGGCGAGCGCCGAAGCACGCGCCCGCCGGCCCAATCCCCGGGCCGCTGCGAGCACTAGGTGAGCTCCTCGATGCGCAAGGAGGAGAGATCCAGCGTCCCGACACCACGCTCCGCAGCGTAGCGCAGGTAGTCGACGTGCTCGGCCTTCAGCATCTGGCCGCTCCAATGCCCGAGGCCTACGGCGTAGGCGTCGGTCGCCACCGGATCGCTGCCGGCGACGACGCCGGAGAAGTGCGTCACCTCACCTGGGCCGGTGGGGCCGTTGTTGTGAAGAATGTAGGTGGCGTCGATGATCGTGAGATGCGGCCGGATCACCGTGGCCAAATCGGCAATGCCCACGTGGATATCCATCTCGCTGTGGAAGACGTTGCGGTCCCAAACCAGACCCATCAGGTTCTTCAATCCCAGGCTCACGCGCGTAGCGGTATGCGACTTGGCGGTGGGCAGGTTGATCAGCACGTCGGCGCGCCCGGCGATCGCGGCCACCGCCGTACGCTTGAGTGATGCACCCCGAGGGACCTCCACCTCGCGGTAGACGCGCTCCTCGTCGAGCGAGGTCAGCTTGGCATCCTTGAAGGCGGCCACCGCGGCAGTCGTGCCCGAGCGCTGGAAACTGCGTTGGGCGCTTCCCATGGTGTGGTCGATGACCAACACCCTCCGCGCACCGGCTTCGAGGCACTGCTCGATGACGGCGCTCAGGACCTCGGGGTGGGTGGTCGCGCCCCACTCGGGCGGCGCCACGAAGCTGGCGTTGGGCTTGATCGCCACGACCTGGCCGTCCTTTACGAAGCGGCTCATCCCGCCGATCGCGGCCAGCGCCTTCGCGACCGCGACCCGAGGCTCTCCCTTGGCCAAGGACAAGTCGGCGGCGCCTGGCCTCGTCCCGGCACTGGCCGTGGTCCCGCCGCCGGCGGTCAGCCCACCGCTCGCTGATGCCCCTGCGCCCGCGGCCGCCCCACCGTTCGCCGTGGTCCCGCCGCCGGCGCGTGCCCCGCCCCCCGCCAGGGGCCCCGATTCGGCCGGCGCCAGCAGTGCGCCGACGGTTCGCGGCCAGACCGCACCGGTCAGCAGTCCAGCGCCCAGCGTCCGGGCGCCCCAGCGCAAAAACCTGCGGCGTTCCATCGTGCCCCCGCTCATCGGTCATGCGCCGCGCTCTGCTCGCGCAACCCGGCGCACGTGGCGTCCTAGTCCGTCATGTCCTGATCGATGCTGCGCGCGAAGGCCTCCAGCACCGCCTCGGCATCGTTGATGCTAGGTGCGGGAACCTCCAGCCGTACCCAATACTCGTTGCGAACGAAATCCAATCCCTTCGTGGGATAGGGAATGCCCTGGACCTCCCAGAATCGGGCCGTATCGCCGAGATCGTTGATGACCTGCACGGAGGACGGGGGGAACTTGCGAATCTCCTCGTGATCCTCGTCGTGAAGCGACAGCGCCTGCGCATTGGCCCCCATTTCGAAGATCCATGCCCGCAGGGTCACCTCCGCGGCGCCGAGGGTGCCGTCGTAGGTCGTGCCGGCGAACTCCTCGAAGCCGTGCTGTTCGTAGATGGTGAAGGCGCCGTTGATGGCTGCCTGAAGCTCAGCAACGGTGGAGGCGGTTTGCGTCAAACTCGCGCGCGCCCAACTTGCGTCACCCGGCGGGAGGAAGTCCTCGGGCTGCTGGATCGTGGGACTCGTGCCGCCGTTGTCGCCGTCGTCACTGCTGCAGCCGCAGAAGGCAGCAAGCGATACGACGGCCAGAACGCCGATCAGACCAAACAGACGCAATGAACGGGAAAGACGGGGAACACAAGGAAAACAAGGAAGACAGGGAAGACAGGGAAGACCGGGGGCGCCTCCTGGTGCGCGTCTAGCGACCATGATGATCTCCTCTCGACCTCGTGATGTCGACGGATGTCAGCAGCGAGAGAACAGTACTGGATGAGACGGGCAGGTCGCAAGTTCCGGTGCGGTGAATGCCTCCCGCCGCACCTCACGCTCCGGTCCCAGCAATCGGCCCGGTGGGACCGCGGCGACGCCGAGCCGAATCGGGGGAACCGGGTGGGACCGCGGCGACGCCGAGCAGAATCGGGGGTGCCTGAGCGGGGACGGTGTGGGGGCGCCGAGAGACCCACCGTCACAGGAGCCGTGTGATCGACCGCACCGTCAACGATCCACCCCGCCGTGCTCGGCGATCGGCAACCGAGGCTGGGGGCCGGTGCTCACTCTCGCTGCTCCGAGATCGTCGGGGCCTCGTTGACCGCCGGAACCTCCGAGGCGATCCGCCAGTATTCCCGCAGGGCCTTGATCTTGTCGCCCAGGACCTTGAAGTCCACAGGCTTCACGATGTACCCGCACGCTCCTGCATCGTAGCTGGCGTTGATTTCCTCGGTACGCTCGGAGGTGGTGAGCATGATGGTCGGGATTCGGCGCGTCACCGGGTGGGCCTTTAGCTGTCGTAGCAATTCGATACCGGTCATCCCCGGCAGGCGGATGTCCAGAATGAGGAAGTGGGGCAAATGCGGACCATCGGTGCCGAGCAGAACTTGGGGATCCAACAGGTGCGCCAGGGCCGACTCGGCGTCAGCATAGCGAATCACCTGCTTGGCGAAGCTCTGCGCGATCAGCATGTCCTCGATCAGCATGCAGTGATCGTCGTTGTCGTCCACAAGCACAACGGTGTACTGGCCGGATGTCATCGCTGTCCTCCCTCGTCGGTTCAAGGTCGCGCAGGATTCAGGGAGCCGGAACTGCTGGCCACGGCATCATGCCCGTGATCGGACGTCTCGACTTCGTCGATTGCTCCACCGATGGCGGTCGAGAGGGGCGGAGCGGCCGACGGCAGGAAAAAGTAGAAGGTGGCGCCTTCGCCGGGCGTCGACCGCAGCCAGACATCACCCCCATGGGCGTTGACGATCCGCTTTACGATCGCCAGACCGACGCCCGTACCGCCGCGGTCTCGGTGCGGGTGCGGGCCCCGGTGGAAGAGGCGGAAAACGCGGCTGTGGTGTCGAGCGTCGATCCCGGCGCCGTTGTCGCGCACGTAGAACGCCCCGCAGCGTTGTGCAGACGCGGTGGCCTCGGGATCGTAGCCGACCTCCACATGGGCCCCGCTACGGGCCGGCATGAACCCGATGGCGTTGGCCACCAGGTGCGTCAGCGCTTCCCGGAGACGGCTCGGCTGCCCCTGCACCGGTGGCAGATTGGACTGGCGGCTCAGCCGAACGCCCTTCTCGAGGGCCGCAGGGGCGAGTGCCTGGAGGATGTCGCCGATCAGCCGGTTCATATCAATCCGCTGGGCGGCGGCGTCGGGCGGGCTGATCCGAGACGCGTGCAGCAGGTCGCGCAGGAGCGACTCCATCATCTCCGCATTGGCGAGGATACGATCCACATACCGCCCGGATGGCTCGTCCAGCAGCGCGGCGGCGCGCAGCTTGAGCAGCGAGGCGAATCCGTGGATCGACACGACAGGCGCTCGCAGGTCGTGAGAGGAGCTGTCGACGAACTGCTCCAGCTCGCGGCGGCTCGTATCCAGCAGCCGATTGGTCTGCTCCAGGGCCGCCGCATAGCAGGCCAAGGCGTCGGCGGCCTGCAGGCGCTCGGAGACATCCTCCAGACACACCAGGACGTGAAGCCGTTCGGCGAGCTCGATCGGCGCGGTCGAGACCAGGAAGTGCAATTGTGAGCGGCTGTCACCCTGGGCAACCGGCATGGGGGACTCCACGGCGTGCTGGGAGCGATGCGTCTGTAGGGTCGCGCGAATCGCGCGACGGATGCCGCACTGCCGACAGGCGGGCGAAAACCCGCATCCGCGCGGGGATTCCATGGCATGCAGACAACCCAATCCGCTCCCCACCACCTGCTGGAGCGTCTCGTCCGACGTCCGGCCGCTCAATCGGCAGCCAGCCTGGTTGAGCCGTCTGAGGCGCAGCTCGTCGTCCACCACCAGCATGACCACCGGCGCGTGATCGAAGATCGTGGCCAGCGTGCGCTCGCCGTCGCGCAGCGCGGCCGCAGCCCGCCGACTGTCGCGTCGGATGGCGGCTTCGCGGATCTCGCGCTCGATGGCCGGCACCAGCCGCGAGAGACTGCCCTTGACCAGGTAGTCGTGAGCGCCGGACTTCATGGCCACAACCGCTGTTTCCTCTCCGGCTACGCCCGAAACCAGGATGAAGGGCAGATCGCGTCCGCTCTCGCGGAGAACGGCCAGCGCGTCCAGTCCGTTGAAGCCGGGGAGGTCGTAGTCGGATATGACGACATCCCAGATGTCCTGCTCCAAGGCGGCTCGGGTGTCCTGCAGCGTGAAGACGCGCGTGATGACGGGTTCGTAGCCGCCTCGCCGCACTTCGTGCGACAGCAGCAGCTCGTCATCTTGGCAGTCCTCGACGAGGAGGATCCTGAGCTTCTTGGTCATCCGGTTCACCCTCGACCAGCACCGTGCCCAGGCCGCCCGTGATGTTGGGTGGCGCCGGACATGTGTGAGGCCCGCACGCGGCGTGGTTCCGCTCCCAACGATGGGTCCGGCCTGCGGCGAACGTGCTCACCTGCTGTATCTCTCATTCGGCGCCCGCCCCTCTTGTCTTGCGCGCGGGGGCGCTTCTGGCGCGCCCGACCCGGATCCGCGGCGGGTGGCTTTCGAGTGGAGTCCGACGGCGGACTGTGGAATACTCGCCGTGGCTGTTTCCATGCAGCCGGAGCAGGTCAAGGCTCCGGCTCGGGCGCAGGTGGTGCTCCCGGTTGGGTGACGAACCAGACCAGCTACCCCATGGGTGCCCTGGTCCTGAACGATCCGATCACCAAGCAAGACAGGTGGATCAGGGATTATGGTCAACCCATTGTGGCGGAGGGTGTTGGGCATGGAGAAGCGCCGCATTCTGTTGGTCGAGGACAACCCCGACGATGCGGCTCTCGCCCTGCGGGCCCTGGCCAAGAGCCGCGTTGCAGCCGAAGTGGATGTGGTTCGAGACGGCGTGGAGGCACTGGAGCATCTCTTCGGAGAGGGTGAGGGAGCCGGTGCGCTCCAGAGTCGGCTGCCGGTCCTCATCCTGCTGGACCTGAAGCTGCCCAAGGTAGACGGACTCGAGGTGCTGCGACGCATCCGTGCGGCTCCGAGGACGCGGCTGATCCCGGTCGTCGTCTTGACCTCATCGGACGAACAAAGGGACCTGGTGCGCTCGTTCGAGCTGGGCGCCAACAGCTACGTCCGCAAGCCGGTGGACTTCACGCAGTTCGCCGACGCGATCCAACAACTCAGCAGTTACTGGCTGATGCTCAACCGCTGTCCGCCCCCGGCCGGAGCCTGATCGCAGGAATTGCTGCACTTCGTGCCCCCGGCCGGAGCCTGATCGCGCGTTTCCTGCGCTTCGCGTCGCCGGCACTGGCGCATCGCATCCACGTTCTCCAGCTCACTGCCGCTCTGCCAAGCCGGGGAGGCCCGATTCGTCCTTCCGGTATGTACCCGGATCAAGTCTTCCCCTGGCGTGACCGAACAATGGGTCTGCAGGTCGGCGATCCAGCACTCCCATGAACGAAAGAGCCGGACTCGCTTCGAGGCCCGGTGATGGCAGAACCGCGACCATGGGCACGTCTCTTCGCATCCTGATTGTCGAGGACAACCAGGACGACGCCATACTGGCCCTGCGTGCGCTGCGCAGGGGCGGATATGATCCAATCCACGAGCGTGTGGAGACGGCCGAACAGATGCGAGCCGCCCTCGAGTCCTCTTCATGGGACGCGATCATCGCGGACTTCTCGCTGCCGCAATTCAGCGCGCCCGAAGCGCTCGACCTGCTCAAGTCCACCGGCAAAGACCTTCCCTTCGTCATCGTCACGGGTGCGATCGGGGAGGAGACTGCGGTCGCCGCCATGAGGGCCGGCGCCCACGACTACTTGATGAAGGGCAATCTGGCCCGTTTGGCGGTGGTCATCGATCGGGAGATCCGCGAGGCTCGCCTGCGCGCCGAGCACCGCCGGTCGCAGGATGCGCTGTGCCAGAGCGAGGAGCGCTTCCGCGAGCTGGCCGAGCTGCTGCCCCAGATCGTCTTCGAGATGGACGAGCGGGGACAGCTCACCTTCGTCAACCGGCAGGCCTTCGAGATGACCGGCTACGCCCCCGAAGAGCTCACGGAGGGGTTTCAGACCGCTACCCTGTTCGCACCGTCCGAGCGTGCCCGCGTGCTGCGCAACATCCAGGAGATCCTCGCGGGCGGGCAGCCCGAATCACACGACTACGTGATGCTGCGCAGGGATGGCAGCACGTTTCCGGTGCTGGCCAAGTCCGTGCCGATCGTCAAGCAAGGACGCATCGTCGGCTTGCGCGGGGTGGTCTTCGATGTGACCGAGCAGAAGCGCCACGAGCACGCGCTGACGCGCCGCCTCGAGGCCGAGCGGCTGATCTCGAGCATCTCCACCCATCTCGCCCAGGAGGCCGGCGAGGATCCCGGCGGCGCCCTGGTCCATCCGCTGGGTCTGCTGGGCCGCCTCCTCGGCGTGGACTTCGTCGGGCTCTTCGAGCGCCGGGCAAACACACAGACGTACGGTCTGACCGACGAGTGGCGCGATCGGGACCGCGTGGATCCTTCGCGCCGCTCGGCCGGTTTGGACCTCGTGGGTCTGCCCGCGCTCAAGCACAGGCTGGCGAGGGGGGAGAGCGTGCGGATCTCCGGATCGGAGCGGGACGGTGAGAGTGTTCCGCGCCCGGAATCGAACGGTGAGGGCGAGAGCGAGAGCGAGTGCGAGGCGCGTGCCGTGCGGAATGCGTTGGGGCTGCGCTCGCTGCTCATCGTGCCCACCGGTTTCTCTGGAGGACTCCGATTCCTCGTCTGCGCCGGCTGCGTGGGGGAGGAGCGCGCCTGGTCGGGGGAGGAGCCGGCGCTGTTGCGGCGCGCGGCCGAGCTGATGATCGGTGACCGGGAGACCCGGCGCACGGCCGGCTTGCTGCGAGAGAGCGAGGAGCGTTTCCGATCGATCTTCCAGACCGCCGGCGTGGCGATCTTGGAGCTGGAGCTCAGCGCTCTGTGCGCGGAGGTCGAGCGACTCGGTCACCGGGACGCCGACGACGTGCGCCGGCACCTGCAGCGCGATCCCGACACCTTTCACCGATTGTTCCAGAGTATCCGCCTGGTGCGCATCAATGAGGAGGCGCGCCAGCTCTTGGGGCTCTCGCCCACGGAAGACCCGAATGAGAGCTGGTCGCGGCTCGTGCTGCCCGAGACACTCGAGCTCGTGCGCGACCTGGTGTCCGCACTGGTGCTCGACCACGATTCGGTGTCCGGGGAGACCGCGTTTCACACGCGAACCGGTGAGCGGCGCGACGTGCTCTACAAGATGCGCCTGCTGCGGACTGGACGCGGGCTCGACCATGTGCTGGCGAGCTTCACCGACATCACGGCGCGAAAGAAGACGGAGCAAGATCTGCTGAGCGCGATGCAGGCGGCGCAGGCTTCCAATCGGGCCAAGGGCGAGTTCTTGGCCAACATGAGCCACGAGATCCGCACCCCGATGAACGCCGTGATCGGGCTGGCCGGGCTCCTGCTGGACACCGACCTGACTCCTGACCAGCGTCGTCACTTGCAGATGATCGAGGATTCCGGCGCAGTGCTGCTGGCCGTCATCAACGACATCCTGGACTTCTCGCGCATCGAGGCCGGGCAGATGAACCTTGAGCACGTGACCTTCGACCTCCTCGAGGCGATGGAAGAGGTGATCACCTACCAGGCGTTCCATGCACGCAAGAACAATCTGGAGGTGCTGCTCAGCTTCGATGCCCACACTCCCCGCACCGTCGTGGGGGATGCGGGTCGCATCCGCCAGGTGCTGACCAACCTGGTGGGCAACGCGCTGAAGTTCACCCATGAGGGACACGTGCTGGTGCACGTGGACTGCCCCCGGCCGGGAGAGCGATCATCGGTGTTGCGCTTCACGGTCAGCGACACCGGCATCGGGATCCCCAGCGCCAAGCTCGACCAGATCTTTGAGAAGTTCACCCAGGCCGACGCGTCCACCACGCGCAAATACGGAGGCACCGGCCTGGGACTGGCGATATGCCGCGAGATCGTGAGGTTGATGGGCGGGAAGATCGGTGTCGATAGCACCCCGGGAGAGGGATCGAGCTTCTGGTTCACGTTGACCCTGGGTCACCCGCAGCAGGGCTCTCCGCCCGCCGGCGATCCGCCCGACGCGCAGGCGCCGCGCGCACTGCTGCTGCCCAGCTCCGCGGTCCTGGCCACCGTGTTGGAGCAACAGATGTGGGACTACGGGCTGCGCTGCAACACCGTGCGATCGACAGACGACGTCCTCCCCGAGCTGAACCGAGGCATCGAGGATGGCGACCCGTATCGGCTGCTGATCGTGGATCTCGCGCTGGGAGACCGGCCGGTCGAGGAGTTGCTGGAGGCGGTCCATCGAACGCCGGGTTGGCGTCGTGTGTGCCCGCTCCTGATCAGTAGATCAGGCGAGATCGACGTCCCAGGTGGGATCGAACGCTTCGAGCTGCGCAGCTTCCTGCGCCGGCCCCTCCTGCCAACGCAAACGCGAGACGTCCTGCTCGGCGTGCTCTCGAATGCCAGGGCGGCCGGGCAGATCGGCACGTGGGGGAACCACGCCGAATCCGGCACGCGCGACCGGTCCGCCGGGGGCGAGGCGACCACCCGGGGCGAGCGGTCCGCCGGGGACGAGGCGACCACCCGGGGAGACCGGTCTGCCGGGGGCGAGGCGACCGCCCGGGGCGACCAGCCGGCGCAAGATGGGATCGGGCACGGCAGCGGTCCCGACCGGGTGGTGTTGGATGGAGCGGGGAGGTCTGGTGCCGACCGGGAGCCGTTCCCGTTGGCGAACGGATACCGCGTCCTCGTGGCCGAGGACAATCCCCTCAACCAGCGTGTGGTGCTTTTCCTGCTCGAGAAGCTTGGGTGTCGCGGGGTTGTGGCCGCCAACGGGCGGGAGGCGGTCGAGTTGGCCCGCCGAGGTGGGTACGACCTGATCCTCATGGATTGCGAGATGCCCGTCATGGACGGCCCATCCGCGGCCGCGGCAATCCGGCAAATGCCGGGTGATGAGGGCCGCATCGCGATCGTCGCGATGACCGCTCATGGGCCCCAGTCGATCGCATGCGCGGCGATGAACGATGTGATCGGCAAGCCCGTCACACTGACCACCCTGCGCGGCGTTCTCCGCCGTTGGTGTCGCGCCCAGGCCCGGCCCGCCTGACCCTGGAGCCGGCCGAATCACACGCTCCTGGACCTGCGCTGCCGGCGCGTGCCGTGATCCCGCGAACCGACTCTGGTGGCGCGTGTCGCGTTCGGCCCGGACCTGCTCTGGCGCCGGCGCGTGCCGCGTTTGGCCCGATCTGCTCTGGCGGCGCATCCGGCGTGCATCCCCGTGTTGCGGTTCGCACCGTGCGCAGTTTCCGCCGGAGTTCGTTGCCTTCCGACCGTTGGGTTCTGTAGTCTCCAGCGGCCGCCGGAGGCGTTACCGGCGGTCCACCGCACGTCGGAGAGAAGCCGGAGAAGAAGATCATGTCGATCACCCGCACAGCATTCCGGGAGCTTCTGTGTGAACGGATCCTCGTGTGCGACGGTCCGCTCGGCCCCATTCTGGGGGGCGATGCCATGTCAACCAGGACGGGTCCGGCCGCCACCACGCCGGACGGAACCCGTTCGGCGGCGACAGCATCGTCGGCGGGACGAACGCTCCCGGAACTCCTGGCGATCGAAGATATCCAAAGACTGACCGCCATCCACGAATCATCCGCCGAGGCGGGGGCCGACATCCTCTTGGCCAACACGCTGGCGGCTGCGGGTCCGACCTTGGAGCCCCTGGGACTGTCCGACCGTCTGGAGGCGATCATCACCCGATCGATCGCGGCGGCTCGTGAGGCGGTGGCCGCCTGTACCGCCCCCGGGGAGAAGCGGCGCCTCGTGGCCCACGTTCTGGGCCCGTTGTCTCCGGGGGTAGCTCCGACCGGTGGGCTATCGATGGATGAGGCGATTGCGGCCTACGCCCACGCCGCACGGATCGGTATGGAAGCGGGGGCGGACCTGATCTTGATCGATGGCGTGACCGACCTCCAGGTCCTGCGCGCGGCCCTGATCGGCGCTCGCGACGGGGCCCCGGAGACGCCGGTCGTTGCGCAGATGCACTTCTCGGCGCAGGGCCGGGCCGAGGACGGAACCTCCCCAGCGGTCATGCTCGCGGTGGCGCGTTCACTGGATGCCGATGTGGTGGGCGCGTGCAGTCAATCCGATCCCGGAGCGATGCTGCCGATCGCCAAGGCGTTTCATGCCGTCACTGACCTGCCTCTCATTCTGCAGCCGTCGGCCGATCGTCCCTCGCGGCGCAGCGTGGCACTCAAGCCGCGCGAGTTCGCGCGCCGCTTCGAGCCGCTGCTCGGGCCTGCGGTGGGCATCGTGGGTTGCTGGGGGGCGCCCACGCCTCATTACCCGGCGCTGCTCGGACGGTTGGTGCGCGGCGTCCGGGTCGACCCGCCCCAGCGGACCCAACGCCTGGTGATCGCCTCGCGCAGGCGCGACATCGAGCTCGGACCCTCCCGAGGTATCGCTGTGGCCCACGGTTGGACCGGCAGAGCGAGACAGGCCGTTCACGGCGGAACAAGCGGCGTCGATGCGCTGGTCGAACAGCTCGCACGGATCGGCGCCGGTCCGGGAGTCCATCTGCTGGAGATTCGTGCCGGGATGCCCGGGCAGGACGAATCCACTCTCCTGCGAGCGCTGTTGCCCAAGGTGATGGCCGTGTCCGGCTGCCCACTGCTCCTGACCTCTGATACCCGGTCTGGCCTCCAGACCGGACTCACCTGGATCGCCGGTCGCCCCTTGATCGGGACGATGACCGCGGATCGCGCCAGCATCGAGCGCGTGGTTCCACTGGCGCGCCGGTACGGGGCCGCGGTCGTGGCCGCATGCATGACCGCCAAGGACGTTCCCACCACCGCGACCCAGAAGCTGGCCCTGGCCGAGAAGCTGTTGGCCGACGCCACCGCCGCGGGTCTCAGACAAGAAGAGATTCTGCTGGACCCGGTGGCCGGATCCGTCACCGACACGACGGGTGGTCTGACGGAAATTGTGGAGACCCTGCGCCAGATCAAGCTGCAGCTTGGACAGCCCACCATGCTCCGCCTGGGGCGAATCGGACAGGATCTGTCCCACGGTCGGATCGGTCTGGAGATGGCCGCGGCCGGCATGGCCGCCGCCGGGCAGGTGGATCTTTTGGTCGGCGACCTCACGATCCCGCCCCTACGGCAGGCGGTGGCCGCCGCTGCGGTCGTCGCCGGACGCGATCGAGGTGGACGGCGGTACCTGCAGGTATTGGAAAGCCTCGATCGGCGTTCTTCCGGAGAGGCGTCGCGCCGCCAAGACCGGGGGGATCGACCGGTCCCAGTCCGCACGGGAGACCGCCCCCACGAGGAACGGCCCTCGCGGCGGCCCCGCGAACAATTCCCTGGACCGGGACGCCCTGGACGCCCATCCCGCCGTAGTGCGGAGGGGAGTAGTGAGGGTCCCCGGGGTCGTCGCGGGGAAGGGCGTCGCGGTGCTCCTCCTGGTCGTTACGAGGAACGGAGCCCTGGCGGTCCTGCCGGGCGTCGCGGGGAAGGGCGTCGCGGTGCTCCTCCTGGGCGTTACGAGGAACGGAGCCCTGGCGGTCCTGCCGGGCGTCGCGGGGAAGGGCGTCGCGGTGCTCCTCCTGGGCGCTACGAGGAACGGATCCCTGGCGGTCCTGCTGGGCGTCGCGGAGAAGGGCGTCGCGGTGCTCCTCCTGGTCGTTACGAGGAACGGAGCCCTGGCGGTCCTGCCGGGCGTCGCGGGGAAGGGCGTCGCGGTGCTCCTCCTGGGCGTTACGAGGAACGGAGCCCCGGCGGTCCTGCCGGGCGTCGTGGGGAAGGGCGTCGCGGCAGTCCCCCGGGCCACCGCGAGGATGGGCTCCGACGTCGGTCACCTGGGCACGGTGGAGGAAGGACGCGTGGAGGCCGGCCCGAGCGTCACGGAGAGGAAGGACCCCCTCGTCAGCCAGGTCGCGGTGGGAAAGAGATGCGCCCCCGTCACCGCGAGCGTCGGGAGGGTGAGCCGCCCGACTCGCGGCGGGCTGATCGGCGGGGGGCCAGCCGGTCCCCGGGGACGCATCGCGGCAAGAGCGATCAAAGGGGGAGGATCCCGCGGCGAAGTCCACGGGGTCGTCGAACGTGACCGGAAGACGCCGCCCAACGTCGGGATCCTCAGCCCACCGCGTTCAACCACGTTGGTTGTGACACGAAGATTGGTGAGAGAAGTCCTGGAACGTCAACGATTCCAAAGGACAAGGGACTAGAAGCGCCCTCTCAACACGATCTCTCGGTGTTGTGGACCGTCGCGCAAGCACTTGGCGCCATTGTGTCACCAATCTTCGGGTCACAACCTCGGCGAGCGCGCGGGATCTCGTAACATGCTGTGGTTGAGGAGGTTGTGAACGACAATCCCGAATCCTCGCCCCACAGGATCGGAACCAGCGGCTTGACGTGGGTAGTACGATGTACTAACATGCTGCGACACCCCGTCAGGAGGCCGATTGTATGTCGAGCTCCCGCAAGCAGGAGATCATCTCATTCAAGGTGGACACGTCGCTGGCCAGGGCCATGCAGGGAATCCCCAACCGATCGGAGTTCATCCGCACGGCCATACTGGCTGCCCTGGACAGCGTCTGTCCGCTTTGCCGGGGCACTGGGATTCTGACGCCCGACCAGCGCAAGCACTGGCAGCGCTTCGCCAACACCCATGAGCTCGTGGAGTGCGATGATTGCCACGCATTTCACCTGATCTGCCAGGCGAACCCAACGCCATCGCACACCGAGGGCTAGGAGACCAGATGCATCAGGGAGGTCATGCCATGCGCCGACAAGAAGGACGTTGTGCGATCTGGATGACGGGGCTTGTCCTTAGCTGTGTGGTCGCCGTGTCGTTACCGGCGCAGGCCGAGCTCCAGCCGGCGCAGGCGCAGCCTCAGCCGGCGGGGTCCGAACCTCAGCTCGCGCAGGCCGAGCTCCAGCCGGCGCAGGCACAGAAGGGGATTCGCACGGTCGTCGGGATTCTCCCCCAAGCCGAGATCGTCCGGCGGGTAGGAGGCGAGCATGTGGTCGTATCCGTCTTGGTCGATGCCGGGCAGGATCCACACACCTACGAGCCCACGCCCCGTCAGATCATGGACGTGAGCGCCGCGAGGGTTCTGTTCACTGTCGGATTGCCCTTTGAGAATCGCGTGACCGCGAAGCTCGCCGATCGCGAGTCGAACCTCCTGATCGTCGACATGACCGCTGGCATCGAGCGGCGGGTGATGCTGGAGAACGACGATCACGACGAAGCCCATGGGCACGGACATGCGCACGATCACGGCCACGATCACGCCCACGATCACGGCCACGATCATGGCAGCGATGCGGATGCCCAAGCAGGGTCCGAGTTCCGCGATCCACACGTCTGGCTGGCGCCGTCCTCCATCGCACGCATGGCCCGCAATACCGCTCAGACCCTGAGCAGCATCGCTCCGGCATTCGAGGCGGAGTTCTCACGAAACCTGGAGGCCTATCTTCAGGAGATCGCCGATACCGATGCCCTCCTGCGCGAGCAGCTCGCGCCGCTCCGGGGGGAACGTTTCTTCGTCTTCCATCCCGCGTTCGGATACTTCGCCGACGCCTACGGTTTGACGCAGGTGGCCGTCGAGACCGAGGGTAAGCAACCGACCCCCAAGCGGCTCTCGGCTCTGATCGAGCGGGCACGGGCGGACGCCGTCAGAATGATCTTCGTGCAACCGCAGTTCAGTCCGCAGTCCGCGCAGATGATCGCTCGGGCGATCGGTGGCGTGGTGGTGCCCATGGATCCGCTCGCGCCGGATATTCTGGAGAACCTCAAGCGCATGGGGACCGCCGTGCAGACGGCGTTGGGCGGCCCACAGGGCGAATCGGGTTGACCGACAAGGAGCATGGATGAGCGTGCAGGCCGGCCACGCGGCCACCGCGCCGGCGGTGGAATTGAGCGGAGTGACCTTCGCGTACGACGGGGTCCCCGTCCTGGAGGAGGCCGACCTGCAGGTGTCGCCCGGGGAGTTCGCGTGTGTGGTGGGACCCAATGGCGGCGGCAAGACCACGCTGATGAAGCTGATTCTAGGCACTCTCCACCCACAGAGGGGCACGGTGAGGGTGTTGGGACAATCGCCGCGCAGCGTCCGACAACGCATCGGTTACATGCCGCAAGGATCCCAACACGATCCGAAGTTCCCCGTCACGGTCATGGACGTTGTCCTCATGGGGCGTCTCGGTCCCAGACTGATGGGGCCGTACTCTCGGGCGGATCGACACGCGGCCCGCGACGCGCTCTCGCAGGTGGACCTATTGGATCTTCGTAGTCGCCCACTTGCAGACTTGTCGGGTGGCCAGCGCCAGCGCGTTCTCATCGCGCGCGCCCTCTGCGGTGACCCGGAGCTGCTCTTGCTCGACGAGCCGATGGCCGGCGTCGACACGCCCGCCGAAGAGAGACTCCTGAGGCTGCTCCAAGACTTGAACCGCAGGCTGACGATCCTGATGGTCTCGCACGATCTTGGCTTCGTATCGAAGATTGTGGAGCGGGTGATTTGCGTCAACCGGCGCATCCGCGTGCATCCGACCCAGGAATTGACGGGCGACCACATCCGAGAGCTCTACGGTACCGAGCTGCGTATGGTGCACCACGATCATCTGGGCGAGAGCCGCGACCGCGACCGGTCCGATCATGCTCGAGGTGGCCGATGAGCGAGTTTTTCCACGCCCTCGGCAATTCCGACATTCTTTTCCTGCGCTACGCGTTGATCGCTGGTCTGCTGGCCAGTGTGGGCTTCGGGATCGTGGGCACGTACGTTGTCGTGCGACGTATCAGCTATATCGCGGGGGCGGTGGCGCACTGCGTACTGGGGGGCATCGGGGCGGCGCTCTACCTCCAAGCCACTGTTGGTTGTGCTTGGTGCACACCCCTGGCGGGCGCCATCGTTTCGGCCCTGCTTGCCGCGATCGTGATCGGACTGGTGAGCCTCTACGCGCGGCAACGAGAGGATACGGCTATCGGCGCGCTCTGGGCGGTGGGCATGGCCGTCGGGCTGCTTTTCTTGGCGAAGACGCCCGGCTACATCGACCCGATGAGCTACCTCTTCGGAAACATCCTGCTCATCTCCAAGCACGACCTGTGGATGATTGCGACACTGGACGTCCTGGTCGTCGGACTGGCGGCCCTCTTCTACAATCCTTTCATGCTGGTCTGCTTCGATGAGGAGTTCGCGCGGGTGCGCGGTCTGCGGGTCGAATTCCTCTACTTGCTGTTGCTCTGCCTCATCGCTCTGACGGTGGTGCTTCTGGTGACGGTCGTGGGCATTGTCATGGTCATCGCCCTGCTGACGCTGCCGGCGGCGGTGGCCGGCCAGGTGTCGAAGCGGCTGTGGCAGATGATGACGGTGGCCGCTCTGCTCTGCATGGTCTTCACCAGTGTGGGGCTGGGCATCAGCTACGTGCGCGATCTGCCCAGTGGTCCGACCATCATCTTGCTCGCGGGGGGGGTCTATCTGCTTCTTACGCTGGGGGCCAGAATCCGTCGGCGGTGGTCCTGACAGGCGATCAAGAGGGCCCGCGAGCCTCTTCGACGCAGGCCACCGGCCGAATCCCGCCCGCGCCCGGCGGCAGGTGACAAGCGACAAGGACCTCACCCCTCAGTCCCAGACCGCAAGCCCCCTGCCCCCGGCAACAGGCCGCACGGCCCAGCCCATGGGCCGCAGGCCCCAATCCCAAGCCCCAAGCCCAAGCCCCAAGCCCAAGCCCCAAGCCCAAGCCCCAAGCCCCAAGCCTAAGCCCCCAGCCCCGGGCATCAGGCCGCACGGCGCAACACCCGCGGTTCATATCCCCAGGGGGCGGGGAGGCGGTCAGTAGCCCCCTAACCTTTTCTGATAATGAGAATTATGGGCTCGGTGACCGCCGCCGACCGCGTTCCAGCAGGAACCTCGGAACCAAACAAATTGTCTAGTGAATTACTTGACAAGGCTTCGTAGATGTAGCACTTTTGCTACTACTGGTCGTGGGACCCGATCTGGGGCATACTGATCCCGCGTTTGGGTCCCGATCCAAGCCGGTTCCGAAACCGGAGAGGACGGGAAGATGATTGAGAAGATGATCGATAAGACGACGATGGAGACGAGCATGCCTGGCCATGAGCAGTCCCAGTTTCCCAAGGCGGAAGACCTCCTGCGCAACGCAGGCCTCAAGGTCACGGCAACCCGCGTGGCGCTTCTGCAGCTAATCGGCGCGCGGGCACAGCATATGTCCGCGGACGAGATCACCGATGCTCTGCACAAGGACGGAACACCGGTGGATCGCGTCACGATCTACCGCAACCTGGAGCGCATGCTGAGAGAAGGTCTCTTGCTGGCTGACCTCCAACCGGGCCGGGCGTTGCGCGTGGCGCTCAACACCAAGCCCGGGAAGGTGCACCATCATCACATCGTGTGCGACGTGTGCGGCAAGGTGACAGCCACCGAGAGCTGCTACCTGAAGCAGAACTGGCAGTTGGTCAGCGAAGACATCCGTCGCACGACCGGCTACGAATTGAGCGGTCACCTCATGCAGTACACCGGAACGTGTCCCAGTTGCTCCGAGAATGGAGACTAACGTACTTCGCACACCACTGCCGACTCTCTCGGAACCAACCGCAGAGCTCGCGTGGAGCCCCGAAGGACTGCGATGAGTCCACGTGCTCGGGGACGGACAGGTTTCGTCCACATGTGGCTGCGCGAAACCCGTAGGTTCGCGTGCTCTCAATCCGAGCAATAGGCGATTGGGTGCCTACGGCGCAAGCCGAGTCTCTGCGCCTGCCTGCAGGTGCCGAGAGCGAACATAAGCATGGGCCGCCCACAGGTGCCGAGAGCGAGCGAGGGCATGGGCTGCGTGCACCGAAGCGTCGGTGCCCGGTACACCGAAGCGGAAGGTCAGGGAAGGAGTGGAGGGATGATGCGTGTTCTGAAGCCGTGCGGTCTGTTCCTGGTGGGATTTTGGATCTTGGCGGTAGCCGCATCGGTAGCCGCATGGGGAGCCGCATCGAGAGCTCTCGCCGAGGAGCCGCTCGCGTATCAGATGCCGCCGAAGGTCATCGCCGACATCATCGATGCGCCCCCCACCCCCGCGGTCAGTATCGGCCCGCGGGGGGAGTGGATGCTGTTGATCGAGCGTCCGGGCCTGCCATCCATCGAAGAAGTGGCCCAACCCGAATTGCGCCTCGCCGGGCTGCGGATCAATCCCCGCACCAACGGGCCCAGCCGCCAGTGGACCTACCATCGGCTCACGTTTCGCCGTATCTCCGACGGCAGGGAGCTCGAGGTCACCGGACTCCCGCCCGAGCCCAAGATCACCAACGTGGAGTGGTCTCCCGACGGGCGGCGCATCGCCTTCACCGTGACGCGCGAGCGAAGGATGGAGCTCTGGAGCGCCGCCCTCGATGACGAGCGCGCCCAGCGCGTCATCGACGCCGCGCTCAACGGCGCCTACGCCGACCCCTACGAATGGCTGCCCGACGCCAGCGGGTGGGTCGTGCTCACCGTTCCGGAAGATCGCGGTGATCCCCCACCCGAGCCGCTGGTGCCTGTCGGGCCGATTGTTCAGGAAAACCTTGGACGCAAGACGCCGGCCCGCACGCTGCAGGATCTGCTCGAGAACGCCCACGACGAAGCGCTCTTCGAGTACTACACCACCGCACGCATCGAGCGGGTGAGCCTGAAGGGCAAGCGCAAGGCGGTCGGCGAGCCGGCTGTCTACCGGGGCGCGAGCCCGTCGCCTGACGGCAACTATCTCTTGGTGCAGTCGGTGCATCGTCCCTTTTCCTACACGCTGCAGGAAGATGCTTTCCCGCGCCGGATCGAGGTGTGGGATCGAGACGGCCGGCTGGTGCACCTGGTGGCCGATCTGCCGCTTCAAGATCAGGTCCCGATCACCTTCGGGTCGGTGCCGACCGGTCCGCGCTCCGTGGGCTGGCGCGACGATGCGGATGCGGAGCTGGTCTGGGTGGAAGCGCTCGACGGGGGCGACGCAGGCCTCGAGACCGAGGAGCGCGACCGCGTGCTCGCCCTGGCGGCGCCCTTCGACGCGGCGCCGACCGGGCTGATCACCCTGGGGCAGCGCTACGGCGGAGCGTCTTGGGGCAGCGACGAGCTGGCGATCGTGACCGAGTGGTGGTGGCAGACACGCAACGTCAAGGCCTGGCGCATCCGTCCGGGAGATCCATCGGCGCCGGCCCAGCTCCTGCACGACCGCTCCTGGGAGGATCGTTACAACGACCCGGGCCGTCCGCTCACGCGCCCCACGGAGCGGGGACAGCGGGTCCTGATCACCAGCGACGACGGCAACACCATCTACTTGTCGGGTGACGGCGCGTCCCCGGAGGGGGATCGGCCGTTTCTGGATGCCTTCGATCTGACCACGCTCGAGACCGAGCGTCTCTTTCGCTCGGAGGCGCCGTACTACGAGCGTCCCGTTCGGCTGCTGGACGCCGAGCGGGGGCACCTGTTGACGCGCCGCGAGGCTCAGGATGAGCCGCCCAACTTCTTCCTGCGCGACCTGCGCGCGGGGGAGTTCGTGCAGAAGACCTTCTTTCCCGACCCCACGCCGCAGCTCGTCGGTATCCAGAAGGAGCTCATCCGCTACGAGCGGGCCGATGGGCTGCCGCTCACGGCGACCCTCTACCTGCCGGCCGACTACGATCCGCAGCGCGACGGTCCCCTGCCGATGCTGATGTGGGCCTATCCGGAGGAGTACAAGAGCTCCGACGCGGCGGGGCAGGTCGACGACTCACCCTACCGCTTCCGGCGGGTCGGCTGGTGGTCGGCGCTGCTGTGGCTGGTGCGTGGCTACGCGGTGCTCGATGATCCGAGCATGGCGGTGGTCGGGGAGGGTGACGAAGAGCCCAACGACACCTATGTCGAGCAGCTCGTGGCCAGCGCCCGGGCCGCGGTGGATGAGGTGGTGCGGCGCGGGGTCGCCGATCGGGATCGGATCGCGATCGGGGGCCACTCCTACGGGGCCTTCATGGCCGCCAATCTGCTGGCGCACAGCGACCTGTTCCGGCTGGGCGTGGCCCGCAGCGGCGCCTACAATCGCACCCTGACGCCCTTCGGGTTCCAGTCCGAGGAGCGGACGTTGTGGGAGGCGCCGCAGATCTACTTCGAGATGTCGCCCTTCATGCATGCGGATGCGATCGACGAGCCGCTGCTCATGATCCACGGACAGGCCGACAGCAATTCGGGCACGTATCCGATGCAGAGCGAGCGCCTCTATGGGGCCCTGAAGGGACTGGGCGCCACGGTCCGTCTGGTGATGCTGCCCCACGAAAGCCACGGCTACCGCGCGCGCGAGTCGGTGATGCACGTCTTGTGGGAGACCAGCACGTGGCTCGACCGCTACGTGAAGAGCGCACCGCCGCGAGGAACCGAGGGGAGCTAGGCGCACGTCACGCCGCGGGGATCGGTCAGGCACGGCGATCGCCAGCCACTCCGATCGAGCATCACGCAGAATAGAATGCCGCCGGAGAATGCCGGTCAATCATGGCACGTGCAGACGCGTATCACGACTACGCGCAGCACCTCACAGTCGGATAAGGAGAAGCGGGAGGGTCGTCAGACCCTCCCGCTTTCCATAGGTCTAGGCTCGAGTAGCTTGCGCTACTAGAACATAGCCTTGATCTCGCCCCAGCTGGCGGTCTCGACCGGCGTGCCGGGGTTCTTGTCGATCGAGTCGAAGTAACCGGCCTGGCCGGAGTCGAACGAACGAAGAGCCACGCCACCGGACGTGTAGGTGTTGTTCACCGTGCTGCAGGTCGCCAGCAGAGTCGTACCGTCGCTGTCATACAGGTTGGCGGTCAGGGCGCCGCCGACTTCCGTGACGATCTCCGCCCGGTACCAGTACCGGTTGATGAACGTGTACGGCACCTCGATCAGGTTCGAGTAGCCGTAGCCACTGTTCAGCTGGATCATCCAGGTGTTGGTGTTGTCACCCAGAACCATGCTGATGCAACCCGCGGCGCTGGCGAAGAACCCGATGTAGTTCCGCGTCCAGGTGGAGTTGCCCAGCTGCGTCCACAGGGTCATCACGTCGCCCTGGGCCAACTGAGCCTGGGCGTCGTTCCGATAGATCCAGCCGGTACGAATGGTGCCGGCTTCCAGACCGTAGTTGCCATCATGGGCGGCGATGCCTGACACGTTCGTGCCGATCGGGTCACCCGGATTGGCCTGGGTCCAGTTGGGGTCGAGGACCCCGGTTTCGAAGTCGTCGATCATCTGGGCGCTTGCCGCGACGGGCAGCAAAACGCTCAGGATGACGACCCAGAGATGCTTCCTCATGAGCTTGGTCCTCCCTAACACAAATGTCACTGATGCAGACCAACTCCGACTACAGATCCAAATGCAATCTCGCACCTCAGATTCTACGAGGTGCGCCGGCCGCGGTCAAGCATTGTGTGGCCCACCAAGAGGAATCCCGCTTGGTGCAACTTCTTTCAAACTTATGGATTACGCATGTACGCCAAATCGGCAGGGCCTCCGCGGAGCCGGTTGGGCGCCGTCGCTTGGCTCCCGCCAAGAATGCGCCCCCCCCGCCGGCCCGCCGGCCCACCTCCAAGTGCCCCCCACCGGCAGTGCTTGCGCTTGGGGCGGTCGCCGGACTACACTGCCCGGTTGGCCTTGCGCCACTGGAGGCATATCGGGGGCCTCGGGGGGCGCGGGCCTCGTGCGGGCAGCGCGGGCGTTGCCGCATAACTCAACAGCAGGCCATCATTTCCAGGGGAGGATCCCGTGAAAGGTCGCGTGCTCATCATTGACGACGAGCCGGAAATCCGGCGCAATCTGACCATCGGTCTCACGCAGGAGGGCTACACCGTCGTCGCGTGCCCGGATGGGATCTCGGCGATCCACGAGCTCAACCGAGCCAGCGAGCGGGGGGTCGGTTTTCACTACCTCGTGACCGACATCTTCATGCCGGATATCGACGGCCTGAAGATCCTCAAGGTGATCAAGAGCCAGTACCCGGAGCTGCCGGTGCTGGTGATCACGGGCTTCGGGGATGATCGTCTGAAGTTCACGGCCCTGTCGGAGAAGAACACCGGCTACCTGGACAAGCCCTTCGAGATCCCCGAGCTGGTCGAGGCGCTCCAGAAGCTCTCGCCTGGCACCACCACCCTGAAGCCACCCTCGCCCGAGGCCGTGCGAGAGGAGACCACGCGGGAATCGGTGAGCGCCTACCTGACCCTGAAGATCACCGATCCGGCGCGCAGCATGGACATCTACAACCACCTCTGCCAGATGCCTGGGGTCGAGTCCTGTCACGCCGTGCGCGGAGACGTCGATATCATCTTGCTGGGGCAGGCGGAGAGTCAGGCGGGCATCCAGGAGCTCTTCGAGCGGGTCAAGGTCCTCAAGGGCGTCGAGCTGGCCTCGATGTCGCCGGTCGAGAGACCCAAGCTGGACCGCGACGTCAACGACTTCGTGGACGTCTATCAGAAGGCGGTCAAGAGCTCCTCGCAGGAGACGGCCAAGAAGCAGCCCGGCACCTCCAGCTATGTGATCGTCGACATCGACAAGGATGCAATTCAGCAGATCTTCACCACCGTTTTCTTCATCGAAGAGGTGATCTTCTGTGACGTGATCGACGACGGTAGCAAGCTGGTCGGCATGATCACCGGTCAGGGCGCCGTGGGACGCACGCCGCGCATCATCGAGAAGATCAGCGAAATCGAGGGCGTGCTGCGCGTGCGGGAGGCCAAGGTCATCAAGATGCTGGATGACTAAGTGCTGGATGACTGACGCCGGGCGCCACCCGCATCGGCAAGCGCCGCGGCGGCGGGAAAGCGTGGGCGGGTGAGACGCATCGGAGCCGATCCGGCCGGACGTAAGAGGATCGGATCGGACCGATGGAAGCGCAACAAGGCCGATCGAGCCGGATTGAATCGGATCGAAACGGATCGAAGTGGATCGAAGTGGATCGAAACGGATCGAAGTGGATCGAAACGTGTAGAAACACAAGGAGATGAGAAGCAAGGTCATGGCTTCGCAACCGGAAAGCTTCGCCTATCGCCTCTGGCGCTACGACGGCGCCCCCGGAGAGCTGATCCCGCTGCTGCAGTCGGCGCAGGATCATTTCGGCTACATCCCTCCGCGGGCGATCAAGTACATCTCCGGGGTCACCAACATCCCCGAATCCACCATCTACGGCGTCATCACCTTCTACAGCCAGTTCCGGCTCCAGCCCATGGGCAAGTACGTCGTGCGCGTCTGCGCGGGAACGGCGTGTCACGTCTCGGGGGCCAAGATGCTCATCGAGACCGTCCAGGACGAACTGGGCGTGGAGGTCGGCGAGACGACCTCCGACGGCCTCTTCACCTTGTTCACCGTGGCCTGTCTCGGGTGTTGCTCGCTGGCGCCCGTGATGATGGTCAATGACGAGACGCATGGCAGCCTGACGCCGGCCGCCGTGCGCAAGCTGCTGCGCGGCTATCGTCGCCGCGCGCCCCAGACGAGCGCCGCGGAGCCGGCGGCCACAAGCAGTTCGTAGTCGATACCCCCTTGCGTGGGGCGTCTTGCGCGCTGGTTGGGTGCGTGCCGAGATCCGGTCCGCCTCGTCCGGTCACCACCCCCGACACCGGAGTGGACAGATGAAAACGGTTCTGGTTGGCATGGGCACCTGCGGCCTCTCGGCCGGAGCCCAGAACGTGCACCATAAGCTGGCCAATCTGGCCCAGGCGAATCCGGGCGTCTGCCAGGTCAAGCAGACCGGCTGCATCGGCATGTGCTACTGCGAGCCGCTGGTCGAGGTGCGCAGCAACGGATCCCGCATTCTCTACGGGCATGTGGACGAGAAGCGCGCCGAGGAGATCTTCCAGCGCCATGTGGCCGGGGACCATGTGCTCGAGGAGTACGTGGTCTACCGCATGGAGGCCGACCGAGGCGAAGGGCGCGAAGCCGACTTCATGGCACCCCAGAAGCGGATCGTGCTGCGCAACTGTGGCGCCATCGATCCCGAGTCGATCGAGGAGTACGAGGCCGCCGGCGGGTACCAGGCCCTCCGCAAGGCCCTGGGACAGATGGCACCCGGGGAGATCATCGAGGAGGTCAAGGCCTCGGGCCTGCGGGGCCGCGGGGGGGCGGGCTTCCCGACCGGACTGAAGTGGTCCTTCGCCGCCAAGAACGAGGCCGATCAGAAGTACGTCGTGTGCAACGCCGACGAGGGGGATCCCGGCGCCTTCATGGACCGGTCGGTGCTCGAAGGCGACCCGCACGCGGTCCTCGAGGGAATGGTGATCTGCGGGCGGGCGATCGGCGCCACCTTCGGCTACATCTACTGCCGGGCCGAATACCCGCTGGCGATCAAGCGGCTCACGATCGCGATCGAGGCTGCACGGGCGAGGGACTACCTCGGCAAGAACATCCTCGGATCGGGATTCGACTTCGATCTGAAGATCAAGCAGGGCGCCGGCGCCTTCGTCTGCGGCGAGGAAACCGCGCTCTTCGCGTCGATCGAAGGCGAGCGCGGCATGCCGCGCATCCGCCCGCCCTTCCCGGCCGAGAAAGGGTTGTGGCGCAAGCCGACCAACAACAACAACGTCGAGACCTACGCCAACGTGCCCTGGATCATCACCCACGGCCCGAGCGCCTACCGCGCGCACGGCACCGAGAAAAGCCCGGGAACCAAGGTCTTTGCGCTGGCCGGCAAGGTGCGGCGCGGCGGACTGGCGGAGGTCCCGATGGGCACCAGCATCAACGATCTGGTGTTCAAGATCGGCGGCGGGATCAAGGCGGACCGCGAGTTCAAGGCCGTGCAGATGGGCGGCCCCTCGGGCGGGTGCATCCCGGCCGAGCAGGTGGAGACGCCCGTCGACTTCGAGAGCATCCCGCAGACGGGTGCCATCATGGGATCCGGCGGCATGGTGGTGCTCGACGACACGCAGTGCATGGTGGAGATCGCCCGCTTCTTCCTGGACTTCACGCAGAAGGAGTCTTGCGGCAAGTGCACTTTCTGTCGCATCGGCACCCTGCGGATGCTCGAGGTGCTGGAGCGAATCACGCGGGGAGAGGGCACCGCCGGGGACCTCGAGAAGCTCTCCGCGCTGGCGGTGCAGATCAAAGAGGCCAGCCTGTGTGGTCTGGGTCAGACGGCGCCCAATCCCGTGCAGACCACGATCCGCTACTACCGCAGTGAATACGAGGCCCACATCAAGGAGCGGAGCTGTCCGGCCCACTCCTGCGAAGCGCTGGTCGACTTCCACATCGATCCCGAGAAGTGCGTGGGGTGCACGCTGTGCGCCAAGAACTGCCCGGTGGATGCGATCTCGGGCGAGCCGAAGAAACTGCACGTCATCGACGTCGACGTCTGCGTCAAGTGCAGCCGCTGCATCTCGAGCTGCAACTACGGCGCGGTGTACAAGAACTAGACCAGCGCCCTCCGGGGCGCGGGGTTTATCGGGAGCCGCTGGGAGCGGGGAGCCGGGTACAGAGGCTTGGAGCGGCGAGAGTCCCGGTACAGAGGTTTGGAGCCGCAAGCGGCCGGACAGGGAGGCTGGGAGCGGCGGGGAGCGCGAAACAGAGGCATGAGCCGGATGGAATCGATCAAGATCAAGGTCAACGGTCAGGAGGTCGTCGCCCGCCCGGGCCAGACGATTCTCGAGGTGGTGCGCGAGCAGAAGCTCGACGAGATCCCCACGCTGTGCCACTCCGAGGAGCTGGAGCCATACGGCTCCTGCTTCCTGTGCACGGTGGAGGTGAAGGGCCGCAACAATCTGGTGCCGGCCTGCGCCACGCGCGTCGTGCCCGACATGGAGATCGAGACGCGCAACGAGCGCGTGATCGCCTCACGCCGCACCGCGCTCGAGCTGTTGCTGTCGAACCACTACGCCGACTGCGTCTCGCCCTGTCTGCTGGGCTGCCCGGCCGGCGTCGACGCGCAGGGCTACATCGCCCTGGCGGCAATGGGGCAGCCGCGCCGCGCGATCGATCTGATCCGCGAGGCCAATCCCCTGCCGGCCGTCTGCGGACGGGTCTGCGTGCGCAAGTGCGAGGTGGTCTGTCGCCGCGTGGATGTCGATCAGCCGGTGAGCATCAACGCGGTGAAGCGCTATGTCTCCGACGAGCCGGGCGCCTACGACGGCCAGCCCGAGCGCGAGCCATCGCGCGGGAAGTCGGTGGCGATCGTGGGCTCGGGTCCGGCCGGTTTGACCGCGGCCTGGTTCCTGGGACGCAAGGGTTACGATCCGGTCATCTATGAGGCGATGCCGCGCACCGGCGGCATGCTGCGCTACGGCATCCCCACCTACCGTCTGCCCGACGACGTGATCGACGCCGAGGTGGACTACATCTGCCGGGCCGGGGGGCGGATCGAGACGGGCGTGCGGATCGGCAAGGACGTCGCGCTCGACGAGCTGCGGGAGAAGCACGACGCCATCTTCTTGGGCGCCGGCGCGTGGACCGCCAAGCCGATGCGGGTGGAGGGCGAGTTCGAGACCGAGGGCGTGCGCATGGGGATCGATTTCCTGCGCGAGAAGGCGGACGATCCCAGCCCCGTCGCGGGCACGGTGGTGGTCGTGGGCGGCGGCAACACGGCTATGGACGTGGCGCGCACCTCGTGGCGTTGCGGCGCCGAGAAGGTGATCATCCTCTACCGGCGCACCAAGGCGGAGATGCCGGCCGACGAGATGGAGATCCACGACTGCCTCGAAGAGGGCATCGAGATCATGGAGCTGGCCGCGCCGGTGGGCATCGTGTCCGAGGAGGGACGACTCAAGGCGCTCAAGTGCATCCGCATGAAGCTGGGCGAGCCCGACGCCTCGGGCCGCCGGCGCCCCGTGCCGCTGGAGGGATCGGAGTTCGAGCTGCCGTGTCAGCTCGCGGTGGCGGCGATCGGCCAGGAGCCGCTGCTCGAAGGACTGAAGCGGTTGGCCGACGCCGATCTCGCGGTGAGTCGGTGGGAGACGATCGACGTCGACCCCAAGACGATGAAGACCAATATCGACGGGGTCTTCGCGGGCGGGGACGCCGCCGCCGACGGTCCCACGGTCGTGATCGACGCGATCCGCGACGGCCAACGCGCCGCCAGGGCGATACACGCCCACTTGAGCGGCGAGCCGTTCGAGGAGATGCCCTTCGTCGTCACCAAGGAGTTCTGGGCCAAGCCGGGGCAGGCCGAGTTGGGCGAGGTGCAGGAGATTCCGCGCCACGAGGTGCAAACGTCCCCGGTCGAGGAGCGCGCCGGCAACTTCAGCGAGGTGGCGACCGGATTCGAGCCCGAGGATGTGCTGCACGAGGAGCAGCGGTGCCTCTCGTGCGGGTGCGTGCGGTACTACGACTGCAAGCTGCGCCTCTACGCCGACGAGTACGGCGTCGACATGGAGCGCTTCAAGGGCTACGTCCGCAAGCACAAGGTCGACGAACGCCATCCCTACATCGTCTACGACCCCAACAAGTGCATCCTCTGCGCGCGATGCATCCGCACGTGTGCGCGGGTGCTGCCGATCTCGGCGCTCGGTCTGGTCAATCGCGGCTTTCGCACCGAGATGCGGCCCGCGATGGACGACCCGCTGGTCGAGACGAGCTGCGTGAGCTGCGGCAATTGCATCGACTCCTGCCCCACGGGGGCGCTCACGGTGAAGGTCCCCTTCCCGGGTCGGGCCCCGCTCCTGACGCAGGATTCGACCAGCCACTGTGCCTTCTGCTCACTGGGCTGCCCGATCACCGTCAAGACCTTCGGCGACGACCGCGGTCAGGATCGCTACTACGTGACGCCGTCGGGGACGCCGGGTGAGTACTTGTGCCGCTACGGCCGCTTCGGCTACGAGCGGTTCCTCCTGCAGCAGCGCTTGGACCGCCCCGAGCTGCGCACCGGCAGCAGCTCGCAGGAGATCGGATTCGAGGAGGCCTACGCAAAGGTGGCCGAGGGTCTGCGCAAGGTGGTGCAGGAGCACGGCCCCGAGACCGTGGCCGTCTTCGCGTCCCCCGAGCTGACCAACGAGGAGCTGTTGCTGGCCGGACGGATCGCGCGCGAGGGGCTGGGGACGAACAACATCGCCTCGCTGGCGGCCCTGCTCACCAACCGGGAGGCGGGCGTGCTCGATGCGTCGTTGGGCTTCACCGCCTCCACGGCCGATCGCGCGGCCCTGCGCGAGGCGGACCTGATCATCTGCAACAACACCGCCACCGAGGCGGACCACCTGATCCTGGCCGTCGAGATCATCGATGCGGTCAAGCGGGGGACGCGCCTCATCGTGGCCAATTCGATCCTGGACACCGCCGACAAGCACCTGTCGGCCGTGGCCATGGACCCGATGCGCGGACGGGCCTCGATCCTCTGGAACGGGATCATCCAAAGGCTCATTGCCGACGGTACCCTTCCGGCCGACCGCGTCGCGGCGATGCCCGGCGGGGACGCGTTTCTGGCCTCGCTCGAGAAGGACCCGGCCGTGGTGGCCGACCTGACGGGCGTATCCGAGGATCGGATTCAGCAGGCCGCCGCCGAGATCGGCCGCGCGCGCAGGATCGTGTTCGTGCACAGTCCCGACCGACCCCAGGACCAGGCGCCCGGTGACATGGAGACCCTCGGCAACTTCGTGCTGCTGCTTCGCGCGGCGGGTGTGGAGGCCGATCTGATCCTGCCGAGGCTCAACGGCAACATGGCGGGTCTCGAGGTGGCGGGCGCCGATCCGGCCTTCTTGCCGGGGCGCCAGCCGGTCGGCGAGGGGGCCGGTCCCGTCGTGCCCGGGGCGCGCACGCACGAAGAGCTGCGTGAGGACCTGCGCGAGGGGCGCATCCGGGCGGCGATCGTCATCGGCGAGGATCCGATGGAGCACGCGCGCACCGGCGCGTTCCTGCAAAACGTGGAGTTCCTCGCGGCCATCGACTGGACACCGACCGAGACCACCCGCTTCGCCGACATCACGCTGCCGGGCACGACGTATCTCGAGAACGAGGGCACGCGGTGCACGTTCGAGGGGCGCGTGATCGACTTCGCGGCAGCGGTGCATCCCCCCTCGGGCAAACAGGGCTGGCAGGTGTTGGCCGAGCTGGCACGCGCGCTTGGGGTGCCGGTGGAGGGCGCGACCGCCCGGGACCTCTCCGAGCAGCTCGAGGCCGCTGGGCGGACGCATCTCGGCGACCGGCTGCCCTTCTTCTGGAACCAGGGCGAGGCGCGCGTCTGGGACGGCCGGGGACGTCTGGTGACAGCCGACGTGCGCGCCAGGTCGGCGGCCATTCCACCGGCGGTGACCCACGCGGGTCGCTACAAGCGCGGGATTCGTGAGGTGGGGACCGAGCGGTTCCGGGTGCGGTAGGGTGGATTGGCGACGAGAGCCTGGGCTTTGCCCTAGTGGAGGCGACATTGTCCCACTTGATCAGGAGCTCGACGACGCAGGTGTGACCACACTTGCTGGAAGTGTCGGAAATCGTTACAGATTACGCCAGTCTCGATCGCAGGGACCCCTGGCGCATCCTGCGCAATTTGCCCCCGAAGGCGTGATTAGATCCTACATTCCGCAGTTCGCCGTGGCCCGATGGAAGGATTTCGGTCGCTCCTAACG
>CAZPGB010000070.1:0-28946 GCA_964585945.1 uncultured bacterium | reverse complement strand
GGACTGACTGCGGATGTCGATCCCGATCTCGTCCATGACCGCGTAGGTCATCTCATCAATCGGTTGGGGATCCAATCCGCCGCTGTACACCTCGAACTTCCTGCCCGCCTTCGCCCGCAGCAGGCCCTCGGCCATCTGGCTACGGCAGGAGTTGCCGGTGCACAGGAACAGCACTCGCGTTCGCGCCTCACTGGGACAGGGTACGGACGAGCCCTGCAGCACGACTGCCCGCCGAGCGACATCGGCGCGTGCAGTGCGGGTGGCAGCGGCGAACTCGCGCACCCAGGCCAGCGCCTTCTGCGCGCAGGGCGAAGCGCCCTCCTCGACCCACCGGTAGTAGTGCCACCGGCCCTCGGCCCGCAAGGTCACCAGGCCCGCCTCGTGCAAGATGCTCAGATGCTTCGATACGGTCGCCGGCGCCAGGCCGAGGATCTCGGTGAGCTGGCACAGGCACAGGGTGGTCCCCTCCAGGCAGACCAGCGTGCGCAACCGACTGCCGTCGGAGAGCGCCTTGGCGATGGACACGAATTCGCTCATGCGGGAGATTCCATATTTCGTTGAACGACGAACGAAGTGAGGATTCGGTTAGAATGCGGCCCCATGCGTGCCGGGCGAACGCGGCTGGTCCGCACGGACGCCCCTTCACCGCAGTTGGCGTAACTATTTATGCATTTAGATGATAAGAGGAGCGAAAAGAAGGCCGGCCCCGTCCCCGCGGGTCATGAGCGGCGCCTTGACGTCGAACACTTCGAAGCGCCCTTCGGGGTCCGCGTAGGTACGGCTGCCCTGCTTGAGCGTCACCAGACGATCGAGGAGCTCCCCTTCGTTGGTGTCGAAGTCCTCGAAGTAGTCCTGCTCGACGACAACGAAGTCGATGCGCTCCTCGCGCAGGAAGGCCGTGTACTCCTCCAGGGACTCCCAGTCCTGGCGGAACATCGTCTCGGTGAAGAAGCTGTTGGCGAGCACGGCGCCCTTCTGCACGAAGAAGTACTGGCCTTCCTCGCGGTCCTCGGGCTCGAGGATGCGGTACACGGCCCCGCGCTGAAACCGCCCCGAGTCGAAGAACCCGGTGTACATCGACTGCGCATCCTCGAACAGCCCAATGCAGGAACTCTGATCGGCGGCGAACCACAGGAGACTCGAGGTGCACACCAACGCGAACACGCGCGCATAGTTCGCATGGATCACTGCCCGCCACCGCAGCAACAGGAATGGGCCGAATAGGATCGCCAGGCCGAACGCGCTGCGCACGATGACCTTCGCGGCGAGATAGAGTTTCGGGGCCTCCCCGGCCGACGGGTCCCCCAATGAGTAGACGAAGGTAGGTAGTGCACACAATCCTGTAACCACCGCCATGCGGAGGACGATCGGCCGGCGCACAGGCTGCGCACGGACGTGGTAGACGGTATAGATGACGACCGCCTCCAGGCCGATGATGGGATGCGTGACCATCGTCGCCCACATCAGGACTCCCGCCAGCACGGTCCGTCTGCGATCCAGGGCCCAGGCGAAGAGGAAGAAGAACAGAGCGGCCCAGAAGAAGATGAACTGGAAGGAGAGCAAGCCATCCAGGAAGGGCAGGGAGAGGGCGAAGCAGGCGATCAGGACCGGGTCCTTCCGGAGTCGGGAGTAGCCCGCCACGGCGATGATGGCGGCGGCCAGGAGAGCCATCAGGACCGACACCGCTCTGTCGGCGAAGACGTGGTAGAGCAACGCCGTGATCATATAGGGCACGAATCCATAAGGAAATGCGCGGGCCTCCCCACTCTGCAGATAGGGGTTGGTGAGCGGCAACGTGCCCTCGCCGAACAGGGAGTGGTGCACGAACCAGACGTGCACGTAGTGCCCGATGGAATCCAGACCCAGATAGACCTGGCGGTGTCCGATCGCACCCGCGGCAGCCAGGACGAGCAGGAGTAGTGCCAGGGAAACGATCCGCGGCGTCCAGCTCAGCGCCTGCAGGGGCAACACACCTGTGCCGCTTCGCCGCATCGATCGCGCTTGCGAGCCCTCCCCCGTGGATGAGCCGGCATCTTCCACGATCTCGAGACCGGCGAGTGTCTCCTCACCCGACACTGTTCAACCTCTCCGCTGACCCCATCCATGCAGGCACCCCGGACGTTGCCCTTCAACCCGAACAGATCGGTATCGGGTTCCCAATGAAACAGTCCCGACGGGCCTTTGGCAAGCCCTGTCTTCAGTTATAGTCCCGGGGGCGGTGGCCGTGGGTGGAGTGACCGGGCAGAGCAGAGGCGAGAGGTTGGGCGTCGATGAGCTGGGTGCGGGGAAATCGCCGGCCGGCCGGCAGGCAGTGTACTCCCGATCGGCAGGCGATGTCACTTGGGGAAGCGCCCATGTCGTTCAAGACGGCCGTCCGTGGGCTCTGCTTCTGCTCCGCGCTCTACGGTGTGGCCGGCGCCCGGCACCTCCGCCGGCTCATCGGCGACTTGCATCGCTGCGGCACGCCGATCTTCCTGACCACGCGCTCCATCGAAGAGGCCGAACGGCTGTGCGGGCGGATGGCCCTGCCGGTCGCGGGCCGCATCATCGCGTGCGACCGTGTGGAGCACCCGCCGCCGTCCAGGGCGGGCAGGCCTGAGGCGGGAAGGCCTGAACCGGTCGCGTGTTCCTCGACCCCTGAGCCGTCCTTGCCGGCTGGGACCCCGAACGGGCGAGCCGCGAGAGGGGAGGTCTCAGAGGGGAAGCATGGAGGGGCACAGGTCAACCTACTGGAGCAGATCCTCTCCCGGGAGAACATGCTCAGAGCATGGCAACGGGTCAAAGCCAACCAGGGTGCTGCCGGCATGGACGGGATGACCATCGCGCAGTTCCCCGCGTTCGCCCGTCAGCACTGGGACCGGATCCGCTCGGCCCTTCAAAAGGGCATCTATCACCCGGCAGCCGTACGGCGGGTGATGATTCCCAAAGCCACCGGAGGCCAACGGCCTCTGGGGATACCGACCGTGCTGGACCGCGTCATCCAGCAGGCCATCGCCCAGGTCATCAGCCCGCTCTTCGAGCCAACCTTCAGCACCCACAGCTATGGATTTCGCCCTGGCCGCAGTGCTCGGACGGCTCTGCAGGAGATGGAGGATTCCCATCGTGAGGGCCTGCGCTTCGGGGTCGATTGCGACCTGAAGAGCTACTTCGACACGGTCCACCATGGCTTGCTGATGAACCGCCTGGCCCGGCGGATCGGGGACCGGCGCGTGCTGCGGCTCATGGGCCGCTACCTACACGCCGGCGTGGTCCTGCCGGATGGGAGCAGACAGAGCACGTCCTGCGGGGTACCGCAGGGCGGTCCGCTCTCCCCGCTGATGGCCAACGTGATGCTCGATGATCTGGACAAGGAATTGGACCGGCGCGGACACAGGTACGCCCGATACGCCGACGACTTTCCTGATCTTCGTGCGGAGCCGTCAGGCCGCCGAGCGGGTGCTGGCGAGCATCAGCCGGTTCCTGGAGAGGCGCTTGCGACTGCGGATCAATCGGACCAAGAGCAAGGCCGCGCCCCTGCGGGCGTGCTCGTTCTTGGGCTTCGCGTTGAGAGGCGGCAAGCTGCGCTGGACGAATGCCGCGGTCGAACGGTTCAAAGAGCGAATCCGCGAGATCACCGCGAGGAGCAACGGTCGGAGCATGACGTTCCGGATCCGAGTCCTGCGGCGGTATGTCACGGGTTGGCTGAACTACTTCGGTCACAGCCACAGCTACAACGAGCTGCTGGAACTGGATCAGTGGCTGCGGTGCCGGGTCCGGCTCTGCTACTGGAAACAGTGGAAGCGCCCACGTACTCGGCGACGTCATTTGCTGGCCCTGGGCATCTCGTCGGAGGACGTCAAACTCGCGACGCGCAGCCGCAAGGGCTACTGGCGGATGGCGCACAACGGCATCGTCCAGCGGGCGCTGAACAATCGATGGCTTTGGGAACAAGGTGTCCCGAACATGCGGCAGCAGTGGATCGACCTTCACTACGGCGCCTCAGCGCCGTGAGCACCGGAACCGCCCGGTGCGGACCCGCATGCCGGGTGGTGTGGGAGGGGGGAGCTAATCACTCCCCTCTACCCGATTGGCCGCCCTTCTCTCGTACTACATTCGCGTCAGTCACAGCCAATCACAGATCGTCCTTCAATGACCATGCCCCGCTCGTTCTAGGCGGCAAGCAGGGGCGCAAGATCATCGTGCTTCAGGGGAGCTAGGCCGAGTTCGCCGAGAAGCTGGTTGAATGCCTCAAGAGTCACTTTACCGGGTGTCGTGATCTCGATCCCAATTGGTTTCCCGCTACGGCTGAAGTCAACGACCATGCCAGGCTCGACGCGCTTTGTCCGATAGCTCTTCTGACCTTCGCGCCTCGGTAGGTAGTAGTAGGCAGCGATTGGGCGTCCATTGCGGAAGGTGATTTCAAGGTAGGCATTCTTCATCTTGTTTGTCCTGTCAGCCTCTTGCGTAGGCCGTAATGACAACCAGGAGGCGAGCTTCCTGGTCTGGCTCGACGACGATCTCCCAGGCACTACTTCGAAACTGCGTCTCCACAATCCAACGTCCCTCTGCCGCATCAGGACGAAGACGCACCGCGTTCTCAAGCATCGTGCGTAGGTCGATCTCCGTGAAGCGGCGTCCTCCATGCGCTTGAATAGATGTGGACTGAGGTCAAGTTCCCAATCCCACCATTCTGGCCACTTCTGGTTATTCAGGGCATCCCCCCCGCACGGCGCTACTCCCAGCAAGGGTTGTCAATCCTGCGAGAACCCGCGTTCCCGGATGCATTCTATCCATTCTGGCTCCGCGAATCGATAGTCTTGACCGCGAGTGGGAAACGGTCTGGCATGGAAGAGCTGCAAGTGGCGATTGTATATACCGATACAGGCTGATGAGCGCAGAGCAGATAACAGGCTCCGACGGTGCGGCGAGAGGAGGGACGGCAACGGGTCAGGCTCGCCAGTGTGACCATCGGGCGTTCGGCGTGCGGAGCCTGGTTTGGCGGCCAACAAGCGCAATCTGGAACGGAGTCCTCGGCGGTCTCGACGGCGGCGTGGTCTTTGGAATGCTGATGGCCATGATGGGCATGTTGCCCATGATCGGCAAGATGGTCGGCCAACCCTCGGCACTGGCGGGGTTCGCGGTCCACATGATGATCAGTGCGGGCATCGGTGCGTCGTTCGCGGTCCTCTTCGGCAGGTTCGCACAGGCCGCTCGCGGCGGTCTGTCGGCGGGGGCGCTCTATGGCGGCGTCTGGTGGGTGCTCGGACCCTTGACCCTCATGCCCTGGATGATGGGGATGGGCCTGGGCGCGAACCTGAGCGTCGCCGCTGCTGCCGCCGCGCTGCCGAGTCTGATGGGGCATGTCGTGTATGGTTTGATCCTCGGGCTGGTCCACGGTTGGCTTGCGCGGCGTACGGCTGGCGCAGGAGCGTCCGGACCGACGAAGGTGAGCCTGGAACGGGAACGCCAGGGGGCCCGTTCGTAGAGGGTTCCGGGGAGGACGTTGAGGCGTCCTCCCCGAAGGTGTATGCTCTCGCCGGTGATCGGCGTGCAGGTGACATGCAGGATGTGCGGGAGGCTCTCGGACGTGAAACCGGTCGCTGAGCGGCCTTCATTCAACACAAGCGCAGCAGCCATGTCGGTTGCACAGGTTTCTGCGATCGCGGCAGTCGGCTTCACCCGGGAAAGGAACCTGCAGTGCAGTCCGCGCCCCGCAACAGCATCAACCTTCCCGACCATCCCCCGGCGCCCGGGGATCTCGTGCACGTACGCTCCCGGCGATGGCTGGTCGAGGAAGTGGTCGGCCCGGCGGCGCCCGGCCAGTCCGCCGTGGTGCGCCTCGCCTGCGCGGACGACGACGCGCAGGGTCAGTGCCTCGACGTGTTCTGGGAGTACGAGCTCGATCGCCGCATCTTGAAGGAGGAGAGCTGGCAGGATCTCGCGGCGCGAGGCTTCGACGCCCCCCGCCAGTTCGCGGCCTTCCTGCACACCCTGCGGTGGAACTGCGTCACGGCCACCGATCCCAGCCTGTTGCAGTCCCCGTTTCGTGCTGGGATCAAGATCGACGCCTACCAGATGGAGCCGCTGCGCAAGGCGCTGCGGCTGCCGCGGGTCAATCTCTTCATTGCCGACGACACGGGTCTGGGCAAGACCATCGAAGCCGGCCTCATCGCGCGCGAGCTGCTCCTGCGCAAGAAGGCCAAGACGCTCGTCGTCGCGGCGCCGCCTTCGGTCCTCGAGCAGTGGCAAGCCGAGTTCGAGGAGCGCTTCGGCCTCGTGTTCGCGGTGCTCGACCGCGCCTATCTGACGCGCATGCGGCGCGAGCGCGGCTTCGGCGTCAACCCGTGGCGGACGCACAGCCGCTTTCTGGTCTCTCACAACCTGCTGATCGATCCGACCTACACAGACCCGATGCGCGAGTGGCTCGGCCCATTTTTGCCCGGGAGCCTGCTGATCCTCGACGAGGCGCATCACGCCGCCCCCGCGAGCGGCGGGCGCTACGGCATCGAGACCAAGTTCACCCGCGCGGTGCGCGACCTGGCCGGGCGCTTCGAGCATCGCCTGTTTCTCTCGGCCACGCCCCACAACGGCCACTCGAACAGCTTCTCCACGCTTCTCGAGCTGCTCGACCCGTACCGCTTCACCCGCGGCGTGAAGGTGCGCGGCAAGAAGGCGCTCGAGGACGTGATGGTGCGCCGGCTCAAGGAAGATATCCGCGAGGTCCAGGGCGGCTTCCCGCGGCGCATCGTGGAGCGGGTGGTCATCGACGATCTGCCGGCGGACGCGCCCGAGCTCGAGCTCTCACGGCTGCTCGACGAGTACCGGACGGCACGCGAGACACGTTTCGCCGGCGCCTCCCGCCGCGCCCAGGCCGCCGCGGGGCTGCTCGTCGTGGGTCTGCAGCAGCGCCTGCTCTCGTCCATCGAGGCGTTCGCGCGCAGTCTCAGGGTGCATCGGGCGACCGTCGCGAGACAGTGGGAGAGGGCGCAGGCGGCGGCGACCGGAACGGACGCGAGCGGCGAGCGGCAGCTCGAGCGCTTCACGACCCCGCCGGACGCCGACGACGAGCGCGGCGAATGGACGCCCGAGGAGCAGGAAGCGGAGGAAGAGGCCGTCGTCGAGGCCGCGACGGTGACGGCGGAAGCCGAATCGCCCCGGGACGAGGCGGCTGCAGCACTCTGGCGCGCCGAGCAGGCGCTCCTCGAGCGGATGCAGGGGATCGCGGAACGCGCGCGGCACGTGCCGGACGCCAAGACCCGCCGCCTCATCGACTGGATCCGCGGGCACCTCTGCCCGGATCTGCCGCCCTTCGGCCGCAGGCCGGAGGGCTCGCCGCCGGCGTGGACTCGTCGCCGCGTCCTGATCTTCACCGAGAACCGCGAGGGCACGAAGCGCTTCCTCAAGGAGATCCTGGAACAGGCCATCGAGGGCACCGATCGCGCCGAGGAGCGCATCGCGGTGATCGACGGGCTCACCAGCGGCGCCCGGCGCAAGGAGACCCAGCGCCGATTCAACACCGATCCGGCCAAGGATGCGCTACGCATCCTGCTCGCGACCGACGCCGCCCGCGAGGGCCTGAACTTCCAGGCGCACTGCACGGACCTCTTTCACTACGACCTGCCCTGGAACCCCGGCCGCATCGAGCAGCGCAACGGCCGCATTGACCGCAAGCTCCAGCCCGCCCCCGAGGTCCGCTGCCACTACTTCGTGCTGCCGCAGCGCGTCGAGGACCGCGTGCTGGAGGTGCTCGTCCGCAAGACCGAGACCATCAAGAAGGAGCTCGGCAGTCTCTCCAAGGTGATCGACGACGACATCGAGCGCCGGCTCCGCCACGGCATCCGCCACCGCGACGCCGAGCGTCTCGCGGGCGAGATCGAGGCCGCGGACCTCGAGGCGGAGACCAAGCGCATCACCGAGGAGGAGTTCGAGGCCGCCCGCGAGCGCCGGGAGGACCTGAAGGCGCAGATCGCGCGCTGCCAGACTCTGCTGGAAGCATCCCGCACCTGGGTCGGGTTCGAGGCGGGGCCGTTCCGCGACGCCCTCTCGTGCTCGCTCGAGCTCCTGGGCGCCCAGCGCCTGGAGGAAAGCCGCGACGCGCACGGCCACCCTGTCTGGACCTTCCCGCGGCTCGACCGCCGCGCGGAGGCCGACGCGAGCTGGGCCGCCACCCTCGACACGCTTCGCGCGCCCCGCCCGCGCAACCAGAAGCTCGCCGACTGGCGCCGCGAGGCGCAGGTCCGGCCGGTCGTTTTCGAGGATGCGGGCGTGCTCACCGAGGACACCGTTCACCTGCACCTCGAGCAAAGGGTGGCCCAGCGCCTGCTCGCTCGCTTCCGCTCGCAGGGTTTCATCCACCACGATCTCTCGCGCGCGTGCCTCGCGCAGGCCGCGGACTCGATCCCGCGTGTGATCCTGCTCGGACGTCTCTCGCTCTACGGGCGGGGGGCCGAGCGGCTCCACGAGGAGCTGGTGCCGCTCGCGGCGCGCTGGGTCGAGCCGTCCCAGCGCAAGGCAACCCTCTCCGCCTACGCGCGGGAGGCGGAAGCCAAGACGCTCGAGCTTCTGGAGCAATCGCTCGCCGGGGAGCGCGGGCGTGTGCCCGGCGAGGCGATCCGCAAGAAGCTCCTCGCCGCGGCCCCGCGTGACATCGCAGAACTCTTGCCCCAGCTCGAGCCGCGGGCCCGCGAGCTGGCGGCGCTCGCCATCGACAAGCTCCGCAAGCGGGGTGAACGCGAGGAGAGGGACCTGCGCGAGACGCTCGAGCGGCAGCGCGAACGCGTGCGCGAGGAGCTCGAGAAGACCGAGCCTCGGTTCCAGCAGTTTGCGCTGGGTTTCAGCGAGGAGGAGAAACGCCAGCTCGAAGCGGACGTCAGGGCCTGGCGCACGCGCCTGGAGCAGTTCGAGCGGGATCTCGCGCGCGAGCCCCAGCGCATCCGCGGGTTCTACGAGGTGCGCGCGCAGCGCATCGAGCCGGTCGGCCTCGTCTACCTCTGGCCGGAGACGAACTGATGGGCGACGCGCGCGGGGAGGCCTGTGCATGACCGAGGATCAACGCACCGAGTGGAAGTCGTCCTGGCGCGACGAGTACCTGAAGTGGCTGTGCGGGTTCGCCAACGCCCAGGGCGGCGTGCTGGAGATTGGCCGCGACGACCGGGGGCAAGTCGTCGGCATCCAGAATGCGGAGCGGCTGCTGGAGGAGCTGCCCAACAAGCTGCGCGATCTGCTGGGCATCGTCGCGGAGATCGACCTCTTGCAAGAGGACGGCAAACCGTACCTGCGGATCGCGGTCGAGTCCTATCCGGTACCGATCAGCTATCGCGGCGAGTACCACTACCGCACCGGCAGCACAAAGCAGGTCTTGAAGGGCGCCGCGCTCGACCGCTTTCTGCTCGGCAAGACGGGACGCCGCTGGGACGCCGTGCCAGTGCCGGGCGTGACGGTCGAGGACCTGGACACCGCCGTGCTGACGCGCTTTCGCGAGCGCGCCGCGCGCAGCAAGCGCCTGAGAGAGGACGTCCTGACCGAGGACGATGCCGGCGTGATCGAGAAGCTCCGCCTGACTGAGGGCAACTACCTGAAGCGCGCCGCTGTACTCATCTTTCACCCAGACCCCGGGCGATATGTCACGGGTGCTTCGATCAAGATCGGCTACTTCGCGAGCGAGTCAGACCTGCGCTATCACGATGAGATCACGGGCGACCTGTTCTCGCAGCCCGGCAAGAGCCTCGATCTGCTGTTGACGAAGTACCTGAAGGCCGGGATCAGCTACGAAGGGCTCCAGCGCATCGAGAGCTACCCGATGCCGGAGAGCGCGCTTCGCGAGACGCTGCTGAACGCCATCATCCACCGCGACTACGCGGTACCTGCTCCCATCCAGATCCGGGTCTACGCCGACCGCTTGCTGATCTGGAATCCCGGCGAGCTGCCCGAAGGCTGGTCGATCGAGAATCTGCTGGGGCGGCACCCTTCCCAACCGTTCAATCCGGACATCGCCCACACCTTCTTCCGCTCCGGCGACATCGAGGCCTGGGGGCGCGGCATCCAGCGCATCTTCACCGCTTGCCACGAGGCGGGCACGCCGGAACCCCGGATTCGCGCGGAGTCGCGCGACGTCTGGGTCGAGTTTCCGTTCTCCGCAGCCTACCTCGAGCAGGTCGCCGGCGTGACGGGAGGGGGTTCTGGAGAAACTACCCAAGAAGCTGGCCAAGAACGGATCTGGATCGAGCGATTGGGTGAAAGGTTGGGTGAAAGGTTGGGTGAAACGGAGGGTCGGGTCCTGTTCCTGATCCATGGCGACTCACGGATCTCGACGCGAATCCTGGCGGATCAGATCGGTGTCAGCATGACGGCCATGGACAAGACGCTGGCCAGGCTGAAGGACAAGGGCATTCTTCGCCGCGTCGGCCCGGCCCGCGGTGGCCACTGGGAGATCCGGGAGGACGGAAATGCGTAGCGAGGTAAGGCGCCGGAGCAAGGACCGATGATGGCCAGAGCCAAGCTCGATCCCGCGATCCTCGCGCACCTCGAATGGCTCGGCTTCGTGCGTCCGACCGGCCTGGTGGTCTCGGCGCCCGCCCTGGTGCGCGCCGGGGCGATCCTCGACCGCCGCGACGCCGAGGGCCAGCGGCTGCTGCGAAGCTGTCTCGACGACGGGGGCGAACCGGACGGGATCCGGGAGCGCGCGCCCGCCTACGGGGCGACCACGGCGGAGGCCGAGCCCTGCCTGCCCGACTTCCGCGCCTTCGCGCGGTCGGTCCTCGGCTGGAGCTTCTCCCCCAAGGGCTACGCGGGCACGGCGCAGAGCCCCATTCCGCCCGAACTCGAGCTGCCGCTGCCCGACTACGGCGAGACGCTGCGCCCCGACGTCGCGGTGCGCGAGTTCGATCCCCGAGACGGCGAGCCCGGCTGGCAGCTCCTGGTGAGGGTGCTCGAGCCCGGCGAAGATCTCGACCGCGTGACCCGCGCCGGCGGCCGGCTCGAAGCCTCGGCCCACGGCCGCATGGAGCGCCTCCTGCGTGCCACGGGCGTTCCGGCGGGGCTGCTCTTTGGCGGCCACGCGCTGCGGCTCATCTCCGCGCCGCGCGGCGAGAGCTCGGGCTGGCTCGACTTCCGCGTGGCCGACATGGTCCAGACCGCGGGCCGGCCGATCTCGACCGCGCTCAGGCTACTGCTCGGCCAGACGCGGCTCCTGAGCCTGCCGCGCGCGCAGCGGCTCGCCGCCCTGCTCGAGGACAGCCGCAAGTTCCAGAACGAAGTCAGCGAGCGCCTGGCCGAGCAGGTGCTGCACGCGCTCTACGAGCTGCTGCGCGGTCTCCAGGCCGCCCACGACGCCTCACGGCGCCGGCTGCTGCACGATGCCCTCGCCGAGCATCCCGACGAGGTCTACCGCGCGCTCCTCACCGTGATTCTGCGGCTCGTCTTCCTGCTCTACGCCGAGGAGCGCGACATGCTGCCCGCGGAGGAGACCTGGCTGCGCTACTACTCGCTCGCGGGCCTGCACGAGCGCCTGCGCGAGGACGCCGCGCTCCATCCCGACACCATGGACCAGCGCTACGGCGCCTGGGCGCAGCTCCTGGTGCTGTTCCGCATGATCCACGACGGGGCCGCGTCGGGTGCGATGCGGCTGCCCAGGCGCCATGGCGTGCTCTTCGACCCGGACCGCTTCCCCTTCCTCGAAGGCCGCCCGCGCGGTGGGGCGCGCCAGATCCACGCGGCCATCGAGCCGCCGCTCGTGCCCGACGGCACGGTCTACCGGGCACTCGAGAAACTCCTCGTGCTGGATGGCGAGCGCATCTCCTACCGCGCGCTCGACGTCGAGCAGATCGGCTCGGTCTACGAGACCATGATGGGCTTCCGGCTCGAGACCGCGACCGGCCGCGCGGTGGCGATCAAGGCTCAGAAAAGGCAAGGCGCCCCCACCGCCGTCGACCTCGAGGCGCTGCTCGCCGAGCCGCCGGCCCGGCGGGCGAAGTGGCTTGCGGACCGCGCCGGACGCAAGCTCACCGACAAGGTCAGCCAGGCGACGAAAGCGGCTGCCACCCTCGAGGACCTGCACGCGGCGCTCCTGCCCGTGATCGACGCCGCCGCCACGCCCGACCTGGTGCCGGAGGGCGCGATGGTGCTCCAGCCGAGCGAGGAGCGGCGGCGCTCGGGCTCGCACTACACGCCGCGCGCGCTCACCGAGCCGATCGTGCGCACGACGCTCGCGCCGATCCTCGCGCGCCTGCGGGGAGAAGATGGCCGCCCGCCGCACCCCGAGCAGATCCTCGACCTCAAGGTCTGCGACCCCGCGATGGGCTCGGGCGCCTTTCTCGTCGAGGCCTGCCGCCAGCTCGGCGACGCACTCATCGAGGCCTGGCACGCCGGCGGCGAGGTGCCGGTGATCCCGCCGGACGAGGACGAGGTGATCTTCGCCCGCCGGCTGATCGCCCAGCGCTGCCTCTACGGCGTGGACCGCAACCCCGTGGCCGTGGATCTGGCGAAGGTGTCGCTGTGGCTCGTGACGCTCGCGAAGGACCATGCACTGACCTTCGTGGACCACGCGCTGCGCCACGGCGACTCGCTGGTGGGCCTCTCGCGCCGGCAGATCGAGGCCTTCCACTGGGAAGGCGACGCGCCCGCCTTCCAGGCGGGCTTCGAGGTGATGCGGGTGCGCGAGCACGTGGCGCGAGTCGCCGAGCTGCGCCGGCGGATCCGCGCGGCGGGCGAAGAGGTCTCCGACTGGGAGCGGCGCGATCTCTGGGACGAAGCACAGACCGAGCTGGGCAAGGTCCGGCTCTTCGGCGATCTCGTGCTCGCGGCCTTCTTCGAGGGGGCGAAGCCGAAGGAGCGTGAAGCGCGGCGGGGCGAGTACGCGAGCGCGGTGGCGAGCGGCGAGGCCGAGCGTCATCGCGGCCGGCTGGAGGAATGGCGCCACGCCGACCCGCCGCTGGCGCCGCTGCACTGGGAGATCGAGTTCCCGGAGGTGTTCGAGCGCGAGAATGCGGGGTTCGATGCGGTGGTGGGGAACCCGCCGTTCGCGGGGAAGAACTCGGTCGCCGCCGCCAACGCGCCGGGCTACCCCGACTGGCTCAAGCACCTGCACGAGGAGAGCCACGGCAACGCCGATCTCGTCGCCCACTTCTTCCGCCGCGCCTTCGACCGGCTGCGCCGGGGCGGCGCCTTCGGCTTGATCGCCACCAACACGATCGGCCAGGGCGACACGCGCTCGAGCGGCCTGCGCTGGATCTGCCGGCACGGCGGCGAGATCTACACCGCCCGCAAGCGGGTCAAGTGGCCCGGGCTCGCGGCGGTCGTCGTGAGCGTGCTGCACGTGAGCAAGGGCGCGTTCCCCGGCCCGAAGCGGATCGACGAGCGCGAGGTCGAGACGATCACCGCCTTCCTCTTCCACCGCGGCGGCCACGACGACCCGGCGCGGCTCGCGGCCAATGCCGGCAAGAGCTTCCAGGGCAGCATCGTCCTCGGCATGGGCTTCACCTTCGACGACACGGACAGGAAGGGCGTGGCCACGCCGCTCGCGGAGATGCGCCGGCTGATCGAGGCGGACCCGAAGAACCAGGAGGTGATCTTCCCCTACATCGGCGGCGAGGAGGTGAACTCGAGTCCCACGCACGCCCACCATCGGTATGTGATCCACTTCGGGGAGCGCGGCGAGGAGGAGTGCCGCGAGCGCTGGCCGGAGTTGATGGGGATTGTGGAGGAGAAGGTGAGGCCGGAGCGGATGAAGGACAACCGCGCTGTGCGCAAGCGCTATTGGTGGCGCTTCGCGGAGACCACGCCTGCGCTGTTCGCCGCCATCGCGGGGCTGGAGCGGGTGTTGGTGAACTCACAGGTCAGCGCGCACGTCCAGTTCGCCTTTCTGCCCGCCAACATGGTCTTCGCGCACACGACGTACGTCTTCCCCCTCCCCACCCACGCCGCCTTCTGCGCCCTCCAGTCCCGCCCCCACGAGGTCTGGGCGCGCTTCTTCGGCTCGTCGCTGGAGGATCGGCTCCGCTACACCCCCTCCGACTGCTTCGAGACCTTCCCCTTCCCCGAGCACTGGGAGACGCACCCCGCCCTCGAATCCGCCGGCCAGGCCTACCACGACTTCCGCGCCGCCCTCATGGTCCGGAACCACGAAGGCCTGACCAAGACCTACAACCGCTTCCACGACCCCGACGAACGTGACCCCGAGATCCTCAAGCTCCGCGAGCTGCACGCCGCCATGGACCGGGCCGTCCTCGGCGCCTACGGCTGGCGCGACCTTGCGACCGACTGCGAGTTCCTCCTCGACTACGAGATCGACGAGGAGGAGTGGGGCAAGCGCAAGAAGCCCTACCGCTACCGCTGGCCCGACGAGGTCCAGAGCGAGGTCCTCGCCCGCCTGCTCGAGCTCAACGCCGCGCGCGCGCAGGAGGAGGCCCGCTCGGGCGTCGCCGCCTCGAACCAGCGCGGCCGGAAGAAGGCGGCCAGCCGCAAACCCAAATCCAAGGCCAAGCCCAAGACCAAGGACACGGACACGGGAGGCCTTTTCTCATGAGCGCTCCGCCGTTCAAGCCCGCCTTGGCCCAATTCCAATGAATGTGCGCACGCGAACGCCTGGCATTGAATCGTGACCCAGAGAACGAGCAATCGATCCCTTGGAGTCGGGATCTCCACGGCGTGCCGCCGCCAAGAGGGACGCAACGAGGCGAGCCTCCATCCTCGGGGAAACCACTGCCCGAACCGTGGCGGGCTCTCCCTTGAACGCAGTCAACCAAGTTGGGGTGCAGGGCCTGCCGCCATCGGCCGGGCTTGACACGAGGAGCCCACATCGATACGCTGTGCGTATTACATTGGCCTTATCGATGGAGGGCACATGACTGCGGTAACCGTCTCACCCAAGTACCAAATCGTCATCCCCAAAGAGGTTCGAGAGAAGCTCGGGCTGTCCCCTGGACAGAAGATCCAGGTGGTGGTCTACGGTGACCGGATCGTGCTCATTCCTGTCCGTCCGACGAAGCAAATGAGAGGCTTCCTGAAGGGACTCGATACGCGTGTGGATCGGGAGGAGGACCGAGTATGAACGTGATCGACTCGAGCGCATGGCTTGAGTACTTCGCGAACGGTCCCAACGCCGCCTTCTTTGCGCCAGCCATCGAGAAGACCCGCGACCTGATCGTCCCTTCCCTGACCCTGTACGAAGTATTCAAGCGTATTCTCCAGCAGAGAGACGAGGGCTCCGCCCTCCAAGCAGTGGCAGCCATGCAGCAAGGGCGCGTCGTCGATCTTGACGGCAATCTGGCGATCATAGCCGCCCGGATCAGTGCAGAGCGGAAACTCCCCATGGCAGACAGCATCATCCTGGCAACGGCCTGGGCGCACGGAGCGGAGGTCTGGACGCAAGACGCGGACTTCAGGGGACTGCCCGGGGTGCGGTATCGCAAGCGGAAAGCCAGATGATGAGGGCTACTCGGGATGGGGGGCGATGGTTCGCCCGTCACTCCCCTCCCACACCACCGGGCACGCGGGTCCGCATCCGGCACCAGGAAGTTCAAGGCGCCCAAGAAGCCGGCGAGCGAGCCGAGCAAGCGCCCCGGCGCCGCCGCCGCCCCGAACAAGCGCGGCCGGAAGAAGGCGCTGGCGCGCCGGCTCAGGGCCAAGGACAGGGACACAGAGACCTTCTCTCATGCCGGCCGCAGCTAGACGCGGAATGTGGTATTCTTGCCGCCGCGCGCCACGCGAGGAGAGTGTATGAGCGGAGAAACCCAAGTCCGCAGGCTGCGGCTCAAGAACTGGAAGAACTTCGCCACGGTCGACGTCGAGCTTCAGAACCGGGTCTTCCTCGTCGGCCCGAACGCCGCGGGCAAGTCCAATCTGCTGGACGCTTTCCGTTTCCTGAGGGACCTCGCGTCCTCGGGCGGGGGCTTCCAGGAAGCCGTCGGGCGCCGCGGCGGGGTCAGCGCCATCCGCTGCCTGGCGGCCCGCCGGTATCCGGATGTCGAGATCGCGGTCGAGCTGGGCGAGCCGGGAGGCGCATGGGGGTACGAGCTTGCGCTCCACCAGGACAATCAGCGCCGGGCGCTCGTCCGCAAGGAGCGGGTGTGGAAGGACGGTGAACTCCTTCTCGACCGGCCCGATCCGGAGGACCGCGCCGACACCATACGCTTGACGCAGACCTATCTCGAACAGGTCAACGTCAACCAGCCGTTCCGGCACCTCGTCGACTTCTTCGCGTCCATCCAGTACCAACACATCGTTCCGCAACTCGTCCGCGAGCCCGATCGATCGGTCGGCCGCGCAAACGACCCGTTCGGCGGGGATTTCCTCGAGCGGGTGGCCAAGACGCAGCCGAAGATCCGCAATGCGCGGCTGCGTCGCATCCGGGATGCACTGAGGATCGCCGTGCCGCAGCTTCAGGAGGTCGAGCTCGTCCGCGATGAACGGGGTACGCCGCACCTGCGCGGCAAGTACCAGCACTGGCGACCGCAGGGTGCCTGGCAGAACGAGGAGCAGTTCTCCGACGGCACCCTCCGACTGATGGGCCTGCTCTGGGTCGTATTGGCGAAGCAGGGACCGCTCCTGCTCGAGGAGCCCGAGCTTTCGCTTCATCCGGAGATCGTGCGGCTGTTGCCGCAAGTGCTCGCGCGGGCCCAGCGCCGCACGGGACGTCAGGTCTTTCTCAGCACCCACTCGCCCGAGCTCCTGCAGGACGAGGGCATCGGCCTCGACGAGGTCCTATTGCTCATGCCGGGACGCGAGGGCACGGAGGTGACGCCCGCGGCCTCGCACCAGGATGTTCGGGACCTGCTGGAAGGCGGGGTTTCCCTGGCCGACGCCGTGATCCCGAAGACCCGGCCGCCGCGCACGGCACAATTCACCCTCTTCGGCGAGGACTGAAAATGCCGTCCCCCGTCTACGTCGCGGCAGCCATCGAGGGGCTTGTCGACGAGGCCGTGGTGCACAAGCTCATCGAGCACGTCGGCGGCGTGCCGGGTCCCGTCTACGGAAAGCATGGCAAGTCGGCGCTTCTGAAGAGCATGCCGGGCTTCAACAACGCCGCGCGGCACCAGCCCTGGATCGTCCTCGTGGATCTCGACCGCGACTATGAGTGCGCCCCGCCGCTCCGCGAGAAGTGGGTCCCCGCGGCGTCGCCGAGGCTCTGCTTCCGGGTGGCGGTGCGGGCGGTCGAAGCCTGGATGCTCGCCGATGACGAGGCGCTCGGCCGCTTCCTGGGCGTTGCGCGGAATAGGATTTCGCAGAGGCCCGAATCGCTACCCGACCCGAAGCAAGCCTTGGTCGATCTCGCGCGGGCCTCTCGGCGGCGCGCGATTCGTGAAGACATGGTGCCAAGGACCGGAAGCGGCCGCGCGGTCGGGCCGGCGTACACCTCGCGGGTCATCGAGTACGTCCAGAGCGAGTGGCGACCCGAGGTCGCAGCCGCACGGGCCGATAGCCTCCAGCGGGCCATCGCTGGCCTGAAACGATTGATCGAGGGCTGAGTTGGCGCACGCGACAGGAGAGAGGATCATGAACGCAGAGCCGACGAGTTCCCTCGAGGTCCGCGACCGCCTCGTCGAGGCCCTGAAGCTCGATCTCGTCGGCCCGTGGGCGGGGCACCCGCTCGCCGCGGAGCGCCTGCAGGGCTGGGTGCGCCCCTCGAACTGGTACCTGACCGGGTTCCTGATCCCGTCGGGCACGCCGCCCGAGCAAAGGGGCGACGGCGACGAGAACGATGACATGGAGAGCGAGATCCCGGGGTCAGCGGGTCTCGCCGAGGAGTCGAACGAGGAGCGCAAGGCGGCCAAGAAGGGCTTCTTTCCCTCGTCGCTGGGCCTGAGCTTCCTCGCGCCGCAGGAGGCCGGTGCCATCCACGTCACCGCGCGCTGGGGCGACTACGTGCAAACCGAGATCGCGGGCGAGGACGGCAAGACGGTTCCCGTCTGGCAGCGTCATCCCCGCGAAGCGGCGGTCTGCGTGACCTTCACAGGCGCGAGCGATCCGGTGGTGTACGACGTTCCCGCTTCCGGCGGTCTGCAGCTCCACGTCGTCGAGCGGCCGATCACCGGGAAGGACTTGAGCGCGCAGATCCCCAGCGGGACACGCTCGGTCTCGGTCTTCCTCGTCAATCATCGCGCCCCGGTGGGGCCGGAGCAGAGCGAGCCCGACGTCGCCTACGTCTTTCAGCCCGAGCTCGAAGTGCGCGCCGAGCGCGGCTTCGTGCCACGCCCCGACCTGCGCGGCGCGCGCTCCGCGGAGTGGGACGAGCGGGTGGCCGACCTTCATTATGCCGACACGCCGGAATACGCGACCGGCCACGGCGTCTCGGCCGAGTGGGAAGTCGCCGGCGGGGCGTGTCGCCTGCTGCGCACGGCGTGGATCCCGAGCGCCCAGGTGGAGAAGACGGCGACCGCCGAGGTTCCGGGCGTCGAGCTCTCGATGGAAAGGCTCGGATCGCTGACCGACGGCGCCGCGGCCGCCGCCGCGCTGCGGCCCCTGGTGACCGAGTACCGGCGCTGGATCGGGGCGCAGCAAGAGAAGAACGCGACACTCCAGGGAGCGCGTCTCGAGACGGCGACGGAGCTGTTGCGCCTGGCGGGGATCGCGGCGGACCGGATCGAGCGCGGCATCGGCGTGCTCGCCGGGGACGCCGATGCGCTCGACGCCTTCCGCGTCGCCAACCGCGCGGTCGCCCGGGCGCTGCGCAAGCGGCTCGAGATCGAGTCGCCGCGCTGGCGCGCCTTCCAGCTCGCCTTCATCCTGCTCAACCTCCCGGGCCTCGCCGATCCGCGTGACCCTCACCGCGAGACGGTGGACCTGCTCTTCTTCCCGACGGGCGGCGGCAAGACCGAGGCGTACCTGGGCTTGGCGGCGTTCGCCATGGTGCTGCGGAGGCTGCGCCACCCGGACGAGAACGGGCTCGCGGGCGCGGGGGTCAGCGTGATCATGCGCTACACGCTGCGCCTGCTGACCCTCGATCAGCTTGCCCGCGCCGCCGGGCTCGTGTGTGCGCTGGAGCTCGAGCGCGAGCAGGCCGCCGGGCGCTACGGCGACTGGCCCTTCGAGATCGGGCTCTGGGTCGGGAAGGCCGCCACGCCCAACATCCTCGGGAGGAAGGGCGATGGCCGATCGGATTCGGCGCGGAGCAAGGTGCGCCAGTTCAAGAACGACCCGAAGAGCAAGCCCTCGCCGATTCCGCTCGAGAACTGCCCCTGGTGCGGGGAACGCTTCCAGGCCGACTCCTTCTCCCTCGAGCCCGATGCGGACCATCCGAGCGAGCTGCGCATCGTCTGCACGAACTTCGAGTGCGACTTCACGCGCGACCGCGCGCTGCCGATCGTCGCCGTGGACGAACCGATCTACCGCAGGCTTCCGGCCTTCCTGATCGCGACGGTGGACAAGTTCGCTTCGCTGCCGTGGGTCGGACGCTCGGGGGCGTTGCTCGGCGGAGCGGACCGCGCCGACCGCAAGGGCTTCTACGGGGCCGCGGAGCCGGGCCGGGGCAGGCGCCTGGCGGCGCCGCTGCCGCCGCCCGACCTCGTGATCCAGGACGAGCTCCACCTGATCTCGGGACCGCTGGGCACCATGGCCGGCCTCTACGAAGCGGCGATCGAAGCGCTCTGTGCGCGGGAGATCGACGGCCGCGCGGTGGTTCCGAAGATCGTCGCCTCGACCGCCACGGTGCGGCGGGCGCAGGACCAGATCCAGGCGCTCTTCGCGCGGCCGATGACGCAGGTCTTTCCACCGCCGGGCCCGGACCGGCGCGATGCCTTCTTCGCCCGCACGCTGCCGGCCGCGGAGGTTCCCGCGAGGCTCTATCTCGGGATCGCTTCCCAGGGGCGGAATCCGAAGGTTCTCATGCGCAAGGCGTGGCTGGCGCTCATGGGCGCCGCCGAGCGCGCCTACCGCGACGCGGGCGGACACCGCAACCGCGAGAACCCCGTGGATCCGTACATGACCGTGCTCGGCTACTTCAACAGCCTGCGCGAGCTGGGCGGGGCGCGCCGGATCCTGGAAGAGGAGGTCCAGAACACCGTCAAGTCCTACGGCATTCGCAAGCGCGTGGGCGAGGAGCGCGGTCTGTTCCAGGACCGCAAGAACTTCTCGGAGGTGGTCGAGCTCACCTCGCGCGTGCCGACCGACAAGGTGGCCGATGCGCGCCGGCGCCTGGGCGTCGGCTTCCACGACATCAAGCAGCGGGTGGACTGCGCCATCGCGACCAACATGATCTCGGTGGGCCTCGACATCCCTCGACTCGGGCTCATGGTCGTCCTCGGCCAGCCGAAGGCGCACGCCGAGTACATCCAGGCGACGAGCCGCGTGGGACGTGACGATGCGCGGCCGGGGCTGGTGCTGACGCTGCTCAACATCCACAAGCCACGGGACCGCTCACACTACGAGCGCTTCCGGCATTATCACGAGACCTTCTACCGTTCGGTCGAGGTGGGCAGTGTCACGCCCTTCTCGGCGCGCGCACTCGACCGCGGCTTCGCCGGGGCGCTGGTGAGCCTGGCGCGGCATATCGAGGCGCGACTGACCCCGGCGGAAGGCGCCGAACGGATCGCGGACGTGAGGACGGAGCTGGAGCGCCGGCTCGTCGCGGCCTTCCTGGAGCGGGTCCGCCAGCAGCCGTTCGCGGATGAGGCCGAACGCGAAGAACGGCTCCGCAGCGTGCAGAGCCGGATCGTGGACCTGCTCGATTCCTGGCGCAAGATCCTCGCGGACTACCACGCGGCCGGGGTCTCCCTGCAGTATCAGCAGTACGAGCTGAAGCAGCCGCGGCCCCTGCTGCGCGAGATGCTCGCTACGGAGTTCGAGTCCGAGCACCACCGGAAGTTTCGCGCCAATCGCTCGCTCCGCGACGTGGAGCCCGAGGTAAACCTGTTCTTGAAGGATCTGAGCGGCATCCAGGTGGAGGGCTCCGAATGAGGCGCAAGGCGCACGGACAGATCCGCCGCGGCCAGGTCATCACCACCTACGGGCCCGGCGCGCTGATCGACCTTCCCCGGCACTCGGCCATCGTCGGCGGTCTCGATACCTGGCCGAAGACGGGCGACCTCGAGGAGATCATCGAGCCCCGGCTCACCGGCAAGCTCGAGCTCATGACCGGTATCGCCGCCCCCAGGCTGTTCGCCCCGCCGCCCGATGCGAACGATCCCCGCGAGTCCACCCGGGGCATCGGCGCTTGGCGCTTCCCGGAGTGGTTCGTCGTGCAGGAGACCGGCGGGAGTGAGGAGCGCGAGCGCTCGCGCCGGCTGGTTCACCGCAAGGCGCTCGATGAGAAGGGGCGCTTCGACGGCCGTCCGGTCGTGCCGACACGTTTCGTGCGGGCCTGCCCGAAGGGCCACGTGGACGACATCGATTGGCGCCGTTTTGCACACGGAGGCGCGGAGGATGCCTGCCGGCGACAGCTCTGGCTCGATGAGCGTGGCACGAGCGGCGACCTGGTCGATCTCGTCGTGCGCTGCGAGTGCGGCGCGTCGCGCGGCCTCTATGAGGCGTCAGCCATCGAGATGAACCCGCTCGGCACTTGCCGCGGTGCGCGGCCCTGGCTCGGCAGGAACGCGGGCGAGGACTGCAAGCTGCCGAGCCGCTTGCTGATCCGCACGGCATCCAACGCCTACTTCCCCCAGGTCGTGAGCGTGCTTTCGCTACCGGACCGGGGAACGGCAGTGGGGACCGTGGTGCGGGAGCTCTGGGACGATCTTCAGATCGTGGAAGACGCCGCCGGTCTGGCCTTCATGAAGAAGAAGCCGAAGGTTGCAGAGAAGCTCGCGCCGTTCACCGACGAGGAAATCCTCGAGACGATGCGGGGAATCAGGAGCGGGCGGGAGGTCGACCGCCCCGTCAAGCAGGTCGAGCTCGACGCGATCCTGGCGGCGCCGGAGGGTTTCGGAGAGGACGTGCCGGTCGACCCCGACTTCCACGCGCGCCGCCTGCCGGAGCGAGCGTGGCGGCGCTCCGCGCGGTTCGGCGGCCTCGAGGCGGTCATCCAACTTCACCGGCTGCGCGAGATCCTGGCGCTCATCGGATTCACGCGCTTCGAGGCCGTCGCGCCAGATATCAACGGCGAGTACGAGACCGACGTGGAGCGCGCGGCGATCGCCCTTGAGCCGCAGTGGTTTCCGGCGGTCGAGAACCGGGGTGAAGGCGTCTTCCTGCAGATCCGCACCGAGGCGGTGACGGCGTGGCTCGACCGGCCGGCGGTCAAGCGACGGCTCGATGGACTCACGACCGGGCACAACCGCTGGACGGCCGACCGCAAGGCGAAGAGACCCTTTCCGGGCGGGCCGTACATCCTGCTGCACACGCTGTCGCACCTGCTGATCCAGTCGCTCGCCATGCGCTGCGGCTATCCTGCCAGCTCGATCCGGGAGCGCATCTACGCCGACATGCCCGGGGAGCGCTTCGGGATTCTCCTGTACACCGGATGCCCCGACGCCGACGGGACACTGGGCGGGTTGGTGCAGGAGGCCCGGCACATCGAGGACCATCTCCACCTGGCCCTCGATATGGGCGGACTCTGCTCGAACGATCCCATCTGCGCCCAGCACGAACCGGGCACGAGCATGGAGAGACGCTGGCTTCACGGGGCCGCCTGCCACGGCTGCGCGCTGGTCGCGGAAACATCCTGCGAGATGCGCAACGATTACCTCGATCGCGCTCTCGTCGTGCCGGCGGTCGGTGTTCCCGATGCCGCCTTTTTCGAGGCCGCGCGATGATCGCGGCCCTTCTCGATCATCCGGCGCATCAACGCAAACGGCTCGCGAGCGCCCTCGAATCGGGGCTGCTCCGGGCGCCGTACACGGCGCCTGCCGTCCGGTCGGTTCTGGGGATGCCGGCGGGTGAGGAAGGCATCCTCGGGGCGTTGCTCGAGATGGATCGCCTGGGGATCTCCGGGGCCGCTGCCGCCGCGCTCGTTCGCACCCTCGACGAGGCGACGGCCCGAACACCACGGCCCGACCTCGTCTGGTCCGGTCCCGAGGTGCCGGGACTGCACGCCCGTGACACACGCCGGGTCTTCGAGGAGCTCCTCGGTTCGGCCGAGCGCTCGGTCTGGGCGAGCACCTATGCCTTCTTCGATGGACCCCAGGCCTTCCAGGTGCTCGCGCAGCGCATGGATGCAAGGGCCGCGCTCCGTGTCCAACTGCTCTTGAACATCCAACGCAAGCGAGGGGACACCACGGCCGCGGACCAGCTTGTGCGCAGGTTCGCCGATCGCTTCTGGACCACGGACTGGCCCGGCGCCTCGCGCCCGAGCGTCTACTACGACCCGCGGTCACTCGAGGTCGAGGGTCCCGCGGGCGTCCTGCACGCCAAGGCCGTCGTGGTCGACGAGGAGGCGGTGTTCGTGACCTCGGCGAATCTCACCGAGGCGGCTTTCGATCGAAACATCGAGCTTGGGCTTCTCCTCCGCGACCGCCCGCTGGCGGCCAGCGTGTCCACGCACTTCCGAACCCTCATCGAGAGAGCGCTGCTTCTGCCCCTGCCGCCCGCATGAGTCTTGCGAGCGGCTGTGGCGGCAGCGGCTTGGCGTCACGGGAATCAGCGTCGTTGGGCGAAGGGGCTCCAGGCGGAGCCGCGCTCCCGTGCGGTTCCGCAGTAGGCCCCGACCCGTTGGCAGTGTGCCTATTGCGACGAGTCCAGACGTGTCACGTCATCCCTTGACGAAACGAATCCCCGGCCTCGGGATAAGGTGCGTGCCTGAGGTCCGCTCGCGCCCTACTCCCCCTCGGCGATGACCACCTCGTACGAGTACCCCTGCTCGGTCAGAAACAGTTTGCGATGGTGGGCGAACTCCTCTTCACGAGTGTCGCGCGAGACGAGCGTGAAGAAATGCGCCGACCGACCATCGCCCTTGGGCCGCAGGATGCGGCCCAGCCGCTGGGCCTCCTCCTGGCGCGAGCCGAACAGGCCCGACACCTGGATGAGCACGTCGGCGTCGGGCAGGTCGATCGCGAAGTTGCCGACCTTGGAGAGCACGAGGCAATGCAGCTCACCGCGGCGGAACTGCGCGTAGATGCGCTCGCGCTCCTTCTGCGGGGTCTTGCCGGTGATCAGCGGTGCACCGAGGTCCCCGGCAATTGCCGCGACCTGGGCGAGATACTCGCCGATGACCAGCACGCGACCGTCGGGGTACTGCTGGAGCAATCGCCGGAGCCTGGCCATCTTGGCCGGATTCTCAGCCGCAATCCGGATCTGCGCGCGCCGGTCGGCGAGGGCGTACTCCATGCGGCGCTGCGGGCTCAGGGGCACGCGCTCCTCGACGCACGTCGCCCCGGCGATCCACCGGCGGCGTTCAAGGTCCTTCCACGGCACATCGAAGCGCTTGGGTCCGATGAGCGCGAACACGTCCCCCTCGCGGCCGTCCTCGCGGACCAGGGTCGCCGTCAGCCCGAGGCGCCGGCGAGCCTGCAGCTCCGCGGTCGCGCGGAACACCGGTGCCGGCAGCAGGTGGACCTCGTCGTAGATGATGAGTCCCCAGGGCCGCGCACGAAACAGCTCGAGGTGGGGGAACTCCCCCTCGCGATCCGCGCGCCAGGTCAGGATCTGGTAGGTGGTCAGAGTCACCGGCCCGGTGCTCTTCTGCTCGCTCGTGTACTCGGCGATGTCGTCGGGTTGCAGCGTGGTCTTATCACCGAGCTCCCGCCGCCACTGCTTGACCGAGGTCAGGCTCGTGGTGAGGACCAGCGCCGTCTGCCCGACCAACTCCATGGCCGCCAGACCAACGACCGTCTTGCCCGATCCGCAGGGCAGCACGATGACCCCGCTGCCGCCCCGCTCGGTGCCCGCGGCAAAGAAGGCCTCGGCCGCCTCCCGCTGATAATCACGCACGACGAACGGCTCACCCGAGCGCGTGCTGCTGCGCAAGGCAATCGCGAGCGGCTCCCCACTCACGTACCCCGCCAGATCCTCGGCCGGGTACCCGGCGGCGATCAGGGCCTGCTTGAGCACGCCGCGCTGGCCGGGATCGACACGGAAGCTCGCGCTGCCGATCCGATCGCCAAGATACGCCCCCGCGGCGCGATCGCGATGCAGCAGCTCGGCCGTCGCCTCGTCCGCGCAGGTGCAGCGCAGCCAGTCGCCGTCGCGCGAGATGACCACGCGGCCGAAGCGCGCCGCCAGGTCGCGCACCTCCTGCTCCACGCTCGGCGGCACCGGATAACGGGCGTGCGCGCGGAGCGCCGCCACCATGCGCTCGCCCGGCATACCGGCGGCCCGCGCATTCCAGATCGACAGCGGCGTGAGCCGATAGGTGTGGACGTGCTCGGGGCTCTTGACCAGCTCCGCGAACGGGGCCAGCGCACCGCGGGCCTCCTCGGCGCGCGGCGCATGAACCTCCAGCAGGACGGAGCAATCGCTCTGCACGATCAGGGCGTTGTCGGGAGACAGAGCCACGCGCGTCACGCCCCGGTCGACGGCTGCGACACTGCGCCGCGGGCGGCCCTACCACGTGGCTTCCTGGCCTTGATCTCGGCCGTGGCCAGGAGGTAGCCGACCTCGCGCAGGGTGCGCCGGAAGGCGGTCTCGGCGGAGGCCGGCACCACCAGGTGCCGCTCCCCGGCGCGCAGGCAGTGCTTGCGCGTGCGCGCGTCGTTGGCGATGAGCGCGGCCAGGGCGGCGTCGGCGCACTCAACCAGGCGAGCGAGACCGCGGTCGCGAACCTTGACGCTCCGTTCGCCCACATCCTCGAGAAGCCGCGACACCGTTGCGGGCAGGGGGCCATGGCTGCGCGCGGCCAGGAATTCCCGGATCTCCTCGACCGGGCGGCCGGCCTCGATGGCCGCCAGCAGCCGGCCGGCATCGAGTCGCCAGACGAGGTCGGAGGCCCTGGTCGCGTAGGCATCCAGCGCCAGTCGATCGCCCGGCTCGAGCTCGGCGCCAATGGCCGCGACCTCGAGATTGGGCAGCACGCGCAAGACGGGCCGGACCTCGACGGGCGCCGGCTGGTAGGTCTCGCCGGCCCCCAGGCAGTAGGCGCCCAGCGGTGTGATGCGGAAGTACATCAGACCGTCGTAGCGGCTGAAGTACTCGAGATCGTCTGTGCCCCAGAGACCGCCGTAGTCATGCCTCGCGCCCGCCGGAGGAATGAGCGCGACGTCCAGGAGACCCAGGGTGGCGGCGTACTCCAGCAGGAATGCGTAGAGGTAACGCTGCTCCAGGAACCGCTCGCAGTTCTCGTAGCCGAGAGATCCGTAGTGGGGCTCGCAGATGTAGAGGTCCCAGCCGCTGCGTGTCACCACGAGGTCCTGATCGGATGCGCGCAGGAACCTGAGGAACTCGTCGGTGGCGATCCAGACGCCGGTCGGACACTCGGCCAGCGTGTCAGCGATCGCATCTCGACGCGACGATGCCGCCGTGAGGCAGCGCTTGCCCTTGCCCGTCTGCCCCTTGATGCATTCGATGCGCGCCAGCTCATCGAGGATCTTGGCATCGATCCACTTCGACCACAGGGTGCGGAGGGCCTCGGCGGCGGGCTCTGACAGCGCTTGCCGGCCTGCTTTCGAGAGCTTCAGCTTCGCACCCGAGAGCTGCGCGAGACCGCCCGCCTGGACGAGCAGCGGCCACGCGAAGGCGCGGATCGGCCCGGCATTCTCGTCGTGCCACTTGTTCTTCACCGGGAGGCGTGGATAGTAGTCGCCCTCCTCCAGGATGCCTGTGATCATCTCGACGGTCGCCGCCGAGGGCCGCCGCGTCTTGTCGCTCACCGCAACCTTGCCCGCGTCAACGAGACGCAGGATCGCAAGGAGTTCTCGTTGGGCGGCGCGCTCCGATTCGCGGACCGTGAGAGCAACCGCCTCCATTCCCTGCTCCATGGTCTTCTTCTTCGCGTTCCATCGCGAGTAAGGCCGATCATAGGCCGCGGGCAGCTCGGCGAGCATCTCGATCTGCGCCTTGGCCGGCCGCGGCACAAAGGCCTTGAGCCGTTTCTTGAGGTCGTCGGGCATCACGCCATTGCCGTAGAAGAAGAAGCACAGGGCCGAGGGGCGGCGACCCAGGCCAAACTGGCCGGCAGTTCCCCAGTCGGGACTCCGCCCGTACTTGGCACGGAAGCGCTCGGCCGGAAACGTGGTCGACACCGAGTGGACCACCTCGGCAATTGCCGCGCGCTGTAGCTCGTCGAGGTCTTGCCAGACAGCCCTCAGCCGGTCCCCGGCAAGGTGTCGCCGGTTGACCGCGACGAGATCACCCTTCCGCGAGGGAATCTTCTCTCCTGTCAGGCCGGCCAGCTTGCGTAGCTCCTGGCTGGTCATGAGCTCCAGCGCCGCGTCGAGTGTGAGTGCCTCGCCGCGGAGAGCGTGTCTGCGCATCACATCCTCCCGGTCCGTTGCCGATCGGCAGCCTGGTGGGCTTCCCACGTCGTCTTTGCCCGCACGTCGCCGATCAGAAAGCGCACCCCCTGGTTGTCGGACGGATTGAGCCACAGCATCCGCTCGAAGACGCGCTCGGCTTCCTCGAACCGCTCGAGCCGCCAGAGGCACAGGCCGTAGGCGTGCAGGCACCGCAGGAAGGGCCGGTTGTCGATCAGTCCCCAGTGCAGCACGCCGTCGAAGTCCGCAGGCAGTGACAGCTCACCGATACGGCGCCCCATCTCGTAGTGGCGGATCGCCTCCTGGGGACTATTGGGGAAGACCAGGTTGCCCAGATGCGCGTGCGCATCCAGGCAACGCAGGTCCTCCTGACAAAGCTGCATGAGGACCGCGCGGGCGCCCGCCTCGTCGCCGGCGTCCTTCAGGTCGTTCGACTCGCCGATGGGGTCGGAATCGAAGTCCTTGGGGTCCCAGCCGGGGAGGATCTGCTCCATCTCGTATATGCGCCGCGGCCCCCGCGCGATGATCGGCTGCGCCCACGCGTCGATGGGCTCGCCTTCTTCGCCCCAGTATTCCTCCTGTGGGTCCCACTCGCCTTCATCCTTGAGCGCGAGGGGTTTCAGACCGAGGACAGCCATGTCGAGCCGGGAGGATTCGATCTCGCCCGAGAGATACGGGTGGCCGCCGTAGCTCCACTGCTTGTGCGGCGTCACGACCGCGATTTCGCCCGGCACGAGCTCCCACGCTCCGCTCGCGCGCAGGGTGATGACCCGGTCGGTGCCGGGCAGTCGGCAGCGAGCGGCACGCTCCTTGACCGACAGGACGATGAGCTCGACGGGCCGGCTCAGGTCGAGATCGTCCGCCGCGACCTTGTGCCGGCGCTTGCCGCGAGCAGGCGAAGCTGACTCATCCGGCAGGGACGTGAGGCCCAACCACCGGTGATAGGCGGCCAGGATGGGTCCTCCTCGCGCATGCGGCGCGAGGGTGACCTCGGAGGCTGCCACCACGTGCTCGGAGCCGTTCTCCCGCCGGCAACGGACCACGATGCCACGCCGCGTGTTGCCGTCGTATTCGAAGGCGAGCGCCGAGAGCGGCTCGCCGACGACGAAGGCGTCGCACGGAAGGTCGCTGCCGGCATCGAGCGCCTGGAGGAAGGCCCAGAGCTGCTCGTCGTCGCCGTGGGCGCCGGTCGTGATCTCGGCGACCAGCCGCTCCAGGTCGACCGCATCCTGGCCGTTGTTGCCGTTCGATTTGCTCATCGCGTTCTCCTGTTTCGCTCGCGGAAACGCGCCTTGGCCCGCTCCATGAAGGATGGCTCATCGCCGGGGCCCGTTCCCGCTGGGGTCCTCCAGGGTCAGCGCCACATGATCGCACGGACATGCCCGGCGTGAACACCGTGGATCGCAGGCTTCCCGGCGACCCGTTCGGTCTCCGCCCGCCGGAGTTCTGAGCGTCGAGGGTTGCCGCCGGGCTTCCATCTCATCGATACTCCCCCAGGTCGGTAGCAGCCACGGATAGGAGGAACACCGATGCGCGCGATGCTCGCGATGATCTTGACGCTCATCCTGGCCCTGGCGCCCCACCTTGCCGCGGCCGCTTCGGATCCGGCGCCGGCGGCGGACGCCAGGCTGTTGCTGCAGGTCTTCTACAAGGAGAAGGCCCCCTCCCTGCAGACCCTCGAGAAGGTCCGCAGCT
>CAZPGB010000069.1:0-29407 GCA_964585945.1 uncultured bacterium | reverse complement strand
GTTGCTAACGCACGAAGGTTACAACCAGGGGGTCGGTTGTTCCATATGGTCTAGGCGCCGGGTTCCCACGCGTGCGTCGTCGAATGAAGCCGGCCGGGCGGCCGGCTTTTCTGCTAGGCGCGAGCTGCGTGCATCACCTTGCGCACCGCCCGGATCACGTCCTGCACGTCATCGTCGGTCAGCTTGGTGGAGAAGGGCAGCGACAGGGTGCGCGCGCCCACCCACTCCGCGTTGGGAAAGTCCCCCGCCCGGAAACCGAAACGCTCGCGGTAGTACGGGTGCAGGTGGACGGGGCGGTAGTGCACACCGGTGCCGATGCCCTCGGCATGGAGGGCGGAGAGGACCTGGTCGCGGTCCATTGTCATCGCTTCCAGGTCGAGCAACACAATGAACAGATGGCGAGCGTGCCGCTCCCCGGCGGCCGGCTCGGGCGGCACGCGCAGGGGCAGGTCGGCGAAGGCCTGACGATAGCGCTCCCAGATCGCCTCCCGGCGGTTCAGATTGGCCTCCACGCGCGCGAGCTGGTGGAGCCCCAGCGCCGCCTGCATGTCGGTCATGTTGTACTTGTAGCCGGGGAAGACCACCTCGTAGTGCCTGTAGCCCTCGTCGCTGAATCGCTTCCAGGCGTCACGGCTCAGGCCATGCAGGCCGGCCACCTTGATCCAGTCGGCGATCTCGGGGTCGTTGGTCGTCACCATGCCGCCTTCTCCGGTGACGACGTTCTTGGTCACGTAGAAGCTAAAGGCGCTGCAGTCGCCCAGCTGGCCCACCATCCGCCCGCCGTGGCGGGTCTCGATGGCGTGGGCGGCGTCTCCAACCAGGCGCAGCCGATGCTCGTCGGCCAACGCCAGGAGTCGGTCCATGGCGGCGGGCCGTCCCGCGAAGTGGATCGGCAGCAGGGCCCGCGTGCGCGGCGTGATGCGGGTGCGAACCTGGACGGGATCGATGCACAACGTCTCGCGGTCGCAGTCGGCGAACACCGGTGTCGCGCCCAGATGAATCACGACATTGGCTGTCGAGGCGAAGGTCATGGGGCAGGTGATCACCTCGTCGCCGGGCCGGACGCCGACGGCGATCATCGACAGGTGCAGCGCGGCCGTGCACGAACCGAGCGCCATGGCGTGACCGGCCCCCACGTAGTCCCGGAAGGCCTCCTCGAACGCGGCCACGCGCGGACCGGTCCCCAGCCATCCCGAGCGCAACGTCTCCTCGAGCTCGCGGATCTCCTCCTCGTGGATGTCGGGGCTGCCGAAGACCAGATACGTCTCGCGCACCGGTCGGCCGCCATGTAGAGCCAGTTTCTCATCACGCGAGGCCATCGGCGACTCCTTCACGCAGCGTGTCCGCGGCGAGGGCGCGGGGGGCGGCGGGCTCGGCCGTCCGCCCGCGCGGGTCATCCTCGCCCGCGTAGCCTGCGGATCAGTCCGTGCACGCAGCCCTCCCGCTCCCAGCGGGGAAAGCGCGTGCGGCGACCACCGAACGATTCCTTGAATGCCTCCACGCTGGCGATGCCCGCGCTGGGCAGCATGTCATAGATGCGCGCGCCCGTTTCGATCGCGTCGCGGATGATCCGCTCCTGGACGAGCACGTTGGGCCGCAGGCTGCGCGCGTCATGATCGAAATACCCCGCCTGGTAGTGCCAGATTCCGTTCCAGCAGCAGACGAAGGTCCCGCCGACGATGCGCCCTTCGAACCTGGCCACGTAGAGCCGCGTCGTCGCGTCGTCGGCGGCCATCTGCCGCTCGTAGAGGGCGAGTGGGTAGATGAGCCCCGGGCGTTGCGACCAGGTGGCCATCCGCTTCAGGTAGAGCCCGTAGACGGCTTCGATGTCGGCGGGCTCGCGGGAGGTGGCGACCTCGACGCCTTTGCGGGTCAGGCGACGGATGTCGTTGCGCTTGCGTGTGGTCAGGATACCGCTCCAGAAGGCTTCCACGGTCTCGGGCAGGGTCAGCATGTGGGTGGTTTCCCAGTCGGTGTCCGTGGGGGAGGCGTCCTCGAGCCGGGCGCCGTCGGCGGCAAACGGGTTGCCGATCAGGACCGCCGAGTGGGCGCGCCCGGTGAGCACGGACTGCGCTCCGATCCACGCCTCGGCCCGGGCCGGGACGGGGCCGCCATAGAGGAACGGAAAGCTGCTGTGGCGCGTCGCCAGCAGGCCGCCCAGACGGCGCCAGCGGAACACCGGCAGGGCGTGCTCGCCGGCCGACGTGGTCAGAATCGTGGACAGGTCCTCGAGCTGCGGGAAGGCCGCCGTCACGATGCGGGCCCACGCGCGCGTGTGGAAGAGCGTCGCCTCGGGCGCATCCACAAGGAGCTGTTCATAGCGCGTTTCTTGGTCCGGCGTCATCACGCGTCCCCGTTCGGTCCTGCGCCGCGGCGATCCTCGCTCGCCTCAGGACGGCGGCTGGGCCGCGAAGCGCGGCTGCGCATCGTGCGGGCCAGACCGCGATAGGCGTCCCAGTCCTCGCGCCGCGGAAGCAGCAGGCGCAGCGGACCGATGCCCGTCACCTGCCAGAAGTACAGCATCATCAGGAGCGCTTGCAAGCCGTAGGCGAGCGTCGACGCCCAGGCGGCGCCGACGATGCCGTGACGACGGGTCCAGGCCACGTTGAGCAGGATGTTGAGCGCGAGCGAGGCGGCCATGAAGAGGGTAGGGAGAAAGCGGCGGTTGCGACCCGAGAGATCGGCGCTCAGCAGCTTGGCCACCGTCAGGGCGGCGACGCCGGGCAGCAGGATCCGCATCGGCGCGATGCTGGGGGCGGCTTGTGCGCTGTAGAGGATCCGCATCAGGGGTGACGCCACGGCGAAGAGGCCGGTCGCGGCCGCCAGCACCCAGAGTAGCGTGTGCCGGCAGACGCGGGGGGTGAGCCGATCGGCCTCCTCGCGGGAGGCGCCCGAGATGCGGGGGAAGAGCACCGCCTGCACGCTGGCCGTGATGTGGGTCAGCTTCTCGGCCACGAAGACGGCGATGAAGTAGTGCCCCTGGGCGGCGGCGCCCAGCCATCGCAGGACGAGCACCGTATCGAACCGGTAGACGAAGGTTGTCAACACGGTGGCCAGAAACCCGCGCAGTCCGTAGCTGAGCGACCCGGTGAAGAGGCTCCACGAGGGGCGCAGCCGTCCGCCCGTGCGCAGCTCACGCGCCCAGACCCAGCCGGCCGCGCCCGCCACCATCGCGATCTGGCTGAGAATGAAGGCCCAGAGCGCCCAGCGGGGGCCGGCGTCGAACAGGAAGAACCCGCCCACCAGCAACGCCAACAGCAGCAGCGTGCCGCCGACGTAGAACAGGTTGAAGAGGTCGATCCGCCGGCGGGCCATGAAGATCGAGAGCAACAGGTAGCGCAGGCCCACCACCGGGATCATGCCGGCGGCCAGGGTCAGAAACGGGCGCAGGGCGTCGCCCTCGCCCCGGGCGGCGAAGGCGATCAAGGGGGGAAACAGCGGCATCAGGATCAGCGTGATCAGCCCGAGCAGGATGATCGCGTTGGCGACGATCTGAGCGGTGCGGTACCGCCCCGAAGCCAGATAGTAGGTGTGCGCCGCATCGATGCCGAGCAGCCCGATCACGACCGCCGAGGTGGCGTAGCTGGTGGCCGAGGAGTAGATCGCCTGGCCTTCGGCGCCGAGGTGGCGAAAGACCAAGATGGAGATCGGGAGGTTGGCCAGGACCAGCAGAATCCGCGAGCCGAAGGTGAGCAGACTCTCTCGGAGGAAACTCACGCCGGACACTCACCCTCCCGCCGCGCCGCGCGCGCCCCGGGCGGGGACGCGCGAAGGGGCGCGCGAACCCCGGCGTCCGGGGCGCGCCTTCTTCCCAAGGGCTGCGGCCGGCGTTACATCGAGGCCACGGCCAGCCGATAGTCCTCGATCTCGGCCTGGTCGCGCAATTCCTCCAGCCATTCGCTCAACAGCCGATTGCGCTTCTCGCGCAGCAGATTCTGTTCGATCTGCGGCTTCTGAGCGACGAAGAGCGAGTCGTTCGGCACGGTCAGCTCGCCGACCTCGACCACCAGGGCGCCCTGGCTGCCCTCCACGACGTAGGGCACCAGGCCCGGCCCGTGGGCGAAGGCGGCGCCGGTGAGCGCCGGATCGCTGCCCAGGCCGCGGATGAATCCCAGCCGTGTCACGCCCTGGGCCGTGTTGTAGACGGCCAGCGTGTCGGTGCCCGCCGCCTCTTCCAGCGGCGTGCCCTGGCGGCACCGGTCGAGGATGACCTGCGCGCGCCCCTTGGCCACCTCCTTGCGCTTCTCCAACAGGACCGCATTGCGCACGCGCGCGCGCACGTCCTCGAGCGTGGCCGGGCGCGGCGGTTGGCGCTCGGCCAGCCGGAGGAGGTACCAGGCGTCTCCCGCTTCGATGGGCCGGCTCAGTTTGCCCACCTTGGCCCGCTGCACGAAGTCCTTGGCCGCGGTCACTCGACTCAGGCCCGGGATGAACCCCCCGCGATCGAAGAGGCCGGTGCTCTGGATGGCGTAGCCGGCGGCTTGCGCGGCCTCGTCGAAGCCGACCGCGCGGGCCGAGTCGGCCAGGTCGATGAGCCGATCCCGGATGTTCAGGTTGGTCTCGATCGACATTTCGAGGGGAATGAAGATCTCGGCGATCTTCACCTTCTCGACATCGTCCTCCGTGGTCTTCTCCTCGACACGGAGCAGATGGAATCCGTCGGCCGAGGTGATCACCTCGCTGACTTCCCCCGGCGCGAGGCTGAAGGCCGCCTCGGCGACTTCGGGTTGCGAGATCTGGGCGCGCGTCAGCCAGGCCGCCTCCTCGCCGCCCCGGCGGCTGGGAGGGGCCTGGGTGTAGTCGGTCACCAGCAGTGCGAAATCGTCTCCGCGCCGGTAGTCGGCGAGGGCCTCCTCGATCTCGAGGCGGGCGTCGGCGCTGTCCTCGCGGGAGATGGTCTTCTCGACGCGGATGTAGTCGAGCGAGACGCGCTCGGGCAGCTCGAACTCTTCGGCATGGGCGTTCAGGTAAGCCTGCAGCTCGCCCTCGTCCACCTCGGCGTCGGGCAACATCTTGAAGTAGGAGAGCAGCGCGTAGGCCAGATCCACCTTCTCGTTGTCCATCAGCCATCGCTCGCGGATTTCGGCGCCGGAGACCTTCACGCCGGCGAAGACCTGCATGCGGATCTTGTCCTGAGCCACCAGCTCGCGGTGCTGGGCTTCCAGGAGGCGCGTGTCGGTGCGGGGGTCGGCCAAGAAGCTGCGGTACTTGTCCATGTCGAACTGGCCGTCGGTCTGGAACGCGTCGGCGCTAAGAAACTGCGGCGGCGGGTTGTTCAGAAGCGCGATGGCGACCTCTCGATCGGAGACCTGGATGCCAGCCTGTTCGGCCGCTTGCCGGATCAACGTCCGGTCGACCAGGTTGTCCCAGGTGGAGGCTTGGAGCATCAAGTCCACCCCCTCATCGGGCCGGCGTCCGGTCTGCATCTCGTAGTTCAGCCGCGCCTGGGTGAGCAGGTCGGCGTACTCCTGGTAGCGAATCCGCTCGCCGTTGATCTTCGCCATGACGCCTTCCTCGCCGCGACGTCCCGGGCCGCCCGTGGCGAAGTCGGCGCCCCATGCAAGAAAGATGAGGCCCACGAAGGCCACCACTGTGATCCACAGGATGATCTTCGTGTTCTCACGCATCGTCTCGAAAAGGGCCATGTCCCGCACCTCTCCCCGCAGTGGGTCTCCAAAGAAATCAATCTGCGCCAGGCAGTTGTTCGCAAACCAACGTCGAAACATTGTATGGTAGACGCTTGCACCCTCGCAACCGTTCTGAGGGGGAGGCGCCGGCCGGCCTGGGGGACCGGGCCCACACCACCGCGGGGCGCCGGGGCGGCGCGAGACGTAACCCTTCTGGAGTGTGGATGTTCGGACGCACGTTCTGGTGGGCCTACGCCGCCCATCTGGCGCTCTCGGTCTCCTACTTCACCATGGTGCTGTTCCCGCTGTTCGTGCAGCATCTGGGTGGGGACGAGGTGCGCATCGGCTTGCTGGCCGCCGGGGCCCTCGGAGCCGGGATCCTGCTGCGTTGGCTGAGCAGCCCGCTCTGGCACCGGCTGCACTGGCGCGGCTTGCTGCTGACCGGGGGAGGCCTCAACCTGGTCGGCTCCCTCACGCTTCTGGCGGTCGGGCGGCTGGGCGTCTGGCTGTGGGTGGGCCGCCTGCTGCAGGGGGCCGGTGGCGGCCTGCTCTTCGGCGTCTTCTTCGCCTATGCCGCCCACCTGGTCCCGCGCGAGCGCCATTCCCACGGCATCGGTCTCTTTGGCACCTCGGGCATGGCGGGCAGCTACCTGGGCGTCTGGCTGGGGGAAGCGGCCCTGGCGCGGGCGGGCTTCGACGGACTGTTCCTGGCCGCGGCCGCCACCGGGGCGTTGATGCTGCTGCTGGCGCTGAAGCTGCCGGAAGTCGACCGCGGGGATCGAAACGGGCGGGAAGCGCCGGAGGGGCCCCTGGGCCGTGGCCGGCCGCCGGGTTCGGGTCCGGTCCGCGCGGCCTTCTGGCGCCTGTGCGGGCTGGCCGTACTCTTCGGCGCCGGGGCGATGAGCTTCTCGGTCTTCCTCGCCCCCTTCGCCCAGGGTCGGGACCTGCGGCCGGTCTGGCCGTTCTTCCTGGCCTACGCGAGCGCGGCCATCTCCGTCCGGCTGCTGGCCGGCTCGCTGCCCGACCGGGTGGGCTTGCGGCGGATGCTGCTGCCCGCGCTGCTGCTGCTCGCGCTGGCCGCGACCCTCGTGTCCCGGGTCACCGCACCCTCGGGCCTGGTGCTGGTTGGGCTGCTGGGCGGGGTCGGGCACGGCTACGCTTTTCCCATCCTGGGCGCCTTGGCCGCGCGCAGCGCGCGGGGATCGGGCAGCGGCAGCCGGGTGAGCCTGCTCACCTCCTTCATCGACCTGGGCGGTCTGGTCGGCAGTCCGCTGTTGGGGGTGATCGCCCGCGGGGCGGGCTACGAGGCGATGTTCTTGCTCCTGGGCGTCGCGATCGCCTTGGCGGGCGGCCTGATCCTGGCCTGGGAGCGTTGGCTTGACCGCACTCGGGCTCGTTTCTAGACTGCGGGCGCGGCGCGCGGATCGCGCCCGGCGCGGACGACGGCGGGAGGATGGGTGACCGGCTCCTTGCTCCTCATCATGCTGGTGCTGCTGTTTCTGTCGGCCTTCTATTCGGGCTCGGAGGCGGCACTCTTCTCGCTCACGCGGGTGCAGCGGCGCGCCCTGCGCGACCGGCGCGACCGGGCCTCGCGCCGGGTGGGCGAGCTGTTGCGTGAAGCCAACCGGACGCTGGCGGCGCTGCTGGTCGGCAACAACCTGGTGAACATCGCGCTCTCCTCGATCGCCACCGTCTTCTTCATCCGCCTGCTCGGGTCACAGTCGCGCGACCGGGCGGTCGAGCTTTCGACCCTGGTGATCACGCTGGCGGTCCTGCTCTTCGGTGAGACGATGCCCAAGACATTGGCGGTGGGCTCCTCGCTGCGCATCGCGCGCCTCGTTTCCGGCGGGCTGATCTTCTCGATGCGACTGTTGGGCCCGCTGACGCGCCTCTTCCACTGGCTGGCGACCCTTGTGCTGCGGCTGCTGGCCATCGAGGAGCCGGCCGCCGGCAGCGGCGCGCTGATCTCGCGCTCCGAGCTGCACGCGGTCTTCGAGGCGGTCGACTCCGAGGCGGCCGTCATCACCCGCAACGAGAGCCGGCTGGCCCAGAACATCATCGATTTCTCGCGGCGCCGAGCGGAGCAGATCATGACACCCCGAGTCGACATCGACGACCTGGACGGGGACGCGCCGCGCGATCAGATCATCCGGCAAATGCGCGAGTCGCGCCACTCGCGCTACCCGGTCTACGAGGGCAACCCGGATCGCATTCTGGGCTTCGTCAAAGCCAAGGACTACCTGATCAGCCCCGACCGGGAGCTGCGCGAGCTGATCCGGCCGGTCCTCTTCCGCCCGGAAGCGGCGACGGTGGACCGGATCTTCTCCGACATGCTGAGCACGCAGTCGGCCATGGTGATCGTGGTCGACGAGTACGGCGACACCGCCGGTCTGATCACGCGGGAGGACGTGATCGAGGAGATCGTGGGCGACATCTACGACGAGTTCGATCTCGAGGAAGCGCCCATCCGCGAGCGCGGGGAAGGCAAGTTCATTCTCCACGGCCGGTCGGAGCTGGCCGACCTGAACGATGAGCTGGAGCTCGATCTGCCGGTCGAATCGGCGGTCACCCTCAACGGCTTTCTGTGTGAAGTGCACGGGAGGATCCCGCGCCCGGGAACGGTCGTGGAGTGGCAGCGCCTGCGCTTTCATGTTCTCGAGGTGGCCCGCCACCAGGTGCGCAAGGTGTTGCTGGAAATGACCGACAATCGGGAGGACGCACCGTGAGCGCCTTCGACCTGATGATGCAGTGCTTCATCTTGCTCGTGGCCCTGAGCGGTTCGGCCTTCCTGTCGGCCTCCGAGATGGCGCTGATCTCGACCAGCCGCATCCGCGTGCGCCAGCAGGCCCGCGCGGGCGTCGCGGCGGCCGAGCGCGTGCGTCGCCTGCTGCGGCGGCGCGAGCACGTGCTCATTCTCTTCCTGATCGGGCAGGCGGGGTGCAACGTGCTCTCGGCCGCGGTGACGACGGGGCTGGTCGATCGTCTGGTCAGGCCCGGCTGGCTGGCGGTCCTGATCGCCATCGGCGGCGTGACGGCGGTGGTGGTGGTGGTGGCCGAGATCGTCCCCAAGGTGATCGGCAAGCACCAGTCCGAGCGCTTCCTCATGCGCTACTCACGCTGGCTCGAGTTCGCCCACTACCTCTTCCTGCCGCTCACGCAGCTCCTGCATCTGTACATCCTGATGCTGTCGCGTTTCAAGGGGCGCATCCGGACGGCCCCGGTCGTCACGCGCGAGGAGCTCAAGGTGCTGGTGAGCGCCGCGGAGGCGCGCGACGACACCAGTCATCGCGAGAAGCGGATGCTGGAGTCGATCCTGGAATTCCGCGACACGGTGGTGCGCGAGGTGATGATCCCGATGAACCAGGTGATCGGCCTGGAGAAGGGCAGCACCATCGACGTCTGGCGCGCCATGGTGCGCCGGCACGGGTACACGCGCCTGCCGGTCTACGAGAAGCGCATCGATCGCGTGGTGGGCATCGTCAACATCTTCGACCCGCTGCTCGATCCGGCGCCCAAGGAATCGGTGGACGAGTACCTGCGCGAGGCGCTCATCGTCCCCGACACGAAGCGGATCGACCACCTGCTCCTGGAGCTGCAGAAGACGCGCAATCCGATGGCCGTCGTGGTGGACGAGTTCGGCGCCTGCGTCGGGGTGGTGACGGTCGAGGACATCGTGGAAGAGATCGTGGGCGAGATGGCCGACGAGCACGAGCGCTCGTTTCGCAAGATCCGGCGCCTGACGTCCCGGGTGCTGATCGTCGAGGGGCTCACCGACATCGACGATCTCAACCAGGAACTGCAGATCAGCCTGCCCAAGGGGCGCTACGATACCGTCGCAGGACTGGTGCTCAACCGGGCTGGACGCGTGCCGCGCGAGGGCGAGCGCTTCAGCATCCACAACATCACCTTCGAGGTGCTCGACGCCGACGCCTACGGTATTCGCGTCTTGAAGCTCACTTTGCCGAGGGAGGGTGAATCATGAAAACCCTGACATGGATTGCCGTGGCGGCCTTGGCCGTGCTTTCGTCCGCAGGGCCCCAGGCGCAGACGGCCGACCTCTACGCCATCGCCGGCAACGCCTCCAGCGCGGTGGCGGCCGGGACGGGCGGAAAGGTCATCTCCTCCACGGGAGGGAACCGGGAGGCGTTCACCGACGCCCAACTCACGCCGTCGATCTCCGACGATCTGCACGGGGCGGCGGAGAACGGCGACGGGACCTACTTTCTCGTGGGCGACGCGGGCGTGGTCCTCAAGTCGACCGGGCTGTACGCCGAGGCCTTCATTGCCGAGTCGTCCCCGACGAGTGCGGACCTGCGGGCGGTGGCCCCCTTTCTGACCCGCATGGCGGCGGTGGGCGCATCGGGCGCCATCGTGCGCAGCAACAGCCTGCTGGGGGGCGGATGGACCGCGGTCACCTCGCCCACGACAGCGACCCTGCGCGGCCTGGCGCACAACGCGCTCACCGGCGTCGCGGTGGGCGACGACGGCGTGCTGCTGGTGGGCGATCCCTACGGCGGCAACTGGTCGGTGGTCGGCGGCGATCCGGCCCAGGGGGCCTCGCTGCGCGACGCCGCTTCGTTGACCGATGATCGTTTCATCGTCGTGGGCGCCGCGGGCACGGTGCTGCGGGGGCTGGCCAACGGATCGGGCTGGACGCTGCTCGAGGGGCCCGGCGCCGTGGACCTGAACGGCGTCGCGGTGCGCCCGGGGGCGTCGCAGCTCGTGGTGGCCGTCGGGGGCGGCGGGGCGATCTACACCTCCACCGACGCGGGCGAGAGCTGGACGGCGGTGGACTCGGGCGTGGCGCGGGACCTGTGGGCGGTGACCTACACGGGCATCGACTTCCTGGCGACCGGCGACCACGGCACGCTGCTGCGCTCGCTCGACGGGACCCTCTGGTCCGACAAGACCCCCACCGTGCGCACGAGTTGGGGCCGCCTCCGCGACCAGTTCCGGTAGACGCACGAGGCGTCTTCTATTGCAGCAGCCCCTTGACGCGGAAGGCGAGAACCGTATCGTCGTCGGCCGACATCACGAGGTCCACCTCGCCTTTGTCGAAGCAGACCGCGCCGCAGTTCTCGCAGCGATCCACCTTGATGCTGTCGAATTCGTGCTCGCTCAGCCGCTCGCCGCATTTGGGGCAGACGTGCCACCATTCCTCGTCGCCCAATTCCAGCTCACGGTCGGCGCGCTCACGGTCCAGCTCGCGGCGCCGCTGGGCCAGCCCGGCCGAGGGGGTGAGGAAGTTCTCCTCGTCCTCGTAGTCCTCGTAATCGAGGTCGGAGTCGAAGGGCCGGCCGCCGCCCACGGGTCCCGAATCGGGCGCGGCCGGTGGCTCGGCGGGCTCCGCGGGCCGGGCGGGCTCCTCGATCTCACCGAGATACCCCGCGTCCTTGGGCGGCGGGGCCGGCTCCTCGGCCAGGGCTTGGTCGTCGGCCAGGGCTTCCTCGAGGGCCGAGAAGGCCAGGTCGTCGTCCTCCAGGGTCGCTTGATCCAGGGGGGCGGACGGGGCCGGCTGGGGGGGCGACGTCTGGGCCTGACGCAGCGCCTGGGCGGCCTGCTGCTCGGCCCGCGCCCGGGCCTCCTGGGCTTCGCTGAGCCGGCGTTTCAGCTCGGCCATCTCCTCTTGCAGAGCGTGCAGCCGCTTGGCCTCGGGGCTGGTCGCGGCGGCGCGCCGCGTCGTGCGGGCGGGGGCCTCGCGGGGCGCCTTCTTGCGCGCGGACGTCTTGCGGGCGGGGGCCTTGCGCGTCACGCTCTTGCGCACGGGCGCTTTGCGGCCTCGGGCCGCCGTGGTCTTCTTCTTCGGCGCACTCTTGCGGCGCGTCGAGGTCTTCCGCGACGCGGTCCGGCTAGCTTTGCGGCGCACCGTGCGCCCGGCGGCCACGCTCTTCTTGCGGCTGGTTTTCTTCTTCGAGGAAGCTGCGCCCCCGGCCCCGCCCCGCGTACGGGTCTTCTTCTTCTTGGCCGCCGAGGCGCGTCCCGCCGTGCGGGCGCCGGGGCCGGAACGACCGGTCCGCTTCGGGCTCGCGGTCTTGCGCTTGGTGCCGCGCCGGGCGCCCGAACGGCCCCGCGCGGACGTGGTGCGACTCTTGGCGCCGCTACGGCGCCCTGCGGGACGGCGGGATCGGCTCCGCGCTGTCGACATGGGTCCACCTCCGATCGGCAATGCCCTCGACTACCATCTCCAGGAGACCAGCGACCATCGCAGCCCCCATCCCGACCCAGCGGGCGCCCCGGCGTCCTGGCCGAAGGATTCCCGGGCCACGAGGACCGGGTCATCGCGGCGGCTCCAGACGAGCGCGCCCGCGCCGGGATCTTCCGGCGTCTGGGCAAACAGGTCCTCGCCGCCGGTGGCCGCCAGCCATACGCCCACGCCGAAGCCCGCGAAGGTCCCGGCGACGATGCCCCAGCGCACCGAATCGTCGCGTTGATCGTCGTCGACGACCAGCGTCAGCGTGGAGCCCAGGATCAGGCCGGTCACGCCGCCCAACAGGGTGTTCTTGGCCACGGTGAGGAGCGGCTCGGTCGCACCGGCCCCTCGGGGCAGTCCAATCGCCATGATCAGGGCCAGAAGCCACGCGCAGCGGAAACGGCCCCCTGGCCCGGCGGGCGCCGCGGTGGGCCTGCGAGTCGGTCGCTGTCCGAAGGGCCTGACGTGCAGCATCGCGTGGCCTCTCTTGAAGACATCCGATCGGCGATTCACCGGCGTAGACGGCTCCGATGGGCGCCCGGTGCGAGCCCGCTCCCGGCGCTCGGGCGGTCCCATTGTCGGTCCCCGGACCGCGCCTCTCCCAGGTCTCCGTGCCTGCCGCGGCATTCTAGGAAGGGGCGGCCCATAGGTCAACGGGAACAGCGCGCGGGCGCGCGCGGCGTGAGCGCCGGCCGGGCTAAGCTCGTGGGAGGGGAGGATCTGAGGGCCCTGGCTCATGTCGCGTGCGAGGGGTGTCCGGCGGCCTGAGCGGGGCGAGTTTGCTTTTTCCACGGGTTGGGGGCATGATCGCAACGAGCATGGTCTCCGCGAGGCCCGGACGCATCCTGAGCAGAGCTGCGCGTCCGATCGACGGACCAGGGAGGGTCGTGTGACCGGCAAGCCGTTCGTTCACCTGCACGTCCACTCTCAGTACAGCCTACTGGACGGCGCCTGCCGCATCAGCGACCTGGCGGCCCGGGCCCGGGAAACCGGCATGCCCGCGATGGCCCTCACCGATCACGGCAACCTCTTTGGCGCCATTCCCTTCTACCGCGCCATGCAGGCCCAGGGGGTCAAGCCGATCCTGGGCATGGAAGCCTACGTGGCGCCCGGGTCCCGCCATGACCGCAGCAAGCAGGAGGGCACCGCGGCCCACCACCTGGTGCTCTTGGCCCGCAACCTGACCGGGTACCGCAACCTGATCAAGCTCACCTCGATCGGCTATCTGGAGGGGTTCTACTACAAGCCGCGCATCGATCTGCAGGTGCTGCGCGAGCACAGCGAAGGGCTGATCGGTCTGTCGGGCTGCCTGCAGGGACAGCTCAGCCGCCTGGCGCGGGCCGACCGGATGGCCGACGCCGAGCGCGCGGCGAAGCAGTACGCCGAAATCTTCGACGGCCGGTTCTACATCGAGCTGCAAAACCACGGCCTGGAGCCGGAGGCCCTGGCGGCGGAGCGGCTGCTCGACCTGGCCCGCCGGCTCGGCTTGCCGCTGGTGGCCACCAACGACGCGCACTACCTGAAGCGGCGCCACGCGCGCGCCCACGAGGTGCTCGTCTGCATCCAGACCAACCACACCCTCGACGATCCCAAGCGGATGCGGTTCGAGACCGATCAGCTCTATCTGCGCACGGCCGAAGAGATGGAACAGCTCTTCGGCCATCTGCCCGAGGCGTTGGAGAACACCGTCCGCATTGCCGAGGACTGCGACCTGGAGCTCACCTTCGGAAACCTTCAGCTCCCGCGGTTTCCCTTGCCCGAGCCGTTTCGCACGCCCGAGGCGTACCTGGAGCACCTCGCCTGGGAGGGCACGCAATCGCGCTACGGCGATGCCCCGCAGGAGGTGCGTGAGCGCCTGCGCTACGAGCTCGGCATCATCAATCGCATGGGCTATGCGGGCTACTTCCTCATCGTGCGCGACTTCATCGAGTTCGCGCGCCAGCGCAAGATTCCCGTGGGACCGGGGCGCGGATCGGCCGCGGGCAGCCTGGTCTCCTACGCGATCGGCATCACCAACATCGATCCGATCCGCTACAACCTGCTCTTCGAGCGCTTCCTCAATCCCGACCGCGTCAGCATGCCCGACATCGACGTCGACATCTCCGATCGCGGCCGCGGGGAAGTGATCCGCTACGTCGTGGACCGCTACGGGCAGGAGAATGTCTGCCAGATCATCACCTTCGGCACGATGGCCGCGCGGGCGGTCGTGCGCGACGTCGGCCGCGTGCTCGACTTCCCTTACGCCGAGGTGGATCGCATCGCCAAGATGGTGCCCGCCGAGCTCAAGATGACGCTGAAGAAGGCGCTGCAGCAATCGCCGGAGCTGAAGGAGCTGGCCGACAACGATCCGCGCGTCCGGGAGCTGCTCGACATCGCCCAGGTGCTGGAGGGCCTGACGCGCCACGCGTCGACCCACGCGGCCGGCGTCGTGATCACGCCCACCGCGCTCACCGAGCACGTGCCGCTCTTTCGGGGCAAAGAGGGCGAAGTCGTCACGCAGTTCGACATGAACGCGTGCGAGGCGGCCGGCCTGCTCAAGATGGATCTGCTGGGCCTGCGCACCCTCACGGTGGTCGAGGACACGGTGGCGTTCCTGCGGGCCCGCGGGGTCGAGATCGACATCGAGGCCATCGAGGTCGACGACGGCGCGGTCTACGAGCTGATGTCCCGGGGCGAGACGGTCGGCGTGTTCCAGTTCGAGAGCTCGGGCATGGTGGAGTACCTCAAGAAGCTGCGCCCCAGCAATCTCGAGGACCTGGTGGCGATGAACGCCCTCTACCGCCCGGGGCCGCTCGGCTCGGGGATGGTCGATTCCTTCATCGCCCGCAAGCACGGGCAGGAGGAGATCACCTACGAGCACCCGCTGCTCGAGCCGATCCTGCGCAGCACGCACGGCACGATGGTCTACCAGGAACAGGTCATGCAGATCGCCTCCACGATGGCCGGCTACAGCCTGGGTGACGCCGATCTGCTGCGCCGGGCGATGGGCAAGAAGAAACAGGAGGTGATGGACGAGCAGCGGCGCATCTTCGTCGCGCGCGCTCTCGAGCGCAAGATCGACCAGAAGACCGCCGAGCGCGTGTTCGACCAGATGGCCTACTTCGCCGGCTACGGGTTCAACCGCTCGCACAGCGCCGGGTACGCGGTGCTGGCCTACCAGACGGCTTATTTGAAGGCCCACTACCCGGTCGAGTTCATGGCGGCCACGCTTTCCTCGGAGCTGAACGACTCCGATCGCATCATGGTGCTGCTGGGGGAGTGCCGCCGGATGGGGATTTGCGTGCGGCCGCCCGACGTCAACGCCAGCTTCGACGGCTTCAGCGTGGAGGGCGACTGCATCCGGTTCGGGCTGGGCGCCATCAAGGGCTTGGGCCACGCGGCGGCCGAGTCGATCGTGGCCACGAGGACCGAGCAGGGTCCGTTTCGCAACCTGTTCCAGCTCTGCGAGAGCGTCGAGTGTCATTCGCTCAACCGCAAGGCGCTCGAGGCGATGATCCAGGCCGGGGCGCTCGATTCGCTGCCCGGGTCGCGCGCCCAGAAGTGCGCCGCCCTGGCGCGCGCGCTCGAGTCGGCCGCCGCCGCGCGGCGCGACCGGCAGAGCGGGCAGTCGTCGCTGTTCGGCGGTGAGGCGAAGCTGCTCTCCGAGCCCGTCCTGCCCGCGGTCGCGGACTGGGATCCAGCCGAAACGCTGCGCCGCGAGAAGGAGGCGCTGGGCTTCTATCTCAGCCATCATCCGCTCGACCCGTACCGAGCGCTGTGCACGCACCTGCACGTCACCCAGGTGCCGGCCGCCGCCGCGCTGCCCGACCGCAGTCCGGTGAAGATGGCCGGCACGGTGGCCCAGGTTCGGATCGGGACGACGGCCCGGGGCAAGCCGCTGGCCTCGCTGACCCTGGAGGACTTCTTCGGCCGCGGCGACGTCCTCATTCTGGGTGAGCACGTGGCGCGCCTCCGCGAGCTGCTGGCGGTGGACGCGGTGCTCCTGGTCTCGGGCACCGTCAGCGCCCGCGAGGGCAGGCGGCCGGTGGTGTTCGCCGACAGCGTCATCCCGCTCGATGAGCTCGCCGGCGGCCGCGAGACCTGCCTGCACCTGGCCGTCCCCAGCAGCCTGGAGGAGGAACGGGCCGTGGCGGTGCGCCGGCTGCTCCGCGACCACAACGGCGGGCAGACGCCGGTCGTCCTCCACGTCGATCCCGGGACGCCTGAGGGGCTGCTGGTCGCCCTGCGCGACGCGCGGGTCTCGATCCAGCCGGAGCTGCTCGAGGCGCTCGCGCGGATGCTGGGCGCCGAGGCGGTGCGCGTGGCGCATGGGCGGGGCGCCGAGTCGGTCCGATCGCGCGAGCTGTTCCCGCGCGCGCGCGCGGCCGTCTCCCCGGCCGCCGCCGGGGCGGGCGTCTAGTGCGCGGGGCCGATCTCCACCTGCATTCGACCGCCTCGGACGGCCGCTTTCCCCCGCGCGAGGTCATGCGGCGCGCCTTCGGATGCGATCTGAAAGCGGTGGCGCTGACCGATCACGACACGCTGGCGGGACTACAGGAGGCCCGATCGGAGGCGCGCCGCCTGGGCCTGACGTTCGTGCCCGGGTGCGAGCTGAGCGCGCAGTGTCCCGAGGTGGACGTGCACGTGCTGGCCTACGACATCGACGCCGGCGACGCAGACCTCCGGCGCCTGCTCGACCGGCTGCGCACCGCCCGCGAGGAGCGCGTGCGTGCGATGGTCGCGCGGCTGCACGACCTGGGATTGACGCTCGCCTACAGCGACGTGGCGTCCGAAGCGGAGCGCTCATCCGCCCTGGGACGCAGCCACGTGGCCCGGGCGCTGTGGCGCAAAGGGTGGGTGGCCTCCCCGAGCGGGGCCTTTGGAGCGTACATCGGCGAGGGACGTCCCGCCCACGTGCCGAAGCGTACCCCGCCGCCGGAGGAGGTCGTGGCGATCATCTGGGGGGCGGGCGGCGTGCCGGTGATCGCGCATCCCGGTCTCTACGGGATCGAGGATCTGGAGTCCTTCTTCGCTCATTGGGACGTGGGCGGCATCGAGGTGGGCCATCCCGGACACGCGGCCGACACCCAGCTCCGCCTGCAGGCCTGGGCCGACCGCCGGGGATGGATCGCGACCGCCGGCTCGGATTGGCACGGGGACGAGGATCCCGCCGCCTACATCGGCTGCCGGCGTGCGCCCGACGAGACGCTGGAGCGCTTGCGCGCGCAACGCCGGGTTTGAGACGGTCGGCGGGCGCGCCGCCGGCCGCCGGCCGTTCGAATCAGCGCTTCCGGGGCGCGATGGCCCGCACGACTCGGCGCAGCCGGCTCGCCAGCGCGTCGCACCGGTCGGCCAGGACCCAGGTCAGGCTTTGCTTGCACGCGGCCTCGTCGTCGATGTACGTGTAGAGGCTTCGCACCTTGTCCTGCAGCGCGCGGCGCTCGGCCCCCAGTTCCTGCAGGGCCCGGCGATCGATCAGGGTGAGTGCAGCGCCGCGGTGGATGTCGTTGTATAGAGACACGAGGTGTTGCAGCGATTCCCGGGACAGGGGGATGCTGCGCGCGGATCCGGTGTGGACCATCCAGGTCTCGGACCGCTCGTCGAACAGGACGGCATACAAGTGATTGGATTGATCTCGCTCCATGATCCATCCCGTGGCGGGTGTGGGAGAGGAGGCGGCCATGCGCCGGTGTCTCCCCCCTGTGACCGCATGGAGCGACCCCCCGGCCGGCGGGCGGTCGCGCTGGTGCTCGGACTGGCGCTCTTCGTGACGACGGCTGCGGCGCAGGCACCCGGCCCGCCCGAGCTGCTCGTCCTCGACACGAGCGAGGGCCATCCCCTTCACGTTCTGACCTATCGACCGTCCCAACCGCGTTCCCAAGGCGCCGTTCTGGCGCCTGAGGAGAGCCACACGGACCGCGGCTGCTGGGAGGGCTTCGCCCGGGAGCTGTGCGCCGCCGGGTGGCTGGTTTGGGTGCCGGACCTGGTGGCCTGGCGACAGACCTACGCCCCCGGTCTGTGGGTCGGGGCGCCCGATGCCAGTTGGGGTGCCACCGAGCTGGCCCGGACGCTGTCGGAGGGGCTGGGCGATTCGATTCGCACGCTGGTGGTCCTGTGTCTGGGCGAACGGGGCCCGTTGGGTCCCGTGCTGGCCGAACTGGACCCGCGCGTGGGGGCGATCGCCTGGATTGCGCCCGGCGGCGCCGGCGCCGGGCTCGAGTCATGGGAGCGGCTCAGGGAGAGGCCGGTGGAGCTGCTCTTCGCCGCTTCGCAGGCCATGGTGGAGAGCTCGGCGCTTGCGAGTGACGCCTTCTCGCGATTCAATGGAAGGGCGCAGCTCCGGCTGTTCAGCCGCGGCAAGAGCGCGTGCGCATTGCTCGAGACCCCGCACATCCGGCGCGGGCTGCGCGAGTGGCTGGTCTCCACGTCGAGCGCGACGCCACAGGGCTCGGTCTCGGCGTCGGCCGAAACCACCGAAAGGGAGCCTGGACGATGAACGCGACCCTCGCGCGACGGCGGATCAGCGCCGCGCTGCTGGCGGTGTGGATCATATGGGCGTTCCCAGCGTTCACTCAGGCCCAGACCGGCGACGGGGAATCGCCCCGCGAGGGCCGCACGAGCTGGGAGCGTCTGGGCCTGGAGGCCACGGCGGCTCTCGAGATGAACGACCTCGAGCGGGCACGACGCGCTGTGGCATCGCTGGCCGAGCTGGCCCCCGAGCGCCCCCTGGTGCACTACCTGTCGGCCCGTCTGGCCGAGCAGGAGCGCGACTGGGCTGCGGCCCTGCGCCATTACGGCATCATCCTCACCGCGCCGGGCCACGAGGAGTCCGACCGCTGGCGCCGACTGGCCGCGGGCAACTGGGTGCGCATGCGGCGCCGCTACAACGAAGGACGCGTGCGCACCGCCTTGGGCCGGGACCCGGGAGCGCTCCCCCAGCCGGGCCGCTGCCTGATCCTGCCGTTGGAACCGATCTTCCTGGCCTCGGCCGACTCGCGGGAGGCCGAGCGGCTGGAGGCGATGGGGGTTGCGGCGGCATCGTGGCTGATCGGCAGCCTGGCCCGCGTGGAGGAGGCCGAGCCGATCGACTTGCCGGTGGCGAGCCTGTTGCGCCGCGCCCTGACCGCCCGCGGCCACGGCCAGGTGCCTGCGGGAGAAGCGGCGACGGCCGATCTGGGTCCGTTGCCCCCCATCACCACCGTTCTGGGCGTGACCTCCCGCCTGGCCCGCCTGCGTCCCGGGGGCCCGCCGCCCGGAGCCGAGACCGAACGGATCCCGCCGGCTTATCTGCTCTCCGAGCCTGCGGGGCGTTGGACCGGGGAGGCCGCCGCGGCCCTGGCCCACTTCCAGGTGGAGCACGATCTGCCCGCCACGGGCATCGTCGATCCGGAAACGCGGGCCGCGCTCGAGCGGGCCTACCGGCGTCAGAGCCGCCAGATCACCCTCCCCGAGCCCGACTTCGAGTTCTCCGACCCCGGGCGCGCCATGGCGCAGCTCCTGGGGGCCGAGGTGATGCTCACCGGGACGCTCGAGCTGGAAGAGCAGCAGGCCATCCGCTGGCAGGTGGCCTGGATCTCGCCGCGCGACGGCGCGCTGATCGGCGTGCCGATCGAGGGCGTGCTGCCCCGCGAGCATTTCGCCCCGGCGTGGGTGCGGATGCAACGCCTCATCCTGGAGGGCTCGCCCTTCTGCCGCGGACCCGAGGCGTGCGCGCAGATCGCGCTGCCCGACGCGCCCCAGCGCGACGGGGCCATCTCGTTCGGCCAGGCCCTGCTGCTGCTGGAGGAGGGGCGGGAGGCGGACTCAGCGGCGCTCTTCGCTCAGGCGGCCCGCCAGGGCGCTGGAGAGCAGGCGGCCTGGTACGCCATGGCGTGGGGGCAGACCGAGGCGGAGCGCGAGCTGCTGGCCCGCGAGCTGCTCGACGAGGGCATTCGCGGGCCGGTCGTGCTGCCGCCCGGCCTCTTATCGCAGACGGGAAGCAGCCTGGCCGCGGGCTTGAGTCGGCGGCCGGCGACGCCGGTTCCCGCCGCGGGCTGGGGCACCGTGCTGACCTTCGTTCCCGAGACCGGCTGGCTGCGGATCGAAGGCTCGCTGGAGGGCCGATGAGAGGCACAGTCCATCGGCTCGGGGCGACGGCGTCGCAGGCGAGGCAGGGGCGGACCGCGCTCGTCGTGCTCATGGCGTGGATCGCCGCGGGCCTTGCGGTCGCGGCCCAGGGCCAGGCGACCGTCCCCCGCATGCGCGGCGGCGGGGCCTGGTTCGAGAGCAGCTCGTGGACCCTGGACGGGGATGGTGCGGACCGGCGCGAGGAGCCGGTGCAGCGGGTGGCGGGGGTGTGGGCCGATCTGGCGCTGAGCGCGGCTCTGTCGGCGCGCGTCGAGGTCAGCGGGGCCGCCAGCAAGGGCCTGGGATCGGAGCTGACCCTCGGAGAGACCGCGACCGGATCGTTGCTGCTGGCCTACGAGCCGCGCGGGGCCGCCTGGCGGCTGCAAGCCGGCCTCGGGCTGCCGGCGGGGCCCGATCTGGCGGCCGAGGACCGGAGTCTGCTCAGGCGGATCGGCGAGCCGGTGCTCGGGTTCTCCGAGCCCGCGCCGGTGCGGGGATGGCAAGCGCACCTGGCCGCGGTGGCCGGCGTCTCCCTGACCCGCACGCTGGCCCTCTACGGCGGGGCGGCGCTCGATCTGCCCGGCGCCTACGACGCTGCGCCCCGGGAAGAGGTCGAGCCGGGCAGCCGCCTGCTGATGTTGACGGGTCTGCGCGGCGGCGACGGGGCGCGGGGGTGGGGGCTCGAGCTGAGCCTGGGACTCGACGGCCGACAGAAGCTGGGCGGCGAGGTGATCCGCAACCGCCGCACCCACTGGGGGCTCACGGCCGAAGGCGGCACGGTCTGGGGCCCGGTGCGCTTTGGCCTGGAGACCCGCCTCGCCACGAGCAACAGCATCCGCTGGCCGTCGGGCGAGCAGTACCTGGTCGACCTGCGTTCCGACCCCGGGCGCCTGGGGATCGTCTCGGGATCGGTGGGGCTCATGCGGGGTGCCCGGCTGGGGGACCGCTGGTGGCTGCGCCCGGTGCTCGCCTTCAGCTACCGCCGCTTCTTGCCCCAGGAGCTGCCCTACGCCGACGGCTGGAGCCGCGCGCTCGAGCCCGGACTGGAGTGGGAAGCGCCGCCCTGGGTCTTCGACCTGACGCTGGGATGGGTCTCGGGACGGTGGCGTCCCTGGTGCGAGGACGGTCGTGGAGAGGCCGAGTCCATCGACGCGGCGCGGGTGCGTCTGGCATGCCGCTGGAGGAGCGATGCGCGGTAGCTTCTACCTGCGAGCGGCCGCAACGGTCGCGCTGGTCACGATCCTCTCGCTGGGCCTCTGGCAGTGCGCGCGCGAGACCACCGGCAGCGGCTCGGGTGGCCTGCAGCTTGCGCTGGACGTCGGCTCGCCGACCGCCGAGGTCGTGGATTCGGTCGCCATCGACGTGCTGCGGGGCGGCGAGGTGGTGACCGCCCAGACCGCGCCGGTGATCGACGGCCGCTTCACGGCCACGCTCGTGGCCACGGCGGGCGAAGACTACCTCGTGCGGGCCTACGGACTGGGCGAGGGCCCCGATCTGGAGCCCGGCGCGGTGACGCGCGGCGTGCTGGCCTTCGGCGAGGCGACCGACGTGACCCTGCGCCCCGGACGCTTGACCGAGGTGAGTTTGCCGCTCAGCGAGGCGCGGCCGCGCGTGGTGAGCGTCAGCGGCGCCATCGGCTACGACACGCTGCGGGTGCAGTGGACGCCGACCGCCGGGGCGTCGCACTACACGCTGGGCTGGCACGCGGGCGAGGAGGGAACCGCCGGCAGCCAGGGACCGATCGACGGCGAGACGGTGAGCCTCACCTTCGAGACACCCGGTGTGGCGGCGCTGCTCACCGGTGAGCTGGACAGCATCGCCTTTCACGTGCGGCCCCACTTCGGCGCGCGCGCCGGGGTCTTCGGCCCCGACACGCTGGTCAACCTCGGTCGCTGGATGGACCTGCCGCACCTGGTGTCCATCTACCCCGGTCACGGCGCGATCGTCGAGCACGACACCGCGTCGGTCTGGCTGGGCTTCAGTCGGCCGATGGCCGACACGAGTGTGGTCAAAGGGGTCCGCTGGCGCGAGGCCAGCACCAGCAGCCCGATCCGATTCCTGCTCGAGGTGCTCACCACCGAGCCGACCCACTTCCGTCTCGCTCCCCTGGACGGCGAGCTGGACTACGCCACCGAGTACGAGGTGACGATCTCCTCGACCGTGACCGACACGTTGGGACGCCCGTTCGATGCGTCGCCCGACACGCCCGGCCTGCAGGCGGCCACGGTGCGCTGGATCACCACCGGTTACGATCCGCTCGACGTCGCCGCGCTCGACCCGCCCCCGGGATCGAGCGACGTGGATCCCACCGCCCCCCTGCGCGTCACCATGAACCGGCCGATCGACGTGACCACCCTCAACGACACCACCTGCTACGTCGCCGGATCGGGCGGAGAGAAGATGCCGGGCGCCCTGTCGACGTCGGCCACAGCCGACACGATCCTCTGGGAGCCCGCGCCGGGGGCGCTCTGGTTCGACACCAACTACACGCTCCACGTCACCACGGACCTGAAGGACGAGCGCGGCCGGCCGCTCGACCACGATGCGCAGACCTATCCCGCGCTGGAGCCCTACAGCGCCTCCTTCGTCACCGCCGCACAACCCCCGGGTCCCCGCGTGGACGAAGTCGACCCACCTCACGACGCCCGGGCCGTGCCGATCGGCGCGTCGGTGGTGGTCACCTTCAGCGAGCCGGTCGACAGCAACAGCGTGCGCGTGCTGCAGACATTCAAGGTGAAGGAAAACGGGCAGGCGTCGCGGCAAGGTGTGTTGGCCAAGAGCACCGATCAGCGCACCTACACGTTCACGCCCAATACGCCGCTGAGCGCGTCGACGCGCTACGTGGTCGTGATCGAGACACAGGTCACCAATCTCGAGGGCGTGCGGCTGGACCAGGACCGCGAGACGCCGGGCTACGACCCGTTCAGCTCGGAGTTCTTCACCGAAGGGCCGCCGCGCGTGGAGCAGAGCGACCCCGCCGATGGCGCCGTGCGCGTCGCGATCGAGCAGGTGGTCACGCTCGACTTCTCCGACGAGATCGACCCGGCCTCGGTCACGGAGCAGACCGTCCGGTTGCTGCAGGACAGCGCGCCGGTCGACTGCGCGCGGAGTCTCGCGACCGACAGCCTGAGTCTGGCGATCACCCCTGCTGCGCCCCTGGCCTACCTGACGTCCTACCGCGTCGTGGTCGACACGCTGGTGACCGCCGCCGACGGCAGCCGACTCGACCAGGACCCCGAGACGCCCGGCAAACAACCCTTCGAGCTGCGTTTCACGACCGAGCCCGAGAGCATCAACCCGCACGTTACGCTGGTCGTGCCCGCCGACGGAGCGATCGACGTGCCGGTGTCCGTGCAGCCGCAGGCCTTCTTCTCCGAGGCGATCGATCCGTCCACCGTGCAGCCCAACACCGTCTACCTTTCCCGTCTGATCGGTCCGAGCCAGACCGAGGGCGTGGCCGGGGCTCTAGCCGTGGCGACCGACTCCCTGTCGGTCACCTTCAGCCCCGATGCGGCTCTGCACAACGGCGCCACCTATGAGCTGGTCGTCTCCAGCCTCGTGGAGAGTCGGCACGGGTTCCGTTTGGATCAGGATCCCGAAGAGCCGCTCTTCCAGGATTTCACCAGCGAGTTCGTCACCGAGCCCGAGCGCATCGCGCCCCGGGCGATCGACTCGGACCCGCGCGACGGCGATACCGCGGTGCCGCGGGAAGAGCCGGTGCAGGTGCTCTTCTCCGAGCCCATGCAGGCCGAGAGCCTGCCCGGCGCCTTCAGTCTGTCGGCCGGCGGGGTCGACGTGGATGGCGCCGGTGCTCTGGACCAGGAAGGGGAGGTGTGGACCTTCACGCCCCAGGAGCCGCTCGACTGGAACACGACCTACACGGCGCAGGTCGACACCACGGCGCTCGATCTGGCCGGCAACCGGTTCGATCAGGATCCGGAGGCCGCGGGGCGTCAGCCCTTCGCCTTCGCGTTCACGACGGTGACCGACACCGTGCCCCCGCGGGTGACCAGCATGGATCCCCCCAACGGCAGCAGCGGTGTGGGCGTGGAGCCGAGCGACACGCTGCGCGTGACGTTCAGCGAAGCGCTGCTCACCGCTTCTCTGAGCGCGGAGAGCTTCCGTGTGGAAGGTCCCGGGGGCCAGGCGGTGGACGGCGCCGCGTCGCTGACCCAGGGCGGCCGCGTGGTCGCCTGGGCGCCGGACGACTCTTTGGCCTTCGCCACCACCTACACCGTCACCGCTGACACGCTGCTCACCGATCTGCCCGGCAATCGTCTGGACCAGGACGGCGCCACCCCCGAGCGCGAGCCGTTCGTCGGCAGCTTCACCACCAAGCAGGAGACGATCCCGCCGCGCGTGATCGCCTCCACGCCGTCGGCGGGCGCCGGGGAGGTGCCCATCGACACCGAGGTGACGCTGGCCTTCTCCGAGCCGATGGACGGGTCCACGATTCCGGGCGCCTTCGCGCTGACGGTCGACGGCATAGCGGCCGGCGGCAGCGGCAGCCTGGGGGCGGGTGACAGCGTCTGGACCTTCATTCCCGATGCGCCGCTCGCCTACGCCGCCGCCTGCACGGTGCGCGTCGACACGACGGCGACCGATCCGGCCGGCAATCTGCTGGATCAGGACCCGCAGCAGCCGTATCGCCAGCCGTTTCTGCTGGCGTTCACGACGGCGCCCGACCGGGAGTCTCCGGCGGCGATCGCCATCGAGCCGCCCGACGGTAGCACGGGTGTGGGCGTACAGGACACGATCCGGGTGACCTTCAGCGAGCCGTTGCTGGCAGGCTCGGTCACGGCCGAGGCCTTCCGCGTGGAGGTCGAAGGCGGTGCCGCCGCCGACGGCACGCTGCTGCTCGAGCAGGACCAGCGCGTGATCGCGTGGGTGCCCGCGGTGGCGCTCGCGTTCGACACGACGTACACGGTGACGGCCGATACGCTGCTGCAGGACCTGGCAGGCAACGGGTTGGATCAGGACCCCGCCGCGCCCGGCCGGCAGGCCTTCACCGCCAGCCTGCGCACACAGCTCGAGACGATCCCGCCGCAGGTCGTCGACGCCGATCCGGCCGACGGCGCCGTCGACGTCGAGATCGACGCGGTCGTGTCGCTCACCTTCTCGGAGCCGATGGCGCCGGCCAGCGTGACCGACGCGTTCGCGCTGCGCCTGGCAGGACAGGCGGTGGACGGTCTGGGCGAGCTGGATCCAGGCGGCACGGCGTGGACCTTCACGCCGGCCGATTCCCTGCAGCGCAGCAGCACCTACATCGTGTTCGTCGACACCACCGCCGTCGATCTGGTCGGCAACGGGCTGGACCAGGACCCGGGCGCGCCCGGCCGGCAGCCCTTCGAGATCACCTTCGCCACCGTGGCCGACACCGTTTCCCCGCGCGCCCTCGCGATGGACCCGGCCAGCGGGGCGGACAGCGTGAGCGTGACGCTCGACTCGCTGAAGCTCGTCCTCAGCGAGCCGCTCGATCCGGCCACGGTCGATCCGTCGGCCTTCAGCGTGAGCCCGGCGGGAGAGGACCCTCTCGCGGGCACGCTGCTGCTAGCCGGCGGGGACACGACGATCGTCTGGATTCCAGCCGACACGCTGGAGTTCAGCACGACGTACGAGGTGCTCGCCGACACCACGCTGACCGACCGCGCGGGCAACGGGCTGGATCAGGACCCAGGCACGCCCGGCCGGCAACCCTACGCCGGGTTCTTCATCACGATGCCCGAGAACATTCCGCCCACGGTGATCGGAGTCGAACCGGAGAGCCCGTGGCCGGTCGACGTCGAGCCGACGATCTTCTTCTCCGAGCCGATGGACACGCTGTCGCTGCGTGAACCGGATGTCGTGAGGCTGTTGGACGACGGTCTTCAGGCCCTGCCCTTCACGATGACGATCGCTTCCAGTGCGGATACGGTGACGATCACGCCCGACGCGCTGCTGATTCCCGGCGAGTACTCCCTGTGGGTATCGACCGACGCCCTCGACCAGGCCGGAAACCACCTGGACCAGGATCCCGAAACGCCGATACTCAACCCCTTCTGGGAGTCGTTCGAGGTCGAGGAGTAGGCGCGCGCGCCGTCAGGAGCCCAGGTCCACCACCTGGACGTCCTCGCCCTGCCAGTCGCGCCGCCCCAGCCCGAGCCGTTCGGCCTGCGCGATGTGCGGCAGATCGTCGGGGGTGAGGCCCAAGAGGGTCCCGCCGAAGGCGTCGATCGCCACCGGGTCGACCCCCGCCATCACCACGCGCGGATGCGAGACGTCGTCGAGATTGCCGCCCTGGGGGCCGTTGCGCAGCAGGACGCGCGTGCCGTCCAGCACGGTGAGCTGAGGCTTGAAGAAGGCCGCCAGCTCGACGCTCGCGCGCGGCACGTCCTGGTGGAGCCGGTTGCGGTGCCCGTCGATGGCCCCGAACCAATTCTTCATGCCCAGGGTGGCCCGCGAGAGGCCGTGGTGCTTGGCGACCGGAGCGTTGATCACGACGTCCGCCTCCAGGATCTCGCGAAAGACGGGCCATGACCGGATCAGATCCCCGCCCACCTCCACGTCGACGCCGCGTCCGGGCCGCAGGTGGATCACCCTGGCGCCCGCCTCCTCGGCCGCGTCCTGGATCCCGCTGTGCCGGTAGCAGCGGCGGGGATCGTTGCAGGTGTGATCCATCACCTGCACCTCCTTGGCCCCGGCCGCCCGTGCCATCGTCACCAGCGCGGCGACGACCGCCGGGTGGGTGTTGGCGCCCTGCTGCGGGGACTTGTCCCACCCGATGTTGGGCTTGACGACGACGGTCTGACCCTCGCGAACGAAGCGCCCCATGCCGCCCAGCGCTTCGATAGCCGCCCGCGTCAGCTCGGTCGGCTCGCCGTTGCGGGCCAGCGCGCAGCGCGGCGGTTGCGGGAGGGCCCAGGCGCGGCCGGGCAGCGCCAGGGGCAGTCCGGCCGTTGCGGCTCCAAGCATCTGCAGTATTCGTCGGCGCGAGATCGTGGCCATGTATACCCCTTGGCGTTGTGGGCGTGACCCTCGCATGGCGTTGTGCCGCTTGCGTGTGCGCGCGAGGGCGGGCGGATCCTGCCCGCCCGGTCGGCCCAAGGTTGTGATCTGTTCGCATGCTAGTGCAGCAGGGAAGGGATCGCAACTCCGGGCGCCGCGCGACGGCGTTGACCTGCGCGCGGCAGGAACCTAGGTTCGTGGGGATGAAGGGAGGCCCCATGAAGAAGCGCACGGTCGGTGGCGGCCGCATCGAGCTCATCCAGGGGGATATCACGCAGGTACAGGCCGACGCGCTCGTCACCGCGGCCAACGCGGGCCTGCGGGGCGGCGGCGGCGTGGACGGCGCCATCCACGCGGCGGGCGGTCCCGAAATCCTGGAGGAGTGCCGTCGCATCGGCGGGTGCGTGACGGGCGGGGCGGTGGCCACCGGCGCCGGGCGGCTGCCGGCGCGCTGGGTCATCCACGCGGTGGGGCCGATCTGGCAGGGTGGCGGGGCGGGCGAGGAGGCGCTGCTCTCCTCGGCCTACCGTGCTTCGCTGGAGCTGATCGCGTCGCTGGGGGGCGAGCGGATCGCGTTTCCCTCGATCTCGACCGGAGTCTACGGTTATCCGGTGGGGGCGGCCGCGCGCACGGCGCTGGCGGCGGTCGCCCGGCATCTGCAGGCCGAGCCCCTTCCCCGGGTCGTCACGATGGTGCTCTTCGATCGTGCGACGTACCACGCCTACGCCGAGGCCCTCGACGCGCTGCCCGGGCCCTAGAACACAACCGGCGTCAGGTAGCCGCCCTGGTCATCCGAGGGGGTATAGAAGTCGTGCTCCGCGGGTGTGATCGGCAGCAGGAGCGGCGACTCCAGCCCGACCTCTTCCGTCAGGCGATCGTTCCAGGGATCGAACAGGATGAAGCGGTCCTCCTCAGTCACCAGCGCACGCAGCAGAACGCGATCGAACTGGTGGGGATTGGGGACGCCCGGATCGAAGTCCGCCACTCCCTCCCGCGCCAGGTAGGTTTCGACCTTCAGCCGCGCCGCCCCCGCCAGCGCCGCGACCAGCAGCGCCCACTCCATGCGATTGGCCGAGCGCAGCACCACGCACACCTGCGGATTGCGTGCATAGTAGGTCGATGCCGTGAGGGCCCCCTCATAACGGCGGATCCGACTGCGCAGATGGTCCATCACCGCCTGCAGGCGCGGTCGGGACTGCCGGTGCGCGCTGGCCAGCGAATCTCCCACCGCCGCCATGAGCTCTTCGCCCTGGCGCAGGAAGACGCTGCTGTGACGCTCGAACACCTGTCGCACGCTCGACCAGGCGCCCGCCGACGTGAAGAGCAGGCGAGGCGCATCCAGGCCCGTCGGCTGTGGTGGTCCCGGCGGCAGGTTGCCGGTCAGCAGCTCGTATTTGGGCGGCTGGTGTCCGAGGTGCTCGATGATGCGGGCATCGGTGCCCAGGGTGGCCAGGTAGGCGCTGATCGACGCGTTGTGCGTCAGCAGGATGTGGCGCTCGACCGTAGGGCCGTACGGGACGGTGATCGGCGCCACCACCCAGTCCGAGGGGTAGCGCCCCGGCGTCCAGCGGTTCTCGACCGTGTACGCCAACTCCACCACGTCCCCGGCCTCCAGCGGCGGCAGGGTCGCCGTCATCTCGCGATAGGGATCGGCGCCGCCCTCGGGCCAGCCCTGCGGCTCGGTGAGCTCCCAATGCCCCTCTTCCACGGCGAGCGTGTCGTCGCCCCGGTAGATCCGGCAGCGGCGCAACCCGAAGCTCTCCATGGTCCGATCGATCACGATGCGCGGCTGCTTCACCGCGGCGCAGGCGGGATCGCCGGGATCGGCGACGTACCAGATCCAGTGCTCCTCGGTCGAGCGCCGGCCGTTGCCGTTCATGCTGAGATCGGTCTGGTGGGCGAGCACGACCACCGCGCTGCCCAGCGTGTCGGCCGTCTCGCGGCTGAAGAGGATGGCGCGCACCGCCGCGTCCTCGTAAAAGGCCTGAGCGGCCGGCGCGGCCGCCCACAGACCGACGGCGAGCAGTCCGGTCCGCAGGGCGACGCGCAGGGGCGCCCCTCTCGCGCGTCCCGTTGCGCGGTCCGTGGCGAAAAGGAGCGCGGATTCGCTGTGCGTGCTCACGCCGATCCCTCCTACGGCAAGGGTCTTGCAGGCAGGTCCCTTCGGGCGCTATACCCACGCCAACGCACGAGATTCCATTCTACGGACACCCGGCGGTGGCCTGCAAGCGCGCGGCGTTTCTTTGTTTGACAGCCCCCTGCGCACTTCCCTTAAATCGCGCTTGCCATGACCGGGGGCCACCCCCAAAGATGGGGAGGTTCGCGGGGGTATTGGATTGGAGAGGCGCGCAGGAGCCAGCCAGGAGGATTAGGACATGGGGCCGCATCCGGAAGAGAGGATCTACCTCCGGGATGACGACGAGTATGACGACTACGACGATTCGGAATTCGAAGAAGAGGAAGACGACGAGGACTACGACGATGACGACGATAGCGCCACGCGCGACTGGCGCATCTATCG
>CAZPGB010000068.1:0-29866 GCA_964585945.1 uncultured bacterium | reverse complement strand
GTAAACCAATCGCCAGAGAGATTGGGGACGATGCGCGCAGGGATGCCGAGACTAGCGCGTAATCAGAAGCTTCCCCGAGGAGAGCGCGGGGGAACCCGCGGCGCTCTGTCGCAGCAGGTAGAGCCCAGGCGGTACGTCGGTGAGCTTCAGCAGATCGACGTGGCATCCCGCCTCCCGGCGCTCTGTCCACAGGTCTCGGATGCGACGTCCGGCGGCATCGAAGAGCGTCAGACGGGAGACCCCGGTTTGGGGTTGATATGTACGGATGTACGCGCTCTGCCGGCACGGCGTGGGCCATGCGGCCAGGCGCCCAAGATCCGCGCGGCGCGTCTGCGGATCGGGCGCTCCAATACTCTGGCCCGGATCCTGGACCAAAAAGTCCATGATCGCCTCGGCCAGTGCCGCTTTGGTCGAAGGAGGATCGCCGTCGCGCATGGAGCGGAATTCGATGGACAGCCCCACGGTGCGGTAGCCTTGCGCATCGTTGGCGATGCCGCACCAGTAGTACGGGGCGTTGTTGCGCAGGATCGCGAAACCGGTGCCGGTCGGGCTCAAGCGGTCGATGGAGTTGTTCTCACCGTGGTGGCTCATCAGCACGCCCTCGGTGAACGTATCCTCGATCCCTACGCACTGATACATGTCGCCGTATCCGTCATGGACCGGCCCGATGCCGAACCAGAACCGAAAATCGTGCGCCGCGGCGATGGAGCCTTCGTGCCAGAGGTCGCCGCCCTCGAGGTAGACGTGTCCTCCCGAGCCAAGGAACGTCTCCATCGCCAGGGCCTCGGTCCCCTCGTCGGCGAGGGTGTGCGTATCGCCGCGGATACCCATCGAGGCCCAGAGCGTCCGATAGTCGTTGAGGTCCACCGTTGCCAGAGTGCGTGTGTACGTTCCCGAGTAGTCGAGACCGCGCAGATGGCCATACAAGACGGGGCCGCTCGACTCATGGAGCGTTGGGTCCCAGACCAGGAAGGGGCGGCGATCGATGACGAGGGCGATGGGGATCTCGTGCACACCGCCGGCGTAGGCCGCCCTTAGGCGAAGCGGGGCAAGGTACCCTCTTGTCGTGAGCGGATGGGCCTCGAGCACGAACGGATCGGAGCTGTTGTCTCGAATGTCGCCGGTTCCCATGTCGCCGTAACCGGCCGAGCCTTCGATGACCGTCACGAACGGCGTCTCGCTCGTGAGCGTCGCCTGCACATCCTGCGCGAGAGGACCCAGATTCCGAAGGGTGACCACCCACTCCGCCGTCTCACCGGGCTCGATGCGCCTGTTGTCGTTGGCTGCCGGATCCGCGATCGCCTGATCTACCTCCTGGAAGAACGGCGTCGGGGAGGTGAACTCGATCGCAACGTCATCGGCGGAGACCTCCGCCAACATGGGATCGCCTCAGCAGTCGTCCACGAAGGCGTAGAGCGAGATCCGGACGGCGTGCACCTGCGTGGGATCCACGGCTGGAAGGTGAGCGGCGATCTCGTCCGCCAACGGGAAGCTGTAGCTGTGCCACGCGTCGTTGATGGCTTCGATCAGGTGGAAGTCGGGCGAGCTCTCCCAGGGGCACGCGCGACTCATCGCGCAGATTGCGGTCTCCCCCAGGGCTCCGCCGCCATCGTCGAGGTACTCCACGCGCAGGCCGGCGACGGCCCAGGAAGCGGTGCCTCCTTCGGCCAGCATGCGGCCACTGGCCGAGAAGCCGACATCCAGGGAGGGCAAGGGTATGACCTGGTCGAGACGTACGCGGCCGGTCCCATCCAGCTTGGTCAGCCGGATCTCGTAGTCGGGGTCAGGGTCGTAGGTCGTGGCTCGCGTGATGGCGTAGGCGGAATCTGCGAAGACCAGATCCCAGCCCGTGGACGGCGGCTCCTCGAAGGCGCCGTTGACCACCAGCTCGAAGGCCTGCGCGGCCGTCAGGAGGAGGGGGGTGCAGACGGCCAAGAGGACGACGATACGCATGACACACCTCCTCTCCTGGCTCAGTGTAATCGAGTTCGGAACAATGCGTGAACCCTACTTGGGATCACGGCCCTTTGAGGCCGGTGCTCGATATGCAATCAGCTTGCGTCGGAGCTGCGCTGAGGCGACGCTCACCAAGAAGGCCGGCCGCGCGGGGACGAGCAGCGGAGAGCGAAGCGATGGGCTTCGATCACGTAACATTCAATCGGCGCAACTGTTTGGCGATCGGAGGAATCTGGTTCCTCGCGATCCTCCTCGCGATCTGCCCGCCGGCGTCCGGGCAAGAGCCTGAGCAACGTGCCGAGGACCTCGCACCGCGGGAGCGGGAGTACGTCGCGCTGCGCGATTCGCTCCGCGCCATGCGTGATGCGCTCGGGCACCGTTATCACCAGGCCACTGACGACGCCGCCAGAAGCGTCGTCCTCGCGCAGGCGTCCGAGGCGCTCTTCGGGGCGTTCGACCAACGACTCTTTCCAGCCTGGCTGGGCACGCCCTGGACCTTTCACGGCACCGCCACACGCCCGGGCGACGATCCGATCGCCTGCGGCTACTTCGTGACCACGCTGCTTCAACACGCGGGCCTCCTTCTTCCTCGCGTGGAGTTGGCACAGCTTCCTTCGGAGACGATGATCCGACGGCTGATCGACGCATCCCTCATCACTCGATTCAGCGAAGTACCCATCGACCGGTTCCTCCAGCAGGTTCGGCAGCGTGGTCGGGGGATCTACCTGGTCGGGCTCGACATCCACACCGGCTTCGTCCTTTGCGACGGACAACGCGTCGAGTTCGTTCACTCTTCCTACGTCGATCCGTTATGCGTTGTGCGCGAGGAGGCCCGCCGGGCTTCCATCCTGCTCTCGTCGGATTACCGGGTGTTGGGAAAGTTGACCGGGGATCACGGGCTCCTGAAGTGCTGGATTCTGGGCGAGCCGGTCGACCGCCGCCAGCCGAACGATGCGGGCGCTTCCCGCGCGGTTCCTTCGAACGGGCGCTCGCGCGCCGCGATCGCACGCGTGCGGCCACGGCTGGAGGGGACGCTGCGCGAGCGGGGATTGCGCTACGGAGCGCCGCTCTTCGTGCGCATCTTCAAGGAACCGCGCGAGCTGGAGGTGTGGCTGGATGATGGGGAGAGGTTCCGGCATTTCCGGACGTACCCGATTCGGGCCCTCAACGCAACGCCGGGACCCAAGGTCCGTCAGGGGGACGGGAAGAGTCCCGAGGGGTTCTACTACGTGACCCCCGATCGGATGAATCCCTGGAGCCGGTTTCACCTCTCGTTCAATGTCGGCTATCCGAACGCGTACGATCGCCACCACGGGCGCACGGGGAGCGCCCTCATGGTCCACGGCGACACGGTGTCGATCGGTTGCTTCGCGATGACCGACCCGGTCATCGAAGAGATCTTCGCGCTGGCCGACGCCGCATTTCGCAACGGCCAGCGGTTCTTCCGCGTGCACATCTTTCCGTTTCGCATGACGGCCGATGCGATGGCTCGCCACAGCGGCGACCGCTGGCACTCCTTCTGGGAGAACCTGCGCACCGGCTACGACGTCTTCGAAACGACCGGTCGGCCCCCCAACGTGCGGGTGCGGCGAGGGCGCTACGCGTTCGAGCCAGCCATCGACTGAGAACTCTCCGGGCCCACCTGCAGCGAGCCTAGCGGCGGTGGTTGTCCACGCTCCCCAGCGTTCCGCCGTGGACGATGTCCTGAATCGACTCGCTGGCCAGGAAGTTGTGGGGGAAGCCCGGGTCGATGCGGCTGGCCTCGCTCAGTCGCGCGGTCTGCTCGTCGGTCAGGGGGACCTCGAGCGCACCCAGGTTGTCCCGAAGCTGCTCGAGGTTTCGGGCGCCCAGCAGGGGGATGATCACGCCCGGCTGACGGCGCACCCAACTGATGGCGACCTGCGATGGGGTGCAGCCGATCTCCTCGGCGACCGCGATCACCTCACCGGCGATGGTCAGATTGCGCTCCACCGTGGCCGCACCTTCCTTCGCGCGCCCCTGATCGGGTTTGCGCTCTTGATTGTACTTGCCCGTCAGGACGCCCGCTCCCAGCACACTCCAGGGGGTGACGCCCAGATCAAGGGCCCGCGCCATCGGCAGCAGGTCGGCTTCGGCCGTGCGGTCGATCAGGCTGTAGCGGATCTGCAGGCCGACGAACGGCGACCAGCCGCGCATCTCGGCGATCGTGTTGGCGCGCGAGACGATCCACGCGGGCGTGTCCGAGATGCCCACGTAGAGCACCTTGCCGGCGCGCACCAGGTCGTCCAGCCCGCGCATCACCTCCTCGATCGGGGTCATGAAGTCCCAGGCGTGCACCCAGAAGAGATCAATGTAGTCGGTTCCCAGCCGCTTCAGGCTGGCCTCCAGGGACTGGACCATGTTCTTGCGATGGTTGCCGCTGAAGTTGGGATCGTCGCGGCGCATGAAGAGGGTGTATTTCGTCGCCACGACGAAGTGCTCGCGGTCGGAGCGGACGAACTCGCCCACGAAGCGCTCGCTGGTCCCCTCGGTGTAGCGGTTGGCGGTGTCGATGAAGTTGCCGCCCGCCTCGGCGTAGGCCGCGAACATCCGCAGGCTCTCCTCGCGGGACGCCCCCCAGCCCCATTCCTCGCCGAAGGTCATCGTGCCCAGCGCGAGCTCAGAGACGCGCAGGCCGCTGCGGCCCAGAAGCTTGTATCGCATGGTCCACCTCCCGTGGGATGCACGTGCTTCGGGTCGAGAGCACGGTGTGTGCCGCGAACGGGAACGGCCGGCTCGACCCACCGACGCCTTCACCACCCGGGTCGAGCACCGGGGTTCCGAGGGACGCGACCGGCTGGGGAGGAAGGCGCGGGCCCCGTGCGCAGCGGCGGGGCGCCCTAGATGCCGCCCTCGTGCCGCAGCCGGTCGCGCAGCGGCTTGAATCCCTCGCCGAGCACCTCGTGCGCCTTCGCCACCACCAGGAAGGCTGCGGGGTCGGCCTGCGCGACCAGCCGTTCGAGTTGGATCAGGTGCTTGCGGTTGACCACGCACAGGATCACGTGCTTTTCGCGGCCGCGATACAGGCCGGTGCCCTCGAAGACCGTCCCGGTGCGGTTGATCCCGAACAGGATCGCCTCGCGTATCGGCTCCAGCTTCTCGCTGATGATCGTGACCGCGCGCGAAGAGCTCTGCCCCTCCAGCACCGAGTCGATCACCCGTCCGGTGACGAAGATCGTGACCACCGCGTAAAGGGAGAGGTTGATGTCCTGGAAGTAGAAAGCGGCCAGGGCCACGACCGCGGCGTCGATGACCATCATCCAGACGCCCACGCTGATGTTGGTCTTCTGCCCCAGGATCTGCCCCACGATGTCGGTGCCGCCCGTCGACCCCATGTGGCGGAAGATCAGGCCCAGCCCGGCGCCGATCGCCAGGCCGCCGAAGCCGCTGGCCAGCATCGGATCGAGCCCGGCGATCTGCGCTTGCAGTCCGCCCGCCTGCGCGATGGCATAGCTCAAGGTGTCCATGAAGAGCGATGCGAAGACCATGCCGAAGACGGTGCGGGCGGCGAACCGCACGCCGAGAGCCCTCAGGCCCCAGAGGAAGAGCGGCAGGTTCATCAGCAGTCCCACCGCGCCCACCGGCGCGGCCCAGCCGAGCATGGCGCCGCTCGCGTAGTGGACGACCGTCGCCAGGCCGTAGACGCCTCCGGGAGCGATGCGCTGCGGGATCAGGAAGATGCTGTAGCCGGCCGCCATCACCAGGCAGCCGACCGCCATGGCGGCATAGGAGGCCGCGATCCCCGGCAAAGCGTGGCGGGTCTTGTCGGCCCATTCACGATGCTTCGCGGCAAGATCGACCGGGCTGAACGGCGACAGTCGCTGCCGTCCCCGCGCAGGTCGAGGTTCCCCGTTGCGCGCCGTCCCGTGATCACTCGTGCCTTTCCTGCTGTTGTGCGAATCCCCGGCATCCTTGCTCGGTCGCCCGCCGCCTCCGCGCGGCGAGAGAAACGTCGTCCGGAACATGGCCATCTCCTCAGAGCGAATTCGACCGTATGTCGGGCCGGGTGCGCCCATGGGGGCATCCGGCGAAAAAGACCAACGATCATGACAGAAACGGCATGGCCGATGCAAGCGGCTGGGTGGCGAGATGGGCATCGCGGCCGTTGCAAGCGGCTGGGTGTCGAGGCGGGCATCGCAGCCGTCAGACATCCTCTGCCGGGGGCAACGATTCCTCCTCGCGCGCGGCGCGGATGCCGGCTGCCACGTCGACGCGGGAGAGCAGCGCGGCGCCGGCGACAAAGAACACCACCAGGGCCGCGATGCTCAGGCGGCTCTGCCCGGTGGCCTGGCTCACCGCCCCGAAGAGCAGCGGCCCGACGATGCCGGCGAAGCGGGAGCTGGTGTTGTAGAAGCCGAAGAACTCGGCGCTCTTGTGCCGAGGGACCATCGACCCGAAGAGCGATCGGCTGAGGGCCTGCGCGCCGCCCTGCACGGTGCCGACGGCGGTGGCCAGCAGGTAGAAGTGCAGCGCGGTGCGCATGAAGTAGCCGCCGATCGCGATGCAGGCATAGACCGCCAGCGCGATCAGAATGGCGCGCTTGACGCCCATGCGACCGGCCAGGCGGCCGAAGACGAAGGTGCAGGGGATGCCGATGAACTGGGTGATGATGAGCGCCGTCACCATGTCGGTAAGACCGATGCCGATCTCGTCGCCGAAGGCCGTGGCCATCTTGACGATCGTGCCGATGCCGTCGTTGTAGAGCCAGAAGGCGATCAGGAAGAGCAGGAGCTGGCGGAAGCGCCGGACATGGTGGAACGTCGCGCGCAATCGCAGCAGCGCCCCGCGCAACGGGCTCTCCACGGCCGCGCGCACGACGGGCGGCTCGGAGACGCCCCGGAAGAAGGGAATCGAGAAGAGGGCCCACCAGAGTGCGACGCTGAGGAACGAGGCCTTCACCGCCACCTCCGCGCCCGGCAGGCCGAAGAGCGAAGGCCGCATCACCCACAGCACGTTGACCGTGAGCAGAATGCCGCCGCCGATGTAACCGATGGCGTAGCCGCGGGTCGAGATGCTATCGATGTCGCCGTGGCGGGCCACGTGCGGCAGGAGGGACTCGTAGAAGATGTTGCCGCCCGCAAAGCCGATGTTGGCCACGATGTAGAGGATCGATGCCAGCTTCCAGTCCCCAAACCCGATGGCGGGCAGGGCCGCGGTGGCCGCCATCCCCGCCAGCGCGAAGGCGCCGAGATAGCGCTTCTTCCCACCGGTCTGGTCGGCCATCGCTCCCAGGAGCGGGGCCGCAAGCGCGATGAGCGCCAGAGCGGCGGCGGTCGTGTATCCCCAATAGGCGGTCGCGGTGGCCGGCGACAGGCCGAGCTCGGTGACCCGCGCGCGGAAGAAGGGCGGGAACATGGCGGCCATGACCGTGGTCGCGAAGGCGGAGCTGGCCCAGTCGTAGAGGCACCAGCTTCGGACCTCCTTGGAGAAGCGGCGGCCCGGGGCTGTGCTCGGGTCTGATGATGCGCGCATCGGTTCCCTCGCCGTGCCGACGTCCTGTGCCGGTCGCCGGCGTATCCCGCACGTCTTCCAGACGGTCGCCTCGCTGGATCCGGGTTCCCAGGAGTCCCGCCCCGCGCGGGCGTCCGTCCGGCCCGAGAGAGAATACCTCGGATCGCAGGCGCCGCCAGCGGTCGATGGAGGCCGAGACGCCGCGCCGGATCGGTCCGTACGCATCTGCAAAAACCCCGCGCGCTGCCGTCCCCACCCCGTGCTCAGTGCAACAGGGGCGCGAGCGCCGTCCTCGAGAACGGCCGAAGGGCGTCCCAGGAAACCAATCCAGAGATCCAGGAGGAGGAATCGGTCCTGCGAGTTCTGCGCTTTGCCTGTCTCATGATCTGCGGACTTCTCGTGTCGCAAGCCATGTCCGGCCTGTTCTGCGCTTCGGCGGATGACTGCCCCGTCTGGCCCTTCGCGTGCGACTTCATCGACAAGAACTGCTATGCGGAGCCGTACAGCAACCACGGCCAGCGCTGCATCCGCGTCCACTTCGACTTCGATACCCAGGGCTGCCAGGGGGGGAGCGATCCCATCACGCTGCTCGTCGAGCGCCGCTACGTGGGCGACGACCAGTACGAGTGGGTGACGCTGCTCACCAACCCGCCCCCCCCCTACATCGACTGCGATTTCGGTTCGGCGGTATCGATCCTGCCGATCCAGTACAAGCTCACGCTCACCTGCCCGTGCTGTGAGCTCGCCATGGATGTGATCGAGCTCGATCCCGTCAACCGCTAGGCGGGGAAACCCCTGGTCCGGACTGCCCATCGGACCGGTGAAGCGGGGCGCACATGTCTTGACCACGCGGTGGTCGGGGCAGGCGCGCCCCGCCTTGGTTTCCGGGCAAGAGCTCCGGACGGCTGCCCCCCAGGACACACCCCTGCCCCTGCCTGGACGGAGCGTGTCCCGCCAGGTACACCCGGGCTCGCCCGGCCCTGCCCAGGAGCCTCCGCCACGTCTCCGCGCGGTCCAGGCCCCGGGTTTTTAGTTTCCTACTGGGCAATGCTTTAGGGCCCTTCGCTTCGAACCGCCCCCCTGCGCCGGCCCGAAAGGCACGCCCTTTGCCTCATGGGTCGGCACAGTGACGAAGCCGACAAGGGCCGGAACAAAGGAGACAGGACATGCAGACGACGAAGCGCACCGGATCTTCCCCCAAGCACTCAAAGGCCCCCTGGCTGCTGGCGCTGGTCGCCGCGGGCGCGCTGATGCTTCCGGCCGCGGCTCAGGCCCGGCCGGTGGTCGTCATCCGCCACGTGGTGCCCAAGCGCGTGGTGGTCGTGAAGCCGGCGCCCAGACCCGTGTTCAAGGTGGTCGCCCCGGCCCCCAAGCTGGTCAAGGTCGTGGCGCCCAAGCCGCACAAGGTCTGGGTGAAGGGCCACTGGAAGATCAACCGCTTCGGCCGTCGTGTCTGGGTCCGCGGCCATTGGGCGCTCCGTTAGCTGATGACCTAGAGGGCTTCTCTCTGCTGCAACTCCTCTCTGCTGCAACCGCGCGGTCCCGGTGTCCGCGAACCGTCGCCGGGACCGCGCCTCCCCCCAACCCAAGGAACGTGAGGTGATTGGTCATGACGTATCGAACCAGCTTCCACAGCATCGCCGAAGAGTGGTCCGCCCGTTACAGCCTCGACCTGGGAGATTCTGAGGCGACCGAGCGGTGCCGGCGCCAGCGCAGGCTGATCGACGCGACCTCGCCCCGGATGATCCTGGTGACCACCATCGACATCGAGGCCGGTCCGGGAACGGATGACTCCTTGAGCAGGTAGGTCCAGAACCCGTTCTCCGCCATCCTCGCCGCGTCCAGTATCCCAGATGTCCCAGAGCCTTCACCTGCGCACTGAACCGTCCAGCTCCCGGCACGCCTTCAGAATCGATGCCCGCTCGACGTCGACAAGAACGCTCGCGCCACCGACGCACAATCAAGTTCAAGGCGTTATGAAAACATCTTCCTATCGTTCATCTATCAATTGACACGCCGACAATATGTTGAGATCTTGCGGGCCTGCGAATACCAGGGGGGCGCGGACGCCGATGATCTCAGGTGAGATCCGCCCGCCCGCGCGGTCCCATGGAGGGGCGGGCCGATGGCGATCGTCAAGAAGGGCTCGATGCTCGAGGGCTTGCGGGGGCGGGTCGGCGACCTGATCTTCCGCGAGGTGGGCGGACGCACGGTGGTCTCCCGCCGGCCCACACAGCGCCGTGAGGAGGTGCGCAGCCCGCAGCGCCAGCGCGCCCTCACCCGCTTCCAGCAGGCGGTCCACTTCGCCCGGGAAGCGCGACACCGCCAGAGCTACCGCAGCCTCTCACGCGTCCTGCGAGCGCGCTCGCCCTACCACGTCGCGCTTCAGGACTTCCTGAGCGATCCCGTGATCGAGGGTGTGGACGGCGAGGCGGTCGGTCCGCGGGGCGGCGAGCTCGTCATCCGCGTTTCGGAGCGCATTGCCGTCCGATCGGTCCGCGTGAAGATGGCTGGTCGGGCGATCCGCGAGGGGAGCGGTCCGACCCCGAAGGCAGCGCCGGATGCTCCGCCTCTCGGCCCGGCGGCTTCACCATCCGAACCATCCGAAGCATCCGATCCATCCGATCCATCCGAACCACCCAAACCACCCGATCCCGGGGAGGAACGCGGTCCGGAAGCCCGGCGGCTCCAGCCCATTCCGGCGGCGGTCTTCTTCCGGCACGTGGGCCGCGGGGAGGGAGCGAACGCTGAGACCAGAGGCCGGGCGCCCCTGCCCCGCCCGGCCGGTTCGGAAGCGGATGACGGCGCCGACGAGACGACCGAGATTGCCCCGGTCGAGCTGCATGCCACCCGCCATCTAGGCATCCAGCGGCGGCCCGAGACCGACCGGGGACGGTCCACCAAGGAGATCCACACGGAGGTCTGGCGCGTCACCCTGCCGCGTCCGGGGCGCGTGGAGGTGATCGCCTCCGACTATGCCGGTAATCGCGCCCACGCCGTCGTGCGGGTGGGCCTGCCGGGGGCGGAGCAGGAGTGAGCTGCTGTCTCCGGCCCGCGGGCCGGGACTGGAGGTCCGCTTCGCGTGGCACCCGCGTCGAGTGCGAGGATCACTCCGGCGCGCGAAGTCGACCAGGAGGGAGAACGCGATGCGCGTGGGAGCCATCGACCACCGGCTCATGATCCTCATCGCGGCGCTGGTGTTGCTGGGCGCCGGATGCCGCCAGTATGAGATCGAGGTCGTTCTCAGGGCAGACGGTTCGGGAACGCGGACCCTTCAGCTCCGGCCGGATCTGGAGGCGGACCTCCAGGGCGAGCCGAGCCAGGAGGTCTTCGCCGAGCTCTTCTGCCTGCATGCGGAGAACGGTTGGTCCCGCTCGCGGGAGGAGTCGGGACGCGACGCGCCCGACGTGATCGTCTATCGGCGCGACGAAGAGGTCACGACCCTGGGGCGGTGGCGGGATCTGAGCGGTGACCTGTGCATCCGGGGCGCCGCCGAGCCCGGCGCCTACGACAGCGTCCGATTCGAGAACCGGATCACCGTCCATGCGTCGGCCGACGCCAAGACGCGCAGCTACACCTACCGCGAGCGGTTCGCGTGGCGCGGGCTGCGCGAGATTCTCGTGGCCCGGCAGGCCGAGGCCTTCTGCAACCGGCTGCAGGCCATCGTTCCTTCGCTCACCGACGGCGACCGCCGCGCGCTGACCGGGCTCCTCGCCGGCGCGCTTCTGGCCAACGTGCAACTCGAGCCGTCCGCCGGGGATCAGGACGCCATCGTCGAGGTGCTGACTCGATCAGTGGCGGTCTACGCCGCCGAAATCCTCCACCGTCACGATCCGGAGGCGCCCACCGACAGCCTGCGGCAGATCGCGTCCGAGGCGATCCTCGATCCGGGAGGCGATCTGGAGGCGTTCCTGCGCCGTGAGATGCCCGGCGCCTATCTCGCCGGCGCCACCAGCATCTCCGTGTCGGTGACCGTGCCGGGACTCATCGTCGATACCAACGCCGACCGCGTAGAGGGGCGCACCGTCTCCTGGAACCTCGACACGTGGGACGCGCTGGTGCGCCCGGTCGAGCTCTACGTGCGCTCCGAGATCGCCGACTAGCACGCGCGGATCCGTTGCTCTGGGGCCGCGATGTCACGCCCAGCCGTTGTAGTGGATCCGCGCCTCGTCGAATCGGTCGCAGCGCCGGGAGGGCTCGGCCGGCCAACCCATCAGGATGAGCGCGAACGGCATGATCGGCTCGGGCAAGCCGAGCAGCTCCCGCATGGCTGTGCTGCGCTCGGGCCTCGGATGCACGCCGCACCAGACCGCGCCCAGTCCGAGGGCGTGCGCTGCAAGGAGGAGGTTCTGGGTTGCGGCGCCGCAGTCGACCGACCAGTAGCCGGAGTGCTTCTCGCGATCGCGGTCCCCGCAGACCAGCACCCCGACCCGGGCCTGGCGGGCCATCTCGGCGTAGGGGTGGATCTCGGGGATGCGATCCAACAGCTTTCGATCGGTGAGAACCACGAACTGCCAGGGCTGCGCGTTGCCGGCCGAGGGCGCCGCCATGGCGGCGGACAGGCACTCATGAACCAGGCTGTCTTCGACGGGTCGATCCTGATACTTCCGTATGCTGCGCCGGGTGTGGATGGCGTCCAGGGCGTCCATGGAAGAACCTCCGTGGATTGCGTGGGACGCGCCCCCCGGTGGAGGCGGCTCGGGTCGAACTCGCCGCGATCGTTGCGCCCCTGTCGGCGGCCGTCAAGGGGTGTCCGCAGAAGTGCAACAGCGCTGCGCGCACCGCCGGTCGTGCTCGCATGGCCGTGCGGCCGGGACCTATACTGCACGCTCGGCGGTCGGACGAGGAGACGGCCGGTGAGATTGTGAACCTCATGGGACCGACCAAGGGAGGGGTAATGAAAGCGCAGATCGCTCGGGTGCGCGGCGCTCGTGGAATGGGTGTCTGGACCGCCGGGCTCGCGGTGCTCGTCGCAACCGGCGGGCTCGGTCCGGCGGGCCTGACCGGCTGCGCCGGCGAGCCGCCCGAGGAGGGCCGGGCAGGCATCCTCGCGACCGAGTTGCCCGGCCCCGAGACCGCCGCCGCGTTCAACGAGGCGGTGGACATGGGCTACACCACGCTGGAAAGCGAGGGGCTCGAAGCGGCGCTGCCGCACTTCGAGAGCCTGCCCGAGCTGGTTCCTGCGTCCCCTTACGGTCCTTATCACCTCGCTTGCGCCTACAGCCGCAGTGGAAAGCTCCCCGAGGCCGTCGAGGCCCTTCGCCAGGCGGTCGCGCTGGGGCTCTCCGACCGCCATCGCACCGAGTCGGATCCCGATCTGGAGCCGCTGCACGAGAACCCGGCCTGGCCCGAGCTGCTGCAGCAGATGGATGCCAATCGCTCGCGCCAGATGGCGCCCCTGCGCGGTCCGCTCCCCGTGCCCGATCCTGCGAGCGCACCCGTCTTCGCCGATCTCGACACGCTCAGCGTGAACTACGAGAACCAGCGTCGCGAGCTGTTCGCGCCCGCACGCCTCTTTCCCAGCAGCGTGGGCGTGAAACACTTCAGCACGGTCGTGGCGGAGGAGTTGGCGGCCCTCGATCGATTCAAGGGACTGCATCCCGATCCGGGCCTCCAGTACCGGGCCGACATGATGGCGCTCGGCGCGGTCACATGGCTGTCGCGCGTGCACAGCCCATGGGTGGTCGGGCGCGAGGACGCGCGGCGGATCGCCGGGCGCATCATGCAGAGCTATCCGGACAGCACCGGCGCGGGCGATGCGGCTCTCTGGTCGGCCAAGGCCGAGGTGATGGGGCTCTATCAGGCCGACGGCGAGATCGAGTCCGCGGACGCCGAGCGTGCGGTCGCCACCATGCTCGCTCTGGCCGACGCGCGCCGCGGGACCGAGTGGGAGGCCGAGGCGCTCTGCGAGGCGATCTGGTACCGGTCGCAGGCGACCGACAAGGACCTGCAGCAGATCCGGCCCCTGGTCGCGCGCCTGAAGGAGGCGGGCGTCACCAGCGTGCGCGGCATGGACCGCGGGTACGAGGTCAACGAGCTGCTGCTGCTCCTCGACGGCGCCCGCGCCTTCACCGTCACCGACATCGACGGTGAGGAGTGGTCGCTGGAGCGCCTGCGCGGCCGGGTGGCGTTGATCGACTTCTGGGCCACCTGGTGCGGCCCGTGTCTCGCGGAGATTCCGCTGCTGGTGGAGCTCGATCGTGCCTATGGTGACGACGAGTTCATGATCCTGGGGGTCAGCCTCGACCTGGCCGAGCGCCTGCCGCTGGATCGTTTTCGCGCCTGGCTCGAGGAGCACGAGATGACCTGGCCCCAGATTTACGAAGGCGCCGCCTGGGAGAGCACCCTGGCCGAGCTCTACGGCGTGCCGGCGATCCCCTTCCCGGTCTTGCTCGACGGCCAAGGTCGTGTGGTGGCGGCGGGCGGTGGGGCCCGCGGTGAGGATCTCAGGAGAACGATCCGCGAGCTGGTGGGGCACTAGACCCGCGTCTCGCGAAGCTGCTCCACCAGGCGAGCGGAGGCTTCGGACAGGTCTCGATCGGCGCCCGACCCGAAGCTGAGCCGCAGGTATCGGGACCAGTCGCTGCCGAAGGGCGCGCCCGGCACCACCGCGACGCCGCGCTCCTCCAGCAGTTGCCAGGCGAAGCGGTTGCCGTCGGTGCCCGGCGGCAGTCCCAGGAAGACGAAGCAGGCCCCTTCGGGCACGAACACCTCGAGGGCCGCCTCGTCCAGGAGTGGCGCCAGAAGCGCGTCGCGCCGAGCGCGGAGCAGGGCTCTCTTGTCCGACAGATACGCCTCCAACCGTGGGTCGGACAGCGTCCGCGCCAGCGCCCACTGAGAGGCGTAGGGGGCGCAGATGACGGAGCTGTCCTGGATCTTCAGGACTTGCTCGACCAGCGTCTGCGATCCGGCCAGGAAGCCGAGGCGCCACCCGGCCAGCGCCAGGCTCTTCGAGAACGAGCCGATCGTGATGGTGCGCTCGCGCATGCCCGGCAGCGTTGCGAGCGAGCAGGGCCGATCCCCGGTGAATGTGATTTCCTGATAGGTCTGGTCGGTGATGATCCAGACCCCTCGCCAGCGCTCGTCGTGGTCCAGCGCGGCTGCGAGCTCCCGCAGCCACGCTTCACGATAACAGGCGCCGGTGGGATTGTTCGGCGTGACCAGCACCAGCACGCGCGTGCGCGGCGTCCACGCTTGCAGGATGCGCGACACGGGCGGAACGAACCCCTCGTCCGGTGCGACCGGAACGGACCGCACGCGCGCCCCCACCATCGTCACCGTCATCGCATGGTTGAAGTACCAGGGCGTGAGGAGGACAGCCTCGTCGCCGGGCTCGAGGAGGGCCGTCAAGGCCATGAAGGCGGCGTGATTGGCCCCGGGAGAGACCAGGATCTCCGTGCCGGGGTCGGCCGAGAGGCCGAATGCGCGATGCAGGTAGTCGCGCAGGGCGGCGCGCAGCTCGGGGATCCCCGGGTCGGGAGCGTAGCGGTGCAGCGCCGACTCGCCGCGTGTCAGGGCCTCGGCCAGCGACGCGGTGAAGACCGTGGGGGGTGGGTAGTCCACCATGGCCTGGGCCAGCACGCGCACGTCGCGGCCCGTCTTGCGCAGCGCCTCGGCCCGCGCCATCAGGGGGGTCAACGGCGGGGGCTCGGTGGCCGTCAAGCTCTGGGCAAACCGCATGGACACGCCTCCTCGCACAGGCGCACCCGCTCGCGCGCGGATACGACCAGGTCCAGCATATCGTTAGAAGTTGGTTCATGCCAGCCAACTAGGGGGTGCAGGCGACTCCGGACTCGATCCTGCCGCGTCGATCTGGTATCATGGAACACGTTGTTTTGCCCACAGCGGCATGATCGGACCCCGAGAGCCTCGCGAACCCCGGCGCGATCGGGGGCTGCTCGGGCCTCCGAGGCCGTGCACCCAAGAGAAAGGAGCGATCCGGTGGGTCTTCTGGACAAGCTGTTTCGACCGAAGCCGCCCAAGAGCGCCGTCAATCTCGGCCGCAACGACATGTGCTGGTGCGGCAGCGGCAAGAAATACAAGAAGTGCCACTTCCAGTCCGATCAGGAGCACTTCTCGCGCATGCGCAACGAACGGGGGTCCGCCACGGCCTAGCGCCGTACCGTCACGCGGCCCCAGACGTAGGGCCGCCACATCGCGTAGTGATCCGGCCCCGAAAACCGAACCTCACGTCCCTCCTTCAGCCGGTAGCCCTGGACATCGAGGCGCCACCGATCGGGAGACGTCGTCTGCCAGATCGCTTCCGTGGACACCGCCAGGTCGAAGCTGAGGGCGTTTCCCTGAGCACCGCCGCTGATCTGGGCCGCAAAGGACAGGATGGGGATCGGGTCGGCCGTCAGGTCGACGCGGGCGACGGTCGCGCGACCGGCGGCGTCCACGCCGATGGCCAGGACCATGTCCTGGGGAGCGATCAGGGTTCGCTCCTCGCCGCCGAAGCCGAGCAACAGCGCCGAGCCCAGCCCGCCCTCATCCGCGGTGGAACCGACGACGAGAGGCTCTGCGCCGGGTCTGATGTGCAGGCGCCCTGACAGGCAGAGAAGGTCCCCTGCCAGGCACCACCGCAGCCGTTCCCCCGCGCCCGCGTTTCGAAGGGGGATGACCGCCCCGCTCTCCACGTCCGGACAGTCACATGCCGCCCCCGGACGTGCGGCGCACACCGGCAGCTCCACCTCGCCCAGCTCGGGCAAGAGGGCCGGCGGCGGGTCGGGAAGAAAGTGATCGATCACGAAGACGTCGCGCTGCTCGTTGGCGACAATCAATCGATCGCCTTGGAAACAGAGGGCTTCGGACTGACGGGCGGCGAGGAGGGTGCGCGTTCGGGGCGCCCCTTCGAGCCGCTGGCGGGGATAGCAGAGAATCTGCGTGTAGGTGAGCAACACGAGCTGGCCGCGACCCGCATGGAAGGCGGCCGCCGTGACCTGTTCGCCCGCGTGTAAGTCCAGACTGCCTACCGGCCGCGGCTCGTTCACCTCGCCGGGTCCCAGCTCACTCTCCCCGCGCAGCCGGTCGAACCGGTAGATCCATGTCCTCGGCTCGCCCCGCGCCTTGGTGACCACGTGCGCCACGCCGTCGATGACCACAAGCCCCTCGGCGTCGTGCGGACCGTCCGGATACCGGAACGGATAGGTGGCGATCAGGCGAAGCCGTCCCGCGCCGCCGGGAGCGCCCGGCTCGTATCGGGCCCGATAGAGCGTGACCTGCCCCCGCTCGCGGCGGTTGTCACCGATGTCGCCGATGAGCAGATCACCGTCCAGGACCGCGATGTCCTCCCAGTCGACCGCTTTCGCGCCCTCCACGCGCAGGATCTCGGCCCGCGAGAAGTCGAGCGATCGGCTGCGATAGACCACCGGATCATCACCGCTGTCGTTGTGCACATAGTAGGCGCCGTCGAGCCAGACGATGCCGCTGCATTCGTCGATGCGCTCGTGCGCGATGCGGGTGACGGGCTGCAGCGTCCCCTGGGCGCGGACGCCGGGCGATAGGGCAGCGATCAAGCCGGCCAGGCTGCAGAGCACGACCAGCGAGTGGACACGGGTCATGGGGCCTCCAGGCTCTCACCACCGGACGGGCGGGTCGACCCGACATCGTAGCCGCATTGCCCAGGAGGGGACCAGGACAAATGATCATCCATGGGTCCGATACGGACGCTTTCCGACACGCCTCCCGCCGTCAAGGAAGCCTGCGACGTATCGAGCTCGCGCGACGAACACGCGCCCTCGCGCGATGGAATCACGTTTTCACCTGCGAGCGTCGCGATCCGAAGATGGACTGCAAGCGGCCCGATCGCGGTGTGCGCCGCGAGTGTGACATTGAGGCCGCGGCGATGAGCCCATACAATTCTGCAACTGCGTGTTGTGCTCGGTCGTAAGAAGGGGCTCTGGTTCTCAGCGGACGAAGCGACGAAGATGGACAACCCGAAGAGCACACAAGGCCGGATCGGCCGGATCCTCTTGACGCTGACGGCGTCGATCGTGATCTGGATGGTGGTCTGCCTGATCGACTCCACCTGGTACTACTTCACGGTGTTGGTCAAAGGCAATCCGCCGCCCTGGCTCCGCATCGTCGAGCACAATGCGCCCTACTGGGTGGTGGCGGCGATCCTCAGTCTGCCGGTCATCGCGATCACCCGGCGTTTCGACTTCCGCCACGGAGGGCATTGGCGCGCGCTGACGGTCCACGCGATCACGGTGGTGCCGTTCGCCATCATCCATGTCGCGGGCTTCCGATTCTGGAACCTCGTGTCCGACGGTGGGACGATTCACTGGACCAAGTTCCGCTTTGCCGTACAGAGCAACCTGTCCACGACCCTGGACAAGGAGATCCTGCTCTACGTGGTCCTGGTGGGCGCGGTGAGCGCCTACGACTACTACCGGCGCTATCAGGAGAAGGAGCGCGCGGCGGCGGCCCTCGAGCTGGAGCAGGCCCGCCTGAAAGCCTCGCTGTCGGAGGCGAAGCTGGGCGCGCTGAAGATGCAGCTCCAGCCTCACTTCCTGTTCAATGCCATGCACGCCATCTCCACCCTGATCCTCAAGGGCGAGAGCAAGGCGGCCAACACCATGCTGCTCCACCTCAGCCAGTTCCTCCGCATGACCCTGGACAGCGGCGACGCTCCGGTGGTGGCGCTGTCGGTGGAGCTGGAGTTCCTCGACGCTTACCTGCGCATCCAGCGGGTGAGGTTCGGCGAGCGGTTGCAGGTGCGGATGGAGATCGAGGAAGGGACGCTGAGCGCCGAAGTACCCAATCTCATCCTGCAGCCCCTGGTGGAGAACTCGATTCGACACGGGATCGCGGCCAGCCCCGGCGAGGGCCTGATCATCATCCGGGCCCGCCGCAGGGGGGAGCGACTCGAGCTGCAGGTGCAGGACAACGGCACCGGTCTGCACGGCGGCGGGGCGTACGAGGAAGGCGTGGGGTTGACCAACATCCGCGCCCGCCTGGCGCAGCTCTATCCGGACGAGCATCGGTTCACCCTGGAGACCCTTGAGGGAGGGGGAACGCTGGCCACAGTCCGGATTCCCTATCGCGACGCCGGTTCCGTGCATGGGAATCGGCCGGTCGCGGCCGGTGCGAGAGGGGGCGGTCATGGAGAAGATCCGGGCGCTGATCGTGGATGACGAGCCTCTGGCTCGCGAGAATCTGCGCATTCGCCTGCGCGGGGTCTTTGACTTCGAAGTGGTGGGTGAGTGTGCGAACGGGGACGAAGCGGTGGCGGGGGTGGCCCGCCACCGTCCCGACGTGCTCTTCCTCGACATCCAGATGCCGGACCTGAGCGGCTTCGAGGTGATCGAGCGCCTGCCCGTCGAGATCCTGCCGGTCATCGTCTTCGTCACCGCCTACGATCAGTACGCGCTGGAGGCCTTCCGCGTCCACGCCCTCGACTACCTGCTGAAACCGTTCGAGGACGATCGCCTGGCCGCCGCCTTGCAGACCTGCCGTGAGCGCATCGCCCAGATGCGGCGCGCGCGAAGGACCGGCGAGCCGATCTATCAACTTTCGGGCGCCGGTGCAGCGGAAGGGGTTCGCATTCCCGGGCGCGCCCCGGCCGGGGACCTGCCTGAGCGACTGGTCATCAAGGCCCGGGGGCGGGTCTTCTTCATCAAGGCCGCCGACATCGACTGGGTGGAGGCCAACGGTGACTACGCGCGCCTGCACTGCGGCGAGCGCTCCTACCTCCTGCGCCGCACGATGGGGCAGATGGAAGAACGGCTGAATCCGCGCCTGTTCGTCCGCGTCAGCCGCTCGGCGATCGTCAACCTGGACCGCGTGCGGGATCTGATGCCGGTGGCCCGGGCGGAGTTCATCGTGCGGTTGACCACCGGGGCCGAGATCAAGCTCACCCGCACCTACCGCGAGAAGCTGGAGGCGCTGCTCGGCGATCGGCTCTAGCGCACTGGCTGGAGACGACCGCAGCCGCGGCGGCCGGCGGGTCCAACAGTGGGCCCTCCCGAGGCGAGCGCGGCGCCGCCACGCCTGGTCCCATGGTCAGCGGGCCCTCCAACCTCCGACAGGACCCATTCGTCGCCGGAAACGGCAGGTTCATCGCATTTGCCGGGGCAACGGGCAACCGGTCGCCATCTACTTGCGGTAGTGGGTCCGGGAACAGGTCGCGATGTGTGGCCTGGTCCGGGTTGGCGGGGCATCGATCGACGGTTTCACGGCCCTGGGCCGGCGGCAGCGAGGTGGAAGCGATGATCAAGTCCGTGTTTCGAGTATGGGCGCTAGCGACCCTGATCCTGGCTCTCGGCGTGGCATCGGCAGGAGAAATCCATCAGGCGGTGCGCGACGGCGACCGGGACCGGGTGGCCGCCCTCCTGCGCAGCGACCCGAGCCTCGTCTCCCAGGCGGACGACGAAGACGCCTGGCTCAGCAAGCCGATCCACTTCGCCGCGATGGGCGGCCATCTGGAGATCGCGGCCCTCCTGCTGGAAGCCGGCGCCGATCTGGAGGCCGGAGACAGCGATGAGAGCCGCCCCCTCGACGTCGCCGCGAACGCGGGTCAGATCGAGATGGTGGAATTCCTCCTGGACCGCGGCGCGGACATCGACCGCAAGGACAACAACGGAAGCTGCCCGCTCAGCTTCGCCAGCCGGGCCGGGCACGCCGACGTGATGCGGCTGCTGATCGAGCGCGGGGCGGACCTCGCAGCAGTTCACGAAGACGGTGCGTCCGGCATCTTGCTGCAGTCGAGCTTCCGGGGCAGCCCCGAGGTGATCGCCCTGCTGATCGAGCGCGGGGCCGACGTCAACTACGCCCAGCACCGTGGCGCCACGCCCCTGATGTACGCCTGCCGCAGCGGCAATGCCGCCGTGGCACGGTCACTCATCGAGCACGGAGCGGACCTGAATCGCGCGGAGGAGAACGGCCTGACCGCCCTCCACCATGCCGCCGAACAAGGCCGGGCGGAGTTGGTCACACTGCTCATGAACGCGGGCGCCAGCGCGAAGGCGCGCGAGCTCTCCTTCGGCCGCACGCCCGTTCATGCCGCCGTGCTCAGCGGTCAGGCGGCCGTTATCCAGGCCCTGGTCGACGGGGGGGCCGCCCTGGGGATCCGCGACCACGCCGGGCGCACACCGGTCGATCTCGCCCGCAAGCACGGCCACGGCGCCTTATCCGAGCTCCTGTGCGCGCACGGTGCGCCCGCCTCCGAGACGGCCCTGGCCACCGGCATGCCGGACCACGCGCCGGCCCCCCGGGGAGACGCGCGCGTCTGGTATCTGGATCACAGCGGCTGGGTCGTTCAGACGGCGTCCCACCTCCTGGTCTTCGACTACCACGAGATGGGCCCGCGGCCCGACGAGCCGCACCTGAGCAACGGGCACATCCTGCCGCAAGAGATCGATGGGCGGAACGTCCTCGTCTTTGTCAGTCACGAACACGGCGACCACTACAACCCCGTCATCTGGCAATGGGCCGACGAGCTGGACCACGTCACCTATGTGCTGGGCTTCGCGGCCGCCGACGCGGGCAAGCACATCCGTCTCGGCCCGCGCGAGGTACGTGAGATCGAGGGTTGTACAGTCCGGACGATCGAATCGAACGACAGCGGTGTCGGCTTCGTGGTCGAGGTCGACGGCGTGTCGGTCTTCCACGCAGGCGATCACGCCAACCGTCTGCGCGATATGACCGGCCCCTACAAGGCCGAGATCGATTATCTCGCGGACGTCGGCGTGGCGCCCGATATCGCCTTCCTGCCGATCAGCGGATGCAATTTCGGCGATCAGGTGGCGGTCCGGATCGGCACGCACTACACGCTCGGGAAACTGAAGCCCAAGGTCTTCTGTCCGATGCACATGGGTGGCGCGGAGTATGTGGGCCACGACTTCATCGCCGACTGTCGCGACCAGTTCCCCGAGACGCGCATGTTCTCACCCGAGGCGGACGGGGACGCATTTGTCTATTCCGGCGGGGCCATCGCCTCCCATGCCGGTGCGAGCGGGGCGCCGGCGGCCACGGCGGGCGGGATCCACGAGGCCGTGGCCGCGGGCGATGCCGAGCGCACGGCCGAGATCCTGCGCGCGCATCCCGAGGCGATCCGGCAGCAGGCCGACAACCGCACGCGCGACTATCCCATCCACACGGCGGCCCTCGCGGGCCACGTCGAGATTGCGCGCCTCCTGTTGGACGCCGGCGCGGACCTCGAGGCCGAGGACGCCGACGGCAGCACGCCGCTGCACGATGCGTGCATCCACCGCCACCAGGAGATGGTCGCCTTCCTGATCGAGCAGGGCGCCGACGTGAGCCGCCGGGACCACAACGCGGCCTACGCGCTCAGCTTCGCCGTCTCCGGGGGCGATACGGCCGTGGTGCGCATGGTCCTCGACGCGGGGGCGGACCTCTACCATCGCAGCCGACAGGGGCTCACCCTACTGCACTTCGCGGCCGCGCGGGGAATGGAGTCGCTCGCCGACACGCTGCTGGCTCACGGCGAAGACGTCAACGCACGCACGGCGCGCGGCGAGACGCCGCTCACCTGGGCGACGATGCGCGGCCAAATGGGGATGGCACGCAAGCTTCTGGCGCACGGCGCCGATCCCAACCTGGGCAACGAATTCAACGAGACGCCGCTCCATCACGTGGCGGCGCGGGGCGATCTGGAGATGGGTCGCCTCCTGCTGGAATGGGGCGCCGACCCCAACGCGGCGCAGTCGGGATGGGGTGCGACGCCACTCTTCTACACGGTTTGGGACGGCCGCGCCGAGTTCGCCCGCCTGCTGATCGGCCATGGCGCCGATGTGAACCACGAGGCCGACGGTCACCGGGCCCTCGCCCGAGCCGTGCAGGAGGGCCAGAGCGACCTGGTGAGCGCCCTCCTGGACGGTGGGGCCGAGGTGGACGTCCCCGAGCCCAACCTCGGCTGCACGCCTCTGCAGGTGGCCGCGCTGCGCGGCTACCGCGACATCGCCGAGATGCTGCTCGACCGGGGCGCCGCGCTCCACAGTGCGAACCGCCGGGGGGAAACGGCGCTTGAGCTGGCCGGGCGCTACGGACACAGTGACGTGGTCGGCCTGCTGGTGGAGCGTGGCGCGCGCGGCCGCGTACCGGAAGCCAACCAGGGCGTGGCCGCGTTCGCGGACCTGCCGGAGCGGGAAGCGGTCGTCTGGTTCCTCGAGCACAGCGGATGGGGCATCAAGACCAAGAACCACCTGCTGGTCTTCGACTACTTCGAGCGGCGTCGTGCGCCCGTCGCCCCGGGGTTCTGCAACGGTCACGTCTCCCCGGCGGAGCTGGCCGACGAGAATGTCACCGTCTTTGTCTCGCATGTGCATGGAGACCACTACGATGAGCGCATCTGGGAGTGGCGCGAGCAGCTCCCGAATATCTCCTACGTGCTCGGCTTCGAGCCCGAAGGGCTGGAAGAGCTGCCTCCCTTCGAGTACATCGGTCCGCGCCAGACGCGCACCCTCGACGGGGTCAAGATCACCACGATCGAGTCCAACGACAGCGGTGTGGGATTCCTGGTCGAGGTGGATGGCCTGACGATCCTGCATCCGGGCGACCATGCCAATCGGCAGCGTGACTTCTCCGGCCCCTACCAGGCCGAGATCGACTGGCTCGCCCAGCGGGGGGTGCGGCCCGACATCGCCTTCTTCCCCATCTCCGGCTGCGGCTTCGGCGACCAGGTGGCGGTCAAGATGGGGGTGCACTACGCGCTCGAGACGCTGCGGCCGCACGTCTTCTTCCCGATGCACAACGGCGACCTCTCGCGGCGGTACCAGGAGTTCATTGATGAATCCCGGCCGCAATTCCCGGAGATACGGATGGAAGCGGCGGCGATCAAGGGCGATCGCTTCCACTACAGCGATGGCAACGTGGAGGTCCTGGCCAGTCGCCTGGCCCAAGATTGAGGAGCAAGATGTGAGGGAGAGAGTGAGCCGCGAGACCAAATAGGTCTACGTCGCGGGCGGTAGTCCATCGGGGGGTGCGCTGACGCCTGGCGCTGCTCTCTCCCGAGCACAAGGAGGGGTCTTCGGAGACGGAGGCCCCTTCGCCTTATCCCCCGTCGCCGTCAACAAGGGTTCTCGGTCGTGAGCCGCAACAGCCAGCGATGACCGCCTCGACGGCGGTGAAGCCCTGGTGCGGTTCTAGATGTGACCCACCTGACGAACCTCGATCGTCTCACCGTGCTCCAGAGCCGGGCAGTCCCGCGCGATCCGGGTGGCCGTTTCCAGATCGGGCGCTTCGATCACGAAGAACCCGGTGAGCGTTTGCCGAGTTTCCGTGTAGGGCTCGTCGTGGATTCTGCCGGCCACGCGGCGCAGGAGGCGTGCGCTGGAGCCCAGGGGCTCGCCGCTGTGCAGGATGCCAGCATGCTTCAACTGCTCCACCCAGGCGCGGTAGCGCGTCAGGAGCTTCTTCTGCTCCTGCTTCGAGAGCTTGCTCCAGGCCTGGTCGTCTTCGCGCATCAAGATCACGAACTTGGGCATGGGCTCTCCTCCCGGCGGGCGGCTTCGCTAAGAAGGTACTGCAACCCCGGAGCCCGCCACAGGCAAAAAAGGCCGCGGACGGCCGTACCCGCGCGGGTCCAGGTGTCCCGCACGGAGCAGTGCGAATCGCATGTGTTCGTGCGTTCTGCAGGGCTTGGGGCGAGCGCGGGACCCCCTGATTGAATGTATCCTCGGCGACGGACCCTTCGTATCGAAACGCGGGGCACGGCGCCCGGAAGCGGTCCTCGCCGGCGGGACGAAAGAACTCCTGTTCACAGAATGAGTTGAAGAGCCACTTTCGCGAGGGTCCGCGCAGGCGGGCAGGGAGGGCCGGCCGCCCCGGGCGAAGCGGTCGATTCCCGCCATGTGGTGCCTATACCGGCACATCTCTTGCAAATGGAACGGTTCAACGTGCCAGCGCGGGCCAGGAAGATCGCACTCGGTGCGAACCTCCCGGACGCGGGCGTGTACCGATGGCCTACGCGACGCGCGGGCAGGGACCCGCTGGTGAGGGCAGGGAGCAGGACGCAGGGGTCGCAGGAGTCATGACCATGACGTTTCATCGCATCCTCAGGAGAACACCGATCGTCTTACTGTGGGTCGGCTTGCTCGCGGCCGGCGCCGTGCCCGCCCAGGGACAGGGCTTGCCCATTCATCCGGCCTTGAATCTCGCGCCCGTGGCGCCGTCGCTGGAGCAGCCCATCTGCGAATTCTGCAATCTCGACGTGCCACCCATGCAGCTCGGTCGATTCCACAGCGTGCTGGCCGAGGAGATGGCCGGTCAGATCTCGGATTGGAACCTGGCCACGATCGCGCGCGCCGACAGCCTGCGCGCCGCCGGCGCCTTCGGGCCACCCGCGGAGAAGAGCTCCGGCCGAGAGGCGGCGCGGTATCTGAAGTTCCATGCGCTGACCTCCATGGACTTCATCAGCTACCTCAGTGAACAGGAGGAGATTGCCTGGGAATCCAACGAGCGGGAGATCGGCCCCTTCTACCGCCACTACGCCAACCCCGGCATCTACCCCGTCTGGGGGCTCCAGCGGGTCCTGCTCGGGGGCGGCGCCTTCTGCATGGAGTTCCGCATCGCGTCGAAGCTGGACGACAGACGCATGCTCGGGATTCGTCCCGTGCGCCTGCGGGCGGACAAGGTCAAGGTGGGCGACGACAAGCGCCGCGCTTGGTCTCTGGAGATGGAGACCTCCGAAGACGGGAAGGCCCACTACCTGTTCTGCGACCGCTACGCGGGTCGCATGAGGCAGACGCTCATCGAGGAGGATGGGGAAAGCCTCAAGGTGATCGTTCTCGAAGACCTCGAGGGCTTCTACGTCCGCAAGTGGGGGACCCACAAGTGCACCGGGATCGTCTTGTGGCGATCGGTGGTCGCCGCCGACGGCCGGCCTCCCGAGGACGCCCGCATCGGCGGGGCGGCCTACTTCCCCGGTCTGAAACTGAACCTCCCGGGACCGATCCCCGATGTGCACCTGAATGATCTGCGCGCCTTCCCCGGGTTCCAACCTCTGATTGCGGCCGACATCTACGCTCAGGCCGAGTTCCCCGAATGGCTCTCCGTCGACGAGCAGGGCATCTTCTCCGAATGGAACAGTGAGGGGGAGATGCCGCAATTCGTTCGGGACTGGTTTCCCGATCGCTAGTCGCTGAGGGCATCGTCTGCACAGGCGTGGTCCCCTCCTTTCGCCCCACGTGCTTCCAGCTTGCGGTCGGCGCGTCCCGAGCGTAGAAGTCGGGATGTCGCAATTCCCTCACCCGCCATTCTCACCGGAGGAGATGGGAGCATGGAGTACAAGACGATCAACCCCGCCACCGAGGAAGTCATCGGGGTCTATCAAACCATGGAGACGCCGGAGGTGATGAAGGCTCTCCAGGCATCGCATCGCGCATTCCGACGCTGGAGGGAGGTGCCCCTTCGCGCGCGCGCGGATGCCCTGGTGCGCCTGGCCGGGGTTCTTCGCAAGGGTCAGGAGAAGTACGCTCGTCTGATTTGCCTCGAGATGGGCAAGCCGATTGCCGAAGCGCGCGCCGAGATCGAGAAGTGCGCCTGGATGGCGGAGATCTACGCGGAGCATGGGGAGGACTGGCTGCGGGACGAGCCCGTCAGCGCCGACGGACTGGAGCACCGTGTCATCTACCAGCCCCTCGGAGTGGTGCTCTCGATCATGCCCTGGAATTTCCCGTTCTGGCAGGCCCTGCGCTTCGCCGTGCCCACGCTGCTGGCGGGCAACACCACGATGCTCAAGCACGCCAGCAACGTGCCTCAGTGCGCCCTGGCGATCGAGGCGTGCTTCATGGCCGCGGGCTTTCCCGAGGACACGTTTCGAACGATCTTCGCGGATCATGACGCCGTGTCCGCCTTGATTGCCGAGGAGCTTGTGCGTGGCGTCTCGCTCACCGGAAGCACAGCCGTGGGGATGCGGGTTGCGGAGCAGGCCGGAAGGCACCTCAAAAAGGTGGTGCTCGAGCTGGGCGGCTCCGACCCGTTCGTGGTTCTGGACGACGCCGACGTCGACGTGGCGGCGCGCAATGCCGTCAAGGGCCGGGTGATCGCCTGCGGGCAGAGCTGCATCGCCGCCAAGCGATTCATCGTCATGCGCCCCCTCGCGGACGCGTTTACCAAGCGTTTCGCCGAGCAGATGGACGAGCTGGTGGTCGGAGACCCGTTGGATGAGAACACGCAGGTGGGCGCTATCGTGGACCGGCGCTCGCTGGACGAGCTGCTGGAGCAATTGCGCGAGAGTGTCGAACAGGGCGCCCGGGTGGTCACCGGCGGGGACCGGCTGGCCCGCAAGGGCTACTTCCTGAAGCCCACCGTGGTCACCCAGACCGGGCCGCAGATGCGGCTGTTGCGCGAGGAGGTCTTCGGCCCGATCGCGCCGATCGTGGTGGTGGAGAACGAGGATGAAGCGCTCGCGGTGGCCAACGATACGCCCTTCGGCCTCGGCGGGAGCGTCTGGACCCGCGACCTGGAGCGGGGCCGGCGCCTGGCCGAGCGCATCGAGGCGGGGGCGACGTTCGTCAACAGCATCGTCAAGTCGGACCCGCGCATGCCGTTCGGGGGCGTCAAACAGAGCGGCATCGGACGCGAGCTCTCCAAGTACGGCTTGCGCGAGTTCGTGAACGTCAAGGGGCTGAGCGTCTACGAGCATCGGTAGGCGGACGCACCGGGGGGCGCTCTTGCCGACGAGGGCCGCGCGTGAACGTGCAGCGGGGGCCGTCTGAGAGAAACGGCCCCCGCTTCTGTTGGGATGTGAGGTCAGCGCGAGACGATGCACTTCCGGGACAGGGAAACATCTCCAAATCGGGACTGCACGAAATAGACGCCCGCCTCCAACCTGCGGGTGTCCAGCCTCAGGATGTGAGCACCCGCCGACTGCGGCGCGTCTACCAAGACGCGCTCGCAGCGACCGGCGACGTCGTAAAGCGCGATGCGCACGGGACCGCTGCGCGCCAGCCCGTAGCGCAGGATGGTCTGATCCATGCAAGGGTTGGGGCTGGCCGGCGCCAGGAAGTCGAGGTGCGCTGCCCATCGGTCGCCACCGATGCTCTGTGGATCGGGCGGCAGGAGGAAGTTCATGATGGCCTGGGCCAGTTCCGCCTGGGTCGAGGGGGATGGTCCGTCGGCCAGGCCGGCGAACTCGAAGGAGCAACCGATGGTGCGATAGGCGCCGGCGTCGTTGGCGACGGCGCAGGCATAGGTGGGGGAGCTGTTGTTGAACACGACGAAGCCGGTGCCCGTGGGCGCGAGATGGTCGATGTAGGAGTTCTCGCCGGTGTAGTCGAAATCCATCCCCTCGGTGAATGTCCCTCCCACACCCACGGCGTGGTTCATGTCGCCGGTTCCATCCGCCGTTCCGTAGAGCCCGAACAGGCTGTTGAAGCTGTGCCCGCCGTAGAGCGGATCGTAGTACCAGCAGTCGCCGCCTTCCATGTAGGCGCTCCCGCCGGCCTGGATGAAGTCGACGATGGCCAAGGCCTCGGCGGAATTGCTGGGAATGACGTAATTCTGCGCGTAGATGCCCAGGGAGACGAAGAGGCACTGATATCCGTCGAGCTCCGTGGCCGGCAGATCCTGCGTGTAAGCCCCGTTGTAGCCGAGGGAGCGGATGGCCGAGTAGAGCACCGGCCCGCTCGATTTGTCCGGCGACGGATCCCATACGAGGAAGTTGTGCTTGCCGACGATGAGGCGGACGTGCGACACCGTCTGGCCGCCGTCATAGGTTGCCCGCAGCGTCAGCGGGACCGCGTGCCCGTGAGGGGTGTAGGGCGCGGCTTCAATCGAGAAAGGGGTCATGCCGTTGGAGGCGATCGTTCCCGTCGGCATGTTGCCGTAGACGCCCAGTCCGTTGTGGATGATGACGAACGGGTCGGACGACTCCAGCATGCATTCCACGCCGGTCGCGGGAGCTCCGAAGTTCTTGAGGAAGACGACCAGGTCGGTTGTCTCGCCCGGGTCCAGCCGTCCGTTGTCGTTCCCGGCGCCGTCCTGGACAACGTGATCGTAATAGGCCACATAGGGGTCGGAGCTGCTGAAGGTGAGGGTCACGTCATCGGCGAAGACCTCCGCCGTTTCCGTAGCCCCTCAGCAATCCGCCGCGGTGCCGTAGAGTGCGATGTCCACACGCTTGATCAGGCCCGGATTGACACCCGGCAGATTGCTCAGCTCGTCGGCCAGAATGAACCCGAAGTCCTGCCACAGGTTGTCGGGCGCCTGGATCATGTGGAATGTGGGCGTGCTGGTCCACGGGCAGTAGTGGCTCGTGGCGCAGATGGCGGTCTCGCCCAGAATGGAACCCTCTTCATCACGGTAGGACACCACCAGCGCGGCGGCCGACCACGCGCTCGAGGTGGCGTAGGCATGGAGCTTGGCGCGGGCGGCGAAGGCGACATCCAGATTGGGGACGATCACTTCCTGCGACAGCCGGACGAAGCCGCTGCCCGTGCTCTTGCGAACATAGGCTTCGTAGTCCGGATCCGGATCGTACCCCACATCCCGGCTGACGTAGTAGCCCGTGCCGCTGGTGCTCTGCGTCCAACCGACGGAAAGGACTTGTTCGAAATCTCCGTTGACGACCAATTCCAGCGCCTGGGCGGGCAATGCCGCAACCATCAGCGCCAGGGGGATGAGCAAGCCTTTCATCCTTCGGCTCCTTTCGTGTGATCTCGTCCGATGCGGACGCAAAGCCGCGCTGCTTCCGTGGGTCGCGATGGCTCCGATCTCGGTAGGGCGGTTGCCACGGGAGGAGGAAGAAGAAACCAGGCGGGACGGAAAGCGGAGGCGCGACAGCGGGACAGAGGGTCGGGACCGCGGGGCCCCGACGCTACAGCCGCAGGTGGCGGCTCCTTGGCGGCCAATCCACGCGGGCCCCGGGCGCGAAGGCGGGCCAGGCTGCGGCTCGGCAGCTCGCGAACAGACACCGGCCGGCAGAAGACGCGCACCGGTCACCTTCTGATTCTGTCGGCTCACCATCACCCCCATCACGCCCATTCCCGACAATGTTGAAGATACCACAGCGTGTCTCTTTGGCGCGTACGAATACATGCTGTGGCGTAAATCAAACACGGCTTCGAATCCCGTCCGTCCGTGCGGATCCGATGAAGGTGTTTGCCCGCAATGCATTACGGTTTGGGCACCGCCGAGGGCGGGACCCTGGGAGGGCATCGCACGGCATCGCGAGCGCGGCTCTCAGCGCCGGCTGTCAGGGGGAACGGGTCCGCGCTCGCCGTGCCCATGCCCAGATCGAGCTTCCGCGCGCTCGGTTGTTGCCCGGTCGATCGAGCAGAGGACTGCTCACGCGCGTCGCAGACTCTCGTCCCTCCTGGAATGCCGGTTGCTAGGAGGAAGCCGGGCGTCCGGCGGTCGCAGCATCTCCGCCGGCTCGGCCGAGAACCGCCGGACACCCCGTATACATGAAACTGTACGCATGCTCCCAGATCCACCGCCTGAAAAAAGGAAAAACCTCGTTGGGCCCTGAGAGATCAGG
>CAZPGB010000067.1:0-30556 GCA_964585945.1 uncultured bacterium | reverse complement strand
GGCGCCGGGTCCAGAGTTGCCAGATGCTAGTGGAGAACATTGCACTGTCCAGTCCGTACTCGCGGCGGTTATCGAGGGCGCCGGTGATCGTCTGCGGGCGGTCACGATGACGACGATGACGACCGTTGCGGGCCTCCTGCCCCTGGCGTACGGCTTAGGCGGATCCGACCCCTTCATCGCACCCATGGTGTTGGCTCTAGGCTACGGCGTACTACTTGCCACCCCGCTCACGCTGGCGTTGGTGCCCTGCTTGTACATGATCCATGAGGATATCACCGGCAGACTGAGGTCCTAGCGGGAAGGACCCACCCGCATCTTCGACGGTGAGTCGGTCACACGACCCAGCGCTGGCCCGGGCCTCGTGATCAGTCCCCTGCGCCGGCCAGGTATTCCTCGAAGATCTCCTTGCGCCAAGCGAGCTGGGTTCCGGCCCCTTCATAGGCGGCGATCAGAATCGCCTCGGCCACTTCCTCCCGCGACGCTCCCGCTTCCAGCGCGGCCTTCACGTGGTTGCGAGTGCAGTGCGGACAGCGGAATACGCAGGCCAGAGCAGCGTGGAGGAGTTCCCGAGTCTTGTCGTCGAGGATCGACTTCTGCTTCACCGCGTTGGCGAAGTGCTGATATGCGCGGCCCAGCTCGGACCGCTCCATGTACCAAGGCGTTTGCTGAGACACGTTCATCTCCCGCTTCTCAGGCCACGATGCCGATCTCGTTGCGCACGTCGCGGACCCCGGCCGTCAGGGCCGCATCCCGCGCGGCCGCGTCTCGCGCCGCCCAGTTGGGCACCGCCCCGGTCAGGGTCACGATGCCGTCTTCCACCGTGACGGTGACATCGTTGGGATTGACCTGGATGTCCCGCTCGAGCGCCGATACGACCACACGGGCTAGCACGTCGTCGGTCAGCTTCTCGGAGGGCACCACCGCCAGCTCGTCTTCGATGAGAAGGATCCCGCGGATGCCGGCGATCTTGCTCTCCACGAGCGCCCGCTTCCAGTAGGCGTCGACCGTCCCCTTCAAGGTCACGATGCCGTTGTTGACCGAAACCGTGATCGCCGTCTCGTCCACGGCGGGTTCCCAGGCCAAGCTGTTGCTCACCTGCACCTGGATCTCCGCATCGGTAGGTAGGGGCGCGCGTGAATCGTGGCTCACGATGAGCTCGTCGTTCACGTCCAGCACGCCCGCCATGCGCCATGCGGCCGCACGGGCCGCCATGCGGGTGCTGTAGTTGGGGACTTCGCCCGACAATGTCGCCACCCCGTTGGCAACGGTCACCGAGATGCGCGACGCGTCGATGCGGTTGTCCCAGTAGAGCTCGTCCACGATGTCTTTCTTGATCTGCTCATCGGAGCGAATCATGAGCCGTCCTCCCGTTGAAGGCCTCGGTTGGCGGGCGACCCGAGGCGGGCGATGCCGGCACCCGGCACGCCATGGCCGCCGACCAACAACCCGTCGACAGCCAAAGATAGCGAAACGGAGGATGAGCGGAACGCCGAGGCTGCCATGATTGGTCTATCGAGGATGCCCCCATCGAGGCTGCGGAAAGCGTCGGGTGGTGCGTGGCGCGCGGCGGGTAGGCGTGCTGGGTCTCACTAGCGGCGGCAGGCCCGCAGGAGGACCTCGATGAGGCGCTTTGCCGGGGCGTGTTTGCTGACGAAAGCGTCCGCGCCGGCGGCGGTCATCGCCTCGGCCACGGCTTCCTCCTCGTGAAGCGAGAGGCCGATGATCACGATCTCGGGCTGCCGATCCTTGATGCGCCGGGTGGCCTCGATACCGTCCAGCGACGGCATGTTCACGTCCATGATGATCGCATCCGGACGCAGGGCCAGGGCTTGCTCAATGGCTTCCCGGCCGTCGGCGGCCTGGCCGAGAACGTGGATTCCCGGCTGCCCGCTAAGAGCGCTGACCAGCCCCTCCCGGACGACGGCATGGTCGTCGGCGACCAGCAGGCGGATGGCTCCGGCCTCGCCCGCATCGCCTCCCGTGGCGCCGGTGACGGACGGTGCTGCCGGCGCGGCGGCGGCTGAGGACGGCGTCGCCGATCCTTCCGCGACGGGCACGAACAGACGGAAGCAGGCCCCACCCCCGTCCGAGGCCTGGATCTCCAGTCGTCCCTGGAGTGCTTCGATGCGCTCCCGGATGTTGAACAGGCCGAAGCCCTCGGGTCGCTCGAGCCGCGCCTCGATCGCTGCGGGATCGAAGCTGCGGCCGTGATCTTCCACCTGGGCGATGACGTGCTCGTCGCGGCAGGAGAGACTGACCCGCGCGGTCATTTGCCCGGAATGCTTCACCACGTTCATCAGCATCTCGCGCAGCGCCTGATAGAAGAAGACGCGCAGATGCTCGGGCTGAGCGGGAAGGTCACTGTCCGCGGCAAAAGAGACGGTCAAGCCGTGCTTTTCGCCGAACCACCTGCAAAGCCACTGCACCACTTCGGCCAGAGAGCCGTATTGCAGAATCGGAGGACTCAAGTCCTGAGAAAGGCTGCGGGACGTATCCAAAGACTCCGCCAGAAGCTCGTCGATGCGCGCCACCTCTTCCCTCAATCGAATCGGGTCCGACTTGACGAGAGTCTGCAGATGGAGCTTCGCGGCCAGCAGGAGCTGCTGGAGATCGTCGTGGAGCAGCTTGGCCAGACGTCTGCGCTCACGGTGCTCCGCCGAGCTGAGCTCGCCGGCCAAACGGCGCAGATCCCGGGCGCGGCGCTCGGCGATGGCCGTGCGCTCGGCCACCTGGGACTCGAGCGTCTCGTTCAACTCGCGCAGCGCCTCCTCGGCCCGCTTGCGCTCGGTGACATCGACGTTCGTGCCGATCATCCGCAGTGGCTTGCCGTCGTCGTCGCGCAGGATCTGAGCGCGTGCGACGAGCCAACGCTCCTCGCCGTCCGGTCGGCGGATGCGGTACTCCCAGTGCGCCTCCGTCCGTTCCGACTCTAGAAGCTCTGCGAATACCTGCTCCAGCTGATCGAGATCCTCGGGATGTACGAACCGGGCCCATGCGCGGTAACTGTTGTCGTAGGCTGCCGCGGGGATGCCGAAGATCTTGCAGAGCTCGGGCGTCCAGAATACGTGCTCGTCCACCAGGTCCCAATCGAAGACGCCCACGCCGGCGGCCTCTTGAGCGAGCGACAGCCGGTACTCGCTCTCGCGCACTTCGGCTTCGGCGCGCTGGCGCGCGAACGCCTCTACGATTGTGGGCGCCAGCGCCTCCAACGCCGTCAGCTCGTCGGGGCCGTAGCCCCCGGGTTTGTTGCCGACGGCGACCAAGCCCATGGCGCGCGCGTTGTGCATCAGAGGCACGCCCAGGAAGGCCTCCAGCGGAGGGTGTCCCGGTGGCAGCCCGACGCTGTCCGGATGAGCCGGCGGGTCGTTGGTATAGACGCCTCGGCCGTCCAAGAGCACCCGGCCGTAGATGCCGTGGACCCGGAGGCTCATCGGCTTGCGCTTCCGGCAGTCGTCGGTTGGTACGCGGCAGGCATCCCAGGCCGGATTGCTGACGGCGGTGGCATCGAGCAGGCCCGTAGACGCATTGACCTCGGCGAGCAATCCGATGCGGCTTCCGGTGATCTCCTCGGCCACGGCGAGGCAAACCTCGCCGAGCCGCTCGTCGTCGCTCGCGCGCAGGACCTCGTGGAAGATCCGGTTGATGCCCGCGACAATCGCGCTCTGACGGATCAGCGACTGCTGCGCTTGCTCGCGCGCCGCAAGCTCCGTGCGAATCTGATATTGGCGCCGGCGTGCTTCGACCGCGACCCGCACGGCGCTCACCAGCGTGGCGGTGCGCAGGGGCCGCTCGATCAGCGTCAGATGGGCGGTGCCTTCGATGCCGCGGAGTGAGGGCCAACCCTGGCCGTCCTTCCGGCCGCCCGAGGCCATGACCAGCAGGGGAAGATCGGACCAGGGGGGCTGTCCGAGCAAGAGGGCGCTGATGCGACGGCGGGCCTGGGCCGAAAGCGCCTCTTCGGCCGCGAGTACCGCGGCGGCGCCGCGCTCGATCTCCTCCAGCAAGCTGGCGACATCGGCACAGCTCTCGGCGCCGAAGCCCGCCTCGGACAGTACACGACAGATGATCGGCGCGTCCCGACCGAAAGGCGCCAGCACCAGCACCCGCTGCTCCGTCCCCGGGGGCTTGCCATCCGCCGTGCGGATTTTAGGCCTCGTCTCAGTTTCCGACATCAGGCAGCGTCTTCCCGATATAGTGGGGGGTACCCGTCATGATTCCCTCGAAGCCCGTCAACGCATCGCCGACGCGTATTCCCTCCGCTCCGAACTGGAGCTCACGGAGCGCGCGTTCATGCGGGCCGCTGCGGCGCTTGTACATAGAGATCGCCTTGCGAAGCTCACCGGCGTGTTCGAACGTGTGAAAGAGGAGCACAGAGTCTGCGATGTAGCTCAAATCGAATGACGAATGACGCAAGGTTCCGGGCAGGCCGTGCTGCGACATCACCATGAGAACCGTGACGCCCATCTGGTTGAGATAGGCAAGGAGTTCATGCACGTAGAGCGCCAGCAGACGCTCGTGGGGCATCGCGTTCAGGTAGCCGGACAGGCTGTCGATGATGACGAGCTTCGTATCGTTTGCAGCGACCGTGCGGCGGACCAGATGGCTGAATTCACCCGGGGTCATCTCGGCGGGATCGATCTGACGGATGTCCACCAGGCCGCGAGAGACACATCCTTCGAGGTCCAGACCCAGGCTGTTCGCCCGCACCAGCGCGGTCTTGAGACGCTCGTCGAAGATGTACATATCCGTGCGTTCACCACGCCGCGCGGCCGCGACGGCAAACTGAGCGGCCACGATCGATTTGCCGGTGCCGGCCGGACCCATGAACAGGGTGGCGGTGGCCGCGTCCATTCCCCCGCCGAAGAGGGTGTCGAGCTCCGGCACACCACTGGACAGCACTTCGGGCTCGTGCGTTTGGTGATATCCGTGCGCCATCAAGCGGGGATAGACGTCCAGCCCGCCGGTCCGTATCCGGAAGTCGTGGTAGCCGCTCGCGAAGAGCTGTCCGCGCAGCTTGGCGACCCGCAGGCGCCACCGGTCGGGGCCGTAGTCCGAGGCCCTTTGGTCCAGCTCGATCACCCCGTGCACGATGCTCTGGACGGGCTGTTCCCGATCGTGCCGCTCGCCGGAAAACAAGGTCGTGCAGCGACGGCCCGCCAGGCCGTGCTTGAGGGCGAGAACCTGGTGGCGAAAGCGACGCGGATCGGCGGCCAGAAGCTGGATCTCCGTCAGGGAATCGATCACCAGACGGTGCGGGTCCACACGTTCGATCACCTCCAAGAGGCTCTTGATCGTGCGGGGCAGCTCGTATTCCGCCGGATGGAACACCGACTGGTCCGGTTCTTCCCCGAGGATGGCGTGGACGTCGTGGTAGTGGATCGTGACGCCCTCCAGCGACCAGCCATGAGAACGGGCGACCTCCTGGATTTCTTCAGGAGACTCGCACGTGGTTACGTAGAGCACCCGTTCAGCCTGCCGGGCGCCGGTAATGCAGAATTGCAGGCCGAGGGTCGTCTTGCCTGCGCCGTGGCGCCCATGGATAAGGTAGGCATGATTGCGGGGAAGGCCGCCGCCCAGAATGGCGTCGAGGCCGGCGATCCCCGTGGCGGCCTTGTCCGATCCATCCGAGTACTTCGACTCCGCTCCCTGAGCATCCACATCCGAGACAGATCGATCCGACGGTTCGTCCATCAGGGGATCCCCCATGGCGGGCCGGGCCGCAGCGGCCCGGTGTGTCCGACGTCCGAGACGGTCCTAGGTCCACCGTGAAGGCCACGAGAGATCGGCGGCGCCCCCACTGCTTGCTGGCTAGCATACTCGATCGTCTGCCTGTGGTCCAGCAGCCTCCCAGGGAGCATCGATCGGCTTCACCGTCGCCGAGGGGTTCAAAGATGCGCGTGACGATTGTTCGCAAGGACTGTGGGTCCACCGGACGCACGCCGCCCCGGTCGACGCGTTTGGAGGAGCTTGACTTCGGTATTCTGAACGATAGAACGTGTGTTTCCCAGTGCCGATCCGCGCGACCGCGTGGCGCTGCTGCGCGGGGGCGCGTTGAGGGCCCTCGAGCGCTGGGGGGACGCGGCCGTTTGCTGGGAGGGCGAGGAGAAGGTCGTGCCCGAGATCACGGTGTGTGCATTCGAGCCGTGAGCTGCGCGCACGCGGGGATCGTCGTCGATCCGTGGATCCTCCAGGGCGGAGGGACCCGGGGGACAAGCCCCTCCGCCCAGGAAGCCAGGCCGCTCGCATCCCATCCTGGGACGGCGCAGCGCCCTCGGCTTCGGCTCCCGATTCCTCGGAAGACGGCTCCTCGATCGCATCCCCGGTCGGCGTTGCTCCGAACCCATCCTCGCCCGGCGTTTCCTCGGACCCATCCGTCCTGGACTCCCGGCAGAGGCTGAGCATTGCTTCCGCTTCGCTCGACGCCAGCACCCGATCGATGTCCAGGATGATGATGAAGCGGTCGTCCCGCTTGCCCATTCCCTTGATGAATGTCGTATCCAGCTTGGCGCCGAAGTTGGGGGGTGGCGATGTGTCGGTGGGGTCGATCTCGATCACCTCCTGAACGGAGTCGGCCAGCGCTCCTACCTGGATACCCTCGGAGTCCACCTCGACCTCAGCAATCACGATGCACGTGTCGGTCGCCCGCCGAATGGCGCTCATGCCCAGCATCATGCGCAGATCGATGATCGGAACGACGTTTCCGCGGAGGTTGATCACCCCACGCATGAAGGCCGGCGCGCGCCGCCTCGATGGCCGCGTTCAGCGCCAGCATGTTCGTCTGCCGCGCGATCTCCTCTATGCTCGCAGCCTGCTCCGAGGCGCCCTGGGACATCTTCTGGGCGGCCTTGCTCACTTCGCTGCTGCCCGTGGAAACCTCCGAGCCCGCGGTTTGGACGTCTCCGGCAAAGCGCGTCAGGTTCTCGATCATGGCGTTGACGTTGTTCTTGATCTCGTTGAAGTCGCCGCGGTACTCGTCGGTGATGGGCGCCGGGATCTCGCCCTTGGAGATGCGGTCCACATACTCGGCCGTCATATTGAAGGGCCGCATGAATTCGTCGATCAGGTTGTTGATGCCGATCACCATCTCCCGATAGTCACCGGCAAACGCCTCGGCTTGTCCGCGGGCGTCGAGACGGCCGTCGGAGATCGATTCGATCAGGCCGTTGACCTCATTGCGCATGCGCTCCAGGGTGTCGATGACCTTGCGAAATGCGTTGGCCACAACGCCGATCTCATCCTGAGAGTCCACCTCGATCTTCTGCTGAAGATTGCCGTTGGCCACCGCATCGGCCGCCTTCTCGATGGCTGCCAACGGCTGCGAGATGGACCGGGCGAAGAAGTAGCCGGCCGCGGCCACCAGACCCGCCAGGATGACGCCGATGATGAGCATGACCCGTCTACTTGGCTGAGCATGATTTCGATGTTTGGGGTATCGATCAGGCCTGGAACCTGATTCCGCCGGAGGTCACGGATTTCTCCTTCATGGCCGACTGGGGTTTCCAACGGCAGATTGACGACCTCGCTTTGGGCATTCGGATTGCTCGTTTCGCACGCTGCATCACCGGCTACGGGCTACGGCCCATGACTTTGTTGGGCTACAGCTTGGGAGCGCAGTTCGGATACTGCCTTCTCAATGAGGAGACCCAGCTTCCTCGCGGCTTGCGTCAGGTCGAAGCTTTCATTCCGGTCGACTTCGGCAGCAAGACCGACTCCCAGGAGATGATTGCTTTGCTGGAGTGGTACCGCGGCTACTACCTGGAACAGTTGGCCCTGGGCATCTACGGCGAAAGCGGCGGCATGCGCGAGGTCGGCCAGTTTGCCCGCGAGGATTCCACCGGGCCTTCGCCCGTGTTTCCAGGATTGACGAATCGCCAGGCGGCTCTCTTCCTCGGCTCCGGACAGATCTGGGGTGAGGATCTCACGCTGCACTACTTGGCCGGCGAATGCGAGGGCGGCTTCCCTAGCGGCTTTCAGTTCGTGACCTGGGATCAGTGGTTGGACTTCCTGGTGACCGCCGCCGTGGCCGAACCCACGCTGGTCGGTCTGGATCAGGTGGATCTCATGACCGGGGATACGACGCCGTGGGACGACTACCTGGCGGAGATCATGGTGCCGGTCTTCTACATCGCGGCCAACGGCGGGGTCGGCGCCTACTGCTCCTATATGCAGACCCTGATCGGCAGCACGGACAACACGGAGCTCATCGTGAGCACGAACCCACCGGAGGGGATTCTGTACGACTTCGCCCACATCGACATGTTCATCGGCTACAACGCGCAGGAACTGGTCTGGCAACCCATCCTGCAGTGGCTGGAGGACCACACCGACTAGGTCTTGAGTCCAACGACACCCGAAGTGAGGTCCACCTCACCGCAGAGGGTGTTCCGCATAGAGCAGTGGCGGCGGCTGTTCCGGGCGGGGCCTGCTAGAGCAGGCCCCGCCCGCTATGTTCCCCAAGCGTACCACGCCCCGAGACAGCACCGGACTCACCCACGGCGGACCACACGTATGCCCTCGTGGGCCATGACGCAATCCGCGCCTTGCTGGCGCCCGCTGCGGGCAGTGGCCAATGGACGCCACCACCGTTTCCCCGTATGCTGACCAGACGCGATCGCAATCACCGAGCCATGCGGAGGAATCCCATGAAGCGCAAGGCCCCCTGCTTCCTGGTGCTGGAGTCCTACTGGTCCGAGGATCTCACCCAACACGAGTCGGTCCAGCCCTTCATCAAGGGGCTCTGCGACCTCAACCAGTGGGAGTTCCACTACCGCACCTTCGACAGCGCCAATGATCTCGCCTTCTGGATCCAGAGCTTCCAGAAGATCCGGCGCTCCCGGCAGACCAAGATCGTCTACATCGCGAGCCACGGAAGCGCGAAGGGCACGCTGACGACGCTCGAGGAGAACATCCCACTTTCCAAGCTGACCAAGGTCTTGAAGGAAGCCCCTGGTGTCACCGGGCTGCACCTGGGGGCCTGCAGCCTGGGCAAGACCGCGACCATGAAGCGGCTGCTGAAGAACACGCCGCTCGAGTGGATAGCGGCCTACGACCAGGAGGTGCCCTGGCTCGAGAGCACCGCGCTCGATCTGCTCTTCTGGTCCTGGATCTACGCCGGGGCCCCGCGTCCCAAGCTCTCCCGACGGCTCAACCCCGAGGCGGCCGCGCACGAGCTCTATCGGCGGTTCAATGTGGCCTACGAGATGGGATTCCGCGTGGTGTTCCGAGCATCGGCGGAGGCGTCGCCCACCTCGTCGTGGGATACGTGGGAAGGGCCCGCAGTGACCAAGAGCGCGGAGGGGGAGCCTGCCGGGTGCCGGTGAGACCCGAGCTCACACCTCTCCCCACTCCAGCACCGGCAGCGCCTCGAAGTCGGCGATCCCGAGCGCATCCACCAGCCGCTCGGTCAGCCGCAGGTTGGTCAAGAGCGGCACGCCGTGATCGATCGCGCTGCGCCGGATCAGGTAGTCGTTGGAGAGCTCTTCTTCCTCGTTGTTCTTGGGGATGTTGATGACGAGGCCAATCTTCCCCGAGCGGATGTAATCGAGGCAGCCCGGCTGCCCGTCCTCCAGCGGCCAGCGCAGCGTCTCGGCGTCGATGCCGTTGGCGCGGAAGAAGCGCGCCGTGCCGGCGGTGGCGTAGAAGCTGTAGCCCATGCGCTTCATCTTCAGCAGCACCGGCAGGAAGGCGGCCTTGCTCTCCGGTGGTCCGGTTGAGACGAGGGCCGTCTTGCGCCCCAGCTTCAGCCCCACCGAGCGCAGCGCCAGCAGGAAGGCATCCTCCATCTCGAACCCCAGGCAGCCCACCTCGCCGGTCGAGGCCATGGCGACGCCCATGGTGGGATCGGCCCCTTTGAGGCGCGAGAAGGAGAACTGCGCCGCTTTCACACCCACGCGATCGAGGTCCAGGCTGGAGCCCTCCACGCGGCTCACCTCCTCGCCCAGGATGGCGCGCGTGGCCAGGTCGATGAAGTTGCGCTTGAGCACCTTGGAGGCGAACGGAAACGTCCGCGAGGCGCGCAGATTGCACTCGATCACTTTCAGCCGGTTTTCCTGCGCGATGAACTGGATGTTGAACGGCCCGGTGATGCGAAGCGCGCCGGCGATCTTGCGCGCGGCCTGCTTGATGCGCCGGGTCGTCTCCACGTAGAGCCGCTGCGGGGGGATCACCACCGTGGCGTCGCCCGAATGGACCCCGGCGTTCTCGACGTGCTCGCCAATGGCATAGAGCAGGATCTCGCCGTCGCGCGCGACGCCGTCGAACTCGACCTCCTTGGCCTCCTCGATGAACTTCGAGACCACGACCGGTGTCGCCGGGTTCACCTCCGTGGCGCGATTGAGGTAGGAGGCGAGGCTGGACGCGTCGTAGACCACCGCCATGGCCGCGCCCGAAAGCACATAGGACGGCCGGATCATCACGGGGTAGCCGACCCGCGCGGCGAAGCGTTGGGCCTCATCGATGCTGCGCGCCTCGGCCCAGGCCGGTTGATCGATCCCCAGCTCGTCGAGCAGGGACGAGAACTTGTTGCGGTCCTCGGCGCGGTCGATGTCGCGCGGCGAGGTGCCCAGGATCCGCACGCCCGCCCGGTCGAGGCGCGGCGCCAGCGTATTGGGCACCTGACCGCCCATCGAGACGATCACCCCCTCGGGCAGCTCGAACTCGTAGATGTCGAGCACCCGCTCGAAGGTGAGCTCGTCGAAGTAGAGCCGGTCGCAGATGTCGTAGTCGGTCGACACCGTTTCGGGGTTGCAGTTGACCATGATGGTCCGGTAACCGGCCCGGCGCGCGGCCTCCACCGCGTTGACGCAGCACCAGTCGAACTCCACGCTCGAGCCGATCCGGTAGGGCCCACCGCCCAGCACCATCACCGCGCCGGCGCGCGGCTCGACGTCCGACTCGGTGCCCTGGTACGTCAAGTAGAGGTAATTCGTCACGGCCGGGTATTCGGCCGCCAGGGTGTCGATCTGCTTGATGACCGGTACAATGCCCAGCTCCTTGCGCAGCGCCCGCACGCGATCCATCTCCATGCCGGCGGCCTTGGCGATCTGGTAGTCGCTGAAGCCCTGGAGCTTTGCCTGCCGCAACAGGGCCTCGTCGGGCTCGCCCGGAACTGCCGTGAGCCGGCGGGTGGTGGCGGCGATCGCCGCCATGTGGTGCAGGAACCAGCGGTCGATGCGGGTCAGCTCGTGCACCGCATCCACGCTCATGCCCCGCGCGAACGCCTCGCCGACGGCGAAGACGCGCCGGTGGGTCGGCTGGGCCAGCTCCTCGTGCAGATCGTCGAAGGTGAGCCGGTTGAGCATGAGGCCGTGCATGCCGGTGCCGATCATCCGCAGCGCCTTCTGCAGCGCCTCTTCGAACGTGCGGCCGATCGCCATCACCTCGCCGACGCTCATCATCTCCGAGCCGATGCGCGTCGAGACGCCCCGGAAGCGCTCCAAGTCCCAGCGCGGCGCCTTGACCACCACGTAGTCGAGCGCCGGCTCGAAGAACGCGACGGTGCTGGAGGTGACCGCGTTGGGCAGCTCGGCCATCGAGCGGCCCAGCGCCAGGTGCGCGGCGACGGCGGCCAGCGGGTAGCCGGTGGCCTTGCTCGCCAGCGCCGAGGAGCGCGACAGCCGCGCGTTGACCTCGATCACCCGGTAGGCGTCGCTGTGCGGATCGAGGGCGTACTGGATGTTGCACTCGCCGACGATTCCCAGGTGGCGCACGGTGCGCAGGGCGATCTCGCGCAGCATGTGGTAGTCGCGGTTCGAGAGCGTCTGGCTGGGCGCCACCACGATGCTCTCGCCGGTGTGGATGCCCATGGGATCGAGGTTCTCCATATTGCAGACAGTGATGCAGTTGTCGAAGCGGTCGCGGACCACCTCGTACTCGACCTCCTTCCAGCCGCCCAGGTACTCCTCGACCAGCACCTGCGGCGCTTGCGCCAGCGCGCGGCCGGCGACACCGACGAGCTCGTCGCGGTCTCGCGCCACGCCGCTGCCCTGGCCGCCCAGCGAGTAGGCCGAGCGCACCATGACCGGGTAGCCGATCGACTCGGCTGCGGCCGCCGTCGCCTCCACGGTCGCGCACGCGCGCGAGCGGGCGCTCGCAACGCCGATCTCGTCCAGCTTGCCGACAAAACGCTCGCGGTCCTCGGTGTCCTTGATCACGTCGATCGGCGTGCCTAGCACGCGCACGCCGTACTCGGCCAGCACGCCGCGATCGGCCAGCTCCACGCCCACGTTGAGCGCGGTCTGGCCGCCGAAGGCCAGCAGCAGGCCGTCGGGCCGCTCCTTCGCAATCACGCGCGTCACCGTCTCGACGTCGACCGGCAACAGGTAGAGCCTGTCGGCCATCCCCTCGGTGGTCTGCACGGTGGCGATGTTGGGATTGATCAGGACCGACGCGATGCCTTCGACCTTGAGCGCTTTGAGCGCCTGCGAGCCCGAGTAGTCGAACTCGCCGGCCTGACCGATGCGCAGGCCACCGCTGCCCAGCATCAGGACCTTGCGCGCCGGCCTGCCGCCGAGGGGTTTCGCATCCATGCGAAGGGGATCAGTGTCCATGGCGAGCCATCTCCACGAAGGCGTCGAAGAAATCGGTCGAATCGGTCGGCCCAGGGGCCGCCTCGGGGTGGAACTGCACCGCGAACCAGGGCCGCGACGCGTGGCGGACCCCTTCGACCGTGCCGTCATTGAGATTCCGGTGCCACACTTCCCAGCCCGCCGGGAGGCTGTCGGCGTCGATCGCGTAGCCGTGGTTCTGGCTGGTGATGCGGCAGCGCTCGCCGCCCGCTTCCCGCACCGGCTGGTTCTGCCCGCGATGGCCGAAGGGCAGTTTGTAGGTGCGTCCTCCCGCCGCCAACGCCATGAGCTGGCAACCCAGACAGATCCCGGCGACGGGGACCGAGCGCGCGCGGGCGAGCGCGCCGGCCACATGGCCGATCGTCACGGTGCACCGCGCCGGATCGCCCGGCCCGTTCGAGAGCAGGATGCCGTCACAGTCCATGGTCGCGAAGTCGTGGTCGTGGGGCACGACCGTCAGCCGGCACCCGCGGGCGCGCAGCGCGCGCAGGATGCTGCGCTTGCACCCGCAGTCGACCACCACGATGTGCGGGCCCGCGCCCGGCGTGAGGGGAGCGAGGCTTCGAACCCGCCGCGTGGCGACCTCCGCGACGAGGTCGGTCGCGTTGGGGTCGGCGACGTGGAAGGCGCCGACCTCCTCATCGGCTGGCACGATCCGGCCGAGCATGGTGCCCCGGCTGCGCAGCCGCCGAGTGAGGGCGCGGGTGTCGATACCGGTCAGCCCGACGATGCCGTGATCGCCCAGCCACCGGCCCAAGCTCTGTTCGGCCTCCCAGTGGCCGTAGGTCTCGCTGTAGTCGGCCACCACCAGACCGCGCACCTGGATCGCATCCGATTCGAACGCCTCCGAATCCTCGGTGAACGGCGGCACCCCGTAGTTGCCGATCAGGGGATAGGTGAGCGTCAGAATCTGACCGCGATAGGAAGGATCGGTGAGGCTCTCCACGTACCCGACCATGCCGGTGTTGAAGACCACCTCGCCGGTCGTGGTCGTGCGGCTGCCGAAGATCGTGCCGCTGAATCGGGTCCCGTCCTGAAGCTCCAGGACGCCTGAACGAGGTGCGTGAACACGCCCCAAGGCGTCCGCGTGCTCCTGCACCGCGCCCGCGCTCGCGCCATCCATGGTCGGAGTTCTCCCGAGGCTGCTCGTGTCCGCACATCGAATCGTGGCCGGAGGCGACCGAGGCCGCCGAAAGAGGGGCGACCCACCGGTGGGAATGGGTCCCGTTGGGATGGATCCGCCCTGGGACGGTAGCGTACCCCAAGTCCGCCGCCGGTGCATCCCTCCCGTTCAAAGACCATGGAGAAGAACCCCGTAAGGGTTCACGGGCAGCCGATGCCGGCCGGCGCCTCAGGGACCCCGGCCGGCAACTGATCTGGGTGCAGATGATTGCGGCTACCGATACTCGGCCTTGATGCGGCCCCAGGTGACCGGCACCACCGGCGAGGGTCCGCATCCCACGGGCCGGGCGCCGATCAGGTCGCACTCGGGATTCGGGGCCGAGAACGGCGCGCAGGGCGAGTCTTCGTGCAGCGAAAGGTCGCCCGCCTCGCGATCGCAGAAGAGCGGATCGTCCGAGATATTGCCACTCACGCCGAGCTGCTCGGCGAACGGCGCCACCCAGTCGCCGCCGGCGTTACCGTAGAGGTCGCAGCACGTGAACTCCGCCGCCGCTCCCGCACCCTCGACCACCACGGAGGCATCCAGGCCGAAGGCGATGATGACGTTGTAGAACCTCAGAATGGCCAGATTCCCGCGCACGGCGGCGCCCGCGCTTTCATGGAAGGTGCAGTTCTGAAACTGGACCAGGTGTGCGTCCGTCTCGACCACAACGGCATCGTGGTCGTTTGCCTGGAACGTGCATTCAACGGCGCCCAAGGCGTGCGTGGTGCTGTACACGGCGCCACCCTCCGGCGCGGTGTTCTCTATGAACTCGCATCTCGAGAGGGCGAATCCGGCCGTGATGCCGCACAGGGCGCCACCCATCGTGCCCGCCTGGTTGCCCTCGAAGCGGCAATCTTCGATGCTCGCACTCCCGACGGGATACTCGCTGTAGAGCGCCCCTCCGCTGTTCTCCGCCGAACAGCCTGAGAGATGGCAGTTCTCGAGCTGGAAACCGGCGCCGTTGAGCCAGATCGCGCCGCCATCCGATGCATGTCCGTTGCGGATCGAGACCGAATGCAGGAGGAGAGAGCCGTCAGCCCCTACGTCGGAGAAGAACGCCCGGTGGGCGTCCTGGCCCGCTCCCGACTCGCAATCGATGATGCAGGATTCAGGGTTGCCGCTTTGGGAGCGGATGGTCACATCCGTGTTCCCAAGCGTGATATCCCGATTGCCCGGCCCCACGAAAACGCCGTCGCCCAGCTCGATGATGTCACCCTCGTCGACCGCAGCGACCGCCTCCTGGATGGTGGCAAAGTCGCCCGTGCCGTCGGGCAGAATCACGTAGGTTGCCGCGCCCACGGGGAGCGCGAACAGCGACACAAGGATCGAGGTCACGAAGAGACGCATGCCAGTCCTCCCAGGATGCTCAGGGTCGCGAGCGAACGCTCAGTCCATCATAGCAGGCTTGAGCCCCGGGCGAGGTCCCAAATACCGCACGGTGAAGGGCATCCACTCTACTCACTTGTTCTGCCTCATGATATGATCGTATTGCTGTGGCGCGCCGGTCGCTCCATCCCCCGTCCCCCCAGTGCCGGGGGAGGGGTGTGTCCGCGATCGCTGCGCCCTCGCTGGCGGTCTCGCACACAAGGGAGGGGTATCATGAGGCGTCAGAACACTCGCGGCGGATGGGGAGAAGCAACGCGGTGGACGGTGCTGCTCGTCGTGGGGGCGATGCTGCCGGTGACGGCTGCAGCCGCCGGTGGGGCCGCGACGATGCAGGACGCGGTGGCCATTGCGACGGACGTCCTGCCCGGCGGCACCACCGACGGCTTGCGTCTTTACGTGACGCCGCAACCGATCGAGGCCGGCGCCACGGTTTCGACCTGCAAGGCGCCGGTCTACGAGGCGCCGAGCCAGGGCTGGTTCCTCTTCGTCGACCTGCACCCGATGGCCAACTGGGAGCACGCCTGCTGGTACCTGTTCGTGGATGCAAACACTGGGGAGCTGTCGCGCTATGAGGCGATGGTGCCACCCGCCGGCCTGGCGGACCTGACCGAGATCACACAGGGGCGCGACAATCCGCTGCCGGGTGAGTCGGAGAAGATGCACGCGTGGCTCGATCGCGGCCTGCGCGCCCGCAAGCTGAAGGAGGGCGACGGCGCCCGCGACGCCGGCCGCGGCCGCGGGTACGCGTTCATCATCAGCGGCGGCGCCGACATGGGCAACAATCACATCCGCTACTGGAACGACTGCTCTTTCATCTACAAGACCCTGGTCAACTACTACGAATACCCCGACGAGAACATCTACGTCTGCATCTCCGACGGGCTCGATCCCGCACCCGACCGCTCCAACGGCACCAACTCGCCGCCCGACTTGGACGGCGACGGCGACGACGACATCCAGTATCCGGCCACCCACGAATACATCGAGCTGGTCTTCAATGAGCTGGCCACGGTGCTGTCGCCCAACGACCAGCTCTTCATCTTCACCACCGATCACGGCGGCCAGGAGAGCGGCTGGGACTGCTACCTGAACTTGTGGAACTGGGAGGAACTGCGCGACGACCAGATGGCGGGCTTCGTCGACGCGCTGCCGTGCGAGACGGTGCTCTGCTGCTTCGAGCAGTGCTTCAGCGGCGGCATGATCGACGATCTGGAGGGCGACGGTCGCGTGATCGCCACCGCCGCGCGCTGGGACGAGTACTCCTACGCGATGAGCGGACTCATCTACGACGAGTTCGTCTTCTACTGGATCTCAGCCGTTAACTGGGAAGACCCCTACGGCAATCCGGTCGACGCGGACATCAACAACGACGACGTGGTCTCGATGCACGAGGCGTTCATCTACGCCGAGGCCCACGATCAGAAGCCCGAGACCCCGCAGTACAGCAGCACCCCGCCCGACCTGGGCGACAACACCAGCTTGATCAGCAACATCGAGGGCATCTTCCTCGAGGTGGCAAACATCTTGATCGACGACGACGCCATGGGCGCTTCCCAGGGCAACGGCAACGGCGTCATCGAGCCCGACGAGATCATCGAGCTGCGCGTGGCGCTCCACAACGCGGGCATGGAGAACGCGCCCGACGTCGTCGCCACCATGACCTCGACCTCGTCCTACGTCACGCTCTACGAAACGGTGGTCGACTACGGCCCCATCCTGTCGGGCGAGACGGTGGCGCCCGCCCAGCCCTTCGTCTTCCACGTGACGCCCGACGTGCCCGATCTACAGGATCTGGAGCTGGTGCTGCAGGTCCCGGTCGCGCCCGGCGTCATCGAGGTGCCCGTGGCCCCGCGCGCGGTCCGCTTCGTGGCCGAGATCGAGGAGATCGACGACACGCTGGGCGGCAACGGCAACGGGCTCTTCGACCCCGGCGAGGACGTGGTGCTGTCGCTGTCGCTCGGCAACCAGGGCGGCATCGCCTCGCCCCCGGTCTCGATCTGGCTGGGCAGCGGGAGCGAGTATTTCACCACCGACCCCACGCCGCGCGACATCGGCGTGCTCGATCCCGGAGAGATGATCGAGGAGGGCGGGTTCGACGTCTCCATCTCCGGCCAGTGCCCCGACATCTACACCGGGTTCCTGCAGCTTCACTTCGAGGGCGCGGGCCACTATCACGCGATGGTGCAGATCCCGGTCGTGATGGGGGAGATCCTCGTCGAGGACATGGAGTCGGGCGCCGGCGGCTGGATCCACTACGCCGAGCCCGGCTGGCAGGACCGCTGGCACCTGGAGACCCACCGCAACCACACACCGGGCGGCACGACGAGCTGGAAGTTCGGCGGAACCGGAAGCTACCCGTATTCGAACAGCTCCTACGGCATGCTCGAGACCGCGCCGTTCGAGCTGCCCTCGGGATCGCTGCTCTCCTTCTGGCACTGGCGCCAGATCCAGGAGACCTACGACGGCGGCCTCCTGCAGATCACGACCGACGGCGGCGACACGTGGGAGACGCTGACCCCCGAGGGCGGCTACCCGCACACGATCAACCAGCAGGGGCCCGTGGGGCCTGGTCCGTTCCCCACCGGGACCGGTGTCTGGTCCGGATCGGCCGGGTGGGAGGAAGTCGTCGTCGATCTGGGGCCTTACTCGGGTGACGACGCCCGCCTGCGCTGGGTCTTCGGCAGCGACGGCTCGACCATCTACGAAGGCTGGTATGTCGACGACATCTACCTGGTCAACATCGTGGGTCCGGCGAGCAGCGAGGAGCCCGCGCGCCGCATCGTGCGGCCCCTGCTCATGGCGGCGCAGCCCAATCCGATCGCGGGGGTGGCGGCGGCGGATGCGGGCGGGGTGCTGCTGCGCTTCGCGCTGCCCGAGGCAGCCCGGGGCGAGCTCGCGCTCTTCGATGCCGGCGGTCGCCTGGTACGCGTCGTGGCTCAGGGTTCGTGGACGGCGGGCGAGCACCGCGTGGTGTGGGACGGCCGCGACGATCGGGCCCACCCTGTGCCGGCCGGCACCTATTATCTGCGCTTGGCGACGGGCGACGGGGAGGTCAGCCGGACGCTCACCGTCGTGCGCTAGGAGCCGTTCGATGCCTGGTCCAGCCCACACGCGATGCCGTCTTCGTCTCAAAGGACTCGCGGCACTCGTCTTCGCGGTCGGATGGGTCTCGGCGCCCTTTGGACCCGCGCATTCCGATGAGCAGGCGCCGTGGCTCCACACGCCTGCGCCCCGGCGCGGAGAGCGGCCCGATGTCGTCACCGCCCGTCCCACCCCCGCGCGCTCCGACACCTTCTGGTACGGTGGCGACGACGGCAGTGGGACGGCCTTCCTTGACGGCGTCTGGGACTTCGACACCGTGGGGAGCGATCCGCTGCAGGGCTGGACCTCGGTCGATCGCACCGCCAACCCCGGCGTCTACTTCGGCTACGTCACCGCCGACAGCTTCTTCGCGCACGACGATCCCTGCGTGCCCATCCAGAGCGGCAACGCCGGCATGCTCTGGTGCGGCATCCACGAGGACGAGGCCGATCGGCGGGACTTCGTCGCCGGCATGGGCTATCAGAACCACATGTGCCAGCGGGCCTTCTCGCCCGCGTTTCCACTAGACCCCGCGCTCGATGCCGTCGACATCGCCTTCACCTACTTCAACCACACCGAGCCCGATTGGGACCACACGCGCGTCTTCGTTCTCGGCTTCGACGCGACGGACGTGCTGCTCGAAGAGGTCGAGATCGGCGCCTTCGACGGCGTGTGCGGGGACCCGGCCGCGCCCCTGCGCTATGACCCGCCCGGCGCGGAGCTCGCCGCGGGCGCCCTCGATCCGGCCACCGCCACCGTTTGCGTCGAGCTGCGCATGACCAGCGACCAGGGCTACTCCGACCAGGACGGGCTCTGGGATTCGCCCTGCGGGCCCTTCGGCGCCGACGACGTCACGATCGCGATCGGAGCCGGCCAGTACGCCTTCGACTTCGAGGACGGTCCCCAGGGCTGGACCTTCGACCGATGCGAGCCGGTGGGGTCGGCCATGGCGGTGATCGGCGAGAGCCAGTGGCTCGAGTGGCTGGATCCCGAGATCGCCTGCGAGTGTAGGCTGGCGGACAACGTGCTCGGATTCGTCGACCTCACCGGGCCGCACAGCCCGCCGGGCATGATCCCCGGCCAGAAGGAGGTCGGACTGAGCGGTCCCGTGCCCCACGAGGGCCCCGGTTCCTCCGGGATCCACGAAGCGGTCGTGACCTGGGACATGTACCTCAACATGCCCATTCCCACCGGGGCCCACTACCGCGCCGGCTGGACCGCCTATCCGTACACCACCGAGGTCAATCCCGAGCCCCACTGGTCGCCGGTGAGCGGACCGCCCCTCTGGCATTACTCCTCCTACCCGCAGTGCGAGCCGTTCCGCGTCAACCTGAGCGCTTCGGAGCCGCCCCTGCCCCCCGCGTGGGACTCGCTCAAGTTCGCGCTCCAGGTCTGGTGCAGTTGCGACGCGTTCGGCACCCCGCCGTCGGTCTGCACCGCCGAGGGCCAGACCGAGGGCTCCCCGCTGATCGACAACGTGCGCGTGGGTCTGGTCGACACCGGTGAGACCTACGGTCCCATCTGGACGCTCATCGACGGCGGGACCTTCTACGACGGCTTCGGCCAGAGCTTCCCCGAGTATCTCGAGCCCAGCGATCGCGGCGACGCCAACATCGGCTACGACCTGAGCATCCCCGACCCGGAGAAGAACTCCTGGCTGGGCGATTCGACCGTGGTCGTCGGGCCCTTCGTGCAGAGCGAATCGGCCCGCTGGCTCGCTCAGCTCTGTTTCCGCGTGGCGCGCAAGGGGGCCCGTCAGGAGATGGTCCCCGCCTATCACGCGTGGAAGGCGCGTCTGCCGGGCGACCCGGAGCAGGACTTCGTCTGCGCGCTGATGGATTCGCTCGAAACCCACGAGGGCACCCAGATCTGGCGCCACAAGTTCGGCAGCTACTTTCACGAAGACGATCCGGGCTTCGCCCATGGTTTTCCCGACTACAGCGAGGCGCAGGAGATCTTGCCCGACGGCGTCTTCGTGCCCGGGACGCGGATCGAGTACTACGTCCGCACCTACTGGTACGACGGCGGGACGCCGCCCACGCAGTTTCGCGAGGGAGACGTCCGCGAGTTCGAGATCCTGCCCACGATGGAGCTGGTCGCCGGGGAGGCGTTCGCCGTGCAGTGGCCGTCGGTGCTCTACCTGGACGCTTACAACCGCGGCGCCGAGCGGTTGGTCGGTCCCGCGCTGGACGAGCTCGGCGTGACCTACGACCGCTTCGACTACGAGGGCTGCGCCACCTGCTTCGGCGCGCCCTTCCAACGCAGCTACGGCGGCACCACGTACAACCCGGGCGGTTACGGCAACAACGGCTGCACGCTGGAACAGCTCCTGGGCTACCGGCTGATCCTGGTCAACACCGGCACCTTCCTGCCCGGCTCGATGCACGATGAGGACTTCGCGCTGTTCGACGCGTGGCTGCAGAGCACCGTCTGCGGGGTGGGCGACCTGCGGCGCGGCCTGGTCTTCAACGGTGACGGCATCGCCGACATCATCGGAAGCCCCATCATGGGCGGCGCGCCGGACTTCGCGCACGAGGTGCTGGGCTTCGAGCCCCTGACCGGCTACGGCCTGCCCGAAGGGTCCTACCGCGAGCTCAATGAGGACGAGGCCTACTGCGTCTACCTGAAAGCTTCGCAGGACGCCGTCTTCACTCCGAGCCTCCCGGGACTCGCCCTCTACGGCAACGGCTGTCCCCACGTCTTCGACTACACGGTCTTGGCGCCCTGGCCCGGCGTCGAGAACGTGGTCGGCAACCTCGACTTCTACAGCTACCAGCAGACCGGCCTCGAGGAGCGGGTACACTTCGCCCAAGTCGTGCGCCACCGGATGGTCCCTGGGGAAGCGAACTGGCGCACGGCGGTGGACGGCTTTAGCTGGCACCACGTGACCGAGCGCGGCTGCCTGGGCGAGCCCTGCGCGGTCGACAGCGCCTGCATCGTGGCGGGCATCGCCGACCTGTTGGCGCCGCAGATCGCGTGGCTGGGCGACCCGGCCGATCCGTTCGCTCCCTGGCGCTATCCGTGCGTCGACACCGGCGTGGGACCCGAGCCCTTCCCGCACCCCACCGGGCCGGTCACACGTCTACAGGCCGCGCACCCCAATCCGTTTCACCGCTACGCCACCATCGGGTTCACCACGGCGGACCGAAGGCGGGCCGAGCTGACGGTCTACGATGTCGCCGGGCGGCTGGTGCGCACGCTCTTCGACGGCGTCACCGGGCCCGGTCCGCGGGACATCGTCTGGGATGGCCTCGACCAGGCGGGCCGACGCGTGGAGGGCGGCGTCTACTGGGTCCAGCTTCGGACCTCGTCCGGCTACGGCTCCAGCAAGCGCGTTCTGATCCTGCGATGAGTAACGCATTGTGTGACCATCGATTGCCGGGTTTGTGAGAATTGCGTTAGTGCCTGATCGCCGATGGCGGTCCGCGGACCCGCGGTGGCATGCTTTGCTTGGAGTGAGGGTGTTCCCGCCTGGTCGGCAATTCGCTGGTCACGATCGTCCACGCACTGCCGCCATCCCTCACGGGGAGGAACCGCGCATGTTTCGTGAAACGGTTCTGTTTCTCTGTACCGGCAACTCCGCCCGCAGTCAGATGGCCGAGGGGCTGCTGCGGCACCACGGCGGTCCCCGGTTCCGCGCCTACAGCGCGGGGCTCGACCCCAAGCCGGTGCATCCGCTGGCGGTCGAGGTCATGCGCGAGATCGGCATCGATATCACCATGCAGCGATCCAAGGGCGTCGAGGCGTTTCTGGGTCAGGTGTTGATCCACAAGGTGATCGTCGTCTGCAATCGCGCGGCGCGGCACTGCCCGCGCATCTGGCCGGGTGTGCACCAGATGCTCTACTGGCCGTTCGAGGACCCGGTGGCCGCCAAGGGGTCGCGCCAAGAGCGCCTGGCGACGTTCCGCGAAGTCCGCGATCAGATCGATGCGCAGATTCGCACCGAGCTCATCAAGAAGAGGCCGCCGGTCACCACGCCGTAGCCACGCGATCACCGGCGGCCGCAGCCGTCGCTCCCCGCGCGCCGGAGCGCGCGCCTTCCTTACCTCATCAATGTCGCCTTGCGCCAGTGATCCGCGCCCTCGGCCCGGTAGCGGATGAAGTAGACGCCCGAGGCGAGCGCCCGGCCCCCATCGTCCAGCCCGTTCCAGCGCACCGTGTGCGTGCCGCCCGCCTGCTGCTGTTGCACCAGGGTCCGCAGCCGCCGGCCGTGCACGTCGTAGACCGCGACGTCCACGTCGCCCGCCGCGGCCAGCGTGTAGCGGATCACGGTCCCGGAATCGAACGGGTTGGGTCGGCTGGGGTAGAGTCCCGTGACCAGAGGCCTGGTCCGGGGCTCGGTCTCCACCTCGCTGACGACCACGTCGACGCCCACCCGCACCTGCGCCATCGCGACCGGGGCCCCGCGGCCCTGCGCGACCCAGGCGTTGTAGAGATCCTGGCCCGTCGAGTTGGTGTGGTTTTCGTCGCGCAGGAACTCGACATACTCCTTGGTCGTGGTCTGGTAGTACAGCGTGACGATCGCCGAGTCGGCCTCGACGGGCAGCTCATAGGCCGTGTCGTCCCAGTACTGACCGTCCTCGTAGGTGTAGTGAACAGGCGCCGACTGGATCTCCTCGAAGGCCGCGTTGGTGAAGCCCCTCGGCGGGATGCGGTTGTCGTGGTAGATCGTGTCGTTGAGCACGAAGTGGAACGAGGGCCCCGGATCGAGACCGAGGGCGCCCGCCAGACCCGCGCTCAGTCCGGGGTGGATCTCGTAGACCTTGATCTGATCGTCATGGACCAGCACGCCGGTGGATGGATCGTAGGCGCCCGACTCGAACACGGACTGCCCGCCCGCGTCCAGGGCTTCCACATGGATCCAGATCCGCCGGCCCTCGGGGTAGCCCGAGGGCAGCTTGTGGCCGGTCTCGTTCGTCACGCGCACGGTGAGCCCGAACGACTCGGGCGTCGCTTCCAGCGTGGCGGCCAGCTCCAGCATGTCGATCGCGCGCTGATCCGCGGCCTGGAGCTGCTGCACGTCCACCTCGTCGGGGTAGAAGTCGTCGACGATGTCGGTGACGAAGGTGTTGCCGCCCATCAGGTCGTGGAGCCCCAGGTCGTCCCGGTTGGGACCCCCGTCGGCCCCGCGGCCCACCACGTCGCGCATGTGGCAGTCCTGGCAGGTGGAGACGATCCCGTCGGGCTTGTTGCCCGCGAACTGGGGGGCGTAGACGCCGGCCGTGGCGTACTCGCTGGCCGCCCACTCGCTGTACGTGCGCTCGATGGGGAACATGTGGCGCGAATCCATGTCCGGGTGCTCTTCGTCGAACGCGTTGGGCACGTACTCGGGTCCGCTCACCCGATCGAAGACCGGGCTGCTGACATCGTGGCACACGCCGCACATGTCCGCCGAGCGGTGCAGGGGCGACTCCACGAACGCATGACTGGCCTGCGCGTCGGCGTAAGGCCCGCGGCGCAGCGGGTCCGGATCGGTGATGAACTGACCGTTGCCGTACTGCAGCGGCAGCGGGTCGATGTGCTCCAGCACCGCGACGTCCTCGATCGGGCTCACGCCGGGTACGTAATTGTGGTCCACCTCACGGTGGCAGAAGTCGCAGTGGACGCTGTGCCGATCCTTGACGTTGAGCATCTCGCCGCTGGTGTCGATCGAGCGTCCTTCCTGCCAGCCGCCGGGCGAATGGCACCGGATGCACAGGTCGCCCACCGAGGGCGCATCCTGCTCGGCCACCGTCAGGCAAGCCAGGAAGAGCGGATCGCGGGCCGCCTGGGCCATCATGCTGCCCCGCCAATTGAACCAGGGCTCGACGTCCACATTGTAGTTCCCGTGACAGCTCGCGCAGGAAGCGTCGGGGTCTTCGAGGATGGCCCCCTCGTGCGGCTGGGTGCCCGAGAGCTCCATGTCGCGCAGGGTCGTGGGGACGAATCCGGGCGGCGTGGCGACGATGGTGAAGTCCGCGTCGCTGTCGTCGTGGCCGTAGTTGCCGGCGTTGTCAACCGCCTCCACGCGCACGCGGTTTTGGGTGCTGGGCAGGTTGGGCACGAACCAGGAGTAGCCGCTTCCCGGGGGCACGTGGGTCGCGACCGGCTCGAACGACTCGCCGCTCTCGTCGGAGAGGTAGATGTTCACGTGGGAGATCCCGCTCTCATCGGTGGCCTCGAAGGAGATCGCGACATAGGTCTCCGCGTCCAACACCTCACCGCCGTTGGGCGCCAACACCGTGACGGCCGGAGCGGTCGTGTCGCTGCCGCCCGAGGGGGTCAGGTAGGGCTCGATCTCCGCCAGGGGGATGTTGATCGTGTTGCCCGCGTTGCCGGCCGTCAGCCCGGGGAACGTGGGCGTGTTGCCGAAATGGGTGACGTCCGTGATCTCGACCAGATTGATGAAGCCGTCGTTGTCGGAGTCGTTGTTCTCGATCGCCAAGATCGCCTGCTCATTGGTCATCCCGCCGCCGAGGCCCACTTCAATCCCCAAGCCGTACGGATTGCGTGCGCCGCCGCCGTCGAAATCGAAGTGGCAGACCCCGCAGTGGCCGCTGTTGCTGGGCAGGTTGTCGAGCTGCGTGCCCTCGGCCACCGGATAGAGGCCGAAGAAATCCCGGCGGATCGGATTACGGGCATCCGAACGACCCAGAATCAAGAAGAGCGACAAGAACGCAAGGAGCGTAAACAGATGTACGCCGCGTGATGAGCGGGCCATGACGAACCTCCCCCGGATGCCGCCGCGTTCACACGCCGTCTCCGGCCGTCCCTCCGGAGCGCTATGGAAGCGCGCGCGTACATCCCGGCTCGGCACATCAGGTAGCACGATGATTGTGCCATGTGTCGGCAGCGATCGCAATCCGCCTTGGTTCTGGCGTTGCAACAAGTTGGCCCGTTCGGGCCTGGGGCGGGCGGACGTGGGTGGAGTCGGTGCGGCGGCCGGAAGGCGACGGGGGACCGCCGCCCGCAATCAGGCCACTCGGGGCAGGAAGGCGGGTGGCTCGGCAGCTTCCGGTGCGACCGGCGGCTCGAGCTCCGCCAGGACGCGCAGCCGATCCTCGGCCCGGCCGATGCGCAGGTTCATCCAGCGCTGGCTCAGGATGTAGATGTACGCGGGCCCATGCGCCAGCACGCGCATGACCGTGCGGATGGTTCGCCGGAAGAGGCGCTTTCCCAAGACGCGGCGCGTGCCCATCAGGCCGCGGGCCAGGGCGCGGGCTGCGGGCGCCTCCTTGAGCAGTGTGCGCTTGAAGCGGAACGCGGGCGTGCCGCCGAAGACCAGATCGATCATGCCGGTGATCTCGTCGATGAATCCCCGCATCACCAGGTGGTCGGCCACCATGCGCGAATTGCCCCGCATGATGTTGGCCAGAAACGCCTCGGCCGTCTCGCCCGGCGCGATCGTGTGGGCCCTGCCGACCCGCCCCGTGTGCGAGTCGGAGTTGGCCACCAGCGCCCGCCCGCAGCGCGCGGCCAGCTTCGCCGTGCGCGCGTTGACCGACGGAATCCGACCGGCATTGATTTCCACCACGGGGAACCGGCGGATCAGCTCCAGGATGGCAGCCAGGTCGCCCCGCTCACCCCGCTCGAACCAGAAGGGGTGATTGTACGCATGATAGAGCCGCTCGGCGCGGCAGTAGGCCAGGAAGCGGTCCACCGACGTGCGCCGGCGCCCGAGCTCGCGGAACTGATGGATGCTCAGTCCCAGCACGTTGACGTGCACGGTGTGTCCGATGCGTCGGTCGCGGATCTTCAGCTCCACGCCCGGAATCACCGGAATGGGGGGATGGTCGCCGTACCTGCGCCAGAGCTGGCGCCGCAGGTCCCGCACGCCCTTCATCGTGTCGTGATCGGTGAGGACGAAGTAGTCCATGCCGGCCGCCACCGCCTTCTGGTACAGGGCCAGCGGCGAGAGCTGGGGCAGGTCGGGCACGTCGTGGGAGCGGCTGGAGTGCAGATGGAGGTCGGCCTTCCTGCAAGCTTGGTCCTCGCAGCGGTCCATCCGGTGATTCGTGCTCGCATCGAGATCGTGTAAGGGTCGGGACAGGGCGTACGACTCCATGAAGCCCCCTGCGCGCGTTGCTGCAACGGTCGGGTGGTTGGTCGCCGCGGATCCATCCGGGAGCCCGCGGGGCCCGAACGGTCGCCACGATCCGCGGTTCTGCAAGCCTTGTGCCCGGGGATGCGTGCCCGCCGGCACGTGGACTCGACGGCCGGCGGCCCCCCGGTGCCGTTGCCGGAAGCCTCCCGTAACCGACTGGGGTGCAACGCAAAGCACACGCGCGCCGTCTGGAACGGGGCACGGCCGCCGATTGCGCGGTTCCGGATCGCGGCCCCTGGCTCGTCCGGTCGCGCACGGTCACGCGTGCGAAGTGCAATGCGCCCCTCCCGGACGCGCCTGCGGCGGGGGACATACGGCGCACCGTCACGAGGCAGGCAGAAGCTGGATGTGCAGGGCAACGACCCGCCCTATAGTGCGCAAGGAGTGAGGTGCGGCGGGCGCCCGGCATTGCGGCCGGCGAGCGTCCCGCCGCATCACGCGAGGAGGATTCGTGATACGCCGCCTGCGGATCATCAGCCAGACGGTCTTCTTCCTGGCGTTCTTCTATCTGCTTCTGCGCACGCAGTATGCGGGCTTCGACGAGATCCGGCTGCCGGTCAAGGTCCTGCTTGAGATCGACCCGTTGGCGTTCCTGTCCACCCTGCTCGCCACGGGAGCGATCGCCGGGCTGATGTGGCTCGCCCTGATCACCATCGCCCTGTCCTTGGTCTTCGGCCGTTTCTTCTGCGGCTGGATCTGCCCCATGGGAAGCATGATCCAGGTGGCCGAGAAGCTGCCTCTGCGGCGCCGCGCCTCCGTACTGGAGACCAACCGCTGGCACCGCTCGCACGTGATCAAGTTCTACGGGCTGTTCGCCCTGCTGATCGCCGCAGCCTTCGGGCTGCAGTGGACGGGCATCTTCGACCCCTTGACGATCGCCGTGCGCTCGATGTCGATGGTGGTGCTGCCGGCGATCGAGCTGGGCCTGCGCCCGCTGTTCGAGGCGGCCTACTGGCACAACCCGCTCGGGATCTCGGCCTGGACCGAACCGCTCTATGATTCGCTTCAGGGCTCCCTGATGAGCTTCGAGCAGCCCTACTTCCACCAGGTCTTCCTGCTGGGGTTGGTCTTCTTCGGCATCCTGGGCATGAGCTTCCTGCGCTACCGCTTCTGGTGCCGCATCCTCTGCCCGTTGGGCGCCCTGCTCGGTGTCTTCGCGCGCTTCGGCCTCTTCCGCGTGCACCAGTCGGCCGACTGCACGCACTGCCAGCGCTGCACCTTCGACTGTCAGGGCGCGGCCGAGCCGGAGGTTCCCGGGGGCTGGCGGCCGTCGGAGTGCGTCGTCTGCGGCAACTGCACCGCGGCCTGCCGTCAGGGCGCCTTGCGGATGGGCTTCGCGCGGCCCCGCCTGCGCTTGCCGCAGCCGCGTCCGCGTGCGGCCTCCGCGGGAACGGAGACCGAGGAGGCGCCACTGCCGGGCGCCTTCGCCGGCACGCGCATCCGGAGGCGGCACGTTCTGTTAGCCGGTGTCGGCGGCCTGGCCGCCGTGCCGCTCATGGGCCTGGGGGAGCGGCGCGTGCGACCCCATCCGGCTCTCATCCGGCCGCCGGGCGCCGTCGACGAGGAGACTTTCCTCGACCTGTGCATCCGCTGCGGCGAGTGCATGAAGGTCTGTCTGACCAACGGATTGCAGCCCACGTTCCTCGAGGCAGGTTTGGCCGGCCTGTGGAGCCCGCGTCTCGAGCCGCGCATCGGGTACTGCGAGTACAATTGCACGCTCTGCGGCCAGGTGTGCCCCACCGGGGCGATCCAGCGGCTCACTCCCGCCGAGAAGAAGAAGGTGCGCATCGGGCTGGCAGCCTTCGACACGGGCCGCTGCCTGCCGTACGCTTACCAGAAGACCTGCATCGTCTGTGAAGAGCACTGCCCGACCTCGCCCAAGGCCATCTGGTTCGAGGAGGTGGAGGTCGCGACCGAGGGCGGCGGGCGCACGCGCGTGAAGCAGCCGCGCGTGTCGATCGAGCGCTGCATCGGCTGCGGGATCTGCGAGACGAAGTGCCCCGTGCAAGACCTGCCCGCGATTCGCGTGACCAGCGCCAACGAGGACCGCAATCCGAACAACAAGGTGTTGCTGGGCCAGGGCACGCAGGGCTCCGGATACGGGAGTGCGCCGGGGACGGATCCCTACGGCGAAGCGCCGGGCGCGGATCCCTACGGTGGCGGCTCCGATCCGTACGGTTCGGACGGGCAGGAGGCCGAGGATCCTTACGGGGAGTCGTCGCGGTAAGGCCCTGTGTCCAGGGCGATGACGAGGTCGCAATGAAGATCTGGCTGATCATGGGGGGCACATCGCGCGAGAGGGAGGTGTCGCTCATTTCCGGGCGCGCCGTGGCCGAGAGCTTGCGAGAGCGAGGACACGCCATCTGGGCCTACGAGCTGGCCACGGGGTGCTTCCTGCCGGAGGTCTCCACGCCTCCGCTGCCGGAGGTCCTCGTGCCGGATTCACTCGGCCAGGAGGGGGCCCCGACCTGGTCGGAGCTCCTGCTGTTGCACGGCCGTCACCTGCGCGCCCGGGCAGACGCGGCCTTTCTGGCGCTCCACGGAGGGGTGGGAGAAGACGGTGGCGTACAGGCCATGCTGGCGAGTGTCGGAATGCCCTACACAGGCTCCGGCCCCCAAGCCAGCGCCGCAGCCATGGACAAGGCGATCTCCAAATGGGTGATGGAGGCGATCGACATCCCCACGCCTCCCTGGCAGTTGCACACCTTCGCCGCCGACCGCGAGCGCTTCGAGGATCGGGAGCTGCCGGTCATGGGCGAGCTTCCGCTGGTTGTAAAGCCTGTTGCAGAAGGGAGTTCAGTCGGCATCACCATCGTCGACAATCCAGACCGATGGAACGATGCGATTCGTTGCGCGCTCGAGGTCAGCGAGCGCATGCCCGGCCGAGCGCCCCGGATACTGGTCGAGCGATACGTCCCGGGTCGGGAGCTGACCGTGGGGATCCTGGGCGACCGGCCGCTTCCGGTGGTCGAGATCCTCCCAAAGTCGGGCTTCTACGACTACCGTCACAAATACACCGCCGGCTGCACCGAGTACCGGGCGCCGGCCGACCTGGGAATGCACGAGAGCCGGCGTCTCCAGCAGTACGCCCTGCGGCTCTACGAGGCCCTCGGGTGCCGCGGCATGGCCCGCGTCGATTTCCGCTTCACGGAGGGGGCCGAGGCTCATTGCCTGGAACTGAATACAATACCTGGACTTACGCCCCTGAGTCTGTTGCCGATGGGGGCCGCCGCCGTGGGGATGAGCTTCGGGGAGATGCTGGAAGAGGTCTGCCGGCTGGCCGGAGTCTGAGCCCGATCGCAAGAACGATCGGGCCCGCGGCGGCGGCGTCACCAATCTTCGGGTCACCACCAGAAGGATAAAGGTACGGCGTCTCTACCCCGAGTATTCCCGAGGGGTTGCCCCAAGCCCGGCCAGGCTCGATGGACGGGAAAAACCATCTTGACGAAGGCCTGCGCGATCCCTAGTATTGCTGGCTTTGGCAGCCTGGGCGGGGAAAGAACGCCCTGCTCCGGGCTTTTCCGTGCGGGACACTCCCATCCTTCGAGATCTGCCGCGCTGTGCGGTGGAGGGGAAGACGGTTTTCTCGCGCGGGTTTCGCCGCCCGGAGGCTCTTCGTGCTGGCGTAGCTCAGTGGTAGAGCAGCTGATTTGTAATCAGCAGGTCGGGGGTTCGACTCCCTTCGCCAGCTCGCTGGAAGGGACCCGGACCGGAAGGCTTTGTGGCGGGGTTCCCGAGTGGTCAAAGGGAACAGACTGTAAATCTGTCGCCGGACGGCTTCGCAGGTTCGAATCCTGCCCCCGCCAACGACCCCTGAACGGGGTGTGCAAGCCGCGGTTGCGACGGCTTTCCAAGCGGGAGTAGCTCAGTTGGCTAGAGCATCAGCCTTCCAAGCTGAGGGTCGCGGGTTCGAGTCCCGTTTCCCGCTCAGAGAGACGCTCGGAAGAGGGTCGAACGGATCGGCACCAGAAGGCAGAGGAAGAGATTTCGCAATAGGTTGCACGCCCGCGTAGCTCAGTTGGTAGAGCAATTGCATGGTAAGCAATAGGTCAGCAGTTCAAGTCTGCTCGCGGGCTCAGGAAAACATCCCCCACGCTTTGGTGTCGGGGCTGAATCGGGGCGCAGCGCGCACCCGTGCGGATGGGCCGACCGTCCGCACGCGCGCCGCGGCAACGACCTGACCTTGAGGAGGACCTGGTCGCATGGCAAAGGCAAAGTTCGAACGGACCAAGCCCCACGTGAACATTGGGACGATCGGTCACGTGGATCACGGCA
>CAZPGB010000066.1:0-30644 GCA_964585945.1 uncultured bacterium | reverse complement strand
AGTTGATCACGCCGGTGGCGATGGAGAAGGAGCTGCGGTTCGCGATTCGCGAGGGCGGCCGTACGGTGGGCGCCGGCGTCGTGACCGAGATCATCGAGTAGGAAGCCTGAGGCCTCGGCGCGCGGCGGAATCGGCCGGCAACCAGGGCATTCGGAGGAGATCCGGTGGCTGGACAGAGAATCAGGATCAAGCTGAAGTCGTTTGATCACACGGTATTGGATAAGTCGGCGGGCGAGATCGTCAAGACGGCCCGCCGGGCGGGCGCGATCACGGCGGGTCCCATCCCGCTGCCGACGCGCAAGACGATCTACACCGTGCTGCGATCCCCGCACGTGGACAAGAAGTCCCGCGAGCAGTTCGAGACGCGGGTCCACAAGCGGCTCATCGACATCAGCCAGTCGACACCGCAGACCATCGACGCATTGATGAAGCTGGAGCTGCCGGCCGGCGTCGATATCGAAATCAAGCTGTAGAAGCGCCCGCCGGCCGCCGCGGCAGGCCGTGGACGGGGGTGGCGCTTCTCTGAGACTTGGAGAGCGAGTCATGCCAGGCTTGATCGGACGAAAGATCGGAATGACGCAGATCTTCGAGGAGAACGGGGCGGCCGTGCCGGTCACGGTCCTCGAGGTCGGGCCCTGTCCGGTGGTGGACATCCGCACGCCGGAGCGCGATGGCTACAGCGCCGTGCAGCTCGCCTTTGATCCGGTGCCGGCGCGCAAGCTCGACAAGCCGCGCCTCGGCCACCTGAAGTCCCAGCTCGGCGCCCTCACGGACCCGGAAAAGGGCGAGCAGGAGGGCCAGGGCTTCGCGCCCTACCGCACGCTGCGGGAGTTCCGCCTGCGGGAAGAGGCGCCGGAGAAGGGCAGCGTGCTGGACGTGTCGATCTTCGAGGTCGGCGAGCGCGTCGCGGTGATCGGCACCACCAAGGGCCGCGGATTCCAGGGGGTGGTCAAGCGCCATGGCTTCCACGGCGGTCGGGAGACCCACGGCTGCAAGACCCACGACTCGCCGGGATCGATCGGCGCCAGCGCGACGCCGGCCCGCGTGCTCAAGGGCAAGGCCCTGCCCGGTCACATGGGCACGTCGCGCAAGACGATCAAGAACCTGAAGGTCGTGAAGATCGACAAGGACCGCAACTTGCTCGTGGTCCGGGGCGCGGTTCCGGGCAGCCGGAACTCCCTGGTCATGGTTCTGCGCAAGGCCGGCACGATCGAGAAGAGTGTCGAGAAGAAGGGTTAGGCCATGGCTGTTGCCAACAAGTACACGCACACGGGCGACGCCCAGGGTGAGGTCACTCTCCCCGAGGCGGCCTTCGGAGTGGAGCCGAACCAGCACGTGATGTGGGAGGCGGTGCGCAACTACCTCGCCAACCAGCGGCAGGGTACCGCCAAGGTCAAGTCCCGCAGCGAGGTCAGGGGCGGCGGCCGCAAGCCCTGGCGGCAGAAGGGGACCGGGCGCGCGCGGGTCGGCACCATCCGCTCGCCGTTGTGGACCGGCGGCGGAAGGGCCTTTGGGCCCCGGCCGCGGGACTACGGCTACGCGTTGCCGAAGAAGGTCCGGCGGCTGGCGCTGCGCTCGGCGCTGTCGGCGAAAGCTCAGGCCGGCGAGATCCTGGTGCTCTCCGATTTTCAGATCGAGGAAGCCAGGACCCGCCGGATCGCGGACATCCTGAAGAGCCTGGAGCTGGCCGAGATGAAGTGCCTGCTGGTGACGTCCGAGCACGATCCCCTGCTCGTGCGGGCGGGCCGCAACATCCCCACGCTGGCGATCCGGGAGTCCCGGCTGCTGACCACGTACGAGGTTCTGCAGGTCGAGCGCGTGCTGGTCTTCGAGTCGGCGCTGGCCAAGATCGAGGAGGCGTGCAAGTCATGAAGCTCGAACCGCGCAGCGTGATTCGCCGGGCGTTGATCACGGAGAAGGGCGCCCTCATCCGCGAGCAGGGCAAGGTGGGTCCCCAGTACTGCTTCGAGGTGCATCCCGATGCGAACAAGATCCAGATCATGCAGGCGGTGAAGCTGGTCTTCGGCGTCGACGCGGTCAGTGTTCGCACGATGAACTACCTCGGCAAAGTCAAGCGCCTGGGCCGATTCGAGGGTCGGCGCTCCACATGGAAGAAGGCGGTGGTGACCCTTAAGCAGGGTCAGACGATCGACATCTTCGACGAGGTCTAAGGGCCGACGGCCAGGGGGCAGGTCTCCCGACAGACCTTGTTTCTCGGTGAGGATTCGTCCTAGAAGGAGCATCGAGAATGGCGTTGAAGAAGTTCAAGCCAACGACACCGAGTCGCCGGTACATGACGGTGGCCGACTTTTCGGACCTCACGAAGAAGAAGCCCGAGAAGTCGCTCATACGGCCGCTGAAGAAGTCGGGCGGTCGGAACAACCACGGTCAGGTCACGGCCTGGTGTCGCGGGGGCGGCCACAAGCGGCGCTATCGCGTGATCGATTTCCGTCGGGCCAAGCACGGCATTCCGGCCAAGGTGGCCGCGATCGAGTACGATCCGAATCGCTCGGCGCGCCTCGCTCTGCTGGTCTACGCCGACGGCGACAAGCGCTACATCCTGGCGCCCGACGGCATCGGCGTGGGCGACCAGCTCATGTCGGGACCGCAGGCCGAGATCCGCAACGGCAACTGCATCCCGCTGCGCAATGTTCCCCTGGGCACGACCATCCACAACCTGGAGCTGATCCCGGGCAAGGGAGCCCAGGTCGCACGGGCGGCCGGCGTGGAGTGCCAGCTCATGGCGAAGGAGGGCAAGCACGCCCACGTGAAGCTGCCCTCGGGCGAGGTACGCATGTTCGCCGTGGAGTGCTACTGCACACTGGGCCGCGTGGGCAACGTCGATCACGAGAAGGTCGTGGGCGGCAAGGCCGGCCGCGCCCGCTGGCTGGGCCGGCGTCCCAGCACGCGTGGTGTCGCGATGAACCCGGTCGATCACCCCATGGGCGGCGGCGAAGGCCGTTCGTCGGGCGGTCGGCATCCCTGCACGCCGTGGGGCAAGCCGACCAAGGGGTACAAGACCCGCAAGAGGAACAAGCAGTCCAACAAGTGGATCGTCCGGCGTCGCTCGAGGTGATAGGCGAGGGAGAGGCTGAAGATGGCGCGTTCCGTCAAGAAGGGTCCCTACGTGGACCAGAAGCTCATGAAGAAGATCGAGGAGCTGAACAAGACCCGCGAGAAGAAGGTGGTGCGCACCTGGGCGCGGCGATCGGTCATCCCGCCGGTCTTCGTCGGTCACACGATCGCCATCCACAACGGCAGCAAGTTCATCCCCATCTACATCACCGAGAACATGGTGGGGCACAAGCTGGGCGAGTTCGCCCTGACCCGCACGTACCGGGGCCACGCCGCGTCGGGCAAGGCGAGCAGGGTCAGGTAATCCTCGCCGGGGGCATGTCATGGAGCGTCGGGTCGCGGAGGAGCCAGGAAAGATGGAAGCCAGGGCAATTGCCAGATACGTGCGCATCTCGCCGCTGAAGGCGGACAGAGTGCTGCGGTTGATCCGCGGCCAGCAGGTGGACCGGGCCCAGGAGATCCTCGCGTTCACCAGCCGCCCGATCGCCATCAAGATCAGCAAGGTGCTCACCAGTGCCGTGGCCAATGCCACGGTGATCGATGAGGAGGTGGCCGTAGATCGCCTCTTCGTCAAGGAAGCGGTGGCCAACGCTGCCCCGTCGATGAAGCGGATTCGTCCGCGCGCGCAGGGGCGCGCGAATCGGATCCTGAAGCGGATGGCGCACATCAGGATCACGGTCGCGACCCAGTAGCGGATGCGAGGTTTGTGAAGCAGGAGACGTCACGTCTCGACTGGCACGGCTTGGGGCGTAGATAGCCCCGGGAGGATTCTCTTGGGACAGAAGACCAATCCGATCGGCATGCGGTTGGGGATCGTCAGGAGCTGGGATTCGCGCTGGTTCGCCCGACGCGACTACGCCACTCTGATCGAAGAAGACCTGATGCTCAAGAAGTACATCCGCAAGCGCCTGCCCAACAGCGGTATTTCCCGGATCATGATCCAGCGCTCGGGCCAGCGGATCGACGTGACCATCCATACCGCCAAGCCCGGGATGGTGATCGGCAAGAGCGGCTCTCAGGTCAACCAGCTCCGCGATGAGCTGGCGCATGTAACGGGCAAGGAAGTGTTTCTCGACATCAAGTCGATCGACAATCCGGACCTCGACGCCCGACTGGTGGGCGAGAACATCGCCAAGCAGCTCGAGATGCGCGTCTCCTTCCGCCGGGCGATGAAGAAGGCCATCTCGTCGGCCATTCGCTCGGGGGCCAAGGGGATCAAGGTGCGTTGCGCGGGGCGTCTGGGCGGCGCCGACATGGCCCGCACCGAGGAGTATCGCGAAGGCCGCATTCCCCTGCACACGCTGCGGGCCGACATCGACTACGCGCTGTCCACCGCCTACACGACCTACGGCACCGTGGGGGTCAAGGTCTGGATCTTCCACGGCGAGGTGATCGGCGGTCAGATCGAGGAGAGCCGGCCCGCCGAGGCTTTCGCCGGCCGGGGCGGTCGGGGAGGGCGCCGCTAGCCGGGCGGCCGACGGCCACCCGGGGCGGCGGATCCGCTCAGCGCGCGGGGAGCGATCCTCCCTAGCGCGAGAGACAACGAGGAGGCAGGAAAGCGATGTTGATGCCGAAGCGGACCAAGTTCCGCAAGCAGATGCGGGGCAACATGCGCGGTCAGGCGACCCGGGGCAGCACGCTGTCCTTCGGGGATATCGGCCTGAAGGCGATCGAGCCCGCGTGGGTGTCCAACACGCAGATCGAGGCGGCCCGTGTGGCGATCAACCGTCACATCAAGCGTGGCGGCAAGATGTGGATCCGCATCTTCCCTGACAAGCCGATCACCAAGAAGCCGGCCGAGACGCGCATGGGCAAGGGCAAGGGTGCGCCCGAGGGCTGGGTCGCGGTGGTCAAGCCCGGCCGGATCCTCTTCGAGATCGAGGGCATCGACCCGAAGCTGGCGCGCGAAGCGCTGGCGCTGGGCGCGGCCAAGCTGCCTTGCCGCACCAAGATCGTGGACCGGGAGGCCTTTTCGGGACGGATGTAGCGCACCCCCGGCGGGGTGTGCCGGCGGAGGAACCTGGACGTGGGTGAGAACAGCGCCAAGAAGCTGCGCGAGATGACGCGCGAGGAGATCGAGATCCGCTTGCACGATCTCGAGGAAGAGTTTCAGAACCTGCGGTTGCGCGCTTCTTTGAAGCAGGAGACCAATCCGGTCCGCATGCGCTATCTGCGCCGGGCCGTTGCGCGGGCCAAGACGATGCTGCACGAGGACGCGCGCGGCATCCGTTCCTTGGCGAGTCAGAAGCAGGCGGAGAAGTAGGCCCAGACGGCCCCTGAGGAGAGGATCCCATCGATGGGTGACAGGAATATGCGCAAGACACGTGAAGGAACCGTGGTCAGCGCCGCGATGAACAAGACCATCGTCGTGGTGATGAAGCGGCGCCTGCGCCATCCGGTCTACGGAAAGTACGTGTCGAAGGACAAGAAGTTCTACGTCCACGACGAGGAGAACCAGTGCCGCGTGGGCGATCGGGTGCGCATCATGGAGACGCGCCCGCTGAGCCGCCTGAAGCGGTGGCGTCTGGTCGAGATCGTTGAGCGCGCGAAGATCGCCTAGTCGGGCGCGCGTCGGGTGGGGCCGCGGTACGGGCGGCGCGGACGTGAGGGGTTGCATTCTTCTTGGTCGCGCCGGGGTGTGAGGGCGCCGGAGGAAGAGCCATGATTCAACAGCAGACCATGTTGGTGATCTCGGACAATTCCGGGGCGCGCAAGGCCCAGTGCATCAAGGTCCTCGGGGGCACCCGCCGACGTTATGCCACCGTGGGCGACATCGTTGTGGTCGCGGTCAAGGACGCCCTGCCGAATGGGGCGATCAAGAAAGGGGCGGTGGCGAAGGCCGTGATCGTGCGCACCAAGAAGGAGGTGCGGCGACCGGACGGCTCCTATATCCGCTTCGATCAGAACGCTGCGGTCATCATCGACGACAACAAGGAGCCCAAGGGCACGCGCATCTTCGGCCCGGTGGCCCGCGAGCTGCGCGACAAGGAATTCATGAAGATCGTCTCGTTGGCCCCGGAGGTGATCTAGCTCCAGGGCGTGGTGAGTCGGGAGCGCTTGCGGACGCGCTGCCGGCGGGAGGTCCACGGTGAATATCAAGAAGGGCGACGAGGTCATCGTCATCAGCGGCAACGAGCGGGGCCAGATCGGCCGTGTGCTGGCCGTGTTCCCCAATGAGCAGCGCGTGTTGATCGAGAAGATCAACATGATCAAGCGCCACACGCGGCCGCGCAGCCAGCAGCAGCAACAGGGCGGCATCGTGGAGAAGGAGGCGCCGATCCACATCTCCAACGTGGCGCTCTATGATCCGAAGGCCAAGGGTCCCACGCGCGTCCGGTACCGCGAGCGGTACGAGACCGACGCGGGTCGCAAGGTGAAGATCAAGGAGCGCATCTCGACCAAGTCGGGAGAGGTCTTGGAGAAGCCCGCGCACAAGAAGTAGCAGCGCCGCCTGCGGCCCGCCGCCGATCGACACGGCGGGCAGGGGCGCAGGTGAGGAGGGTGCGATCGCTTAGGGGCGATGCGAGGAGGCTTGAGTCTCATGGCCAAGAAGAGCGGCAAGGCGAAAGGCGGCGACAAGAAGTCGGGCGCCTATCAGATCGGGTCCCACGAGCCCGGCCCGGTTCCGCGCATGAAGGTCCTCTACGACGACGAGGTCTTCGAGCAGCTCAAGAAGCGCTTCGACTACCAGAATCGTCACGAGGTGCCGCGGTTGAGGAAGATCGTGCTGAACATGGGCGTCGGGGACGCGCTGACCAACATCCGCTTCCTGGAGGCCGCGTCGGAGGACCTGGCGATCATCAGCGGTCAGAAGCCGGTCGTCCGCCGGGCCAAGAAGTCGATCGCCAATTTCAAGCTGCGCACGGACAACCCGATCGGCACGTCGGTTACCCTGCGCGGCTACCGGATGTACGAGTTCATGGATCGCATGATCAGCGTCGCGATCCCCCGCATCCGCGACTTCCGCGGGCTGTCGCCCAAGGGATTCGACGGTCGGGGCAATTACAACTTCGGCATCAAGGAGCAGATCATCTTCCCGGAGATCCGCTACGACAAGGTGGAGAAGATCCGGGGACTCAACGTCACCATCGTGACCTCGGCCAAGTCCGACGAAGAGGGATTCGAGCTGCTCAAGGCGATGCGCATGCCCTTCAGGGAGCGCTAGCAGGAGGAATTGCAGGCGTGGCGAAGAAGTCGATTGTCGCCAAGTGGAAGCGCGATCCGAAGTTCAAGGTCCGCAAGTACAACCGCTGCAACCGCTGCGGGCGGCCGCGGGCGTACCTGCGGAAGTTCGGGATGTGCAGGATCTGTGTGCGGGAGCTCGCGCTGAACGGTGAGCTCCCGGGCGTGGTCAAGGCGAGCTGGTAGTTGCCGCAGGCGCCCCGGTCCGGGAAGGCCGGCCGGGCGCGCACGAGAAGGCAAGCGTGCGACCGGCCGCGGCGGCCAGGTCGGCGGGTGAAGGAGAGAGCCGAATGAGCGTAAGCGATCCCATTGCGGATTTCCTGACCAGAGTCCGGAATGCGACGCGGGTCAAGCACCCTCGGGTCGATGCTCCCGCTTCCCGGTTTTGCGAGGAGATCACCAAGCTGCTCCTGCGTGAGGGCTACATCCGGGACTACAAGCGGACGGATGACGGCAAGCAGGGAATTCTGCGCATCTATCTGAAGTATGACCGATCCGACGGCAGCTCGATCATCGAGGGGTTGCAGCGCGAGAGCACGCCCGGCCGGCGGGTCTACGTGGGGAAGAGCTCGCTGCCGCGCGTGCGCGGCGGACTGGGCACGGCCATCATTACGACTCCCAAGGGCATATTGTCCGAGAAGGAAGCCCGCCGCGAGGGGGTGGGCGGCGAATTCGTCGCCAGCGTCTGGTAGTCGAAGCGGAGCACCGGGGACGGCAGGTCCATCCGACGCGAGAGGTTTGAACATGTCCCGTATCGGCAAAAGGCCCATTCCCATCCCCAAGGGGGTGGACGTGAAGGTGAATGGGCAGATGGTTTCTGCGAAGGGGCCCAAGGGTCAGTTGGAGTGGACGGTGGTCCCTGAGATCCAAGTCGCAGTGAAGGATACCGCCATCACGGTGTCCAATCCGCGGCCCAGCAAGCGCACCAACGGCCTGTGGGGCACCACGCGCACGGTGCTGAACAACCTGGTGACCGGCGTGAGCCAGGGCTTCACGAAGACGCTCGAGGTCGTCGGGACCGGCTACCGCGCGGAGCTGAAGGGCCAGACGCTGGTCATGGGCCTCGGGTTCGACCATGAGATCCGGTACGCGGTGCCCGGCGACGTGGAGGTCGCCGTGTCGCAGCGACCGCTGAAGATCACCCTCACGGGGATCGACAAGCAGCGGGTCGGGCAGGTGGCCGCGGAGATCCGGGCCCTGAAACGACCCGAGCCCTATCACGGCAAGGGCATTCGGTACGAGGGCGAGCAGGTGCGGCGTAAGACCGGCAAGTCCGGTGCCTAGTGGAGGTTAAGGGGGATGAGGTCTCTTGCGAAGGAGCGGCGTGAGAGTCGTCTGCGGCGGCATCACAGGATTCGCCGCCGTCTGACGGGAACCGGGGAGCGCCCGCGCCTGGTGGTGTTCCGCAGCCTGCAGCACGTCTACACGCAGCTCGTCGATGACGTCCGGGGCGTGACCCTGGCGGGCGCATCGACGCTGAGCCCAGAGCTGCGCGACACCGTCAAGGACATGAACAAGACGGAGCAGAGCAAGTCCGTGGGCAAGCTCATCGCGCAGCGCGCCTCGGAGCAGGGCATCAAGCAGGTGACGTTCGATCGCGGCGGCTACCGCTATCACGGCCGCGTCAAGGCCGTGGCGGAAGGCGCCCGCGAGGCGGGGTTGGAATTCTAGGCCCTCTTGTGGGGCCCGGCCACACCCGCGGCGCGCAGCGCTTGCGCGGGTGTCCGGCGCGCGGCACAACCGGCGCCGGAGTTCTCGAGGGAGAACCGAAGGAGGTCGAGGTTGAATCGGGATAGGTTTGATCGACCCAGACGAGGGGAACGGGACGACCGCGGCATGGAGCCCGAACTGGTTGACCGGCTCATCCACATCAATCGCGTGGCCAAGGTGGTCAAGGGCGGCCGTCGCTTCAGCTTCAACGCCATTGCCGCCGTCGGCAACCGCAACGGCACGGTGGGGGTCGGCCTGGGCAAGGCCAACGAGATCTCGGACGCCATCCGCAAGGCCACCGAGGCGGCCCGCAAGCAGCTCTTCCAGGTGCCGCTGCGGGCAGGCACGATCCCTCACGAGGTGATGGCCGAGTTCGGGGCCGCGCGGGTCCTGCTGCGACCCGCCTCGCCGGGTACCGGCGTGATTGCCGGCACCGTGGTGCGTACGGTGCTCGAGTTGGGCGGCGTGCAGGACATTCTGACCAAGAGCCTGGGATCGAACAACCCGCACAACCTGGTCAAGGCCACGGTCAGCGGGCTGCAGAGTCTGAGGAGCGCGGGGGAGGTCGCGCGTCGCCGTGGCAAGCGCGTCAATGATGTGTTGGGTATGGCCGCGCGGACCACAGCGGAGGAGACCCATGGGGAAGTTGAAGATCACGCAGGTGCGTAGCGCGATCAATCGCGTGGAGAAGCAGAAGCGCACGATCCGTGCCCTGGGCATCCGTCGCCTGCACCACACCGTGATTCACGAGGACACGCCGCAGATCCGCGGGATGATCCGCGTGGTTCATCATCTGGTCAAGGTCGAGGAAGCCTAGCGGCCCCGGGTGATGACGCAAAGCGAGGGAACGGTCATGAGACTGAACGACTTGAAGCCGGCGAAGGGCGCGGTGCGCAAGCGCAGGCGGCTGGGTACGGGCACCGGCTCCGGAACGGGCGGCACCTGCACCAAGGGCCACAAGGGCCAGAAGTCCCGCGCCGGCGGCGGCGTGCCGCCCTGGTTCGAGGGCGGCCAGATGCCGTTGCAGCGCCGGCTGCCGAAGCGCGGCTTCGTCAATCCGTCCCGCAAGGAGTACCAGGTGGTCAACGTGTCCGACCTGGCGCGCTTCGAGGCCGGGGCGACGATTGGGATCGAGGAACTGCACCAGGCGGGGCTGATCGGCAAGAAGCTGGTCCCGGTCAAGCTCCTGGGGACCGGCAGCCTCGACAAGGCGCTGACGGTCAAGGTTCATGCTGCGTCGAAGTCCGCCGTTGAGAAGGTGGGGCAGGGTGGAGGCAAGGTCGAGATCCTTGCCTAGGGCTTGATCTCGAGGAGACGCCATGATCAGCAAGATGGAGTCGATGTTCCGTATCCCGGAGCTCCGGCGCCGCATCCTGTTCACGATCGGCATTCTGCTGGTCTATCGACTGGGTGGGCACATCACGGTTCCGGGGATCGACGGCAAGGCGCTGTCCGACTGGTTCGCCCAGTCCCAGGCCGGAGGCCTGTTCGGCCTCTACGACCTGTTTGCGGGCGGCAACTTCAGTCGGGCGACCATCTTTGCGCTGGGGATCATGCCCTACATCAGTGCCTCGATCATCTTGCAGCTCTTCGGCGCGGTGATTCCCTACTTCGAGCGGTTGCGCAAGGAGGGCGAGCAGGGCCGCAAGAAGATCAACCAGTTCACGCGCTACGGCACAGTGCTACTGGCCCTCATCCAGTCCTACGGCATCAGCATCTTCCTGCTGAGCATGGCCGGTCAGATCCCGGGCCTGATCTCGATGCGTCCCTTCGGGTTCCAGATGCTGACCATGCTGACGCTGACCGCGGGCACCGTCTTCGTGATGTGGCTGGGCGAGCAGATCACCGAGCGCGGCATCGGCAACGGCATCTCACTGATTATCTTCATCGGGATCATCGCGCGCTATCCGGTCGACCTGTTCAACACCTGGCGGCAGGTGCGCAGCGGTGACATCAGCGGCCTATTCCTGATCATCCTACTGGCGGGCATGGTGGTGGTGACCGCGATCGTGGTCGCCATGACCCAGGCGCAGCGCAAGATCCCGGTCCAGTATCCTAAGCGGGTGGTGGGCCGCAAGATGGTGGGCGGGCAGAGCACCCACATCCCCCTGCGGGTCAACACCGCGGGCGTGATCCCGATCATCTTCGCGCAGTCGATCATCGTCTTTCCCAGCACGCTGGCGAGCTTCTTCCCCGACAGTGGGATCGTGGAGATCGTCAACGCGCTCTTCCGGCCGGGCGAGCCGGTGTATATCATTCTGTACTCGCTGATGATCATCTTCTTCGCCTACTTCTACACGGCGATCGTGCTCAATCCCGTGGACCTGGCGGAGAACATGAAGAAGTACGGGGGTTTCATCCCCGGCATCCGTCAGGGCAAGCCGACGGCCAACTACATCGATCGCATCCTGACCCGGGTGACGTTTCCCGGCGCGATCTACCTGGCGGCCATCGCGGTGCTGCCCGACATCCTGATCTACAAGGCGGGGCTGCCGTTCTACTTCGGCGGCACCAGCCTGATCATCGTGGTGGGCGTGGCGCTCGACACGCTGCAGCAGATCGAGAGTCATCTGCTGGTGCGCCACTACGACGGGTTCCTGAAGAAGACGCGGCTGCGCGGCGGCCGCCGGATGTAGCGCGCGAGCCGCGCGAGAGGAGGCCACGGGCCGATGAGACTGGTTCTGCTGGGGGCGCCCGGGTGTGGGAAGGGCACGCACAGCGCCTGGATGGTCGCGGAGTACGGGATTCCGCAGATCTCCACCGGTGATATCCTGCGCGACGCGGTGGCCCAGGGCACCGAGCTCGGGCAGAAGGCCAAGGGCCACATGGACGCCGGCCGGCTGGTGCCCGATGACCTGATTCTGAGCCTCATCGGAGAGCGGTTGGGGCAAGACGATGCCAGGGGTGGGTTCATCCTCGACGGATTTCCGCGGACCATTCCGCAGGCCGAGGGTCTGGCGAAGATCCTCTCCGAGCGCGGGGAGAAGCTCGATCGCGTCGTCAAGATCGACGTGCCGCGCGAGGAGCTGGTCAGCCGGCTGACGAGCCGGCGGGTATGCCCGCAGTGCAAGGCGGTCTACAACATCCATTTCAAGCCGCCCAAGCGGGACGAGATCTGCGATGTGTGCGGCGCGAAGGTCATCCAGCGCGATGACGACAAGGAAGAGACGGTATTGAACCGGCTGAGCGTCTACGAGGATCAGACGGCCCCGCTGGTGGATCACTACCAGGGCTTGGGCCTGCTGACCGTGGTGGACGGCAGCAAGGGGTTCGACGAGACGAAGGCCGGCATCCAGGCGGCCTTGGGGGCCTAGCAGGGCGGCGACGATGGTGGCGGTTCGACGTCAGGAAGAGATCGAGAAGCTGGCCGCGAGCGCCCGTATCGTGGGCGGCGCCCTGAGCATGGTCAAGCTGATGATCTCCGAGGGGCGCACCACCAAGGAGCTGGACGAGAAGATCGAGGCGTTCATTCGGGACCACGGGGCGACGCCCTCGTTCAAGGGGTATCGCGGGTTTCCGGCCAGCGCCTGTATCTCGGTCAACGATGTCGTGGTGCACGGCATTCCGTCCGACCACATGGTGCTGAAGGCTGGGGATATCGTCAGCGTCGACGTGGGGGCGTACAAGAACGGGTACCACGGCGATGGGGCCTGGACCTTCCCCGTGGGGGATGTATCGGCGGATGCCTTGCGGTTGATGGACGTGACGCGGGAAGCGCTGCTGAGCGGCATCGCGCAGGCCCGGGCGGGCCATCGGGTGGGGGAGATCTCCCACGCCGTGCAGACGTACGTCGAGAGCCATGGGTACTCGGTGGTGCGGATGCTGGTCGGCCACGGCATCGGCTCGCGGCTGCACGAGGAGCCGCAGGTGCCCAATTTCGGCAGCCCCGACCAGGGCCCGGTCCTGGTGGCGGGCAATGTGATCTGCATCGAGCCGATGGTCAACGCCGGCGGCTTCGATGTCTACACCGAGCAGGACGACTGGACCGTGGTGACGCGGGACCACTCCCTGTCGGCGCATTTCGAGCACGAAGTGGTCATCACCGAGAACGGGCCGCGGATCTTGACGGTGCCCGGGCCCGGGGGACCCAGCGGGTCCGAATCGGGAAGAGAGGCCTCATCATGAAGGTAAGAGCTTCGGTCAAGAGGATTTGTGAGCACTGCAAGATCATCCGGCGACACGGCACGATCCGGGTGATCTGCAAGCGGAATCCGCGGCACAAGCAGCGCCAGAGGTAGGCGCCGTGGCGCGCGGCGAGGCGCGATAAGGAGGAGAGACCTTGGCCCGTATTGCTGGAGTCGATCTGCCCAACGAAAAGAAGATCGAAGCAGCGCTGACCTACATCTTCGGGATTGGCTTCACCACGTCCCGCAAGATCTTGGCGGCCACCGGTGTGAATCCGGACACGCGCGTGAAGAACCTGTCCGAGGAAGAGACCGCCAAGCTGCGCAACGAGATCGAGAGCCATTACCGCGTCGAGGGTGCGCTGCACACCGAGATCGGCATGAACATCAAGCGACTGATGGACATCGGCTGCTACCGCGGCATTCGTCATCGCCGCGGCCTGCCGGTGCGGGGACAGCGCACGCACACGAACGCCAGAACGCGCAAGGGTCCGCGCAAGACGTCGGGAGCGATCAAGAGGAAGAGGTAGGCACGTGCTCAGGCGGGATCCGCGGCCATCGGGTGACTTCCGGTGCCGCGGCCGCTACGACCCGGAGGTTCACCGGGCGCCCATGGGCGAGCTGAGGAGGGCAATTCAGCGTGGCTCGGGAGAAGAAGACCAAGCGCAAGGAGCGGAAAGTCGGCCTCAACGGCGTGGCTCACATCCATGCGACCTTCAACAATACGATCGTGTCGATCACCGACGCGAGCGGCGGGGTGATCGCCTGGTCGAGCGCCGGCAAGGTGGGGTTCAAGGGATCGCGCAAGAGCACGCCGTTCGCCGCCCAGCTTGCCGCGGAGAACGCGGCCAAGGACGCGATGGGGATGGGCTTGAGGAAGGTGGAGGTCTGGGTGAAGGGCCCGGGACCGGGACGGGAGGCCTCGATCCGCAGCCTGGCGGCGGCGGGTCTGGAGGTCACCGCCATTCGCGACGTCACCCCGATCCCCCACAATGGGTGTCGTCCCCCCAAGAGGCGCCGGGTCTAGCAGGTGTTCCAGGGTTTGGGAGTTGTGGTCGGCGGGACCCGTTCCAGAACAGCCGCCCTGCGCGGTGAGACGGGTCGAACCGATAGCGGAGGATACGGATGGGAGTCTATCACGGACCCAAGTGCAAACTTTGCCGCCGTGAGGGTGTAAGGCTCTACCTGAAGGGTGAGCGCTGTTACTCGGACAAGTGTGCCATCGAGAACCGGGCCTACCCGCCCGGCGAGCACGGGCAAGGCCGCCGTCCCCGCAAGGAGACGCAGTACGGGACCCAGCTACGCGAGAAGCAGAAGGCGCGCCGGATCTATGGCATCATGGAGCGTCAATTCCGCAACTACTTCGCCAAGGCGGCGCGCAAGCAGGGCGTGACCGGCGAGATTCTGCTCCAGATGCTGGAGACCCGTCTGGACAACGTGATCTACCGATCCGGCCTGGCCGCGTCGCGCAGCGCCGCGCGCCAGCTCATTGGTCACGGTCACTTCACCGTCAACGGACGACCCGTCGACGTGGCCTCCTATCCGCTGAAGGCGGGGGACGTCATCGAAGTCGGGGCCAAGTCGAAGAAGGTCGCGGCGATCACCGACACGTTCGAGAATCGCCGGCGCACAGAGGATCAGCCCTGGCTGGAGATCGACGACAAGGCGGTTCGCGTGCGCGTGCTCCAGGTGCCGACGCGCGAACAGATCCCGGTCCCGGTTCAGGAGCAGCTAGTCGTCGAGCTCTACTCGAAGTAGGCGCGCGCGGGCCCGGAAGGCTCAACGGTTAGACCATGTGTCACCCGCAAGCCTGGGAGGTGTTTGAGGCATGAAGTGGAAAGTCCTCCAGATGCCCCAAGGGTATACCATCGACGAGGAGGTCTCGAACGAGACCTTCGGGCGGTTCATCATCGAGCCGCTCGAGCGGGGCTTCGGCTACACCCTCGGGAACACATTGCGCAGGGTCTTGCTCTCATCCCTGCAGGGCGCGGCGATCGTTGCCTGTAAGTTCAACAACAGCAATGTGGTACACGAGTTTTCGCCCGTGCCGGGCGTGGTCGAGGATGCCACCGACATCGTCCTGAACTTGAAGCAGATCCGGTTCAAACATCTCGGGGAAGGGCCGCGCACGGGTCTGTTCCGCGCGGTCGGCGAGTCGGAGATCAAGGCCAGCGACCTGCAGATCTCCTCGGATCTCTCGATTCTGAACCCGGATCAGCACATCGCCACCGTGGCCAAAGAAGGGGAGTTGGAGCTGGAGGTGGAGGTCTCGACCGGACTGGGCTACGTCACGGCCGAGGAGCACACCAAGGCCAGCCAGCGTCCCCTGGGCACGATTGTGCTCGATTCGAACTTCAGTCCGATCACGCACGTCACCTACTCGGTGGAGAGCGCACGGATCGGGCAGCGGATCGACTTTGACAAACTGATCCTCGAGATCTCGACCGACGGCTCGATCCTGCCGCAGGACGCCCTGGCCATGTCGGCCAAGATCCTGCGCGACCACTTCTCGCTCTTCGTCAAGTTCGAGGAGGAATTCGAGGAAGAGGAAGAGGAGAAGGTCGACGAGGAGTTCGCACGCATCAAGGCGCTGCTCGAGCGCAGCGTGGACGAGCTGGAGCTCTCGGTGCGTTCGGCCAACTGCCTGCGGGCCGCGCGACTGCGCACCCTGGGCGACCTGGTCCAGAAGTCCGAGCAGGAGATGCTCCAGTACCGCAACTTCGGGAAGAAGTCCCTCAAGGAGATCCAGGACCTGATCGAGGGGATGGGGCTTCACTTCGGCATGGATGTCTCGAAGTACCTCGGCGTCAAGGCGGACATCGAGCCGGAGCCCGAAGAAGAGATCGACGAGGAAGAGGACGCGCTCGAGGCCGGCATCGACGAGTAGTCGTGTCCGCACCGGGCAGCCTGAGCAGGAGCAGATCGCCGGCCGACCGGCGTGGGCTGGAGAGGTAGAGCGATGAGACATCTGAAGGACGGACGCAAGCTGAGCCGCACGGCGTCGCACCGCAAGGCGCTGCTGGCGAATCTGGCGACGGCGCTGTTCGAGCATGAGCGGATCGAGACGACCCTGGCCAAGGCCAAGGAGGCCCGCCGCGTCGCCGAGCGGCTGATCACCCACGCCAAGGCGGGCAAGGCCGATCCAGCCAAAGAGGTCCACAACCGGCGGCTGGTCGCGCGCACCATCCGCAAGCCCGAGGTGGTGACCAAGCTCTTCGACACCATCGCCCCCTGGTACGCGACGCGGCCCGGCGGCTACACCCGCATTCTGCGCACGCGCGCGCGGCTGGGCGATGCCGGCGAAATGGCCATTCTGGAACTGGTCAAGACGGCCGACCAGAAAGCGGCCGATCGCAAGGCTCGCGCCGAAGCCGAGAAGGAGAAGACCAAGGAGAAGGAGTAGCTTCGCAGCCACTCCGTCCTCGGGGTCGGCTCCCGCGCGGGGACCGCGCCCGGGCTGCCTGCCGAGCGATTGGAGACCGCGCAACGCTCGGACTCGGCCCGTGAGGGCGACTGGGGCGCAGGAGTGCGCCCCTCTGCATGCCGGATCGTTGCCGCCGGGTGACGGCATGAGAGGATGATGAGCAGGGAGGCTCGCGATGGACGACACCCGCGAACACGCGCCGGCCGCCCCCGATCCCAACGCGCCCGGCTCGGCCGGGAATCCAGGGCCGGCGGCGCCCCGCACCCCGGACGGCGCCGAACCGCAGGCGGCCGAACCCCAGGGTTCCCCGGACGCCGGCGACTATCCGCCCTTCCGCATCAAGGACTGCGCCCTGATCGCCATCGCCACCGGACGCCGCGCGCAGAATCTGCGCGAGCTGCGCGACATCCTTCAGACGATCGAGCCCGAAAGCATCTACTACCACTTCTGGGGGTCGCGCCTGCGCCCCCGTTTCGATGACCCGGAGTTCCAGAACGACTTCGCCGCCTGGACGCACCATGCGCTGCGCGACGGTCCGACGGCCGAGCGGTTGGGGGTGATCGACCCCACCGACTTCACCTTGGAGGAGCTGCGGCAGGAGCTGATCGATGTGATCGAGGAGCGGCTGGATCAGCTCGATCACATTGTCTGGTCCAAGCCGGCGCAGCAGTTCAATTTCCTCACGTCCCAGATCGTCGTCTTCGACACGCACCGGGAGATCCACGATCCTCAGCAGCTCGCCGATGTCGTGCCGACCATGACGTCGAGCAGCATCTTCTACCACGTGATCGACGCCCGCCGGCGCACCCCCGATTCGGTGGATGACTTCCGGGCCTGGTTGACCGGCTTCGGCTCCCCGTTCGGCGACCGCTACGTGGATCTGTCCGAGCGGCTCGCGGACATCGATCCCTTTTTCTCCACGCTGCCCGAGCTGCGCGCCGAGCTGACGGCTCTCCTGCGCGACTACCTGGGAGAGAGCGACGCATGAACGAGAGCTCCGGAATCCACCGCTACGCCAGCGTGGTCGGCGAGGATGTGATCGATCACCTCTACCAGCTTGCCGAGCCGTTGCGCGGCAAGCGAGTGGTCCACGTGAACTCCACGCGGGTGGGGGGCGGCGTGGCCGAGATCCTGGACAAGCTCGTGCCGCTCATGTCCGAGCTCGGCATCGAGGCCATGTGGGAGGTGATCACGGGCGAGGACGCCTTCTATCAGTGCACGAAGCGGTTCCACAACGGCCTGCAGGGCAACTCGGTGGAGATCCCCGGCCGGCTCCTCGAAGCCTATGAGGAGACCAACCGCCAGAACGCCGAAACCTACCGCGCGCAGTTGGAAGAGGCCGACTTCGTGGTCATCCACGATCCCCAGCCGGCGCCGCTCCTGAGCCTGTGTCCCGGACGCCGGGGCAAGTGGGTGTGGCGTTGCCACATCGATGTCAGCCGGCCTTACCGGCCCGTGTGGCGCTACCTGCGCAATCACGTGGTGTCCTACGATGCCAGCATCTTCTCGCTGGCCAACTTCGCCCAGCCGCTGCCGCACCCGCAGTATCTCGTCTCGCCCAGCATCGACCCGCTCAGCGACAAGAACATGGAGCTGGAGCAGGCGGAGATCGACGCGGTCTACGAGAAGTTCGGTCTCAACCCCGACCAGCCGATGATCGTGCAGGTCTCGCGCTTCGACCGCTTCAAGGACCCGGTGGGCGTGATTCAGGCCTATCGGATGGCCACCAAGTTCATCCCGGGGCTGCAGCTCGTGCTGGCAGGGGGCACGGCCACCGACGACCCCGAGGGCGAGGCGGTGCTCGAGGAGGTGAAGCTGGCGGCCGGGGACGATCCCAACATCCACGTGCTGCTGCTGCCGGCCAACGCCCACCGCACGATCAACGCCCTGCAGCGCGCCAGCGCGATCGTCATCCAGAAATCCATCCGCGAGGGCTTTGGGCTCACGGTGACCGAAGGTCTCTGGAAGGGCAAGCCGGTGATCGGGGGCAACGCGGGCGGCATAGCGCTTCAGGTGATCGACCACCACACCGGCTTCCTGGTCGAGTCTCCCGAAGGGGCCGCCCTGCGCATCCGTTATCTGCTGCACCAGCGCGACCGGTTGGCCGAGATGGGCCGTAAGGCCCGCGAGTTTGTGCGGGAGAACTTCCTGCTCACCCGCCACCTGCGCGAGTACCTCACGCTCCTGCAGGGCATGACCCACGCCGACAGCGGCCGGATCGAGCTGGGGTAGGGGCCCGGGCCGCGATCGCGGGTGGGGCTTGCCCCCAGGGCACGCAGGCCGCACGATGGCCGCGCCTACATAACTCTTTTCCTTTCAAACATCTACGAGCTTCTCTCTCCCGGTCATGATCTGCGCTCCGAAACCGGCCCTAGAGCGCTAATGATTTGTGCCGCAGTCAATTAGGGGCGATCAGCCCCGCGGGCTGGCCGTCCTTGTAATCCTCCGGTCGACACCGTAAGCTCACGCAAGAGCCATGGAGATGGAGACCGAGGCGATACTGACCGCGTTCTTTGAAGGTCTGGACCGCTCCCGACAGGGGGCGCTCCTGCTCGACTACGACGGCACGCTGGCCCCGTTTCGGATCGCGCGCGATGAGGCGGTCCCGTACCCCGGTGCGCGCGAGATCCTGCGCGAGATCCTGGCCTCGGGCGCCACGCGGCTGGTCATCGTCTCGGGACGCGCCGTGGCGGACCTCGTCCCGCTCCTGGGGCTCGAGCCGCCGCCGGAGATCTGGGGATCTCACGGATGGGAGCGGTTGCACGCCGGCGGGCGCTACGAGCCGCCGGACCTGCTGCCGCCGGTCTCCGCCGGTCTGACGCAAGCCCACGATGCTCTGATCCGCCTGGACCTCGCCGCGCGGACCGAGCGCAAGCCCGCCGGCGTGGCCGTCCACTGGCGCGGCCTGCCGTCGGATGAGCGCGACCGCTTGGAGGCGCAGGTCCGCGAGAGCTGGGCGGGGCTGATCTCGGCCGCGGGGCTGGACCTCAAGCCGTTCGACGGCGGGCTGGAGCTGCGGGTCCCGGGCCGGACCAAGGCCCACGCGGTGCGCAGCGTGTTGGCCGAGTTGCCGCCGGAAGTCGCCGTCGCCTATCTGGGCGACGATTTGACCGACGAGGATGCGTTCCGGGCGCTCGGCGATCGCGGTCTGAGCGTACTGGTGCGGGAACGCCCGCGCGAGACGGGGGCCCGCTTGCGGTTGGAGCCCCCGGATGGGCTGATGACGTTCTTGAAGCGGTGGCTGCAGGCGACGGGTGCTCGGGCCGCGCCTGGGGGCGGGCCGAGCGCACCGGCGGCCACGGCGCCCGGCGATGACCGGCCGAGCGCGCGCGCGGTCCCGGCGAGCGAGCGCGCGAGCCCGCCGCGCCACCATAGCCGACATAGAGAGGAGATCCGATGATGGCTGAGGAGGCTGATCGCACAGGACGACTCATCCTGGTGTCGAACCGTCTCCCGATCGTCCTCGAACGATCGGAGAACGGATGGGGCGTGCGTCAGGGCTCGGGCGGGCTGGTGACGGCGCTGGCGCCCGTGTTGCGCAACCGCGGCGGCCTGTGGATCGGTTGGCCGGGGACGTTGGAGGGCGAGGATGTCGACCTCGATCCCTTGCTGGAGGAAGCCACCGCCGGTTCGGGGTACTCGCTGAGGCCGGTCCTCATGACCGAGGAGGAGCGGGACAACTACTACCGCGGCTTCGCCAACGAGATCGTCTGGCCGTTGTTCCACGACCTGCAGTCTCACTGCCGGTTCGATCCCCACTACTGGTTCACCTACCAGGACGTCAATCGCCGCTTCGCGCATCGGATCGCCGAAAACGTGCAGCCCGGGGACTTCATCTGGATTCATGATTACCACCTGATGAACGTCGCCCGCGAGCTGCGCAGCATGGGCGTTCAGGAGCGGTGCGCGTTCTACCTGCACATCCCCTTTCCGCCGCTGGACGTCTTCCTGAAGCTGCCGTGGCGGTTCCAGATCTTGAGCAATCTCCTGCAATTCGACCTGCTCGGCTTCCAGACCATGCGGGATCGGCGCAACTTCCTGCACTGCGTCCGCACGCTGGTCAAGGGCGCGGTGGTGAGCAGCAAGCGCAGCATCGCGACCATCCGCACATCGCGCGGCGAGCTGCGCGTGGGCGCCTTTCCCATCAGCATCGACTATCAGGAATTCAAGCGGCAGGCCGCATCGCAGGAAGTCTCCGAGACGGCCTGGTACATCCACGAAGATCTGGCGGACCAGAAGATCGTGCTGGGCGTCGACCGGCTGGACTACACCAAGGGGATTCTGGACAAGCTGAAGGCCTTCCGCTTCGCGCTGCGCAAGTTCTCCGACCTGCAGGAGCGCCTGACGCTCATTCAGGTCTTGGTGCCGAGCCGCTTCAACATCCCCAAGTACCACGCTCTGAAGACCGAGATCGAGCGCCTGGTGGGCGAGATCAACGGCGAGTTCACGCGATCGGGCTGGGTGCCCATCCACTACATCTACCGCAATCTCGACCGGCGCGAGCTGCTGGCCTACTACCGCACGGCCGAGATCGCGCTGGTGACGCCGGTCAAGGACGGCATGAACCTGGTGGCCAAGGAGTACTGCGCTTCGAACCTCGAAGAGAACGGCGTGCTCATCCTGAGCGAGTTCGCCGGCGCGGTGGCGCAGATGCATCGCGGCGCGTTGATCGTCAATCCCTACGACATCGAAGGCGTGGGCAACGCGATCTACGAAGCCTACGTCATGAGTCCGGAAGAGAGGGCGCTGCGCATGCGTCGCCTGCGTCACACCGTGCGCAAGTTCGACGTCTACTGGTGGGTCAACGCCTTCCTCGAGACCGCGATCGCCAAGAAGCTGGACCAGTTTCCGCTGGTGGAAGACTACGTGCCCACCTACGAGATCGGCGGCTGGCCTTTCGGAAAGCCCAGGACTGGCCCGCTGAGCGGGCCGACGCGGATGCAACCCACACAGCCCGACGCGGAGGCCGGCGCCTGAACCGCGCCCGCGCGCTCGTTCGCCAGAAGCGCCTGAGCCGCGCCCCACGCGCCATCGGAACAAGAAACCGGCGCCCTTGCCGAAGCAGGGGCGCCGGTCAGCAACGGGTGGGACTCGGGACTACCCCGATCCTCCCTGATCCGATGCATTTGCGTCCTGCGACACAGATGATCGCCGAAGACCCACCCGGCCTTCGCTACCATCTGACCACGCGCCCGCACAGGGGGCAACGTGGGTGACTGCTGATTCTATGCGTGCGAAGTCGGAAGTCAAGGGGGCCCTGTCCGGGGTGCATATCCCATTTGTCGGGAATGAGATACGTCTTCAGTCGGGGCTCGCTCGCGGGGCTTGGCCTTGAGGGCGGCGGCGGTATCCTCGGACGTCGGGGCAGCGCCTCCCGCATACGGGCGGCGGCGTCGGGCATCAGGGCAGCGTCTGCCGCACCGGGCCCTGGCTGCGTCAGGGCAGCGTCTCCCGCACGGGCCCCGGGGTCTCGGGAAGCAGCTCGTGTCCCCAGGCGGCCAGCTCGGGGCGGTGGGAGAGCAGAACCACCTGCCGCTCGGATGCGATCCGATCGAGCGTCTCCCGAATGGCGGCCAACCGCTCGGGATCGAAGCTCAAGAAGGGATCGTCGAAGAACATGGGCAGCATCGTGTCGCCCGACAGCAGATCGGCCACCGCCAGCCGCAGCGCCAGGGCGAGCTGATCGCGGGCGCCTTGACTGAGTTGGCGGATGGCGCAGGGGAGGCCGCCTCCGGCCGTCAGCCCGATCTCGAAGTGGTCGCCGATCTGGATCGATCGGTCCGGCGTCAGGCTGAGCGTTCGCAACAAGGCGGTGGCCCGTTCCTCCAAGCGCTCGCGATGGGTCCGACTGAAGCGGCCTTCCGCTTCGCGCACGCCGCGGAAGGCGACGGCGACGGCGTCGCGCTCCTGGACCAGCCGCGCTTCCTCGGCTTCGATCTCGCGCAGCTCCAGCTCCAGCGCGGCGACGTTGCCCACACGCCGCCCTTCGGCCTGGGCGTCGGCTGCGCGGCCGCGGAGCGTCTCCTGTTGCTCGGCCAGCGTTTGGTGCTCCTGCTCGGTCTCGGCGATGCGCCGCTCCAGATCGGTCTGCTGCTGCTGGAGCCGCCCGGGGTCGGCGTCGGACAGCTCCTGCAACATCACGTAGCGGTCCTGCAGCTCCCGAACGCGCTCCAGCGCCGCGCGGCTCTCTTCGCGAGCGGCTTCGAGCTGCGCGCGCAGTTGTCCCACGTCCTGCGCCTCACGCGTCGCGAGCACCTGCTCGCGCGTGCGGCGCGCGCGCTGCAACTCGGCGCTCGTCGCCCGCGCCTTCTCGAGCCGCCCGATGGCCTGGTCCGGATCGCTGGCCGCCGGACGCAACAGCCCCCGGAGCCCGTCGCGCAGTGCGAGGGCGCGTTGTTCGGCCGCCTTGGCCTGCTGCTCCAGGCGGGGCAGCTCGCTCTTGATCTCTTCCAGCAGGGTGCGCGAGCGGTCCCGCTTGCGGCGGATCTGCTCGTAGCCCTGGGCAAGCTGCTCGATCTCCTCGCGCGGCGTCTCGAGGGAGAGAGGCGCGCAGGCCTCGGACAGCTCGGTGACGCGCCGGCGTAGCTGCTGCAGCCGTTCGTCCTCATCGCTCTCGCCGCCCAGCAGCGCCTGGCGCCGAACCTGGAGCGAGGAGAGCCGGCGCACGGCCGCCTCGAATTCCGCCGCCTCGGACGACCAGCGCTTCCAGTGCTCATCGGTGATCCGCTTCAGGATCGCCAGCGCCTCGTCCGCGCTCAGTTCCGACGAGGTTTCGTTTGCTGACGCCGGGGTGACCGCGGTCTCCAGCGCCGGGGTAACCTCACCCCCCGGCTCACGCCGCGGCGCCGCGGGCGAGCCGTCGCTGGCCGCATCCAATCGGCCGCGCACCAGGGTCGCCAGTGCGAGCGGCTGCTGCCAGGCCTCCGGGAGCGCATCGAGAGACAGCTCGGACGGATCGACCGGGCCCACCGCCGTCTCCAGCTCGGCCAAGCGGGGACCCAGCTCGGACAGGCGCGCCTGCGCGCGGCGCCACTCGGCCACCAGGCGGGCCGGGTCGTTGCCGAAGGGGGCCATCCGCTCCTGGAAGCTGGTCAGCTCGCGCTGGGCCTCGTCGGCGGCCTCGGCGGCCTCGGCGCGGTCTTCGGGCGCGGGGGCCAGGGCCTGCGCGCGGGTGACCTCGGCCACCCGTTGTCCGTAGCTGAGGATCTGCGAGCGGAGCTCCTGGAGCGCCTCCACGTCGAGCCGGGCCAAGTCGCCCAGCGACCGTTCCAGCTCCGACAGCGTGCGGCGCACGCGCGCCAGACGTCCGCGCGCGCCGGTCAGCTCGGTCAGCGTCGTGCCCTTGCCGCGGCGGTATCCGACGATGCCCGCCACGATCGCGGCGACGATTCCGGCGTTGATGCCCACCGTCAGCCGCCAGGTCATCGATGCGGTGAGCAGCGAGCTCACCCCGAAGCCTGCGGCGGCCGCGAGAACGAGCGCCCCCAGTGCCGGCAACGCCACGATCCGAAAGAGCCCCGAGCGCAGCGTGCGCTCGGCCGCATCGATGCGGCGCAGCAGTTGGGCCTCCTCGCGCGAGGCGGCGATCTGCTGTTGGATCTGCTCGGCCCAGGCTTCCCATCGCGGGGGAATGGGGCTCGTCGGGGCGTCGTGGCGCGGCGAAGGCTCCTCGAGCGCGTCGTCGGCGTCCTCGGGCTCCGGGGGCAGGATCGGCTCGGGCGCCTCGCCCTCGCCCTGATCCGGTGGGCCCAGACGCGACGTCAACGCCTCTTCCAGCAGGTGGAGCGACATCTGGGCGCGTTCCACCTCGCCCAAGCGCTCGTCGATGTCGCCCAACCGGCGCGCTCGGTTCTCGGCCTCGGTGCGGTAGAGCGCGTGCCGATCGTGGAAGGCCTCGGCCTCGGCCAGCACCTCCTCCGTGGCCGCGGCAGGGGCCGCAAGCGCCTCGCGCAAGCGCTGGGACAAGCGGTCGCGCTCCTCGCGCACCGCCGCCGCTTCCTCCACCTGCGCCAGCAGGCGCGGAACCTGCGTGCGCATCTCGCGCAGGTGGACCGCCGGGCGAGCGGTCTCTGCATCGCCGCCGGACGGATCGAGGGCAGTCCAGGGCTGGTACCGGTCGGCGACCGCGCGCAGCGCCGCGATCTCGCCGTCGAGCTCCAGCAGCTCGGCCTGGATGTGTTCGAGCTCGACCGCCGCCTCCTGCCACGCATCGAAATCGCGCAGCAGGTGGGGCTGACGATCGAAGGCGCTGTACTGCTCGGCGATCTGGGCGTCCGCATCGCCGACTTCCTGCTCAAGCGCAGCGCGCTTGCGCTGAGCTTCCTCGAGCGCGATCTTCTGCGCCACGCGCTCCCGATCGGCCTCGCTCAGCTCCTGCAGCTCGCGGCGCTTCTCCTCGAACGCGAATCCCGGGCTGCGGTATTCGGCGTATTCCTTGGCCAGCAGCGTCTCGTCGGTCTCGATCGCGCGCTCCAGCTCTTCGAGCTCGCGGATGGCCCGCTCCAGCTCGACCACGCGCTGATGCTGGCGGCTGCGTTCCCGGCGGGCACGCAGCCACTCGCTCAAGGACTGATGGAGGCGCCGGTCGTGCTTCAGGCTCTCGCGCCGCTGTTGCAGCGCCTCGCGAAGCTCCTCCAGGCGTTCCTGCGAGCCCTGAAGGTCCTCCAGAACCTGCCCGGCGATCGCCAGCTCGGCCTGGGCCCGCCGCTTGCGCTCGCGCACCTCCTCCAGTCGTCCAGGCGTGCGCTGGTTGACCGCCCGGGTCTTGCCGGGGCGGATGAGCTCGGCGTCCGCGGTGGCCTGGGTGATCGCGGCGTAGCGGTCGAAAAGCAGCGTCAGCACGCGATCGACCTGCCCGCCGCTGCCGCTGATCAGGCTCTGCACGCCCTCGGGAACCTGTCGCGAGCGGAAGGCGGCCTCCTCGGGCGTGCGCTCCTCGGGGTCCTGCGCCAAACAGTAGGTGAGGCGGAAGAGTCCCGGGTCATCGACGTGGATCAGGTTGCGCAGCAGCGCCTGATAGCGCTGGATCGCCTCGCTGCGGCCGCTGGGATTGTGTTGGTCGTGGAAGAGGGGCTTCCACTTGTCTTCGGGCGGAGGGGTGGCCTGCAGGCGCGGATCGCTTTCGTCAGCCCGGCGCGTCTCTCCCGCATCGTCGGCCGGAGAGCCGGTCAGCGGCGCGGTGGACCAGCGCACGTCGTGCGAGCCGAAGTCGCGCTCGATCCGGTGCCATCCCGACGGGCTCTGCAACAGGACCATGCCGGTGAAGCGCGGCGCGCCGAGCCAATGGCGGAAACGCGCGGTGCCCCACTGCTCGGGGTCGCTCTTCTCGGGCAATCCGAAGAGCACCGACTGCAGCCCCGCCAGCAGGGTGGACTTCCCGCTCTCGTTGGGCGCCACGAAGACGTTGAGCCCATCGGTGAATCGGAAGCTGGTGGGTTCCCCGTAGAGGCCGAAGCCCTCCAAACGCACCTGTCGAATGAGCACGCGGTCCATCGCGTCAGTGCTCCCGTCTGGCGGCGTCGAACGCGGCCAGCCCTTTGCGCAGGGCCAGGCGCTCGACCTCCCGCACGGCGTCGTTCTCGGCCTGCGCGGCGATCCGTTCCTGCATGTGGCGGACGAACATCCCCTTGACCGTGGGTTGCTGCGCGATGCGCTCGATGTCTTGATCCGACAGCATCAGGCTGCGGTCGTTCAGCTCCAGGTGGAAGAACGACTCGCGCAGCCGGCCCAGGAAGTACTCCTGGTCGAAGTCCTCGGGGCAGGGACCGTGAGGCTCCAGGCGCAGGATGAGGTTGGACTGGGCCCCGGCCTCCAGATCGCGGATGAGCGCTTCCATCGTGGGGTAGTGGGCCAGGTCGATGCTGCGCGTCTGGATGGGGCGGACCGGGAACGGGACGCGCTCGATCTGCGGCAGCCCTCCGCTGAAGGAGACCACCACCAGCTCGGAGACCCCCGGATCGTCGAATCCTTTGCCGTTGAGCGTTCCGGGATAGACCCCCAGCCCGTCGCCTACGCGCACCTCGGCAGGCTTGTGGATGTGGCCCAGCGCGGCGTAGGCGATGCGCGCCTCGCGCAGCGTGGAGGAGTCGATCCGGTAGGTGCGATCGGCCGGTTCGGCGTCCAGCGTGCCGTGGAGCAGGGCGAGCCGGACCTCGTTCTCTTCTTCGTCCTCTTCTTCGAGCTTCACAGCGGGTAGGGTGTTGGGGCTCAGGCCCGCCGTGTAGGCCATCGAGTAGACGGCGCACGGGGTGCCGTCCAGATCGAAGCGCGCCGCCAGGCCGGGCAAGGGTTGGCGCACGAGCACGCCCGGCCAGGTGTCGGCGTGCACGCGGTAGACCGACTCGGGGTAGCTGATCTCGTCGTGGTTGCCGGGAACCGTCACCAGCGCGCGGCCCTCGCCGACCACGCGCTTGAGCGTGCTGATGACCCGGCCGGTAAGGCGCGGATCGGGGTCCTCGTGCGTCTCGAACAGGTCGCCCGCGATGAGCACGGCGCCGATCTGGTGGGCGTCGTCCAGGGCCCAGTCCACCACCCGCTCGAGCGTCTTGAGGGCCTCCTCGGCCCGCTGGGGCGCCCGATCGCCGAGATAGCGGTGGGCGAACCCGAGGTGAAGGTCGGCCAGGTGCAGGATCTTGCGCATGACGAGCGAGGACTCCTTTCCCCGCGAGGTCGCGCCCCGGCGGCGGCCGGCTCCGCAGCCGCCCGGGGGGCGAGCATCCATCTTCGGTCTATGGCCTCGTATACTCTCTAGGATCGGCGACGGCAAGGGGTTCGCGAGGGGACGAGGGGTTGGGACGGCCGGGGCTGTGCGGGTCGGTGGGCGTCTGGGCCCGGGGCTCTTCGGGCCGGGATGGGTGCGCCGGCGGGGCCTGTCGTGTGGTGGCTGAAGATGGCGTCGCTGGAAGCCGATAGGAGGCCCTGGGCCGGAGCTCGCGGCCTCGGCGCGCGCCACGGGGACGTTGACATCAGGTGGGAGGGGTGGCAGAATACGTGGTCTGCAACTCCGGGACGGGCCCCTTCAGGGGCTGATCCTGGGCGGCGCAGGGTCTTCCTCGGTAGCTCAATTGGTAGAGCAAGCGGCTGTTAACCGCTAGGTTCGAGGTTCGAGTCCTCGCCGGGGAGCAGAGCACTTGGGAGCGGAGTACCCGCGCCCCTTTGGTTGACGAAGAGCCCTGAGAGCGAGAGTTCTCGGGGTTTCTTTGTATCCCGTAACTGGCTAGAGGTTTTGCAAGTGCAGGGTCGCGCCGTTCGGGCTCTCTGTTTCGAACCGGTGCGTCCGGGGTGGGCCGCAAAGGCCAGTTTGTCGTTCGAGTCCCGACGAGATCCGCCCAAACTCTCCGGCTCTCTGGTCAACAATCCTCTACCGGTCAACAACCGCGTTACGATCGGACCCCGGATCGGAGGGTTCGAACTCGGACAGGAGTTTAGCAGCTGCGGGCGATCGGGTTCGCTAACCGTTGGGATAGAGGCTGGTTAGCGCTTCAGCTCCTGTAAGACCCCACTCGCGTTCACCGACCACCCGAGCGCCCGTAGGACTTCGCGTTGGGTCTCGGTCGGCGTCTCCAGCCGCCGCCGCGGCTTGCGTGCCCCCGCCGGCAGCATCAGTACCGAGTGCAGGTGACGCATCTGAGCGATCGCCACGGCGGCCGTCATCGCGAGGCCCCCGGCTGCCAGACGCAGTTCCAGCCGCCGCAGGTACGCCATCGCCGCCACACAGCAGAAGAAGTGGCAGCGGATCTTCCCATCGGTCCAGTGACGCACCGGCTGCGCTCCAACCAAGTCCGCCTCCTTCGTCTGCCGGAAGCTGCCCTCGACCTGCCAGCGGTCCAGGCTCGCCGAGACAATGTCGGCCGTCGTCCAGTCGGTGTTGTCCGTCACGATGACCGTCTTGCCGAAGCGCTGCTCCAGGCGCCCAACGCGATAGGCGTTCTTGCGGAACCCCATCACCAGCCCGCCGGTCTCCTCACTGAGCTCCAGGTCATACAGGTCGCTGGTGATGTGCAGCCGCTCACACAACCGGAAGTAGCGCTCCCAGATTGTTTCCGGATCCCGCCAGTGTGGCAGTTGTTCCCGCACCTTGGCCCGCATCTCCAGCAGCTCCTCGCGTACCTGGTCCAGCTTGCGCTCGAGCATCAGATGCTGTTTGCGCGCCGTCGGTGGGTTCCAGGTCACCACCACCGATCGTTCCCGGCCCCAGAACTCACCCCGCGTGCGCAGCGCCAGCATCTGCTCCTCCGGCTCGCCCGCTGCCACCAGCGCCCGGTTGCGCTCGATCTCGACCGGGGCGTACGCCTCCAAGGGCACGGTCATCAGTTCCTCGACGTAATGGGGCGAGTAGGTCGTCACGAAGTGCATCTGGGGATGCTCATCCAGCCACAGGAAGTTCTCGGTGCTGTTCATGCCCTTGTCGACCACCACCGTCAGGCGCTGCTTGGTCTGCTTCAGTCCGGTCACGACCGCGAACATCTCTTCCATCACCGCGGCAAAGAGGCGGCTGTCGTGCAGGTTCCCGGGGTAGGTGTGCCAGAACAGCGGCAAGCGGCTCTGGCGGGCCACGAGCAAGGCCAGTCCGATCTGCCGCAGCTGATGGCGCCCGGCCTTGTTGTGCCCCCGGACGGCCAGATCTGCATGGGTGCCGCCTGCGATGAACGTGTAGTAGTTCGTCGTGTCGAACAGCAGGCAGTCGGCCTCGGGCTTCTCGAGCGCCCAGAGGCGGGCGAAGAACCGCCGGCTGATCTCCTGCAGCTGCTCCTCACTCACCCGATCCCACTTCTGCCAGTAGCGCTCGCTGCTGAGTTGATCGAGCGCCACGGGTCGGATCTGCTGAACGGCGGTGCGCTCATACCACTCGGCCAGCCGGTGCTTGCTCACCGCCTCGACCATGCGGTTCCAGACGCAGTAGAGGAAGTACTCGCCCACCGACGGGCCGCTCTCAGTGCGTCCCTTGGGCACCACCTGGTCGACGATGCCGGCCAGGTCGACATCGCGGTCCATGAGGTGGGCCAGCCAGAGGGCGCCGAACGCCTCGACCTTCAGGTGCAGATCCTCGTGCAGCCCGCCGCCGCGCGCCAAGGCGGCCACCCGCTGAGGGGAGCCGACATAGACCTGGCTGACGACCTTGGGGCGGCCGCCGACGCGGGCGATCTCGCGGACATAGAGGTAGGGTCTTCCGTTCTTCTTCTTGATATGGAAGTGAGCCATGTTACGAAGCTACAACATAGGTCTTACATGTCAACCCCAAACTGCGCCGAAGAACCCCCACCACAACGAATTACCCGGGAAGGAAGGAGGTAGGAAAAGGGGGCTTACAGGATCCGGGAAGCTAACCCGCTGCCACACAATCCGTTACAGCAACCCTGGAAGCCGAGCTGGGAAACTCCTGACGGACGCCTGCGCTGCCGCTGGCCAACTGCAGACAAACGCCACTTCGCAGGCATGAGGCATCTTGGTAGCTTGTACCTGCCCGGACTTCGTCTACTTGTGGTGGACCCTGTCTAGGCCGCGCGGGTAAGTATCTTTAGCTCAGGTGGACAGAGAAGCAGATTGAGGGCAAGAAGAAGGGGGAGGGCTGTCCCACTGGGGTGGGACTTGGGTCGGATCACAGTACGCAAGCTAGTAGGCAAGAAGCCTTGGCAACAGCTAAAGGATTCCTTTCATGGTTCCCTCTATCGCTGTACTGGAGGTATGTTGCTTACATGATCCTCGTTTGACCACATGATGCGCGACTGCTAAACTGCCTCCGAACGTTCGGATTTCAGATGTGTGTGCTGGTGACTGCTGAAGAATCGGAGGTTTGTTCACATGATGGCAATTCGTTGTCTCTTGCTTCCTATTGCGATTTTGCTGTGCTCTCTGGGCTTGCTTGCTCCGTGTTTTGCTGACCAGGTGCCCTGGGCTCCGAATTGCGACGTGTATCCGGCAGCGTACATGCAGTATCCACGCTTTGTTGGCATCCCCACCTCAAGCTTTCTCTCCTACCATTTCACGGAAGTCATCGTCAAAGACTACTATGGGGATCCAATTCCGAACTGCCTTGTGACAATCGTGCTAGATGATCAGGATTGTCTGTCTCAGTCACTCGTTCTTGAGGAGTACACAGATGACTACGGGTATGCCCCGTTTTTTCTTCA
>CAZPGB010000065.1:0-31163 GCA_964585945.1 uncultured bacterium | reverse complement strand
TCGAAGCTCTTCGGGTCACACGGCCAGAGGCCGTGGGTTTATCAACGGACTAAGCCTGTTAGGGCGTTGAGCCCGTTTCGTCGGCCCGCTGGGCGACCCGCAGGTGGAGCTGCTCGAGATCTCGGGGATCCGCTTCGGCCGGCGCGCCGTCGACCAGCGAGAGCGCGCTGGTGGTCTTCGGAAACGCGATCGTATCGCGGATGGAGCTGCGCCCGGCCATCAACATCACCAACCGGTCCAGCCCCAGTGCGATACCGGCGTGAGGGGGCGCTCCGTACTGAAACGCCTTCAGCAGGAAGCCGAAGCGGCGATCGGCCTCCTCGGCCGCCAGCCCGATCACCTGCATGACCCGCTCCTGGATGTCGCGCCGATTGATACGCACGCTCCCGCTGCCCAGTTCCACGCCGTTCATGACCAGATCGTAGAGCTGCGCCCGCACCGCCAGGGGATCTTCCTCCAGCTTGGTCAGGTCGCTCTCCAGCGGCATGGTGAACATGTGGTGGGCGGGCACGACGGCCCCGGTCTGCTCGTCGCGCTCGAAGAGCGGAAAGTGACGCACCCAGAGGAACCGGTACTCCGCCGGCGCACCCTGCTCGCGCCGCCGCGCCGCCGCACCGGCCGCCAGGTGGGCCCGCAGCCGTCCCAGGGCGCGGTTGGCGGCCATGCGCTCGTCCACCACGACGCCCAGCAGGTCGCCCGGCTCGGCGCCGGTGGCGCGGATCAGCTCCTGAGCCCGCTCGGGCTCCACGTGCTTGGCGAAGCCGGTGTCGAAGCCGCACTCGGTGACCTTCGTGCGCGCCAGCCCCGCCGCACCGGCCAGCTTGACCTCCGCCTCCAGGGCGTCGGACTCCTTGCGCGACAGCGCAGCGCCGCCGGGAACCACCAGTGCCTTGACGCGGCGGCCCTCGGCGGCCGCCTCGCCGAAGAGCCGGAACCCGCAGCCCGCCAGCGGCGCGGTCACGTCGACGATCTCGCCTTCGAACCGCAGGTCGGGCTTGTCCGATCCGTAGCGATCCATGCAGACGTCGTAGTCGAGCCGCTCGAAGGGGATGGGCACCGTCACGCCCAGCACCTCGCGGAAGATCGTGGCCATCAGAGTCTCGATGACCTCGAAGACGTCCTCCTCCCCGGCGAAGCTCATCTCCAGATCGATCTGCGTGTGCTCGGGCTGGCGATCGGCGCGCAGGTCCTCGTCGCGCAGGCAGCGCGCGAGCTGAAAGTAGCGGTCGACGCCCGCCACCATCAGAATTTGCTTGTAGAGTTGGGGGCTCTGCGGCAGCGCGTAGAAGCGGCCGGGGCGCTCGCGGCTGGGAACCAGATAGTCGCGCGCCCCTTCCGGGGTGGGCTTGACCAGCATCGGCGTCTCGATCTCCCAGAAGCCCCGCCCGTCGAGGTGGCGCCGCGTGCTCGCGGTCACGCGGTGGCGCAGCTCGAGCACCTTCTGCAGCGTGGGCCGGCGCAGGTCCAGATACCGATACTCGAGGCGCAGATCCTCGCCGGCGGTGGTCTCATCCTCGATCTGGAAGGGCGGCGTCTCGGATGAAGCCAGGATCTGGGCGCGCTCGGCGACGACCTCGATGGCCCCGGTGGAGCGGTCGGGATTGACCATCCCTTCGGGCCGCGGCTGCACGGTGCCCTCGAAGCGTGCCACCGTCTCGGGCCGCATCTGCCGGATGGTCTCGAGCAGCTCGGCCGACGTCTCACCCGGCCGGGTCACGATCTGCGTGATGCCGTAGCGATCGCGCAGGTCCAGGAAGAAAACACCGCCGTGGTCGCGGAGCCGGTGCACCCAGCCGGCCAGCGCCACGCGCGCGCCGACGTCGGAGGCACGGAGCTGCCCGCAGGTGTGGCTGCGCATGATCGTCGCCCCGGTCGGCCCGGTGGTCGGTGGTTCAGCCTGATTCGTCATCTCTCACCCCTTGCCTGGGGACGCGACGGCTGGCCGCGCGGCTCGCCCAAGCTGGCCCTCAGATTCAATGCCAATCCGAGCGCCAGGCCCAGCGCGTCGGCCAGCAGGTCGGTGACGCTACTGACCCGGCCGGGCACCCGCGACTGGAGGGCCTCGTCGAGCCCGGCAATGCACAGCCCACCCAACAGGACCAGTCCCATGCGCGCCAGCACGCCCGTCCGCCGTGGTTGCGGCCAGGTCAGGCGCGCGCCGCGTTGACTCAAGAATCCCAGCACCCCGTACTCGATCAGGTGCGAGAGCTTGTCAGCGTGATCGAAACCGCCCCACGGAGCGCGGTAGGGCCGCGACGAGAGGTAGAAGATCATGCCGACGTAGAGCGCCAGGACCGCCCAGGAGGTCGCCGGTTCGAGCCTGCGTCGGGGCCTGGTCAAGAGCCTCTCCCACCCCTGGTCGTAGGCGCCGGGGGCGCGTCGGCGCCCAGCTTGGCCTCCTCGGCCGCAATCAGGTGGATCACCTCTGCGGCCGATTCAGCCTTCAACAACTTCTTCTGCAAATCTCCCGTATAGAGTAGACGCGAGATCCGCGTCAGCACGCGCATCAGCCCGGTACGATCCTCGGGTCCGACGGCCAGGAAGACGAGTTGCACCGGCTTCTCGTCCAGCGCCTGGAAGTCGATGGGCTCCTTGGGTCTGGCGAAGGCGACCGCGAATGCGCGCACCGCGGCGTTCTGCGCGTGGGGCAGCGCGACGCCGCCGCCCACGCCGGTGCTCATCACCCGCTCGCGATCCAGCAGGGCACGGGTCACCTTCGAGGCGCTCTCGACCACGCCGGCCTCGGCCATCGGCTCCACCAAGCTGCGGATCATCTCTTCCTTGCTCAATGGGGGCCCGCCGATCTGGATGAATTGTGGCTTGAGAAGACCCGCCAGGCCCATGTGGAACCCCCTTCGTCTAGGACCGCCCCCCGCTTTCACGTCCCGTCCGTGGTGCGGACGGACACTCGGCCGCGGTTCACGAACAAAAAAGACGCACCGGCCATCCGATGCGCGGCACCTGGCTCATGCGTCGCAGAAGTGTACCACAGTTGGGACCCCGGTCAAGACCCCCCGCCACAGCCCTCACGGCCGCCGACCCTGCAGGACGAGGTCTCCTGCGACCGGCCGAGACCGATCATGCGCGCTCGGCCTCGCTGCATGTTGTCTTGGCGGGTGATTGCGTGTAGGATGGAAATGCTGGTGTGGGCGCCGTCTTGACCCAGCAGCGGCTTACCCGGGCTGCAGGCCGCGACATTCCTTGCGGCCCTTGCGCTCGGTCCGGTGTCCGCCCGGCATCCCGTGGTTCACCGAACGTGTCGGAAGCAGAGCACCGCAGCAGCATAAGCATAGAGAGCATCGAAAGCACAGAGCATCATGCCCAAGCGCATCCGCACAGACTACCAGACCTTGCTGCGCAAGCTGGCCGACGAGGGTCTGCTGCGCGACGACGAAAGCGCCCTGGCGGGGCGGCTCTACGAACACGGGGAGGCTCAGGCCCTGGGCCTGATGACGCACGAGATCCTGCGTCGCCTGCTCCGCGAAGGTGAGCTCGTCCCGCGCAGCGGCGATGCCCTGCACGCCGGGCCGGCCCTGGTGGCCGCCGATGCGCGCCGGGGCTGCACCTACCGGCTGCCCGACATCGTGACGCCCCGGGAACCGGCGCTGCGCCTGCCGCTCAACCCCCTTCTCGGGCCCCCCCCCTCCTTCACCGACGCTGAAATCGCCGGTCTCTTCCAGGACCAGAGCCGCCGCTTCCTCTCCTCCCTCGAGCAGGCCGCCGACGTGAAGGGCGTCGTCACGGGCATGCTCGAGGTGCTGCGCCGCGTCCTGGGGATCACCGCGGCGATCAGCTACACCCGCACCCTGCCGGTGCCGGGGGTGATCGCCCGCGGCCTGCGTCAACTGCGTGACCACCTCCACCCGCACCCCCTCGCCCCTCGTCCCGATCCCATCGACTCGTCGGAGGAGGCCTTCGCGGCGCGCTTCGTCCGCGCCTGGCAGCCCTACGTGGATGTGGCCGAGCGCAGCCCGGCCGCCGCGCTGTATGTGCCGGACCTGCAGCTCTTGCCCGAGGATCGACGGCCCGCCCCGCGCGGCAGCGCCCTGTTGATTCCCCTGGCCGAGCGCCAGCCGTCGTGGAGCGCCGTGCTCGCGGCCCTCGACGACCAGGCCTTCGCCTTCGACCAAGAGCGCATGGCGCGCGTGCGCCTCTTCGCGCCGCACATCCGTCGGCAGCTCACCCACGCCATCCTGCTGCAAACGGTCATCTCGCACGACTTCCTGACCGGCATCTACAACCGGGCTTACTTCGAGGATCAACTGACGCGCACCCTGGCCGGGGCCGCGCGCCGGGAGCAGAGCTTCGCGTTGATGATCGTGGACATCGACGACTTCAAGGCGTTCAACACGCGGCACGGCTACGATGCCGGGGATGCCGTGCTGCGCAGCGTCGCCCAAGCGCTCGGCGGTGCCCTGCGCTCGACCGACGTGCTCGCGCGGTACGGCGGAGAGGAGTTCGTCGTGTTGCTCAACCCCCCCGTGAGCCGGCCCGAAGCCCTCGCGATCGCACAGCGACTGCGTAGCGCCGTGGCCCAGCTACGCGTGGAGGTGCCGACCATGGGGGACCCGGATCCCGACCGTCACCCGCAGGTGCCCGTGACGGTCTCGGCGGGCGGCGCGATCTTCCCCGAGGACGGTCGCTCGCGCGCCGCGCTGTGGGGCTGCGCCAACGCCATGCTCCTGGCGGCCAAGCGGGAGGGGAAGAACTGCGTTCGCTTCCGCGACGAGATCACCCGGCGCCGCGCGCAGCGCCATCCGCAGGGTCCCTGAGAGCGCCCGCTCGAGGCGTGGCCGCCGTGGGAGGCGGGCAGGGCGGATCTCAGCCCGCGAGCCCCCCACGGCTTCACCGCCCACCTGAGGCTACATGGCGCGCACGACCTTCTCCAGGACGCTGCCGACCTTGTTGCCCGACTCGTCCCAGACCGTCAGCTCGTAGAAGTACAACCCGTTGGCCACGTCATCCCCGTCCGCGTCGCGCCCGTCCCACACGAACGCGTTCATCCCCTTGCTGGTGCGCAGGCCGTACTCGTCGAGGATCCGCCGGCCGCTGACGGTCCAGACCCTCAGGCGCGCCCGTCCGGCCCGGTTGGTCAGCTCGTAGGTGAGGGTCGACTCTTCGACGAAGGGGCTCGGAATCCACTGCACCCGGCGCAGGGTGAGCGGCGCATCTCCATACTCAACGTTGTACGTCTGCAGCGCGAGCCACTCGCCGTCGTGCTGGCGCACGGCCGCCTCCAGGGCCTGGACGCCCGCGGTCGGGTCGACCGACCCCGCGAAGTCGAGAGCCCAGGTGTGGACGCCCCCTTCCTCCTGCTGGTAGGAAGACGCCTCGAGCAGGAGCACCTCCTCCCCAATCGTCAGACGCACGTCCTCGGGCGCCAGGGTCGCGCCGCACCGCACCGTGGCGTGCAGGCTGGAACCGGTGGAGATCAGCGCGCCGTTGTCGATCCGGATCAGGTCCCCTTCGGAGGTCTTCTCGAACAGGACCACCGCCATCGGCACCTTGACCGTGATCGCGCGCTGCGTGCCCTCGTAGTCGGTGCTCGTGAAGGTCAGACTGTAGGCCCGCCGCTGGATCTGCGTGTCGTATTCGATCCGCAGCCGGCGATCGTCGGTCGTGTCCCGCACGACCGTCAACAGCTCCTCGGGCACGTATTGGTAGCTGCCCGCCACGTAGTCCATGATCTGGGGCAGCGCCACGTGGCTGTCGTCGTAGATCTGGAGCGCGACCTGTAGCGAGTCCTCCTCGCGCTGGCTGGCCAGCTCCGTCATCGTGGCCGGGTCCCACGATTTTCCGTTGAGCGCAAGGAACATCGCCGGCGGCTCGATGCCCACCCGCAGGGCCGGGTCGCCCAGATAGCTGTAGGTCAAGCGCTGCGGGTCGCGCGCGCTGAGCAGGGTCTTCGCCACCGAGTAGATCTCCCCCAGGCGCCAGCGCGACCTCGGTGGTTCCTGCTCGTCCTGCGGCACGTCCTGGAACATGATCTGGAAGACGTGCTCCTGAATGGCGTGCCCGATCCACTCGTAGTCGGTGGAGGCGAAGACGCTCAGCGCCCCTTTGAGCTCCCCGGGGCAGCACGTCATCATCAGCTCCGCCATGGCGTCCAGGCCGGTGCGGCTGTCGCCCTCGTCGTGTCCGGCGAACTCCGCCAGATGGCACCCGTAGCCCATGAAATGGAAGGGCCGGCCGATGTTGCCCAGGTCGTAGACGTTCTCCAACGCAACCACCGGGCGGTGGACGAAGATTTCTTCGTGCGCGAGCTGGCGCCGGTTGGAGTGGCCCTGGTAGGCCCAGACGAGGACGCCCCGGTTGACCAGACGCAGCAGCTCGTCCAGCCCCTGGTTCCGCCCGTAGGTCCAGTTGGGCACGATGTCGATCGGGGTGTTGACCAGGACGATCTCGCCCTGCGCGTTGCGCAGGCAGCGCGAGGGATCGGCCGTGTCGGGAACGCACCGCCCGAGGGAAACCACCGAGTCCATCATGATGCTGTGGAAGAGCGAGTCGACCTGCCAGTGGTCGAAGGCCGAATCCGCGCGGATGAAGGCCACGGCGTTGCCGGTGATCCGTTCGAACACGCCCCGATCGGCGTTGTAGTAGTTCCCGTTGCGATCGCTGAAGGAGCCGTCCGAGTGCATCAGCAACCGGTGCCGCCAGCGCGCGGTCTCATCCTGTTGCTCGTAATCCACCGCCTTCTCGACGTAGACAGCCAACTCTCCGGGCGTGGCCACCGGCACACGGCCGATGAACATGTCCTCGTTGTTGCTCATCTCGTCCCAGGCCCCCCCAAGATTGTCCACGAACCAGTGATCGCTGGAGACGATCTGCAGACCCTCGGTCTGCGGGAAGTGGCCGGGCAGGGTCATCACCGGCACGTGGTTGGTGTCGGCGTTGTCCCGCTCCAAGCCCATCGAGTAGCCGGCGATGTCGTTGGATGCATCGCCCACGAGGAACAGGTAATCGGGCGGCGGGTTCGCGCCGTCGCGCCACAGCTCGCGCACCAGGTACTTGATGGCGTAGATGTGCGGCCGCCCGCCCGCGTACTCGGCGTAGACGTCCTCGATGGGCGCCGGGTAGACCCGGTGCCCTTGCGATTCGCGCCACGCCAGCAGGGGCTCGAGCGTTTCCTCCAATCGCCGCGGGTAGACCACCACGTAGTCCTCGCCGGTGAACGCCGGCAGGGCCTGCACGTCCTGCAGCTTCACCCAGTCGTCGGGGACGGTGCGCACCTCCTCGCGCTCGAGGAAGTAGAACGTGCGCTCCGCCGGCTCGGCGCCGAAATCCACCTGCAGGCTCAGGTCCCAGCGGTTGGTGCCCGCGGGCGTGAAGAGCGAGTCGGCCAGGGCGAAGACGTCCGGCCGGCGGCGATCGGTGACATCCAGGGCCACCAGCGCGTTGGGCGCCGCGGCGCTGCCCGAGACCCGCTCGATCATGAGCTGCTGCACGCCGCTCAGATTCTCCACGGGAGCGAACAGGCGGTCGTACTGCAGCCAGAAGCGGCCGCGGTAGGTCACCTCCACCCAGTCGATGCCGATGCCGTCGGCCTTGATGTTGTCGATCCCGTCGTTGGCGGTGGGAAGGTAGATCTTCATGTAGTTGGCGCCGGTGGAGAATGGGGCCCCCGCGGCGGCCGCGGCGGCCAGGTCGGCTTCGGTCAGGGTGATCAGGAGCGAATCGGTCAGCGGCACCGGGTACGGGTTGTCCGGCAGCGGCCAGGTCATGACGGTCGTGTCGTTGACCGCGGCGGAGCGCGACAGCCAGAGGCGCGGCCGGTGCGTCGAGCCGGCGTCCAGCTTGGAATACCCCTGGAGGCGGATGCGCATCTCCAGGGACGCGTCGGTGCGCGGCATGCGCAGCGTCAATCGCTTGATCGGCTCGTTGCTGCCCGCGACCATCCTCGCGTAGGGCGGCGTCCAGATGTAGTGGTCGATGTCGAAGGCCTGGAGCCCCAGGCTCCCCTCGTTGCGCGCCATGACCGGCATGTAGTAGAGATTGCGCTCGAAGTGGATGGTGTGCTCGAAGTCGCGCAGCGGGGTCAGGCCCGCGACGCCCAGGTCGCCGGGGAGGCTGTCCATGCGCGCCCCCTCGCCGGCCCCGGCCACGAGCCAGTAGACGTTCTTGCGCAGGAACCGCTTCTCGCGCGGCTCGAAACCGAAGAACTCCCACGCGTCCTGGCCGTAGAAGAGAAACGCCTCCCCCGGCTCGAAGACGCCGTCGCCGTCGTCCTCGGGCAGCATCGCAATCGGATGGGTCTCGCGCACGCTGGTGATGACACCGCCGGCGTCGGTCTCCTCCCGAAACTCCCGAACTTGCAGTGAGAGATCCGCCCACGGCGTGCCCGCGACCGGCGCCCCGGCGCCGGCGATCTGCTCGTAGGTGACCGCGTAGACCTCGGTGGTGTCGACAGCGATCTGGACGATCCAGTCCGCCTCCTCGAAGGCCGGCCGCTGCAGCGCGCTGCGCGCCGCCGGCATCCGCTTGTAGCTGCGGGCGCGCTCGTAGTTGAGGATCCGCTTCTGGAAGATCGGGTCCCAGCGGGGCTCGGCTCGCAGGTAGGGCGGCCCCGAGATCCGCCCCCCTTGTGCGTCGCGGGTCTGCACGAAGCGCACTTCGATGCGCATGCGAGGGTACCAGTAGAGTCGCTCACCCTGCGGGTCGTAGGCGACCGGGTGAACCGCGATCTGGGCCACCTTCAGGTGTCGCCAGCGCCGCGGCTCGCCGGCCCGAGCCAACCGGTCGGGGAACAGCCCCAGCCTCTCGTAGACCGCCGGGTCCTCGACGTAGGTCAGCTCGACGAGATCCGGTCCCCGAACGACGCCGTCCCGGCCGGCGTCGCCGCGCCGCCCGCGCTGCTGGGGAATCGGCACCGGACGCCCCTCGGCCAGCAGCTCTTCCCGGCGCTCGAAGACCTCGGCCACCGCGACGGCCCCCGGGGGCAGCGCCACCTGCACGTAGTGAACGGGCAGGTCGGGCTGACCGACCTCGATCACGTGGTCATAGCCCGGGAGGTCCACCTCGACATAGGCGCGGCCGTCGATGTCGATCGGGCCAACGGCCGGCCGCGGATGGGTGACCTCGAACACCACGAGCTCGTCGCTCGCGCTCAACAGGCTCACCTGGGCGCCGACAGCCTCCTGTGCCGCGACCGCCGCGCCCCCCATGAGGCCGAGCGAGACGAGCGCGAAAAGACCGGCCGCCAGGTCGCGATGCAATCCAGGCGTTTCGAGGGGACCTCTTCGGATGGATGGAATCAGAGATGGTCCCAGACCAGTCCTCATGGCTACCTCCTCCGCTGACCCCTACCCCTAGGACGGTCTGAGGATCCTGCGGCGGCCGGCGCGCGGCCACCAGGTTGCACTACTCCTTAACCGTCTCGTCGGAGGAAATCTCCCAACGAAGCTCACCGGTTTCGCCGGCGTCCACGCGCACGTGGTCCCCCTCGTGCACCTCGCCCGCGAGGATCTTCATGGCCAACGCGTTCTGGATCTCGCGCTGCAGCAGCCGGCGCAGCGGGCGCGCGCCGTAGTCGGGATCGTAGCCCACGCGCGCCAGGTGGTCCTTGACCGCGTCGGTCGCCTCGAGCGTGATCGCCCGATCGCTCAAGAAGCTGCGGATCTCATCGAGCAGCAGGTCGACGATGGCCCGAATCTGTTCGGCGCCGAGCGGGTTGAAGACCACGATCTCGTCGATGCGGTTCAGGAACTCGGGGCGGAAGTGCTCGCGCAGCTCCTGCATCACCGCATCCCGCCGCCCCTCGGCGCTGAAGCCGCCGGTGTCGCTCAGCAGCCGCGTGCCGATGTTCGAGGTCATGATCACCACGGTGTTGGTGAAGTCGACCGTGCGGCCGTGTCCGTCGGTCAGGCGCCCGTCGTCCAGGAGCTGCAGCAGCACGTTGAAGACCTCGGGGTGCGCCTTCTCGATCTCGTCGAAGAGCACGACGCTGTAGGGACGGCGGCGCACCGCCTCGGTCAGGGCGCCGCCCTCCTCGTAGCCCACGTAGCCGGGCGGCGCGCCCAGAAGCCGCGACACGGTGTGGCGCTCGCCGTACTCCGACATGTCGATGCGGATCATGTTGTTCTCGTCGTTGAAGAGGAACTCGGCCAGCGCCTTGGCCGTCTCCGTCTTCCCCACGCCGGTGGGCCCCAGGAAGATGAAGCTCCCGATGGGCCGGTTGGGCGGCGTCAGTCCCGCCCGCCCGCGGCGCACCGCGTCACTGACCGCCTTGAGCGCGGCGTCCTGCCCCACCACGCGCCGGCGCAGCCGGTCCTCCATCTGAATGAGCTTCTGCGCCTCGGTCTCCAGCATGCGGCTCACCGGCACGCCGGTCCAGCGCGCCACCACCTCGGCGATGTCCTCCTCGGTGACCTCCTCCTTCAGCATGCTGCCCTCCTGGCGCGTCGCCGCCAGGCGGGACTCGATGTCGCTGAGCTTCTGCTGGGCCCCCGGCAGGAGACCGTGCCGGATCTCGGCCACACGCTCCAGGCGGCCCTCGCGCTCGGCCTGCGCTTCCTGCGCCCGCAGGCCGTCGATCTCTTCCTTGAGCTGGCGGAGCTGGGCGATCATCTCCTTCTCGCGGCTCCACTGCGCCACGAGCCGCCCGCGCTCCTCCTGCAGCTCGGCCAGCTCCCGGGCCAGCTCCTCGATGCGCTCGCGCGCGGCCTTGTCGTCGTCGCGCTTCAGGGCGGCGCGCTCGACCTCGAGCTGTTTGATGCGTCGCTCGATCCGATCCAGCTCCTCGGGCATCGAGTCGATGTTGATGCGCAGCGCCGAGCCGGCCTCGTCGACCAGATCGATCGCCTTGTCGGGCAGGAACCGGTCGGTCACGTACCGGTCGGCCAGCCGTGCGGCGGCCACCAGCGCCGCGTCGCGCACACGCACGCCGTGGTGCAGCTCGTAGCGCTCGCGAAGACCGCGCAGAATGGCGATCGTGTCCTCAACCGAGGGCTCGGCGATCAGCACGGGCTGGAAGCGGCGCTCGAGCGCGGCGTCCTTCTCGACGTGCTTGCGGTATTCGTCCAGCGTGGTCGCGCCGATGCAGCGCAGCTCCCCGCGCGCCAGCATCGGCTTGAGCATGTTGGCGGCGTCGACGGCGCCCTCGGCGGCGCCCGCCCCGACCAGTGTGTGCAGCTCGTCGATGAAGAGCACCACACGGCCCTCGGCCTCCTTCACCTCGCGCAGCAGCGCCTTGAGCCGGTCCTCGAACTCGCCGCGGAACTTGGCCCCGGCGATCAGGGCCCCCAGGTCGAGGGCCATGACGCGCTTGCCGCGCAACCCCTCGGGCACGTCCCCGGCCACGATGCGCTGGGCGAGCCCTTCGGCGATCGCGGTCTTGCCCACGCCCGGATCGCCGATCAGGACCGGGTTGTTCTTGCGGCGCCGGGAGAGCACCTGCATCACGCGGCGGATCTCGGTGTCGCGCCCGATGACCGGATCGAGCTGGTCCTTGGCCGCCAGCGCGGTCAGGTCCTTCGCGTAGCGCTTGAGCGCTTCGTACTTGGCCTCGGGGTGCGGGTCGGTGACGCGCACGCTGCCCCGCACCTGGGCGAGCAGCGCCAGCAGCTTCTCGCGGTCGCCGGCGTGGCGGCGCAGCGCTTCCCCGGCCTCGTGGCGCGTCTCGGGGTCGGCGATGGCCAGCAGGATGTGCTCGGTCGATACGTACTCGTCCTTGAGCCGCTCGGCCTCGTCACCCGCCTTCTCCAGCACGGCCGCCAGCTCGGGCGACGGGTAGCGCTGCAGGCTGCCGGTGACGCGGGGTTGGCGTTCCAGATCGCGGTCCACGGCCTCCAGCAGACTGCCCGTGTCGGCGCCCATCTTGGCCAGCAGACGCGAGACGATCCCCTCGGGCTGCTCGATCAGCGCGCGCAGCAGATGGCTGGGCGTGATCTGCTGGTGGCCCCGGTGGGCCGCGTCCTTCTGCGCCTGCTCGATCGCCTCGATCGCCTTGGCCGTGAGCCTAGCCGGATCCCACACCATGGCCGGCGCCTCCTTGCGTCATCGCCTCCTCGTGCTTCCGGGTCGGTTGGTCGTAGCGGATCTTGCCGAAGACCTCCTCATCGACTTCGATGGGGGTGATCTCCCGGCGCTCGCGCAGGTAGATCTGAAAAACCGAGTCGATGCGCGCCTCGGCCAATTGCTCGACCACCTGACCCTTGACCTGCTCGAACGGCGTGGCCTTGCGGCCGCGCATCAGAATCTCCTCGACCCGCGCCACGGCGAACCGCGCCCCCACCGGGTGTGGGCGGGTCACGCCGCCCAGCGGGACCTGGAAGACCTCCCGATCCAGCGGGCTGTCGGTCGCGAACTCGGTGATCGGAAACCCTCGTGGACCGAGCCAACTGGCGCTGGGGTCGAGCGCCTGGATGCGATCGAAGGCCGCCTGAGGGTCTTCCACGTCCTGCAGGATCTGCGCCGCCTGTTCGGCCAGCTCGCGCGAGGCGACCTCCACCATGATGTACCGACGCCGGCCGGGCACGTCGCCCGGCTGCCGGCGGGATTCGTACCACCGGCGCGCCTCCTCCACCGTCGGGGCGGTGCGCACATAGATGTGCTGGCGCACGAACTGGCGCGTCAGGATCAGATTGCGTTGCTTCTCGGCCGCCCAGGCCAGGTCCGGGTTCTGATCGTATCCGCGCTCCCAGGCCTCGAAGCGCTCCAGGCGGGCGATGGCCAGTTCCTCGAGCAGGCGCAGCACGTGCTCGGGTGTGGTGAACGTGGGCCACGTGAAGCTGGGCTTGCTGTTGAGATGGTCCAGGAGCAGCACCGCCTCGATCGAGTCGACCGTCGAGACCGACAAGAGCCTCTTCTGGTCCTCCTCGTCGAGCGGGCATTCGGTCCACACCGGCTTCTCCTGAGAGGCCGGCATCCCCATGAAGGACTCCTCCATCTGCTGCGGGGGCTGGTATTCGCGCGGCACGTCGGCGGTGGCCTCACCCAGGAAGTCGGTCATCCAGAGCACCTCGGCCATGCGCGGCTGGTACGCGTACTTGGTGAGCAGCTCCTGGCGGAACTCGCGCAGCAGGCGCCCTCCACGCTCGCGGGCCACGGAGATCCTCAGGCCGTGCTCCACGTCCTCGAAGGGCGGGAGGCTGGGATTGGGCTCCTTTTCAAGAAGCTGCACCAGCCAGTACCGGCCGTCGGCCTCCACGGGACCGCCGACCTCCTCGGTGCCCAGCTCGGCCAGCACGTCGATGATCGCCTCCGGGGCGTCGAGGACGGTCCGCCAGCCCGCGCCCGCGCCGCCGGGATCGCCGCCCCGCCGCTCGACCATGCGGAAGAAGGCCGCGCCCTCGCGCACCTTCATCAGCATCTGCAGCGCTTCCTCGCGTGTTTCGAAGGGAAGCTCGCGGTACTTGTAGGCGGTGCGCCCCTTCTCGTAGACCTCGTGCAGCTCTTCGGTCGACAGACGCGCGGCGTGCCCGTAGGCGTCCTCGCGCATCTTCTGGACCATCAGGTTCTCCAAGTAGTTCACCGCCCGGTGCTCGAAGAGCGGCAGCCACTCGAGCGAATCGCGCGCGATCTGCTCGAGCAGGGTCTTGCTGGTGTAGTCGCGCAGGAACCGCCGTGCCGAGGCGCTGTCGGCACGCACGTCCTCGTCGCGCACGATCGCCTCGTCGAAGGCCCGCTGGAACTCGGCCAGGGAGATCTCCTCCTGCCCCACGCGGAGCAGGACCATCTCCTCGGGCTTCTCGGCCGTGCAGCCGGCCACGACGACCGCCACCGGCAGCCACCACCAGGATTGTTGGATCCAATGCATCCCCTTCCACCTCCAGGGCACGGACGCCTTGCCTGCCGCTCGAACGCCAAACAGGGAGACATCCTAGCAACTCGTCCACGAACGGGAAAGGCCCAGACCTTGAAACGTTCGCCGGCGCGGGCAGTTCCGCCGGGCCCGAGGCGGTCAGCATTGACAGCGCGCGGGGCCATACCGCATAACTAATTGCGTTTGCTCGCGCAACCCGGCTGTCCCCCTTCTAAGAATGGGCCGCCGGCGACCCGATCCTTCTGGGGGTGGAGTCAGGAGAGGCGATGGACCAGGCGCAAACACCCAAAGAGTCGATCACGGCCTTTTTCCCCGCGTACAACGATTGGGGCACGATCGCCAGCATGGTCGTCCTGGTCCATCGGGTGATGGAGCAGCTCACCGACGATTTCGAGGTGGTCGTGATCAACGACGCGAGCCCCGATCATCTGGGCGAGATCCTCGAAGAGCTGAGCCGGCGCTACCCGCGGTTCCGCTACGTCACCCACACCGCCAACCGGGGTTACGGCGGTGCGTTGCAGAGCGGGTTCGCCGCCGCCACCAAGCACTGGGTCTTCTACACCGATGGCGATGCCCAGTACGACGTCCGCGAGCTGCGCGACCTCTGGTCGGCCCGGCAGGGCGCCGACGTGGTCAACGGCTACAAGATCCACCGTCAGGATCCCTGGTACCGGGCCGTGATCGGCCGCCTCTACCACCACTTCGTGAGTCGGCTCTTTCGAATCCCGGTGCGGGACGTCGACTGCGACTTCCGGCTGATCCGGCGCGACCTGCTCGACCGCATCCGCCTCACCGAGGATTCGGGGCTGATCTGCGTCGAGCTGATGACCAAGATCGCCCGCTCGGGGGCCCGCATCGCGCAGGTCCCGGTCCATCACTACCACCGCATGCACGGGAGGTCGCAGTTCTTCAACCTGCGCAGGGTCCTGCGCGTGCTCTTCCAGATGATACGGCTCTGGTGGCGGCTCGACGTGCGCCGCGAGCCCATCGGGCCCCGGCCGCGCCCCGTCGGCGATGGCGACGCCGGAGAGACCCCATGACCGAGACGCTGGCGCACACCTATCGCGGCGCGCGCGTCCTGGTGACCGGCGGCCTGGGGTTCATCGGGAGCCATGTGGCCCGGCGTCTGGTTGCCGTGGGGGCCGAGGTGACGATCGTGGACGCCCTCGTCCCGGATCACGGCGGCAACTACTTCAACATCCATGACATACAGGACACGGTCGCGGTTCACACGGTGGACCTGTGCGACGGCGAGCGGTTGGCGCCCCTGGTGGAGGGGCAGCGGTGGATCTTCAATCTGGCCGGTCAAGTGAGCCACATCGACAGCATGACCGATCCGCTGACCGATCTGGACATCAACTGCCGGGCGCACCTGTCGCTGCTCGAGGCCTGCCGCAAGCACAACCGGACCGCCCGCATCCTCTACGCCGGGACGCGACAGCAATACGGCCGCCCCCGCGAGCTGCCGGTCGACGAGACCCATCCGATGCATCCGACCGACGTCAACGGCATCAACAAGATGGCCGGAGAGTGGTACCACCGGCTCTACCACGACGTGCACGGCATCGAGGCCGGCAGCCTGCGCCTGACCAACACCTTCGGCCCCGGCATGCTGCTCAAGCACGCGCGGCAGGGCTTTCTGTCGGTCTTCATCCGGCGCGTGCTCGAGGGCGCGACCATCCAGGTCTTCGGTGACGGTCGGCAACTGCGCGACTACAACTATGTCGACGACGTCGTCGAGGCGTTCCTCCGCTTCGGCGCCCGGCCCCGACTGGGCGGCGACGTCTTCAACCTCGGCTCCCGCGAGGTCTACTCCGTTCGCCAGATCGCGGAGATGCTCGTCGAGATCTCCGGCCGGGGCGCCGTGGAGCTGGTGCCGTTCCCGTGCGAGCGCCGGGCGATCGACATCGGCAGCTATCACGGCAGCTTTGAGAAGATCCGTGGGGATCTGGGCTGGGAGCCGCGGGTCGCGGTGCGGCTGGGCCTGGAGCAGACGCTGTCCTTCTACGAACGACACAAGGAGCACTACCTGTGATGTCCCCGCCCGCCGGCAACGAGCGCGAGCGCCCGCTGCCGATCTTCGACGTGCTGGCCCACGACCGCGCGGCGGCCGCCGACATCCGCCGGGCCGTCGAGCGCGTCCTGGCCTCGGGCTGGTTCGTGCTGGGCCCCGAACTGGAGCGCTTCGAGGAGGCCTTCGCCGAGTGGCTGGGCGCCGGCCGGGTCGTGGGCGTGGCCTCCGGGACCGAGGCGATCCAGCTCGCGTTGACGGCGGTGGGCGTCGGGCCGGGCGACGCGGTCCTGACCGTCCCCAACACGGCCGTTCCCACCGTGAGCGCCATCACCGCCGCCGGGGCACGCCCGGTCTTCGTCGACGTCGACCCCGGCACCGCGCTGATCGATCCCGAGCGCATCGAAGCGGCCATCACACCCGCCGCCCGCGCGATCGTCCCGGTGCACCTCTACGGACGCGCGGCGCCGATGGACCGCATCGTCGCGATCGCCCATCGCCACGGCCTGGCCGTGGTCGAAGACGCCGCGCAGGCGCACGGAGCCCGCTGGCAGGACCGCCCGGCGGGCACCTGGGGAGACGCCGGCTGTTTCAGCTTCTACCCGAGCAAGAACCTGGGCGCCTACGGCGACGCCGGGGCCGTGTGGACGGCCGACGAGGAGCTGGCCCAGCGGTTGCGGCAACTGCGCAACTACGGTCAGACCGACCGCTACCGGCACGAATCGGTGGGCATCAACAGCCGCCTCGACGAGCTGCAGGCGGCCGTGCTGACCGCCAAGCTGCCCCACCTGAGCGGCTGGAACCAGAGGCGCGTCGAGCTGGCGGCAGGCTTGCGGTCGCGCCTGGCGGGCTTGCCGCTCACGCTGCCGGCCGAAGCCCCCGCCGGCGCGCATGTCCACCACCTCTTCGTGGTGCGCACCGGCCGGCGCGACCGGGTGCGGGCCCATCTGGCCGAGCGGGGCATCGGCACCCAGGTGCACTATCCGATCGCCGTCCACCTGCAGGAAGCCTACCGCTACCTGGGGGTTCCCGCCGGAGCGTTTCCGGAGGCCGAGGCCTGGTGCCGGGAGACCTTGAGCCTTCCCTTCTCGCCGGCCCTGGACGAGAATGACCTGTCCCGCATCGCACAGGCCTTGGGCGGCGCTCTGGAGTCGACGTCATGACACAAGCCTTCCTGCTGGTCTTCGTGGCCGTCTGCTTCTCGGTCGCCGGCGAGTTGCTGCTCAAGTCGGGCATGAACCAGGCCGGGGTCCTGTCGCTCTCGAACCTGCCGGTGATCTTCGCCCGGATGGTGCGCATCTGGCAGCTCTGGATGGGCTTCGCGTCGATCGGCGTGGGGGCCGTCTTCTGGCTGGCGGCGATCTCGAGGGTGGATTTGAGCTGGGCCTATCCGCTGCTCGCGATGGGTTACGTGATCACGCTCGTCTTCGCCGCGCTGATTCTCCGCGAGCACGTCTCGCTCGTCCGCTGGCTGGGCGCGGTCGTCATCGTCGTCGGCGTCTACCTGATCAGCCGCTCCTAGGGGCATCGCCATGGATCCCCGCGAATACGAACAGATGTTCGCGCTCGAGGAGGATCACTGGTGGTACCGGGCCCTGCGGCGGCGCATCCTCCAGGCCTTGCGCGCCTGTCCCCCGCCCGCGGCCGGCGGGGCGGCGCCACTGCGCGTGCTCGACGCGGGCTGCGGCACGGGCATGAACCTGCAGGCGATCGCGGCGTGGGCCGCGGCCGGCGCCGTCGGCACGGACGGGGCGCACACGCTGCAGTTCTACGGCCTCGACGCCAGCCGCCAGGCGGTCGCGCTGGCCGCCCGTCGCGGCCTGGACGCCCTCGCGCAGGCGTCGGTCGAGGCGATTCCCTGGCGTGACGGCAGCCTGGACCTGATTCTCTCGGCCGATGTCCTCTACCATCGCGGGGTGCGGGACGACGAGGCGGCGCTGCGGGAGATGGCGCGCTGTCTGCGCCCGGGCGGGGTGCTGGTGCTCAACCTGCCCGCGTTCTCGTGGCTGCGGTCGGCCCACGATGTGGCCATCCACACGGCCCGGCGCTACACGAGGGGCCAGATCCGGGAGAAGCTGAAACGCACCGGCTTCGATCCGGTGTGCATCTTCTACTGGAACTGGCTGCTCTTTCCGCCGCTGGCCGCCGTCAGGCTGGCGCGGGCAGCGCTGGCGCACCTTCGGCGGCCTGCGCCCGGCGCACAGGCCCCGCGCGCGCCCAGGTCGGATCTGGCCACCATGCCGGCAGCGCTCAACCGGCTGCTCGATGCGCTGCTGCGGTGCGAGGCCGCCCTGGGACGCTCGGCGGCGCCCGCGGGGCTGTCGGTGATGGCGGCGGCGCGCAGGACCGCGCCCCCCGCGCGCGGCGATTCGAAGTGGGGAGCAGATTCGTGACCCGGCGGCAAGCGAGCCAGAGCGAACGGTCCGGGGCGCCCGGAACAGCGGGTCGGTCGGCCCTGGTCCTGACGGTGTTCATCCTGGCCGCGGCCGCCTTCCTGCGCCTGTGGCGCGTGGGTCTCGAGGGGCTCTGGTGCGACGAGGCCTACACGGCCCATTTGATGACCCAGCCGTGGAAGGAGATGATCGCGCTGCTGTGGCGTCACGACGACGCCCCGCCCCTCTTTTACCTGCTCCAGCGCCCGCTGACCGCCTTGTGGGGCGACTCGGAGGCCGGCTTGCGGCTGCTGCCCGCGGCCTGCGGCGTGGCGGCCGTGGCGGTGCTGGCCGCCGACGGACTGCGGCGCCGTGTGCCCGCGCGTCTCTGGTCGGCCGCTTTCCTGGCGATCGCGCCCCTGGCCGTCTTCTACGCCCGGCAGTCGCGCTCCTACGGTCTCATGTTGCTGCTGGCGTTGATCGTCATGCTGGCCAATGAGGCGATGCTCTCGCGCGGGCGGAGAGGCGCGGCGATCTGGTTGGCCGTCGCCGGGGCGTTGCTGTGCCTGACCCACCATATCGGCGTCGTGCTGCTGGCGGCGAGTCTTCTGGCCTGGCCGCTGCGCGGTCCATCGAGCGTGTCGCTGCGCCGCTGGGCGGTCGCGCACGGCGCGCCGCTGCTGGTCTGGGCCGCGCTGTGGACCGCTTCGGCCGCCCAGTTCGAGACGCACACCGCGCTGAACACCTGGATGGCGGGCTACTGGCAGACCCGCAGCCTGTGGCTGGCCCCGCTTTTGTCGCTGGTCGCCTTCACCCCGGGCGCCCTGCCGGCCTCCTGGAGCGCCGTCGCCTTTCCCACCGCACCGTGGCCCGGGCCGTTCTGGCCGACGCTGGCCGGCCTGGCGGCCCTCGCGGCGATCCTGACCGCCCTGCTGGCCGGGCGGCGTCGACGGTCGCGGCCGGCGACGGCTGAGCCGGCCACCGATCCCCATGCGCCGTGGCGCGAGGCGGTGTTTCTGTTGCTGCCGCTGGGAGCGCTGGCGCTGGCCTCTCTGATCGTGACCCCGGTCTACGTCGTGGGGCGCACCGACGTGATCGCGTTCCCGGCCTTCGCACTGCTCCTGGGCCGGGGTCTGGCCCGCATGCCCCGGGGCGGAGCGCTGACGGCGCTCCTGCTCTGGTCGGTCTTGTCGGTCGCCTCGTTGGCGCCCACCTACGGCCTGCGAGCCTCGGCGCGCGCCAAGGGCGCCGACCGCGATCTGGCCGGCTTCATGGCTGCGCAAGGCCTGCGGGAGAGCGACTGGGTGGTGCACGGCTTCCTGACCGCGCCGTCGCTCGAGTACTACCTGCGGCGCCAGGGCGCCGCCCACCGCGCGGCCTGGTTCCCCCCCGAGGCCGGGGAGAACATCGCCGGCGTCGCGCCCACGCCCCTCGATTCGCTGGACCACTATCTGGCCGACGCCCGGCGGCTGCGCGCCCGCATGGACGCCGCCATGGCGCCGGGGGACGCCGTCTGGATTCTGGCCCTGCTGCCCGAGACGCCCCGCGGGCGCCCGTCGAAGTCCGATCCCGGGGCGGCGAGTGCCGAAGGGGTCGCGTACCCGCACAGCCTGCTGCTCTACGCGCTGCTCGGCGGTCGGGAAGCGCCGCTGCTCCGGGTCTACCGGCAGGACTGGGTCGGCGGCCGCCGCGCGCTGCTGCGGGTGGCGCGCCGGACCTGGGTCGATCTCGACTCGCTGCCCCCGCTGCTCACCGAGCCGGCCGCGCAGCGCGACGCCGCGGCGACGCGCGATCGATCGCCGGCCCAGCCGCAATCCCCCGCAGGAGAGGATGCCCCATGAGCACGGTGCGAGCGCTCCTCCCCTGGCTCCTGCTGCTACTGGCGGCGTCGGCGCCCTACCTCAACGCCCTCGACGCCGATTTCGTCTACGACGACGAGGGGCTGATTCTGAAAAACCCCGCGGTGCAGCCCGAGCGGCCCTGGTGGGTTTCGCTGACCGCCCCCTTCTGGCCGAACCAGGACGCGGCCGGACTCTATCGACCGGCAACCAGCCTCTCCTACCGGCTGCAGCTCGCCTGGCACGGCCCCGACCCGGGCCCGTTTCACGGCGCCAACGTCGCACTGCACGCGCTGGTCACGCTCACGGCGGCCTGGGTTCTACTGCGGCTCTTTCCGCGCCACCGCAGGTGGGCCTGGGCCGTGGCGCTGCTCTTCGCCGTGCATCCAGTGCATACCGAAGCCGTCACCGGCGTCTTCGGACGCGGCGAGCTGCTGGCGGCCCTCTTCGGGCTGCTGGGCTACGGTCTGTGGCTGCGCGCAGGCACGATCCACCGCCCGATCGGCGCCTCGGCCGCCGGGTTGGGCGCGGTGGCGCTCTCCTTCGCGCTCGCGATGGGATCGAAGGAGAGCGCGATCGGGTGGCTCCTGGTAGCCGGCGCGCACCGCGCGGGGCTACTGGGAGACGAGCGATCCTACGCGCGCCTTCGAATCCGCAATCGCGGAGCCCTGCGGCAGGCGGTGCTGGCTGACGGCGCGCTGGCGGTCGGCGTGGCCGGCTACCTGATCGCCAGGCGCGCGGTCCTGGGATCGCTCCTCGGCCTCGGAGAGGTCACCCCGATCGACAACCCCGTCTTCGCCGCGCCGCTCGACGTCCGGGTGCTGACCGCCGGAAAGGTCCTGGGTCGCTATCTCGAACTGCTCGTCTGGCCCCACCGACTGTCGGTGGACTACTCCTACGACACGATCGCCCCGGTCACGAGCTGGGCGAGCGGCGCCGGGCTGATGCTCCTGGCCGCGCTGCTGGCGGTGGTCCTGCTGATCCGCCTCGCCCGTCAGGCGCCCCGCCTGGCCTGGGGCGGCGCCGTGTGGGCGGTCTTGCTCCTGCCGGTGTCGAATCTCCTGTTCCCGATCGGCACGATCATGGCCGAGCGGCTTCTCTACCTGCCCTCGCTGGGGTTCCTGGCCCTGGTCGCCGCCGCCGCCGACCGGGCGGCCGGGGTGGTCGATGCCCGCCGGCGCTGGACGCGCCCCGCGCTGGTCGGCCTGCTCGTCCTGCTTCTCACGGCGGGGGCGGCGCGGACCTGGGACCGGAACCGGGACTGGCGCACCAACCTCGACCTCTTCCTGGCCGCGGAGCGGGTTGCGCCCCGCAGCGTGCGGGTGCACTGCAATCTGGGCGCCTCGCTCCTGCGCGAGGACCGCGTGCAGCAGGCCGAGGAGCATTACCGGCGCGCCCATCGGATCGCGCCCGACTACCACACGGCCCTCAAGGGCTTGGGCCACGCGCTCATCCTCCAGCGGCGGTACGCCGAGGCCGAAACGCTGCTGCGCCGGGCGGTCGCGGTGCGGCCACGCGACGCCGAGGCCCGCTACCGGCTGGGCAACCTCCTGCTCGAGGTCGGGCGCGGTCAGGAGGCGCTGGAGACGTTCGAGCGGTTGCTGGCGCTGCACCCGCAGTCACGCGAAGGGCTCATCGGGCGCGCCTCGGCGCTCTTCCTGCTGGAGCGCTTCGAAGAGGCCGCCGATGCTTGGGAGCGGGCCTATCGGGCCCACGGCCGGAGCCCGGAGCTGGGGCGCCATGTGGCCGTGGCACAGATTCGGGCCGGACGCCCCGGGGATGCGATCACGACCCTGAGAGAGGTGTTGACGCGAACCCCCGGGGAAGCCGACCTTCAACACGAGTTTGCCCGGCTGTTGCTGGAGGCGGAAGATGCGGGGGACGAGGGGCTGCGCGCGGCGCGGGCAGCGGTCGCCATCGATCCCCGTCCGTCCTACGTCCGCACGTTGATCTCCTACCTGGCCGCGACGGGCCGTTGCGGGGAGATCGCGCGCTTGCTGGAATCCACAACGGTGGCGCACCTGTCGGAGGCCCAGAGCGACTCCCTGCGGGCGTACGCGGCCGATCTGTGCCCCGCGAGCCCTTGAGGGGCGCAGCCATCGGACCCAGGAGGAGACCCTATGGTCGCACACGGCAACCATCGCCAGACACGCGCGCAATCGGCGGCGGACGCCGAGCCGCACCCGCAGCGCCCGTCGGGCCCGAGCGGACCGACCGGCGTGGGCAGCGCGCGCACCTTCTCCCTCTGGGCGCTGGCCGCCCTGGCGGTCGCGGTGGCCGTGCGGGTGGTGGGTTGGCTCACGCTCCGGGACGCCTTCTTCACCGGCATCCCGGCGTTCGATGACGCCATCCACTACCAGCGGGCCTTTAGCATCCTCCACGACGGGTTTCCCGAACAGGTGGTGCCGTGGGGATCCCCGCTCTACCCCTATGTCGCGGCGCTCGTCTGGGCGATCCTGGGCGAGCAGACGATCGTCCTCTTTGCCGCGCAGCTCGTGCTGGGGCTGCTCGCGGTGCCCCTGGTCGCCTGGAGTCTGGCGCCCGTCTTGTCGCAGCGCGGGGCCTGGATCGCGGCGCTGCTCTACGGCGTCCATCCCCTGGCGGTCTTCTTCGAGGTGCGCTACCAGCCGGTCGCCTGGACGGTCGTGCTTGCGCTGATCGTCTTGCGGCTTCTGTTCTACGGGCGCCGTCGACTCGGCGCGACGCTGCTGGGCGGCCTGTTGAGCGGCCTGGGGTTCCTCCTGCAGCCGCTCATCTTCTTCGCCCTGGCCGTGGCGGCCGTCTGGATCCGGCTGCGGCCCCCGTCCGCGCGTGGAACCGACGGCGACGCGCGCGGCGCATCCGCCTCGGTCACGGCCGCGGTCGTCCTGGCGGTTGCCTTCATCGTGCCCGTGGGCGTGATGAGCGCCCACCACGCCGGACTGCGTGGAGGCGGTCCGCTCTGGAACTGGTCCAGCCCCGTCCACTTCGAGCGCACCCTGGAGCCGACCACGTGCGGCACCGCCCGCTCGACCCATCCGCCAGCGTGGTTCTCGCCGGCGTCGGCGCAGAGCCAGGCCAACGAAGCCGCCGGGCGCGCCGTCGGCGAGTGGGATCGCGCCACCCATTTCCTGGCCGAGGGCATGAAGAACCTGGTCGAGCGTCCTCTGACGGCCATCCGGTCGCTGCTCTGCCGCGCGGTCTACCTGATCAACGGACGCGAGCTGCCCGATCCGGTCTCACCGGCCTTCGTGCTGGGACGGGCCTCGCCCGCGCTGGCCTGGGGCGCGTACGTCTTCCCCGCTTACCTGCTGCTCGGCCTGTGGGGCTTGCTCCTGGCCCGCCGCACGACCGGCTGGGAGCGGCTGGCGCCCCCGCTGCTGGCCTTGATGATCGCCAACCTCGTGGGGCTGCAGACAGCCGCCACGCGGTGGATGGCGCTGCTGACGCTGTTGCCGGCCGCCGCCCTGGCGGTGCAGCGCTTGCCCGACGTGGTGGCCATGGCGCGTGCGGCGGACCGTTCGCGCTGGCTCGTCCTCGGGACCCTGCTGCTGGCGGCGCTCTCGGCCTGCGACCTGCCGCAGGTCGGCGCTCGCCACGCCAATCCCGCCGAGGACCTGCGCGTGGAGGCCGGCTTGCTGCTGCAGCAGCAGAACCGGCAGGCCGCCAGTCAGCTCCTACAGGCCGCGCTCAAGCGCGATCCGGACAACGCCATGGTGCACAGCGACCTGGGCGGCGTGCTGGTGCGCGAGGACCTGCCGCGCGCGGCGGTCGAGGAGTACCGCAAGGCGTTGCGCCTGGATCCGACCAACGAGCAGGCGCTCTACGGTCTGGCCGAGGTCTTGCGCTCGCAGGGCGCCTACGCCGAGGCCGAATCGATCTCGCTGCGTCTCGTGGGAGCCCACCCGGTGCATCCCCTCTACCTGAATCAGCTCGCCACGATCATGATGATGGCCGGCAAGTTCGATGTCGCGCGCTACGCGCTGACCCGAGCGCTCGAGATCTCGCCCGACTACCAGGTGGCGCAGATCAACCTCATGGCGCTGGAGAAGGCGGAGAAGGAATCCGGGGCGATGGCTCTGCCCGAGGACCAGATGCCGCCCGAAGAGAGCCCGCTCTGGGATATCGGGGTCGCCGTCCGCAATGCGCTGCGCAACCAGGACCTGGCCCGGGCCGACAGTCTGACCGCCGCGGCTCTCGAGCAGCACCCGGATCAGCTCCTGGTGCAGTATCTGCGTGGGATGTACTTGCTGCAGTCCAACCAGCCCGGCCAGGCCGCCGATCTGCTGAAGGAAGTGGTTCGCCGCGCGCCCGGACGCCTGCTGACGACCCGTTTCGCGGCCCAGGCCCTGGCGGCCGCCGGGCGAAGGCAGGAGGCCTGTGAGCTGGTCCAGAGAAGTCTGGAGCAGGCGGCCGACGGTCGCAACCAGGCCGGCCTGCAGCGGCTGGTGAGCGCCGTCTGCGATCCGACGCTTCCCGAGGCGCCCTAGCCGTTCGGCGGGCGTCTTGCCGGCGACGGCTCAACCGCCGATGTAGGGGATCCCCTGCACGGCGCGGAGCTGCTCGATCTCCTCGTCGGTCAGCTCGCGGTCCTCTTCCTCCAGGGGCGCCGTCCACTGCGGCGGGTTGTTCTGCAGGTAGAGGGGCGCGATGGTTCCGCGCATCAGCTCCCCGTCCAGCCCTTCGGGGATCGGCTCGCCCATCAGGTAGAGCACCGTGGGCACGATGTCGGCCAGGTCGTACGCACGATCGGCCGGCCGCTCGACGCGCCCCGGCTGGACGTGCGGCCCTTGGAAGGCGAAGATGCCGTTCATGCGGTGCCATCCCGACAACTGCGTCCCGTGCGGCGCCACATAGGGATCGCTCGCGTCGGGCTCCATGTCGCCGAAGATGAGGAAGTACCCGTAGGCCGGCACCACGACGATGTCGGGCCCCTTCTCCATGTAGCGCCCCTCGAACACATCCTCTCCAAGCCACACCTGGTCGCAGATGAGCGTGCCGGATTGGGGATCAACCGCCCGCTTCAGCTCGGCCACCACCTTGTCGCGCACGCGGCGGGCCTCGGCCTCGTTGAGCTGCGCGCGGGCGTCACGCCCCTTGCGGGCGATGTAGATGCGCGCGGCGTCCGAAGGGTCCAACACGTAGACGTGGTTGACCTCCCAGTCGCGCAGTGAGGACCCCGGCCGCAGCAGGTAGTTCTTCAGCTTCAGGTCGAACCGCATGGGTCCGAAGCCGTGATCCGACAGCACCATCAGGTTCACGTCGGGTCCCAGCAGATCCATGATCGCCCCCAACGAGCTGTCGGCCGACACCCACAGATCGAGGATGGCCTTCTCATACACCGCGGCCTCTTCGGGATCGTAGTTCGGGTTCTGCGGGTCGATGAACTCCCAGAACGTGTGCTGGATGCGGTCGGTCGCCGTGAAGACCATCCAGAGCAGGTCGAACGGCTCGTTGCGCAGCCAGTCGACCGTGATGCGCAGCCGATTGCGCAGGTCCTGATGATAGCTCTGGATCAGACTGTCCTCGGTGCCCGGCACCAGGCGCATCTGCAGCTCGTCGAGCTCGTACTCGCCCAGCCGATCCTCCAGCTCGGGCGGGTAGGTGAAGCCGGTCTTGTCCAGGTGCGGGAAGCCGGCGATGAAGAGCCCGTCGACCGGATCGGGCGGATCGGTCATCGGTATGTTCATCAGCAGCACCCGCTTGCCGACCGCGTTCAGCATGCGCCAGATCGGTTGGGCCCGGCGGCTCTTGGAGGTCTCGTTCACCACAACCGTGTCCTGGGGCAGCAGGCGCAGGAAGTCGTAGATCGCATGCCGTCCCGGGTTGACGCCGGTCACCGCCGTCGTCCAGGCCGGCGGCGAGAGATAGACCACGCTGCTGTGCAGCTCGCCCCAGGCCGCCGACTGCTGCAGCTCGGCCAGATGGGGCAGATCGCCGCGATCGATCCACGGCTGGATCAGGTCCCAGGTGGCCCCGTCGAGCCCGATCACCACGACCTGCGCGTCACGCGATGTCTCGGAGCCGCATCCAAGCGGACCGATCGCGCAGAGCGCGCCGGCCCAGAGGACCGCCAACAAAACGCCTTTGACACAGAGCGACCGCGACGTGCTGACCATGCTCACCTCGAACCTCTCGTCTCGCGCGCAGGCGCAGCGCGCATCATCCGATTCCACCTCACCGAGCCCCCCCGCCCGAACGTGACCCCTCCGGCAAGACAGGAACAGGAAGAGGATCCCCTCCGCGGGGATCCTCTTCACCTGTCGTCTTGCGGGTCGCAGCGTGGAGGCGACGCGCATCCGCGCCTCGCCGATCCACTCCGAGCGGAGCCGAAGTCGTGCCCGATCTCGCCGCTACTGATAGAGCCGCTTGATCTGGCCCCACGTGCTTTCCTGCACCGGGCTGGGGAAGCAGGGATCGTCCGACTCGCAGTCACGCGTCGGATGCCAGATCTCCCCCGGCTCGAAGCCACCCGTGATCTCCGGATGGTTGGCGGCGCACTCGGCTTCCCACATCATGCGGCAATAGGGCTCCTCGTCGAAGCAGCAGGCGCCCAGGTTGTCGCAGTGGGCCTGATTGCACTTGAAGCCCTCGTGCCAGGTCGCGCCCGTGATGGCGAGGCACTCATCCTCGGTCAGATTCTGGCAGGCCTCGCCCGGGATGCAGCACGCGTAGGTCAAGCAGGGGTTGGGATCGCACGAGGTGACCGTCTGGAGCCAGAAGTCCCCGCCGGCCTGCTGGCACTCCAGCTCCGTCAGGATCTGGCACTCCCCATCCGTGCAGCACGCGGCCGGCTTGCAGGGGTTCGGATCGCAGCTCGTCCACTCGGGGTGCCACGTGCCCTGCAGTGTCGCGCACTGGCTCTCCGTGTTGACGGCGCACGAGATGGTGGTGCTGCCGTAACAGCAGACCCCGGTGGGGTCGCAGGGGTTCGGACTGCAACTTGTGTCCACGTACCAGACGTCGCCGCCCTGATCATCACACTGCTGCTGGGTGAGTCCGGGCAGGCAGGTGGTGCCGACGCAGCAGGCGCCGACCTCGATCACCTCCGGCTGGGCGTAGATGCCGTCGGTGTTGACGCCCATTCCGCCCAGCGCGAGAGCATCGTAATCGATCGGGGGCGATTGGCAGTTGGAGAACCCGGCGAAGGGATCAACCTGGCTGCCCGACGGCGTGTAGGGCACCAGCTCGACGACATCGGGCGTCCCGTATCCATAGGCGTAGCCGCCGAAGAAGTAGATCGGAACGTAGTTCCCGGTCCACGACGTCTCGGTCGTCACGAACGCGGTCCCGGAGCTGGGACCCGGCCAATCGGCCTCGGGAATCTCCAGCCCTACATCCGGGAAGCAGGGGAACGCCTCCACGGGCGTGAAGACGGCCGCGTCGTAGTCGTTGGTCCCGAACTGCCCTCCGCACCAGTTCTTGTCCTCGCTCCAGGCGGCGATCACGTACCAGACCTTGGGACCGTAGGTGGCCACATCCATCCGGTTCACTTGCTCCGTGTGATCCGTGATGGCGTAAGGAGTGTAGGCCCCGCACCAGCCTTCCGCCGGCTCATCACCCGAATAGGCAAGCTCGTCGACGTAGTGCGCGATCATCGCTCCGCCGGCCAGATTGTTCACGTCGGCCGGGACCGGAGTGGCGAACACCACCACCAGCGCCAGAGCCCAAAGCATCCGTCTCATCAGCACGACCTCCCAAGACTGAGGAATCGCCCCGCGCCCCACGGAGTAGGGCAACCCCATAACCTCAAATCGCAGGACTCCTTCCTGCTTTCCTGCTCTTGCCAGCTCATACCCTATTACGTCAGGGTCGGCGGTCACTCAAGCTTTTTTTCGGTTGGGGCCACAGGTGCAACCCCCTTTTCGACTTTGGGATACACCCCCGCCCCCATGGGAGTATAGGCCCAAACCGCGCTTAGTTGTGCTCGTAGATGCGCTTCAGCCGACCCCAGGTCGTCACGCGCTCCTGGTTGCCCTCGCAGGGATTGGGGAAACAGGGGTGTCCGACCCCCAGGAAAAGGCCGCCCTGCAGCTCGCAGTCGAGGCGGGTGATCTCGTGGCAGCGCCCCTGCAGGCAGCAGGCGCCGTTCATCTCCACCGGGGCGCAGGGGTTGTACCCGTCCTGTCCGAAGGCCATGATGCCCATGTTGTAGGGCTCGATGGGATCGGCTTCGATAGGCCCCTGGTTGTTGCTGGTCACCTCCGCGTTGCTCGTAGCCGGGTCGACGCCCAACGGCACGCTGACCGGCGCGTAGACGTAGGCGGCCATCCAGCAGACCTCCACCACGCGATCGCGGGCCGGGCCCAGCGTGTAGACCACCGCCAGCCCCTCGTTGGGGCCGGGCCAACCGTCGGTGGATAGCATGAGCGTCTGCGGCGCGGAGACGCCGAAATCCACGAACGAGATCGCGGAGGCGTCGTAGGACTCGAATCCGAAGTCGATGCCATAGAGGGTAACCGGACCGGGCGAATCCTCGAACGAAGCCATGATGTAGCAAATCTGCCCCACCACCGTTTCGGGCGTGTAGACCTGCCCCTCCACCAGCGCGTCTTCGCAGCGCCTCAGGTCGGATCGCGCCTCGTAGGTGTGGCCGAAGCTGTACTCGAGAGACGGCGAGATGTGGGGCACGAGCACCGCGTCGGCGAGAGGACCGGCGTAGGCCGGTGCCCCGGCAAGCCAGGCTCCCGGGATCCACCCGACCAGAAACACGATCCCTAGGGCTCGTCTGCTCATCATCTCCATCCCGGAGTGTTGGATCCGGCCACCCGTCCTTCCGGTTACGAAGGTGGGGTCCGCTCAGCGAGTTTCCCCATGCTCATGTCGTCTATACCCCGCCCTGCTTGACGGGTTCGGCCGTTGCGCCGGCAAACCCTAGCATGAGCGTTCCTGGGTCGTCGCGGCCCTTCGTGTGGCTCACCGCGAGCACGGGCGTCGTGGCTGGACGAAGACGGGTAAGAAAAGACGGCCCGAACCAGAGGTCCGAGCCGTCTTTCCAGTGGAGTCTCTGCAACTAGTCGGTGGTGCAGGAGCCACCCCAACCAGCACCGAAGACCACGAAGTCGCCCAGCACGGTGTTCCCAGAGCCGGTGAAGTCGGTGCAGCCCGCAGCGCCGGCACCGAGGCCCGCGCCGAAGGCGCTGAAGTCCGCCAGAACGACCTGGCAGTCACCGCCACCGACCGCGCTCGTGATGTCCGGGCTGACAACGAAGTCATACTGACGAATAGGCACATCGTCAGCCATGATGATCACCGCCGCGGTCATCTCGCAACAGCCACCGAGCCTGACTTCGAAGCTCACGTCGCCGTTGGCATCCGTGAAGCCGTCAAGCACGAGACCGGAGCACGTGCAGAGATCCGCATCGCAGTCCGTATTGATCATCACCTGGACGTACACGTTAGCGAGGGAAACGCCACCGAAGGCAGCCACGTGGATGTCAAGGTCCCAGTAGGGAGACCCACCCGCATCCTTGGTAATACCAAGGAGGCGGGGCACCGCCATCTCGTCACCCGGAAGAACTTCGCAGTACTCCGGGTCGGGTACACTCGCCCAAGCGGCACCGCTGACAAGTGCAAGCATAATCACTGCACTTAGAAGCTTCTTCATCACCTAAAACCTCCCAAGGGTTTCAGCCGGTTCCGGCTCACTGTCGCTTGCCAGGAACCAAACCTTTGATGCGTAGTCCAAAGAAGTCCCAACGGTTAGAGCCTTGCTGCTTGAGCACCCCCTTTCTGCAGTTCTTCCACTGCTAGCTTGCACGAGGAAAGTATATCAACGGCCCTGGGGGGTGTCAAGGCGCCATTGGTCGCGTATCGACACAACTGGGGTGACGTTGGGGCGGTCGCCCGGCCCCGCCGGCGCCTCACCGGGCGGCTGGGGGTGCCCCGAAATAGTGCAGAATGAGATGAGCCGAATGTCTTGGGCGAAACAGGACTCGAACCTGTGACCTCCTGCTTGTAAGGCAGGCGCTCTAACCAGACTGAGCTATTCGCCCCAAGCACTTATAGCCTCCCTGCTACCGAGCTTGCTACCGAAAACACCCGATACGCATCCTCGATGATGGCATCCTGCATGAGATCGGCGTTGATCCCCGTGGTGGCGTAGCTGGTATGGCCCATCAGCTTCCGCAGGTTCTCGATCTTGCCACCATGCGCTAAGTAGTTGCTGGCAAAGGTGTGGCGCATCCGTTTGACCTGGAAGCCCTCCACCCCCGAGAGCCGCCGAACGGTCTTGTTGAAGCTGCTGGCGCTGCTGAATGGCACCAGCAACCCCACACGGATCAGAATCTCGCCCACGATGTTACCATGGACAGGGATTTGGCATGTGAGGGTCTTTGTCTTGAGGCGCTTCTGCATCGTCAGGACAAGGACGCGGCCATGCTCCCGGTGGTGGACCCACTTGAAGTCGCTGGCCTGCAGCCGGGTGAGTTCGCACCAATCGAGACCCGTGGCAATCCCGAGGCGGCATACGAAGCCGTGAGGGTCGCGGATAGCCTTGACGGCTTCGGCCTCCTCCGGCAGGAGCGGCCTCGGCAAGCCACGGCTCACCGGCGTCACGTAGGGGTCATCGTGAGAGTAGAATTTCACTGGTGATCGCTCGATCATCCCCAGCTGCTCCGCTCGGCCCAGGATGGCGCGCAGGTCGCTCAGGATGTGCCGCACCGTCTCGGGCTTCAACTCCAGCCGCTTGGTCTCGTATCGCCCAAGATCGGTCGTCAGGGACTCCTTGAAGTCGTCAAGGCGTTTCATGCCTGCGCGACCATCAAGGTGCGATAGCGGCACGTGCTCCAGCGCGGGCTTGATGTAGTTCTTGATCCTGGCCTCGGTGTCCGCGTGGTACCGCGCGCACCGCTTCTCGCGCGCCTTGGTCTTAAGCCACTGGTCCGCCCATTGGCCCAGCGTCAGCGATGACAGCGGCACATCACCCGACCTCAGGCGGTAGAACTTGGCCTTGGCCTTCTCGCCGTCCGGCCCGAGGCACACCAGCTTCCGATGCTCCCGCCCCGGCACCACGACGCGCGTGTACCAGGAGTCCCCAAGCGTGCCGTCCTTCCGCTTGCGGCGGAACATCCCCTTCGGCATACGTGGCATGGTCTAGCCCTCCTTTTCTCGCTGGCGCAGGAACCGTCGCACCGCGCTCTTCCGGAATACTTCAACGCTAACCAGAACGGACCCGCCTCTGCTCTTGAGAACGAACCCATTTG
>CAZPGB010000064.1:0-31537 GCA_964585945.1 uncultured bacterium | reverse complement strand
AGCCGTGAAAGCCCGGCAGCATCAGACGCGTGAAGGCACCGGCGGGGGTCTCCACGTCCATGGCAGCCAACTCGCCCAGCGTCATGCGATAGACGAGCTCGTTGGGCTCTTGGCCGATCAGCGCCAGTTCGTTGGCCGCATCGCTCACCGGTAGCGTGCGCAGGTCCGCCTGCGCGAGACCGGTCAGGCCGACCAGAAGCATCAAGCAGATGCATGCCGAAGCGTGCTTCATGATGGAGTCCTTTCTCCCCAGAGGGTGGTGTTCGCCTCTGATCCCCCAAATGGCGAAATGTCAAATCGGATTGAGTATACCAGACGCACCCCGAGTTCCTAAGGGCGGTGGGCGCGGGGGCGGTCACCAGAGACGGGCGCGCCAGGGCAACCGGGGGGATCTATCATCGTAAGTCATTTCTATATAGGAGGTTGTGGCGTCGTTTTTGCGGCCGCTCCTCGGCCTCTCAGCGCACGATGAGGAGCCGCCGCGCGCTGCGGTCGTCTCCGCTCTGCAGGCGCACCCACCAGATGCCCGCCGGCAGCTCCGGCAACCGTGTGCGCACCCGATGCCAGCCCGCGCCGCGGGGCCCGTCGATCCAGGTGTGCCACCGGCGGCCTTCCGCACCGAAGAGCTGCAGGGCGACGTGCTCCTCCGACGGCAGGTAGAACGACACCGCCAACTCGTCGCACGCCGGATTGGGCGAGATCTGCAGCGCCAGCGCCGGCACGAGCGGCGCCGCGTGCGCCCCGGAGGTGGGGGCGTACTCGTAGGCGCCGATGTCCAGCGCGCCGTCGTCGGGGCGAGGTCGACCCCGTCCATGGCGCACGTACTCCATGACCGGCGTGTGCAAGGCGGCGATGGTCGGATCCGGCTCCGCCGCCGCATCGATGCACGCGGATCCCTCCAGCAGCTCGTACAGGCCGTTGCCGGGATCGACGAAGCGCGGATCTTCGCCTTCGACGTTCCCGTAATCGTGGATGATGCCGGGCGTGCTCCCGTGGCACGCCACCCATCCGGGCTTGAGCCAGTTCTGCCGCAGATGAATCGTGCCGCCGCTCTCGGCGAGGATCGCCAGGCGGTTGCCGTCGGCGGCCACGTAGATGATGTTGTTGCGGGCGTCGCAGGTTTCTTCCATCGTCGAGAGACGCGCCAGGGTGGTGTTGCCCACGCGCGTCGAGACGATCGTGTTGTTGTGCAGGTAGAGCGTGCCCTTGCGGTAGTTCTGGGTCGCGCCGGAATCGCCGCCGTAGTGCAGGATCTGGCTGTTGCCCGCCCCCTCGGGCTCGATGAGCACGTTGCCGTAGACGAGCGTCTCGCGGTAGAGCGGATCGGTGTACAAGGCGGCGTGGTCGCTGTCGACCAGATCGAGCTGCCGGTTGCCACCCTCGATCCAGTTGTAACGGATGATCGTCCCCGCGGAGCGGTCCTTCAGGTTGTTGCCCGGGCAGCCGGCGCGCAGCGGCCCGAAATGGTTGAACTGAAAGAGGATTCGGCAGGCTTCCGTGTAGTTGTTGTGCTCGTAGATCTCGCCTTCGATGCCGTTGCCGTGGATCGCGTTGCCCTCGACGACGAGATCGGTCGTCTGGTGGCCGCAGAAGAGCCCGTTGCCGCAGTCGCGCAGCACGCAACCCCGAATGACGATCTGCTCACCCTTCTCGATGTAGATGGCGGCGCAGTTGTCGACGTAGGCGGTCAGGCCATATCGTCCGGTGAAGGTATACGGCGGCCGGCCGCTGCGGATGTCCAAGCCCTCGATCACGATGTGGGCGGGCAGCGTGTCGGGCGGGCTGTTGGCGCCGCCGATCTTGACGACGCCGCGCTCCTCGTTCCAGAAGTTGAGCTCGGGACGGGTGGTGGCGTCGATCCCGTTGATCACCGGCAGCTCGCCGGCGGCCGAGGGGATGCCCTGGACGACAATGGGCGCCGAGGCGGTGCCGGCGCGGCAGATCACCCACTTCTCGTGATAGTCCTCGGCGCGATGGTGGATCCGTACCGAATCCCCCGGCGCCAGGGCTTCCCAAGGCACCTCTCCAATGGCGGTGTAGGGCAGGCCCTCGCCAACCGCGAACACCGCGGCGCCCGCTCCAGGGACGGGCGCGGGCAGAAACAGCATCGGTAGTAGAATCGCCGCCAGCACCGGTGCCGGAAGCGCCGGCAGCAACGGCGCGCGCAGCCCCGGCCGCGGCCGCGTGCGGGGCACGGCGACCGTCGGGCTAGTCCATCGCATACAACACGGCTTCGACCGGGGGAACGTCAGCGGCGGGTGATGTATCGCCACTCTCCTCTTCTCCGACGCCCATCTGGTTGAGCCAACCTTCCCCGGCCCCCACCACGACCAGCAGCCGGTCCTTGCTCAGAATGCGAATCAGGTCGCGGTCGGGATCGAAGTCGCCGTGCAGCGCGGCCTGCCGCACGTAGTGGCCTTGCTTGTCGAAGACGTCGTACAGGATGGCGACGCCTTCGGGCAGGTCGCGTGTGCCGCGGCTGGAGCTGACCCACAATTCGCCGTCGTCGGTCACGTAGAGGCCGAGGATGTCGGCTTCCCGATCCTCGATCTTCAACGTGTGAGGAGGCACCGGGTAGTTGTTGTAGACGGCCTCGATGTAGCGGCGCGCCAGGGCCTTCTCCTCCTCGGTGCGCGTGTAGGTTCCGTAGTCGCGCTCGATGACGCGCACCAGGTCGCTGTCGGGCGTTTGCACCTCGATCCGGTACGCGTAGCGATCGGGCGCCACGTAGAGATGCCCCTCGGGACCCATGGCCCAGCGGGACCAGGCGAAGTCGAGCGCCATCTCGTCGCCGATGAAGTCGGTGTAGTCGATCGGCGATGACTTGGTGTAGCACCGGTGTTGCTCGACGCCCTGCAGGTCGCAGAACGACATGTAGTAGGTCTGGGTGCTGACGTTGTTCTCGAAGGCCATCAAGATGCCCGCCAGCAGCATCCTGTCTCCGTGAGCGGCGCCCGCGACCATGACCCCGAAGTTGGCGCCCTGGCCTCCCTGCGGCTCGAACTGCAGACTGCCCACGGGGGTGCCGTCGCGGGCGATCGTGACGATCTTGCCCGGGAAGCTCTGCAGCATGGCCAGGTTGCCGTCGGGAAGGAAGAAGCCGTACGTGAGCCCCTGGATCTCGCCCGGGCCCTCGCCGGTGCGGCTCAGCGTGCGCAACAGCTCGCCTTCCGGAGAGATGACCGACACCTCGTTGAGCTGACCGTCGAGCAGGTAGACATTGCCCTGCTCGTCGATCAGTCCGCCGTTGACCGCGCCCAGCAGCAGGTCCTCGTCGTCGCCGCCCACCCGCCAGATCTCCCGCGGGTGGAGGTCCTGCCGGCCACCGGATGGGGTGGCTGGGTTCTGGACGTGGGGCACACCGTCGATGGTCGCGACCTCGCCCGCATCGCAAGGCATGGGACAAAGAAACGCCATGCTCAGCGCCAGCAGTCCGGCGATGAAGGCCGCGGGGCGGTGGCGTCCCGGCGCGTGCGGCGACGTGCGGCGAAGGGCGGTCCTGGCGCGGGCGACATGGGCGCGCGGTCGATGCATCTTCACGGCAACCTCCTGAACAGGTGTTCTGCGTCGAGTGGGGTCGGATCGGTCGATCCGACGCCGCAGCCTAGCAAGCAGGTATACGCGGCGGCAACCATGCGGTTGTGAAACGGAGGGCGGTTGTCGTACGGAGGACCGGGATGGGAGCGGGGAACGTTCGGGGGCTTGGGAGTGGGGACTTCGGCGCCCTGCGTCGTGTGTTCCCAGCCTGGTTCACGTGGGTGCTGCGGGTTGACTGTTGCTCATCCCGTTTCTTCGACCCACCGGTCCCGGATGGGACGCGGGCGGTCGTGAGGAGGCAATCGCCTCCCGCATCGTCTCTTAGGCCTCTCCTGCGGGCTTGATTCCCTCCGGGCCGGCCCCGGGACCGGCGGCGGGCGACGGGCCCGATCCTGGAGGTGCCCGGCGGGTCTGCCGATGCCAGACCTAGGTGATCGGCATCCGACGCAGGGACCCCGTCGCGCATCCGGCATCGAGCCTGCGGCGCGGGGGGGCGATGGGAGGTTCCTATGGCCTTGAAGCTCACGTTCGTCACCCTTCTGATCCTAGGGCTGGCACTGCCGGCCGTCGCCGCGCCCAAGGCGATCGTCTTCGGGTTGAAGGGCGGGATCGACTACTCGAATCTCGACTACAGCCATGACGCCTACGAGTCGGACTACTTGCTGGGATACGGTGGGGGCATCACCCTGGGGACGCCGGCGAGCCCCGCCTTCGGGATCGATCTGGACATCCTGTTTCTGCGCAAGGGCGCGAAGAAGGAGTACCGCAACGGATCCTCGCCCGAGAGCGAGATCATCACCTTCGAGACGAAGCTGGATTACATCGTCGTCAGCCCGCTGGTGCGCTTCTCGCCCGGACGGGGCGGGGCGGGCATCTACATGTTGGCCGGTCCGGAGTTCGGCTACCTGCTCGACGCCACCTCGACCTCCAGCAGCAGCGGGTCGCCCGACATCGACCATGACCTGTCCGACAGCTACAAGGACCTGGACATGGGCGTCAGCTTCGGGATGGGCTTCCAGTCCTCCCAGGACCGCGGACCAAGCTTCTTCGTGGAGAGCCGCTATGCGCTGGGCCTCACCAACCTCGCCGACGAGGATGAGAGCTCACCGTCGGGCGGGTCTCCCGAGGTCAAGACGCGCGGCATCTACGTCTTCGGCGGCCTGCGGTTCTAGGTCGCCTCGCGCGGGGGGGCACCTTTCCCGCGACGAGCCCACGTGTCCCACGGCACGCGTCACGTGTCCCACGGCACGCGTCACGTGTCCCACGGCGCGCGTCACGTGTCCCACGGCGGGCGCCTCTAAGCCACATCGATCGCCAGGGGTGCGGACTCACCGCCCCCTGGCTTTGGGTTGTGCACCGACACGGCGATCGTGCCCGGAGACGACAGGTCTTGGGCCGTGAAGTAGGCCTCCAGCGTGTCCGGTCCCACGTAGCGGGTCGGGAGGCTCCGGCCGTCGGCCCGCACGACGGACGCCTGCACGAAATCCTGTCCCCGGGCGGTGATGACCGCGTGAGGTGCGCCTCTCTCGACCCGTTCGGGGGCAACCGATACGAGGGTAGGGACCGGGTTCTTGCGAAGCTGGTCCTTGAGCCGCGCCGCCTTGTCGCTCTTGAACAGCACGTCGAACAGATCGCTCAGCTTGTACAGTGCTTGCTTGGAGAAGAGGCCGACCAGTCCGGCCAGGCCCGCCACACCGTAGACACCTCGTTCGGAGGAGATCTCCGGAAGGAAGCCGGCCCGGATGACGAGGTAGAAGAGCAGCGCGAGGATCCCTCCCACCAGGGGGCGCATCCAGTACCAGAGCGCCCAGCTCGAGCGGAAGTCTCGGTTGCCGACGTATTCCGCCAGCGACACCAGCGCATGCAGGCAAGCGCCCAGCGCGCCGGCCGCCAACACGATCCAGAGAAGGGTCGCGCCGGAATCGCGCGGGATGGTCGCGTCGCTCGCGACCTGGGTCGAGTCGATCGGTGCGGCGGCGACGGTCGTCTCGGTCGAAGCCGCGGTCTGCACGCCACCCTCCGCCGGCGGAATCGCGCGCGTCAACGACCAGACCAGCAGCGCCGAAACGATCACCAGGTAGACGGCCAGCACCACGGGACAGGCCCTGTTCCAGGCCGATGGAGCCGCGGTGGACGCTTGGGGTGGGATGGATGCCATCTCGACCTCCTTGGCGCAGGTTGGGGCCGGACGAGATGCCGCGGTCGGGTCGTCGCGCTGCCGGGAGCATTCGCCATGCTGCGATCTCGCCGCTTGCAGAGATAGCAGAGCCGAACCGGCGGCGCAATCGGTGCCATCTCCCGGCGCACGCGGGGGATGATTCGGCGGCCTTCGGCGGTCAAGCGCACGATTTTGACGCGGCGGTCCTCGGGGTGCGGCGGGCGTCGGATGGTCGGCGGATGCGGGTCGGGCCGCGGCGGGCGCAGGTGGGCGTGCGGGCCCTGGACGCACCAGGCCCCGGCGCCTGCAGACGCCGGGGCCTGGCGGTGCGTTGAGCGGGGATCGGCCGAGCGCGCGCTCGGGCGCGATCAACGCTCCACGATGATCTTGCGCGCCACGCTCTCCCCGTTCGACTGGAGGCGGGCGAAATAGACGCCGTTGGAGAGGCCGGTCAGGTCGACCTCGTGATTGGTGACGATGCCGAGCTGGTACTGCTCGATCACCGGCATCACCAGACGGCCCTCGGCGTCATAGATGTCCAGCTTCAGCAGGCCCGGAGCCCGGTTGCCGAAGCGCAGCACGGCGCTGTCCGAGGAGGGGTTGCCGAAGATGCGCAGCGTCAGGCTCTCGACCTGCGGGCGCTCGTCCACGGCCGCGAAGCTGCTGATGTCCACCTCCCACAGCCCGCGACCGTGCGTGCCCGCGCGCAGCAGGCGCGCATCGTCGTGCACGCGCAGGTCGGCCACCACGACGTGCGGCAGACCGGTGTTGAACGGCTGCCAGCTCGCGCCGGCGTCGTAGGAGATGTAGACGCCCAGGTCGGTGCCCAGGTAGTAGACGTCCGGATAGCTGGGGTCGATCTCGATCGTGTTCGCCGGCTCGTCGGGCAGATCGCCGTCGATGGGGAAGTAGGTCAGTCCGCCATCGGTCGTCTTGTAGACCTGGGGCAGGTTGGAATTGTAGGTCTGCAGCGTGATCAGGAAGATGTCGGGGTTGGTCGGGTGGACGTGAACGTCGCTCATGTTGCCGCCGGTAATGAGGCCGTTGGTGATCTCCGACCAGGTCGCGCCCGAGTCCTCGGTCTTGAAGATGCGCGCGCCGCCGATCACGATCACCACATCGGGCACCGCGCGGCACTGGTGAATGGAACGGCCGCCGCCCAGCGTCGTCGGCAGCGACAGGCCCACCCAGTTGTTCATGCCGTTGACGGTCTTGAAGACGGTCGTGTTGTGGGCCGTCCAGATGATCTGCGGGTCGCTGAAGTCCATGTGGGTCGGCGTCGACCAGGGGCCGCTTTCGGTGATGCCGCTGTTGCGCGGGTACATCGAGGAACCGCCGTTGGTGCTCTTGTAGTGATCCCCGTAGTAGAGCTCGGCGTAGAGGATGTCCTCGTTGAAGAAGTCGACCTCGCAAAAGAAGCCGTCTCCGCCGAGGATGTACGCCCAGTTCGGGCTGTTGTCCCAGCGATACGTGCCGTTGTCCTGCGTGCCGCCCAGCGCCCGCATGGGATTGGACATCGAGTGGTTGATGGCGTAGAACTGCATCGTCGTCAGGCCGGTGTTGCGCGGCAGGAAGTAACCGCCGCTGTTGGTGCTCTTGTAGCAGCCGCCGTCGGAGCCCAGCCAGAACTGGGTCGGGTCCGACGGGGCCCAGGCGGTGGCGTGGTGATCGACGTGCACGTTGCCGGCCCAGCTACTCCAGCTCGAGCCGCCGTTCGCGGAATAGTAGAAGTAGACGCCGCCGGAGAAAACGCGATCGCGGTCGAGCGGATCGACGTCGATCGTCAGGTTGTACCAGCCCTGCGAGCCCAGGTGATTGCCGTAGAAGATCTGCGAGAAGCTCTGTCCGCCGTCGGTCGACTTCCAGATGCCCAGGTGCTGACCGCCGGGCTGGGAGATTGACCAGTAGATGTAGTCGGGGTCGTCGGCGGTGAGGGCGAAGCGGCAGTTGCCCACCTGCGATGTCGGCACGCCCACCGTGGTCTGGGTCCAGGTCTCGCCGTCGTCGGTGGAGGTCCAGAAGCCGAAGTCGGCGTTGGCGTGGCTGCAGGCATACATGGTGGTGGTCGAGCCGCGGCGGTACTCGACGTCGGTCCAGGCGCCGTAGCTGAACTCCTGGGTGAACGTCGCCCCGTGGTCGGTGGAGCGCCACAGACCGTTGTCGGCCCCGACCATCAGCGTGCCGGTGGCCGGGTTGTACTCCAGCTCGAAGACATCGCGGCTCTGGTACATCTCGTAGCTGTAGCCGGTCAGGTCGAAGGTCTGGCCGCCGTCCCAGGATTCGAGCACGCCGACGCCGTGGATGGCGTCGTAGTTGCCCCAGCCCTCGCCGGTGCCGATGTAGATGTGGTTGGGATTCGTGTGATCGATCTCGATCGCGCCGATCGACAGCGTCGGGAGATAGTCGCCGATCGGCGTCCAGGTGGTGCCGCCGTCCTCGGTGATCCACAGCCCGCTGCTGGCAAAGCCCGCATAGACGATGTCCGGATTGGTCGGGTGCACCTCGATGGCCAGGCAACGCCCCGCGACGTTGTTGGGTCCGAGATTGAACCAGGTGCTGCTGCGCGAGCCCTGTTGCTGCTCCATGCTGCGAAGCTGCTGCCAGGCTTCCCAGCGCGCGCCCGGAATCATGTCCCCCGTCTCATCGGAGATGCGGTTCTGCGCGAACCATTTGAAGCGTTGGTACGGCTTGAAGCCTGTACCGCGCGTCACCTCGCCCGGCTGTCCGATCATGGGATCGTAGCGGGCGTCCATGACCTCGAAGAATTCCTGCGTGTTGCTCCACGCCCGGGTCTCCTGCGCGTCGGCAGCCGGTACGGTTGCGAGCAGCAGGGCCGTGGTGAACAGCAAACCGCAGAAGATCTGTGCCAAGTGCCTCATCCCAGTCCCCTCCAATCGTTGGCGGGCGAGAGCAACGCCTGGCCTGACGTCGGCCGGGCGTCTGCTTCTGACCGCATTCGTTGCCTGCCCCGCGCACCCATGACAGGTCGTCACTCTCGCCGTATTTGCATCCGAGGACGAAGCGCGCCGCGAACAACCACGGCCCGTTGCCCCTGAAATCGATGCTCCCGAAACCGATCGGCCTCGGCCAGGTTCCACAAACGTTCATCCAAGAGGCGTTGGGCCGCCCCCGCTGCGTGCGATGCCCCGCGCGCCCAGGAGCCCAGCGCCCCGGTCGAACGGAGTCGCCCCCGCAACCGGTCCCGGCGCGTCGTCCTCAAGGGCCCTAACAGCTCATGGGCCGATGAAGCGTAAGTGCATTCCAAATAGAAAAATGCAGGCTGAGCACCCGCTGCGGCGGCTGACAGCCTACGTCTCCCACTATTCTACCACAGTCTGGTATCCTTAGAGGGGCCAAGTGCAATTCCTTGTCGAAGATCGTCCGGCGCCGGCTTCCGGCGGCGATCCGGGCGCACGCGGCGGGGCGATGGCGCACGCGGCGGGAACGATCGGCGGCGACACGCGGGAGGCATCCATGCAAGCTCTGCATCGATCTTGGACCCAAACCATCTTGGCGGGACTGGCGGCACTGTTGATCGCGGTTGCAGGGGGCGGGCCTGCGCGGGCGGGGACGATCCACCCCGAGGTCGCGGCCGACATCGAGGCGGCCGGCTCCAGCGGCACAGTCTCGGTCATCATCCATCTGAGTGACCGCGTGGACGTCGATCAGCTCAAAGCCGATCAGAAGGCGCGCGGGGCCTCGCGGCCCGAGCGTCACCACGAGGTGGTCACGGCGTTGCGGGCGGCGGCCGCGCGCAGCCAGCGCCCGGTCCTCGACCTCCTGGAACAGGGGCGCCGCGCGGGTGAGGTGGTCGGTTACACGGCCTACTGGATCTCGAACCTGATTGTCGCGCAGGCGCGCGGCGGCTTCGTTGAGCGGTTGGCGGGGCGCGACGATGTGGATCGGGTGGAGCGCAACTTCGATGTCCAGCCCGTGCGGCCGGTGGCGGAGCGGGCCTGGTACGGCGAGCTGCGCCGCGCGCAGCGCTCCCCGCAGCAGCGGCAGCCGGTGATCCTGCACGGCCGCGAGATCGGCGTGACGCCCGGACTGCGTGCGATCAACGCCGACCGCTGCTGGTACGAGCTGGGTCTTTCCGGGGCGGGACGGCTGGTGTGCAACATCGACACCGGGGTCGATGGGGAGCACCCGGCCCTGGCGGCGCGGTGGCGCGGCTACGGCGGGGCGCATCCGCCCGAGGAGTGCTGGCTCGACGTGCTGGCCGACTCGGTGGGCACGCCCTACGACATCGACAACCACGGCACGCACACCATGGGCACGATCTGCGGGCTGGGCGAGAGCACGCAGGACACGATCGGTGTGGCGTGGGCTGCGCAGTGGATCGCCACCAACGCCATCGGGCAGGCCGGCTGGAACGCCGAGTTCGACAACGACATCATCGCCTGTTTCCAGTGGATCGCCGATCCCGACGGCGACCCCGGCACGGTCGACGATGTGCCCGACGTGTGCCAGAACTCGTGGGGCACCGACGAGCAGCCGCCCGAGTCGACCTGGTATCACCGCTGCGACGACCTGTGGTGGGCGGTCATCGACAACTGCGAGGCCGCGGGCGTCGTGGTGACCTTCAGCGCCGGCAACGACGGCCCCACCACCATGAGCATCGGCATCCCGGCCGACCGCAACTCCACGCCCTGGAATACCTACGCGGTGGGCGCGATCGACGCCACCAGCTACTCCTATCCCTATCCACTGGCCACGTTCTCGTCGCGCGGCCCGTCCTCGTGCGATGAGATCACCATCAAGCCGGAGGTGTCGGCGCCGGGTGTGGATGTGGTCAGCTCGATTCCCGGCGGTGACTACGCGCCGATGAGCGGCACCTCGATGGCGGGACCGCACGTGGCGGGCGTCGTGGCGCTGATGCGCGAGCTGGATCCCGATCTGGATGTCGATCGCATCAAACAGATCTTGATGGACACCGCGGTCGACCACGGCGATACCGGCGAGGACCACGACTACGGCTGGGGGGTAATCGACGCCTACGCCGCCTGCCTGGCGGTGCTGCACGGCTACGGGAACCTCTCGGGTCAGGTGACCTGCGCGGTGACCGGCGACCCTCTGGAGGGCGCGCGTCTGACGGTGGAAGGGATGGGCCGGGAAACGCTGTCGCTGACCGACGGCTTCTACGACCTGCGCCACCTGCCGGGCGGCTCCTACACCGTGACGGCCGAGCTGTTCGGCTACGAGGGCGCCTCCGGGGGCGTGACCATCGACCCTGAGGGACAGCACGTGCTCGACTTCGCGCTGCAGCCCCATCCGCGCGGCGCGATCCGCGGCGCGGTCACCGGCGATGGGCAGCCGATGGCGGGGGTCGTGATCGACGTGCTCGATGCGCCGGTGGATGCAACGACCACCGCGGCGGACGGCAGCTTCTGGCTCGATCTCCCGGCAAGGGGCTATGAGGTGTCGGCCGGCCTCTTCGGCTGGGTGCCCGACGCCCGCGCGGTCACGGTGGCGGCGAACGAGACGCTGGACGTGGCCTTCGACCTCTACGCGGGAGCGGTCGACAACTTCGAGCTCGACCAGGGGTGGACGGTCGGCGCCGTGACCGACTCGGCCTACGAGGGCCACTGGGAGCGCGGCGATCCCAACGCGACCTACTGGGGTCCGAACATCGTGCAGCCCGGCGACGACGCCTCGCCCGCGGGGACGCTCTGCTACGTGACCCAGAACCAGCCCGAGGGCTCCTCACGCTTCTACGGGGACGTCGACGGGGGCGCTACGACGCTGCGCTCGCCGGTCTTCGACGCCAGCGGCGCGACCGACCCGGCGCTGGTCTACTACCGTTGGTTCCACGGCACCTCCGGGTATCCGCACGACCAGCCGCTGATCGTCGACATCTCGAACGACGCCGGACAGAGCTGGACCAACGTGGAGACCTTCACGCATGGCACCGGGGGATGGGAGCGGATCGAGGTGGGGTTGGCCTCTCTGGGCCTGACCGCGACCGATCGAATGCAGATCCGCTTCGTGGCGGTGGACAACGCCCACGCGGCCGCTTGCGTGGAGGCGGCCATCGACGAGGTCGAGCTGACCGGCTTCTTCTCGGCCACGCCTTCGCCGACGCGGCCCCTGGTGCTCAGCCTGGGGCGCCCGCATCCGAATCCCGCGGGGGACGGCACCTTGATCCGCTACACACTGCCGGTGAGCCGCGAGGTGGAGGTGACCATCCACGATACGTCCGGTCGCGTGGTCCGCAGGTTGGCTGCGGGCGAGCAGCCCGCCGGAGAACAGCGCCTCTTCTGGGACGGCCGCGCGGTGGGTGGGCGTCCGGCGCCCACCGGCGTCTACTTCGTGCGGCTGTCGGCGGGGGAGCGCACGTTCTCGCGGAAGCTGGTCGTGGCGCGATGATCTTCACAATCTGACCGTCCGAGCATTGGGGGGCGGAGGTTTCTGGCGGCCCGCGGATCGGTCGAATGCGGCGTGAATCGGCGGTTCTTCTGCCCTTTCGGGCCGCGTTCTTTGATCCCTGCCCTCTCGCGTTGAAGTGCAGGGGTGGGCTCTCCGATCGTCTGACGAAGCGCCCTCGGCCAGTGGCCATCGGGATCCCCTTCGATCCGATGCGCCACTGCATGCGGGAGCCTTCCTTCGGTGCGTGAATGAGCTAGCGCACAAGCAGGAGCCGGCAGGTGGCCCACTCTCCGGCCTCGGTGGTGAGCCGGCAGAAGTGCACGCCGCTTGCCAATGGCCGGGTGTCGAGGACCAGGCGGTGCCTGCCGGCTTCAGCCCGAGCACGGATCGTATGCCCGGCGCGGCGGCCGTCGAGGTCGTGAATCCTAAGCTCGAAGGCGGTTCTCTCCGGCAACGTGAAGATCACTGCCGCCGCGGTCGTTCTCTGGACCGGCTCCCGGGGACGCAGATCGAGCAGTGCCGATCTGCCGGGCTCGGCACCGACTGCCGCGCTGATGGTGGTATTGAAGTAGATCCGCGTCAACATGCCCTGATCCGCGAACCCTCCCAGCACCGCGTCCTGATCGTGGTCGTCATCCAGGTCGTCGAGCGCCACCGAGATGCTGGGTCCGCTGCCCAGCAGCGTTCCGGCTCCGCTGAAGCTCCCCGAGCCGTCGTTGACCCACACCTCGTTGCCGTAGTCCCTGTGCGTGGTGCACGCGTCGATGTCCAGGTCGCCGTCCAGGTCACCCAGCGCCAGCTTCTGGGAGCCTGATCCGAAGAACGACCCCGCGGCGGCGAAGTGCCCCTGGCCGTCGTTGAGCCATACGAGGTTGCCGTAGGCGTTGTTGGTCGCCATGACGTCCTGGTCCCCGTCGCCATCGAGATCGGCCGCCGCGACCTGTCGCCAGCCCGACGTGGATCCGAGCTGCTGGCCGCTGTCCTGCAGCCGCCCCGAACCATCATTCAGCCATACCTGGCAGGACTCGTTCCTTGTGGCCAGGAAGACATCCACGTCGTCGTCGTCGTCGAAGTCGGCCAGCGTCATGAAGGAACTGTCGTCGCCGCCAAAGGCGTGGGAGCTGTCCGCGAAGTTGGCGTGCCCGTCGTTGAAGCGAATCACGTTGTCATGCAGGTACTGGTAGATGACCGCGTCCAGATCGCCCAGGTCGACGCCGTGGTTGATGGTGCCGCCGAAGGCCTGGCCGGTATCGGATAGGTAGCCGGAGCCGTCGTTGCGCCAGACCCCGGCCGGCCGGAGCCCGCCGATCAGCAGCAGGTCCGGGTCGCCGTCGCGGTCCAGGTCGCCGAGGGCCAGAGCGAAGGCGTTGCCGTCGCCGAGCCCTTGGCCGCTGTCGATGAAGGTGATCTCGGCGTCCGCGGTGCACGACGTCAGCCAGGAGATGAGGGCGCCGCATAGCATCAGGCGTGACGAGGGACAGAGCACAGCCCGCATGAGTGCTCCTTTCGAGAGTTGCGCGAGCGGCGGGGGGCTGCGTCGAGTGTCGGAAGGGTAGGCGCCTACGGGGCCCCCGACAACCCGGAACGCCCCCCGCCAGCATGCTGAACGCGACCCTCTGTCAGACTGCCGGGCAGGCGGCGCTCGCTGGAACAGCCCAGGATCGGCGCGCCCGGGCGCCGTCGACTCGCGGCCTGAGCAGGCCGCGGATCGTCACTTTGAGAGAGGTTGTGGGGGCATGGCCGGGGAGATGGACGTTGGTGGGAGTCAGTTGGCAAAGTGCCCTCGGATTGGCTTCCGCGGCCGTAAATTCCACCGACGCCCGACGGACGAGGTTCCGGCAAGGCGCAGTAGGCGACACGGGCCGAAGGACCGGCTACCGACGGCGTCCGCGCACGACGGGTCGGTCGCGCAGCGAATCCGCGCCTACTGGCGGGCGCTCCCGCTCGGCCAGGCCGGCGTCGTCCGCGGACGGAGCAGGAGTGCCTTTCTCCGCCAGCCGGGCCTCGCGGCGCTCGCGCTGCCGGCTCAGGCGCTCCTCGTTCTGCGCGCGCAGGCGTTCGAGCCGGGCCTTGCGCGCCGCATCGCTGGCGTCCTTGGCGGCCTGGGCTATCGCGGCCACTGCGGGATCCTCGGGGTAGTCCTTCGTCAGCAGCACATTCTCCCCGCCGAAGGCGAGCAGCTCGTTGGACGGCGACAGCGTCACGCCGGTGACGCAGACTATCTGTCCCTGGTTACCCGATCGGTTGACGATCGCGTGGCCCAGCCTCTGGGGACCCTCGTCCCGCGGCTGACGGTACCCGCCCAGGATGACGTCGATCTCCGGGATCGAATCGGCGAACGACTGCATGCCCTGCTGATCAAGGTAGCCCAGCAGAACGATCAGGTCGGCCTGATCCCGGGCCAGCCGTTCGACCTCCTCGCGAGACGTGATCTGTTGGGTCTCGGCCTGGCGCGGCGCGATGCGCCGCTTCAACAGCCGGGCCATCTCGCGGGTGGTCTCCATTGCCGGCAGCAGGCGCAGCTCGTCGCGAGTCTGCTCCAGAGCGCGGGAGGATGTGCGGCCCAAAGGCAGGGCGCTGATCACGCCGATGCGGACCCCCTTGATGTCGAGCAGCAGGTAGCGCTCCCCGACCGGCCGCCAATGGCCGTCCACATTGCGCTCCACGTTCGTCGTCACCAGGGGTAGGGTGCTGCCCGCCTGCAACAGGCTGTCGGTGAGCTCCCACTGGCGCAGCTCCATCTCGCCCATGGCCACGGCGTCATAGCCCAGGCGCTCCATCTCACGCCAGGTGGCGATGCTCTCGCGGGTGCGGTCGAGGGCGACGCGGTGCAGGAAATCGCCGCCGTCCATCAGCAGCACGGGCCCCTGGGCCCGCTGGCTGTCGACAAAGGCGGCCCGCCGGGCCAGCCCACCCTTGCGGCCGTGTCACCCGCAGGGGACCACCTCACCCCAGAAGCAGCTCTGGGAGAGGATGCGGACCGTCACGTCCTCGGTGCGCGGCGCTCGGGACTCCTCCCGCGCGCCGCGACCGCAGCCCAGCGTATAGGCCGCCAGCGCGGCCAGGACCGCAATTGCCGCCCAGCGCATCGGTCCGGTCTTTGCGCGCAGCCCATTCATCATCTCGGCCAGTGTCCCGTTCGGTCTCATCGGTCGTGTCTTGGGCTAGCGCCGCACGTCCTCGATGCCGCCGCCCTTGCCGTCGCTGTCGTCGGCGGCGCCTCGCCGCTCTTCACGGCTCTGGCGCATGGCCTCGCGCCGGCGCTCCGCGCGCTCGCGGACCCTTCGCCGGTCTTCCTCCTTGGCGAGCTCGGCGGCCTGGGCCACATCGGGATCTTCCGGAAACGTCTTCTCGAGGGTGACGTTGAGTCCGCCGAAGTCGACCACCTCGCTCTGCGGCGAGACGATCAGACGCGTGATCGCGAGGTGCTGACCGCGCGTGCTGGAACGGTTGATAATAGCATTGGTGGCCAGGATGGGGCCCGCATCCAAGCGGGTCATGTGACCGCCCAGCACGACGTCGACGTCGGTCAGGGTGGAGGCGTACTGCTCCATCGTGCGGGCGTCGAGATGCGCGAGCAGGACGATGACGTCGGTGCGGTCCTGGATCTCCTTCACCACCGTCTGGATGGTCTCCATGGGCGGCAGCAGGCGCAGCCGGTCATCCGCCTTGCGGATCACGGTGGGGCTGAGCTGCAGGGCGTCGATGACGCTCAAGATCCCCACGCGCAGCCCGTTGACCTCGATGATGCGATAGCGCTCGCCGACCTGCTCCCACGCGCCGTCGCGCAGACATTCCACGTTGGTGCACACGACCGGAAGACTGGAGTTCTGCAGCAGGCTGTCGGTCAATTCCCACTGGCCGAGCTCCAGCTCGCCCAGGGTGACCGCATCGTAGCCGATGCGCTCCATCTCGGTCCACGCGAGCACGCTCTCGAGATAGTTGTCCGCGCCGTTGCGGTGGATGAAGTCACCGCCGTCGACCAGCAGGAGCGGACGACCCAGGACTCTGGCGCTGTCGATGAAGGCGGCCCGCCGGGCCAGCCCACCCTTGGCGCCGTGTCACCCGCAGGGGACGACTTCGCCCTGGAAGCAGCTCTGCGAAACGATGTACAGCTCGACGTTGGTCGGCCGCAGACCGTTGGATCCGCCCCCTCCCGAGGAGAGGAAGCTACAGCCCTGCGCCGCGATCAACCCGACGGCCAGGAGCGCCAAACCCACTTGCTGCCATGATCTCATGCCCATCCTCCCAAAGACCGGAACATCCACAGGACCGCCGGGCTGGGGTGGCCCGGCGCTCCCATCCGCATCGGCCTACCATACTAATCGATCGCGGACGCGCGGAACACCATCGCTCTCTTGCTCTTCACCTCCGCATCCGCGGGGATTGCGTAAGGGGGGGCACCCTCCTGGCGCCTTCCCCCCTCACGGCCTGGAGCGCTCATCCTGGCGCCCTCCGTCGGGACGGCGGCCGAACCTCCTGTCCGCACGCCTCCCTGGTGGACTACGCACCGTCCTGGTGCTCGAAGACGAAGCTCGGGCATCGCGCTGCGCCGGCACGCCCAGGGCGCGCGTCGCCCGGTACCCACCGGTATATAAAGCCTTTGCGGGGATTGGTTCCGCACCCCTTGGCGGAGACCTCGGCGCATTCGAGCGCGGGAAGATCCCCGTCCGTGGCCCTCAGGGCCGAGGTGGTCCCGACGGGTCAGTCCGGGACGACTTCCCTTAGCCGATAGGCGCGGGATCCCAGCCCAACCTCTTGCCCGTGCTTCAGTTGGACGTCCGGGTCGGCTTCCGGCCACGCCTTGCGGAACACGTCGTATCCCACCTGCTCGCGGATCAGGTCGGTGCACGCCTGGTCCAGAGCCACGGGGTCGGTGCCCAGGGCGATGCCGATGTCGGGCGCCAGCAGATCGGGGGTGGCGCCCATACAGTCGCAGTGCTTCGAGATATGGTTCAGAAGGTTGATATAGACCACCCGGCCCTCCAGAGACCGGTGAATCGCCAGGGCGTACTCGACCGTCGCCTCGGTCACGTGGGTGCTCTCCCGCGACCAGTCGATTGTCACGGCGCCCGAAGGGCACACCCCGAGACACTCGGCGCACCCGATGCAGAGCGCCGCATCGATGGCCACCGCCCCGCCCGTATCGCGGATCGCGTCCTCGGGGCAGACCTTGAGGCACGCCAGGCAGCGGATGCACTTCTCCTCCTTGATGCGAGGGCTCACGGCCGAGTGCTGATCCAGCTTCCCCGCGCGCGAGGCCAGGCCCATGCCCAGGTTCTTCATGGCGCCGCCGAAGCTCTCTACCAGATGACCCGTCATGTGGGCGACGCCCACGAGGTAGTCCATGTCGCGCACGGCCGGCGCCAGGTGCGCCGTGCGGACGCGACGGCCCTCGACGGCGACCGTATGGTCTTGGCGTCCGCGCACGCCGTCGCTGAGGATGATGGGCGCCCCCACGCTCTCGTGGCTGAACCCGTGTTCCCGCGCGACCTCCAGGTGGTCGATCGCGTTCTTGCGGCGTCCGTTGTAGAGCGTGTTCGTTTCGGTCAGGAACGGCTTGGCCTTTCGCGCGCGGATGGCTTCGACGAGGTGACGGATGAGCGCGGGCGGCGGGTGGCCGGCGTTGCCGGCCTCGCCAAAGGTGAGCTTGATCCCGACCAGTTGTCCGGACGACAGGGGCTGCAGAGCTGCTGAGGCGCGCAAGAGGGCGCGGAATCCTCTGAGGATCGTCGCCTCGTCGGACCAATCGGCGATGCGGACCAGGTGGATGGTGGCGGCCATGGGCGGTTCTCCTCCGGTTTGGTGTTGGGGGCTCGGGTGCCTCGGGGTCAACGTAGGCGGTGCCCCATCCGGATTCAACCTGTGTCGTTGACGACTGACCCCGAGCCTGAGACGCTTGGTGGAGGAGGCGAGGCAGGAGACAACCCGATGAAGCGGCGACCCGAACACCCCCATCGCCCGTTTCGCCCGGTCCAGAGGGAGCTGGAGGCGCGAGCGTCCAAGATCCCGGCGGGCTTCAGACGGCGCCGCTGGGTTGCCGTTCTGCTGCTGTGTGGTGTGGTCGTGGGGGGCGTCGCGGGCGTGACCGACCAGGCGTCCCGGACCATCCCCGGCGGCCCGCAGCCTGTCGCGGCGGGGCGGACCATCCCCGGCGGCCCGCAGCCTGTCGCGGCGGCGCGGACACCGGAAGCGGTCCCGGGGAAGCGGGCGATTCAGCACGCCTGCCGCTTCTGGGGCATCGTGGGGCACGGCTACGATTCGGCGCTGATCCCCGACCAGCTCCGCGAATCGTCGGGCCGGACGCTGAAGGAGCTGGGGGCCGCCAACGCCGACGGGTGGGGCTTCGCGGTCTTTCCGTCGGAGCCGCTTCGATCCACTTGGCCCTGGATGCGGCGCGGCCGGCCGCCCGCGAATTCGCCCTACGAGACCGAGTACGAGCTGGCGGTGGGGGAGATGATGGCCGCCGGTCCTCGGGCGGTGGTGGGCAACGTCCGTGAGCACGCGGTGTGGCACGTCGGGGTCCCCAATCCGCAGCCGTTCCTGCATGAGGGGTTGGCCTTCGTGCACAGCGGCAACATCCAGGACGTGGAGATACTCGAGGAGGTCTATCTGACCGATGTGTATCTGCAGCAGCACCCGCCCGACTACACCGCCCCCAAGCTCGATTCGGAGCTGCTGTTCCTCTACTTCTTGAAGCTGCTGCACGAATCGCCCGACACGCTGGCCGAGGCCATCCACACCGCCGTGGTGCAGCTCGCGCCCGTGACGCAGGACGATCGTCTGGACTGCCTCTTCACGCGCGGGGATACGCTCTTCGCGCTGCGCTACGCGGGCGCCGACACCACCTCACCCCTGCGCTATTACCCGGCCCAAGGCGGCTCGCCCTTCTGGGTCGTCGCGTCGCAGGAAACCGGTGATTCGCTCGCGGATTGGGCGTCGGTGCCGCCGCGGTCACTGGGGGTGTTCGTGGCCGGCCAGGAGCCGCGCTTCATCCCGGTGGGGCCCGAGATCGGGGAGGGTCCGTCTCCGGCCGGCGGGAGGGCGACGTCGGGAGGGCCCCGGGCGCCGCTGGCGAGCGTGCCGCTCAAGACGCGCATCTGGGGTCTGGTGGGCGCGGGCTACTCGCAGCACCTCCTGCAGGACCAGCTCCTGGACGCGGACGGGTTCCGTTCGCTGGGCACCGCCGGCACACACGGCTGGGGATTCGCCTCCTTCGCGGACGAGGTGTCGGTGGAGGCCTTCGAGCTGCCCGTGTTCTATCGGGGCGGCCCGTCGGCGGCGGACCCCTACGACCCCGACTACGACCGTGCCGTCGAGGAGATCGAGCGGATGATCCCGCGGGCCGCGATCGGTCACGTGCGCGCGGCATCCAGCGGGCATCCCGATGTGCCCGACCCCCACCCCTTCCGCCACGAGGGCTGGGTGTTGGTCCACAACGGAACCATCAGCACGAGCTACCTGCTGGACTACCTGGAAAACGAAGAGCCCCAGGACTTCCTCACGCGCCATCCGCCCGACTACCTGAGCGGTCATGTCGATTCGGAGCTCTACCTGCTCTATCTGATCAAGTTCATGCAGGTCCACCCCGAGCTCCCGCGGGCCGAGGCCCTGCGACAGGCGGTGGCCCAGCTCGCGGAGCAGGCGAGCGGCGACCGTTTGAACTTCGTCATGACCGCGGGCGACACCCTCTACGCACTGCGCTACAACGACCGGGGTGGTGTGGTCTACGGGCCCGAAGACTCGGTCACGCCGTCGCCCCACTGGGTGGTCGCCTCTGAGGTGCTCGGCGCGCTCACGGCGTGGCACAAGCTGCCCCGCAAGACGCTGGGGGTCTTCGTGCCGGATGAGGCGCCCGCATTCTACCCCATCCACGGCGATGCGCCTGCCTTCGGCTTCGCGACGGTCGACGTGCGCAAGGCTCGCGATCAGGACGGCGACGGGTGGTCGCCCAACATCGAGGTATGCTGCGATCCCAACGTCGAATACGGCACCGCCTCGGTGGGTGTGACGGTCCTGGGTCGCGAGGCGGGGCACGGCTGGCAGCATCTGTCTTCCACGAAAGCCCAGACGATCGTCGGCGACGAGGTCGACACCACCTTCTGCCCCCGCTTCTGGGTCCTGCCCGAGACCCTCTCGGCCAGGAGATGGGATCTGATGCTGCAGCTCACCAGTCCCAGCATGCCGGGCACCGTACTGGCGCAGGCTACGGCGGAAAGCCATCCGGGGTCGGGCCTGGGCTTCCTGCCGGTCGAGGGCGCGGCCCGCGACACGATCAGCGATCTGGCGCCGGCGATCCGGTTCACGCGGGTGGACGTCGGCGATCGGATCGATCTCGACCTGGACGACTACGCCAGCTCGCTGACGCTGGTCTGGGAGGCGCGGGCCGAGCGCACCGATTCGGCCGACGTCTATGCCCGCGCCTACTGGTCCGACGGCATGCACGTGCCGTCGAGCCGCTCGAGCGATACGCTGCGGCTCTACGGGAACGAGGCGGATTCGATCCGGATGGTCATCGACGTCGAGCCACCCCATCAACGGCCGGTGAGCTGGGAGTTCTACCTCGAGCTGTTCGATGCGTCCGCCGACACCCTGGCTGATCGGGCGACCGCCGATGACTATCCGGTCTTAGAGGCGGTCCTGGTCGAGGGCGCCGGCCACGACATTCCCGACGTGCCCGACACGTTGACGGCGGCGATCTTCCCGGCGCGCCCCAATCCGGCCCGTGCGGAGATCGTCGTGCCGGTTCGCGCCCCGACGGGGGGCGCCCGCGCCCGCGTGGACATCTTCGACGGCCAGGGCCGCCGGGTGCGCGCCCTGGGTCCCGTGTGGCTCGAGACCGGCGAGTCGTCGCTCACCTGGGACGGCGCAGACGATGACGGCCGAGCGTTGCCGGCGGGGTTCTACTATCTGGATGTTCGGGTGGGAGCGGCACGACGCATCCTGCGCTGCCTTTGGATGCGGGCGCGCGAGCCTTGACGCCCGGAGCCGGTGGGAGCCCGTGGGAGCCCGTGGGAGCGCGTTCACGCCGCCAGACGATGATCGCCGGCCATGTCCTCGACGTCGCCCGGCGACAGGGGATCGACGGCGTCTGTCGACCAGGGGTAGGTGTCGCCCTTCGCCGCCCAGAGGCGTGACAAGGCGGCCACGACGGTTGGGTCGAAACGGGCGCCGGCGTCGCGTTGTACCGCCTGCAAGGCCTTCGCGCCGGTGCGATCGTATGCGCCGGGCTCCGCGGCGACCAGGGTGTCGAAGGCGTCGGCCACGGCGATGATCCGCGCGTGCAGCGCGATGGCCTCGCCCGCCAGCCCATCGGGGTACCCGCGTCCGTCGAAGCGCTCGTGATGCTGTCGCAGCGCCGGCAGAATCCCGCGAAGCTGGGGGATGTGGGCCACCAGCTCGCAGCCGTGCGCGACGTGGCTGCGAAGCTGCATCTCCTGCTCGGGCGTGGGCGGACCCGACGCGCTCAGGACGTCCTCCGGGACGGCGATCTTGCCGATGTCGTACAGCAGCGCGGCCCAGCTCAGCGTTCGGCGGTCCTCGATGGGCATACCGAGCTCGCGTCCGATCTCCAGCGCCAAGCGATGAACGCGCCGCGTGTGGCCCTGGGCGGAGCCGGCGTTCGAATCGAACGCCGCCACCAGACTGCTGACCGTGTTGAGCAGCATGGCGCGCAGTTCCCGGTAGAGGTGATGGCTGATGGCCTGATGCGCGAGCTCGGTGGCCAAGCCGGGCAGCAGCTCCCGCTCGCTCGGGGTGGGGCGCCGAACGTCCGCGGCGCAGAGCAGGCCGGCGAACCCGATCCACCCGTCGGCGGCCGCAACGGGCCAAACCCAGGTCTCGACCTGTGCCTTCGGGTCCGGCCAGGGGACCGCATCGCGCATGCCCTCGGCCGCGGCCCGCTCGGGCCACGAGCCGTCGCCGGGGCCCTGCGCGGCGGTCCGGTCCAGGTGCGCGCGGACGGCCCGCACCCACGCGCCGACCTGCGCGCGCGGCGCGATCTCGGCGCCCGCGCCGACGCCGCTGGCGCACTCCCAGTCGCAGCCCGAGCCCTGCGTGCGGCAGAGCACCAGCTCGACGTCAGGCAGGAAGGAGGCGCCGATCTCCAGCAGGTCCCGCAGCGCGGTGGCGGGATCCACGACCGGTTTCGGGATCTCTCCCAAGCGGCCCAGGAGGGCCATCTCCTGGCCGATCTGACCCACCTTCTCCAGCGACCGGTCCAGGGTCATCTCGTTGTGGAACGCGCGCGCGATCTCGGCGGCCAGATCGCGGGCCAGACGGCGAGCACCCGGCAGCGTCTCGGGAACCAGCACATAGCCGACGCGCTGACTGCGGCGGTACTGCAACTGGATGGGGATGTACTCGACGGTAGGCCCGTCGCTCGGATAAGGCCGTCCCTCAACGGGGAGCGCTGCGCAGCGACGCCCGGCCAGCAGGATCCGTCCATCGGCGGAGGAGATCGCGATGTCAGCGCCCAGGTGTCTCGAGAGGCCTTCCAGGAGCTCCGCATACTCCTCCCTGACGAAGTCGCGGAACTCGTCGTCCAGGAATCGATCCATCGTCCTCACCTGTATCGTCCCGGGCCGCGGCGTCAGAGGATCAGGGCCGCGGTGTCACAGGGTCCGGTCGCCGGCCCGCAAGGGCAATGCCAGGGTTGGGCGGACCGGTGGCCGATCCGCGCCAGCGAGCGCGACGTGCCTCAGGGGCTGCGCTCTAGCGATGGCAAGGCCGCCGGACACGAGGCGCCGGTGACGTGCGGGCCCTGCACACGCGTGCGAAATGCACGGCCGCCCCCATCGCGCGCACGAAGAGAATCTCCCGCAACATCTTGCCCTGCGAGGGGCTCAGACCTCCTCGCCCGGCGGGGGCACCGGGGGCTCGAACCGCTTGAACCAGCCGAAGCCGAACTCCTCCATGATCTCCAGGAACTCGAGGTTGTCAGCGGGCATGCCATCGGCGCGGTAGTGGAGCCCGAAGTAGCGCTGCGCGGGACGGATGGTGCCGTTCTCTCGGATGCGCTCCAGGCAGCGCGCGGCAAACGCCGCGCCGTGAGCCTCGCGGCATACGTTTGCGATCATCTCCAGGCGCTCGGGCGTCGGTTCGACGCGGTGGCCGGGATACTTCTGCTCGAAGGCCTGCACCAGGTCTTCATCGGACGGCTCCCGATACCGTTCCCGGTGCACGACGGTGTCGATCCCCAGCTTGCGGCGCGGAACGAGTCGGGCGTTGGGATAGCCCAGAGCGAGCAACACGACCGGCACGACCCCCGCCGGCAGGTCGAACATCGACTTCAGCTCTCGGAAGAACTCCATCACGGTGCCGATGTAGACCGAGCCCAGGCCCATCGCGTCGGCGGCGGTGCAGATGTTCTGGGCGGCGATCGTGGTGTCCTGCATCGCGATCCAGAAGTGGCGGAACGAGTCGCAAGCCGTGTAGGGCGCCACCTCCAACTGGGCCCAGCGCCGCGTGCGGTGCCAATCGATGCAGAAGAGCAACGCCACGGGCGCCTGGCCGATAAAGGCCTGATGTCCCAGCTCCGCCAGACGCCGGCGTGCGGCGGCGTCCTGGACCTGGATGATTGAATACGGCTGGAGGTTTCCGCCTGTGGGCGCGTGCACGCCCGCCACGAGTACCTGCTGCAACACATCGTCGGGGATCTCCCGGCGGGCGAAATTGCGGCAGCTCGCGCGCTCGCAGAGCAGTCTCATGGTCGGATTGGGGTAGGAGCGTGCCTCCCCGGAAGCCTCCACCCCGTGATGCGTCGGCATCGAATCGTCCTTCTTCATGTTCGCATCTCCTTGCGCACGGTTGGATGAGACCCTCGCGTCCGGCCGCCGGCGCACGACCGGGTCGGCAGCGGGCGGTGCTGCGGCCGCGCCGCCGCCGACCCTAGCGCAGCCGGCCCGCGCCCGCCAGGTGCGATACGGTGCTGGCGATCGACCCGCCTACAACCGAAAAGCGGGTGAGGAGACCCGGGACAACCGATGGGGGCGGGCACGGACATGAACCGCACCGAAAACCTGCGCATCGAGGGGTTCGACCCGCTCATCACCCCCAAACAGCTCAAGCACGTGGTTCCCTTGACGGCCGAAGCCGGTGACATGGTGGCGCGCGGACGCGCGGCGATCATCGACATCCTCGAGCATCGCAGTCAGCGGTTCCTGATCGTGGTGGGCCCCTGTTCCATCCACGATCCGGTGGGCGCGATGGACTACGCCCGCCGGCTGCGGGACCTGAGCGAGACGGTGTCCGACCGCATCCTCGTTCTGATGCGGGTCTACTTCGAGAAGCCCCGCACCTCGGTGGGCTGGAAAGGCCTCATCAACGATCCCGATCTCAACGACACCCACGACATCGCCAAGGGATTGCGCCGGGCGCGGGAGATTCTTGCCGCCGTCACGGCGCTCGGGCTGCCGACGGCGTGCGAGATGCTGGACCCGATCACGCCGCACTATCTGGCAGACCTGATCTGCTGGGGTGCCATCGGCGCGCGCACCACCGAATCGCAGACGCACCGGGAGATGGCCAGTGGGCTGTCGTTCCCGGTGGGGTTCAAGAATGGAACCGACGGCGGACTGATGATCGCGGTCAACGCCATGCGGGCCGCGCTGCGTCCGCACCGGTTCCTGGGCATCAATGCCGACGGCATCTCCTGCGTGGTGCGCACGACCGGCAATCCGCACGTCCACGTGGTGTTGCGCGGAGGGGAACGGGGCCCGAACTACGAGGAGTTTTTCGTGCTGGAGACCGCGCGCATTCTCGATCGCTGCGGCCTCGCGCCGCGGATCATGGTCGACTGCAGCCACGCCAACAGCATGAGGGAGCCCCGACGTCAGGAACAGGTCTTCGCGAACGTAATGGCTCAGGTGGCCGGTGGAAACCGGACGCTCTTCGGCGCCATGTTCGAGAGCTACCTGGAGGAGGGACGTCAGCCGGTGGGTTCCGATCCGACGCTGCTGCGCTACGGGGTCTCCATCACCGACCCGTGCGTGGACTGGACCACGACCGAGCGAATGATCCGCGCCGCCTACGCGTCGCTCTCCCTGCATCGCGGTTGACACGCCGACATGGAGACTTGCCTTGACCGCGCGGCCTCGCCGACAATGCGGCCCGCGTGGATCATCCAACGCGGGGGAAGCCATGGCGGATGGGCAGGACCAGGCTCCGGATCGTGAGCCGGAGACGAACACGGGCGACGCGTCGAGCAGCGCCGAGCGCCACCCGTTGCAGGGACGTCACCTGCTGCTCTTCGCGCTGCTGCTTCTGATCGCGCGCGGGCTCTTCCTGCTGGCGGCCCTGGATCCGGCGCAGGAACGGGTGGTCGAGGTGCTCGACCCCGCCGGCTTGACATGGACCGACGGACCGGAGCGTCCTCTCTACGATCGTGAGGAGCTCTTCACCGCCACCGCCGCCGAGGCGTTGCGGCTCGATGTGGGGCTTCCCCTGGCGGCGGGACGCTACTACGTTCACAGCAACGGCAGCCTCGTGATCACCCTCATGGCGGTGCCCGTCTACGCGCTGTTCGGGCCGCACTACCTGGCGTTCAAGATCATCCCGCTGCTGGTGACGCTGGTGGGGGGCCTGGCCTGGTTTCTGGTGGTGTGGCAATGGTGGGGCTGGCGCGCGGCCTGGGTCTTCGGACTGCTCTATGTTTTCGCCCCGTCGGCGTTCCTGCGCACGGCGCTCATTGCCAAGGGCGATCATGCCGAGGCGATGGCCATCGTCGGTGTTGCGCTCCTGCTGGCCAGCCGCGCGGCCGCTGCGGCGCAGCGGGCGTCGGGCACGCGGTGGGCGGCCGCCGGCGGGGTCGTCGTCGGCCTGGGCGTTTTCATGACCTATGCGACCCTGCCGGTGTGGATCGGCGCCGGCGCGGTCGCCCTCGTGATCACGCGCCTGCGGCCGGCGCGCATCTGGATGGCGTTCGGGATCGGCCTGCTGATGGGTCTGGTGCCGTGGGGGATCGCCTATCTGGCCAGCTCCGGTGCCTCGGTCCAGATCTACGGCCGATCCCTGGCCCAGGCCGGCGCCGCCGCGGACGTGCTCGAGCGTGTGGGCGCCCTGTTCGGCATGGGCTTTCTCGCCCAGTACGATCTGCCGGGCGGCGCGGCGCTGCCGGCGATCGCGGGCCACCTCTGGGTGCTGGCGGTGGCGGCCGGATGGGTGAGCGTCGGGCTGGCGCGAGGTCGAGCGAGTCGATGGCTGTTGCTCGGCGCCACCGCGGCGCATCTGGCCGCGTTCTGTCTGCGGGCGCCGCACGCGAGCCCGCGCTATCTGATGCCCGCCTACCCGCTGTTGCTGATCGCGGTGGCGCTGCTGGCCACACGGGTCGGGCGCATCCGGCCCGCGCGCGGATTCCCGGTCGTGGCACTCGTCGTCGCCCTGGGCGTTTGGGGACAGGCGCACGCGGTGCTCGGTTCGCGCTTCCCCGCCCTGCGCGCACCCTTGCGGGGCACCGATTGGCGCCTGCTCGGCGAGGTAGCCGGGAAGCATGTTCCGCCCGACCAGATCGGCGCGTTGCCTCCGTCGTTGCAACCCTACTTCTGGGCCAGCATCGGCAAGCGGGCGTACGCGGAGGTCGATCCCGAGCGGTGGGCGGAAGCCGCCGCACTGGCGGGTGAGGATGCGCGGTTCGTCTGGGAGGGGCTTGGCATCGCCTGGACCGAGGACCTGCGAGGCGGGATGCGCATGGGGGAGTATCTCGAAGGATTGCCACCCGCAGACGGTGCGACCCTGGTCCGCGGAGTGGCCCGCTACGCGGAGGTGCTTCTCTCCCCGCTCTCTCTCGCGCGCGGACTGGACGGGCTCAAGGCCTACCTGGATCAGTTCCCACCGGCAGACCAGGTGCCCATGCGCAGGGCGGCGGCCCGCACGCTGGCCATCCTCAGCCTCCGCGGCTACGAGACGTCGTTGCAGGGTGGGCAGGGCATGGCGGGAATGGCGGTGAGAGGCGAGCGCGGGCAGGGTCTGGTGGCGGAGCGCATCCTGCAAGGCCTGCTGGGGGAAGAGGAGATGGCCTATGGCGCGGGGTACGCGCTCTGCCGGAGCGTGCTGGGTCATGCCGGCGCGCCGCGGCTGTGGCCCCGAGCCCCGGGCGCCTGGCCGGAGTCGTGGCGCGACGATCTGCAGAAGGGCGCCGGGTCGTCCGCGCTTTGGACCGGGGTCGCCGCGGTCTTCCGGCGCGAATTGAGCGGACTGTCCGCGGAGCATGTGTTGAACGGACTGGTGGACGGCGGCTGGCTGGTGGTGCACCTGCACGCGTGGGAGACCCAAGCGCCGCCGGCCGCGGAGGCCTTCTACCGTGCTGCCGGACAAGCGGCGGGTCGCGCCTGGCGCGACCCTTCTCGATTGCGCAGCGTATCGGGCGATGCGCCGTCGGATGCCGAGGTCCTGGCCGCGCCGCTGCCGCCGGAACGTCGGCCCGCGTTCCTGGAAGGACTGCGCGCGGCCCTGACGTTCGAATTCGAGTAGTTCCTGCGACGATGTGCGCAGGGCACATGCCCTCTGCCGGCGAGCTACTTGCGCGCCGGACGCACCATGGCGATCAACACGGCCGCCAGCAGGCAGCCCACCCCGCAGATCGTGAAGGCCAGCGGGAAGTTGCCCATATCGCCCAGCTTGCCGCCCATGATCGGGCCCAGGATGCCGCCGATGCCGTAGGCCAGGAAGACCCAGCCGTAGTTCTGGCCGATGTTCTTGGCGCCGAAGGTGCCCGCGGTGATGACCGGAAAGAGCGCGAAGTTGCCGCCGAAGTTGAATCCGATCAGCGTGGCACCCAGATAGAGCAGGGCCGTCGTGCCGGCCATCCACTGGAACAGGATCACCAGCACGCCCTGCGTGGCGGTCATGATGATGATCGACAGCTTCGGCCCGAGCTTGTCACTCAAGCTACCCCAGGCGATGCGGCCGATCCCGTTGGCCAGCGAGAAGAAGACCGCCATGGCGGTGCCTGCCACGGCGCTGGCCGCAGCCTCCTCCATGCCGCCGGTCGTGAGCGCTTCCATGGGGAAGAGCTTCATCAGGCCGATGCTCATCAGGCCGGCGCCGGCGCTGAAGACGAAGGTCAGCAGGATCAGATAGTACTGAGTGGTGCTCAGCATCTCGCCACTGGTGAAGTTGACCGTGCCGGCGGCCGGCGCGCTGCCCTGGGCCACCTCGGGGGGACGGTAGCCTTTCGGCAACCAGCCGTCGGGTGGAAAGCGCATCCAGATGCCGCCGATCATCACCAGCACGGCGAATGCGATGCCGTAGATGATGAAGGTGGTGCCCAGGCCCAGGGTGTCCAGCAGATTGCCCCAATCGCCGGCCAGCTTGACCCACAGCATGGCCCCGAACCCGAAGCCGGCCACGGCCAGGCCCGTGATGAGGCCCTTCTTGTCCGGGAACCAGCGCATGCCGACGGCGATGGGCACGACGTAGCCCAGACCGATGCCGCTGCCGCCGACCACGCCGACCAGCAGCAGGGTGGGGATGAAGCTCTTGCCGCCGGTGAGTCCCGCCAGCAGATAACCGGCGCCCAGCACGATGCCGCCGGCAAACGCCAGCGCGCGCGGCCCGATCTTGGGCAGCAGACGCCCCGCGATGACCATGACGATGGCGAAGAAGGCCAGGCCGGCGGCGAAGACCCACTGCGTCTGCTCTTTCGACCAGCCGGCTTCGGTCAGTTCGGGCGTGAAGACGGACCAGGCGTAGATCGCGCCCAGGCAGAGCTGGATCAGGATCGCCCCGATCACGACCAGCCAACGATTGCTCCCTACCTCACTCATTGCTCAGTCCTCCCCCACCAAGGGTGACGCAACACGATGAGGGAGGGTCCGCCCCGGCGGACCCTCCCTCCTGCTCGCTATCGAGGCATCTTGGCTAAGAGCCTCAGCCTAATTGCTCTTCAGCTCGACCAGCTTGTCGACCACGCTGGGGTCGGCCAGCGTCGAGGTGTCGCCGATCTGGTCCATCTGGTTCGAGGCGATCTTGCGCAGGATGCGGCGCATGATCTTGCCCGAGCGCGTCTTCGGCAGACCGGGCGCCCAGTGGATCACGTCGGGCGACGCGATGGGGCCGATCTCCTTGCGGACGTGTTGGACCAGTTCCTTCTTGAGCTCGTCGGTGTACTCCTCGCCGGCGTTCAGCGTCACGTACGCGTAGATGCCCTCGCCCTTGATGTCGTGCGGGAAGCCGACCACGGCCGCCTCGGCGACCTTCGCGTGCGATACCAGCGCGCTCTCCACCTCAGCCGTTCCCATGCGGTGGCCGGAGACGTTGATGACATCATCCACGCGGCCGGTGATCCAGTAGTACCCGTCTTCGTCGCGCCGGCAGCCGTCACCGGTGAAGTAGAGCCCCTTGAAGGCGGAGAAATAGGTTTGCTTGAAGCGTTCGTGGTCGCCGAAGACCGTGCGCATGATGCCCGGCCAGGGGAACTTGATCGTCAGGATGCCACTGGCGGCGTCCTCGAGCGTCTTGCCCTGGTCGTCCACGATCATGGGCTGGACGCCGAAGTAGGGCAGCGTGGCTGAGCCCGGCTTGAGCGGGTGCGAGCCCGGCAGCGGGGTGATCATGATGCCGCCGGTCTCGGTCTGCCACCAGGTGTCGACGATCGGGCAGCGACTGTCGCCGACGACCTCGTAGTACCACTTCCAAGCTTCGGGGTTGATCGGCTCGCCGACCGTGCCGAGCAGGCGCAGGCTCTTGCGGCTGCGCTTGGTCACGTGCTCGTTGCCCTGGGCCATGATGGCGCGGATGGCGGTGGGAGCGGTGTAGAAGATATTGACCTTGTACTTGTCGACCACGTCCCAGAAGCGGCCCGCATCGGGGTAATTGGGCACGCCCTCGAACATCACCGATGTGGCGCCCATGCAGAGCGGACCGTAGACGATGTAGGAGTGGCCCGTGACCCAGCCGATGTCGGCCGTGCACCAGAAGATGTCGTCATCGTGGTAGTCGAAGATGTACTTGAAGGTGTGGGCGGTGTAGATCATGTAGCCGCCCGTCGTGTGCAGCACTCCCTTGGGCTTGCCGGTCGAGCCCGAGGTGTAGAGGATGAAGAGCGGATCCTCGGCATCCATCCACTCGGGCGGGCAGTCGGCGGAAGCCTCGGCCATCGCATCATCCCACCAGATATCACGGCCGTCCTGCATGTCGATCTTCATGTCGGCGCCCACGCGCTTGACGACGACGCAGGTCGTGACCTCGGTGCCCTTGTTCTGGGTGATCTCCATCGCCTTGTCGGCGTTGGCCTTCAGCGTGACCGCCTTGGCGCCGCGGTAGACACCATCGGTGGTGATGACGACGCGGCATTCGGAGTCGAGGATGCGATCGGCCAGCGAGTCGGCGCTGAAGCCGCCGAAGACCACCGAGTGGATGGCGCCGATACGGGCGCAGGCCAGCACCGAGATCGTGAGCTCCAAGACCATCGGCATGTAGATCGAGACCCGGTCGCCCTTCTTGACGCCCCGGCTCTTGAGCACGTTGGCGAACTTGCAGACCTGCTCGTGCAGCTCGCGGTAGGTGATCTTGCGATCCTCACCCGGCGCGTTGCCTTCCCAGTAGAAGGCGATCCGGTCGCCGCGCTTCTCGAGATGGCGGTCGAGGGCGTTGTAGCAGACGTTGGTCTTGCCGCCCGCGAACCACTTGATGTCGATGTTCTTGTCGAAGTCCCAGGTGAGGACCTTGTCCCACTTCTTCTCCCAGTGGAACTCCTCGGCCCACTCGGCCCAGAACCCTTCGGGGTCTTTCACGGACCGATCGTACATCTCACGATACTGGTCCAGCGTCTTGATCCATGCCCGCTCGCTCACCTCGGCGCTGGGCTTGTACACGTCGCTCATGTTCCTCTGCCTCCCCCCAAGATCGAGGTCCGTTCTCGACGCCGGAATCCGCGGCGAGACTCGGCCCGCTTCCGTTCGCCCGGGGGAGTGGCGCTGGGCTGCGCGTGCCACTGGGGTGGAACGGTTGCTGCCCGGACCGCTTCGGTCGGTGGGGCGGCTCCGATCCAACCGGCCAATCCCCTCGCACGGGCGCGGTTAGAAACGGACGAGACTCTCCGAGTACGGCGCCAGTCTGCTCACTTCGACGCCCATCCAACGGACGGGTTTGACACCGTTTCAAAGAAATACAAGGGAGGAGCTTATCCCAGGCGCCGCGCGCGGGTCAACCTTCGAATCGTGTTAGGATCGGGACCGGCGGATTGCGGCGGCTTGTGGCGCTCCGGGGCCGGAGGTACCATCGCGGGTCCGCCGGCCGAGACAGGATCCAGATGAGGGGGCGGCCCGACCGTTCCGAGAGAGAGGAAGGGTGAGCATGCAAGGGGAGCAGGGGACCTGGCAGCGGACGGTGCGCCTCGGGGGACGGGATCTGGTCGTCGAAGGGGGCTGGATCGCCCGTCAGGCCGGGGGCGCCGCGCTCTTGAGCCGGGGCCGCGATGTGGTTCTCGTGACCGTGGTGGCGGGCGCCGGGCGGACCGGTTCCCAGGGCTTCTTTCCC
>CAZPGB010000063.1:0-33561 GCA_964585945.1 uncultured bacterium | reverse complement strand
TCCAGTCCGCGCTGAAGACTGGTTGCGGCGCCGTGCGGGGTATTCGGGACGGACAGGGTCTGGCCATCGACGCGCCTCGTAGGCTCAGCCACTCGGTCGGGCGACCTATTCCATCAGCGCCTTGAACACCCCATCCGCCGGATCGCTGTAGAACTCGACGTTGATCTTCGTCCAAAGCTCGTCCGGCAGCTCCTGCAATGCCCGCCGCGCCGCGACAGGCATGAGCAAGGTCGCGGCCTGCTTGTCGATCGCCAGCTCGGCGATGGTGACCGGGTTGGGAACCAGCTCGATGGAGCCGCCCAGATTCAGCGGCCCCACCAGAATCGTCCCTCCCCGCGTGCTGCGCTGCAGCAGCCCCCCGACCAGCGAGACGAGGACAGGCAATCCGAGCCCGGCGCCGGATTTGTCGGCGTCAAACGGCCGGAGCTGGATCGAGTACTCGTGCCCGCGGGGATTGCGGTCCCCAACCAGCTCCTTCGCCCGCGTGTAGAGGTTCTGCTCGCCCACCTTGACACTCTCGCGGAACGCCGGCGGCTGCGGCTGGTTGAGGATCCTGACGCCGTTGCCCGGCCCGACCGTGGCCTCGATCCGGTAGAGCCCCGCTCCCGCCTCGCCGCTGCCGGGGCTGATCGCCCACACCTGTCCCGGCGGCAAGGGATCGCTCTCGATGGCCTCGTCGCTGTGCAGCTCAGGCGTCGACACGAACTGCTCGACGCCGTCGACCCCCAGCGTGAACGAAAAGTGTGTGTTGCGGAACTCGCTCTTGAAGCACCGCTTCTGCTGCTCCTTGACCCTGCGCCGCGATTCCAGGGCAGTCCGGACGATCCACTCAAGGTCCTCATCCGAGATAGGTAGCTGGGGGCCCGGGAAAAGGAGCTTGGTGAGCCCCGAGACGGTCTTGTTGACGGCCTCGATGTCGCGGCCGCTCAGTGCACCGCCCCAGAAGACCCGATCGTGAAGGACCGGTACGCGGCTCGTCTGGCGCAGTCGGCTCCAGCACTCGCTCAGGAAGTCGCTGACGAGACCGAAGTGATCGCTCAGGTGCTCATTCGGATTGAGCTTGGGGAAGTCCCAGCCGGGGGCGTACGCGTGGATGCGGTCGTGGAAGGCGGTGTCGTCGCGCATCTCCTTGGGCAGTGGGCTCAGGAGATGCCCGATGCGCTGCTGCTGCTCGACGTCCACGTCGAAGTTGCCGACCATCACGATGCTGCCCTCGGCGCGGATGCTCTCCTTGCCGCGGCTGAACTCGCCTGAGGCCATGTAGCCCTTCATGATGTTGACGCCGTCCTTCTGGTCGAAGGAGACGCCCGAGACCTCATCGAAGCAGACGACATCGTACTGGCAGACCAGCCCGCGCTGGCCGCTGGCCATGTTGACGAACATCTTGGCCACCGTGGCCTTGCCGCCGGAGATCAGGTGCGAGTAGGGCGAGACCTGCTGGAAGATGTGGCTCTTGCCGGTGCCGCGCGGACCCAGCTCGATCAGGTTGTAGTTGCGCTCGACGAAGGCGGCCATGCGCAGCAGGACCACCTTCTGCGCCCGCTCGCTCAGGGCCGCGGGCTCGAGTCCGATCGACCGCATGAGGAAGTGGCGCCACTCCTCGGTGGTGAACTGCTCGCGGCCCTGGCACAGGACATCGAGCACATCGGGCTTGGACATCTGGATCGGCCGCAGGGTGGCGATCCGGAACGGGCGTCCGTTGCGGGCCTGGGCCTGCAGGGCGTCGTACTCGAGCGTGACCTCCGCGTAGAACCCATCGGTCAGCATGCGCTCGTTTTCCTTCACGATCGAATCCGCGACCTGAACCTCGCTGAGCGCCAGGCTGGGGAGCTCCGCGACGTAGCAGTCGTTGCGGGCGTCAAGCTTGGCGCGAACGATGTCGATCAGCTTGACCGATCCCTGCTCCCGGGCCTTGGACTTGAAGAGCTCCTCGTCGCCCGTGCGGACGGTCCGACCCTTGAGCTGTTGCTCGACGACCTCGAGGCCCTCCTGAATCTCCCGGGGATCGGTGCTGGCGCAGTACCGGCCCAGCAGAAACTCGACCACGTAGGTCGGGACCGGATACTCCCGCGCGTAGCGCCGCACGAGATCCTTGCGGACCAGATAGCCTTCGAAGGCCGCGGCGGCAATCTGATCGAGGTGATCCATCGTGATCGTGGGTGTGGTCATGAGTTCACTCCTACCCGAGTCGCCCTCTGCACGAGGACCTTGTCGGCGTGATCCAGGAGCACCAGCACGAGCTGGTCGTGCTCGTGCTCGTCGTCCTTCAGCACCAGACTGACCGTTCCATCGGTCTCCAAAGGCTTCACCGTGGCGACGACCGACTGGCCGGTTGGACGTGCAAGCCGCAGATCGGCTCGCACCGGTCCGCCTGAGCCTCGCGCTTCGATGAAGCACCGCAGGCCTCGCCAGGTGACCGCCGTGATCTGCGCAGACACCGTGGCTTCCGCTGTCCGTTCCACGAGCAAGTCCGGGGTCAGGCACTCCTGCACGCTCAGTCCGCCATGTGCGTACTCCGGGCTCTTGTTGAAGCAGGCGATGCCCGGTGCGGTGGCATAGGCCTGCGAGACGTTCCAGTGCCATGCCACACGCAGCACCTCCGGCGATGACTCACCCGCGATGGCAGCGCAGCGCGCCCAGCGGCTCTCGGTCAGGTGCTTGGGAAGGTCGACCCGCGGCAGCCCACCCGGCACAAGCAACCAACCATGATCGGTCACCACCCGCACGCTCTTCCATCCCGCGTCCAGCAGCCCGGTGATTCGGTCGGCCAGACGGTCGAGCTCCTCGGGAATCTGGCGGGCGAGTCGCGCATCGAGCTTGTGACCAAGCTCGTCGATCTCGCCCGCCTCGAGCCAGCCGCGGGCCGGGTGGGACATCGGGACATCGAAGGCGCCCGCGCCAAGGACCTGGTATCCTCGGGCGGCAATCGCGTCGCGGAGCGCCTGCGCCGTGGCGGGCTTGGGGGGGCGCTTCATCGCGGGTGTGAAGTACTCGCCCAACGCCTCTCCGACCACGGCATCCGCGACCGGCGTCACCGCGGGTTTGGCCGTGGAGGTGACCGTGGGAGCTGCCGCCCAGCGGTGGTTCACCGCCACTCGGCACCCGCGCCCCTCCAGGCGCTCGGCCAGGCGCTGGCCCAGGTCGTAGCGCAGGCCATCGGCGAACAGCAGACACCCGTCGTCACCGGCCTCGACGATGGGCTGATCCCCGTGCGCCGGCAGTGGCGAGCGCTCTACCGCCTGCTGGAAGACGCGGGCGGACTCGTCGAGCCAGGGCAGGAGCAGGTGCCGGACGGCGGCACGAACCACTGGTTCGTCGGCGGCGGGAATGTCGGCCAGGGCTTCCCAGGCCGCCGCATCGCCTGGCCACCCGCGCTCGATGTATGTCGCCGCGACATCGTCCGGCGTGCCGCCGCCGAGCGCGGACCTGGCGACCTGCGCCAGGCGGCTGAGCGGGGCGAGCACCGACGCCATGGGCGAGAGCCCGAGCCGCGCCCACACCCATTCGCGCCGGAGACCATGGCGCGCCTCGAACTCGACGATGGCATTGCACGCCTGCCCGTGCGGCTGATCGGGCAGCCTTGCCAGCGTGGCACGAACGGCGTGTTCGTCCTGGTCATTGAGATCGGGCCAGCGCTCACAATCCTCGAAGAGCCCCAGGTCCGCTGGCCGGCTGCGCCGCAGCACCTCGGCGATCTCACCGAAGCTGGCCGGGGATTCGGCGAAACGCTGCCAGACCTTGGCCCAGGGTCCCTCGCCTCTGCCCAGTCGCTCACCGGCGACCACGTCGGCCTCGGTCTCGGGATCGAAGTCCAGCTCGTCGCGGCAACGGCTACAGAAGGCTCCCCAGCCGTTCTCGCCCAGACGTGCCCGCGTGCTGGCCGGGTCCCCCATCCAGCGGAGCACGTCGCGGGGAAGGTCGGCGCTCAGCAGGCAATCGAAGTCACTTGCCTCCAGTCGCCGTCCGGCGAGCTGGGTGACCGGGGTCAGCGCCACTTCGGGCAGGGCGCGCAGCAGGGCATCCAGCGTGGCACCGTCGCGCGCGACATCGAGGCCAAGCACGCGCGGCGAGGTCAGGAACGCGGACACCGTCCAATCGCTGCCGTTGTGCTGCAGCCACAGCCTGCCGCGGAACATCAGCTCGACCAGAGGCCGCAGATGAGGCCGGCACTCCTCGCCCGCCCGCAGCTCCTGGCGGGCAACGCCCGGGAGGTAGACGATCGGCACGCGATCCGCTGGCAGCGTGGGTTCCTCCAGGGTGCGATCGACGAGGCACCGAATCCAGATCGCCGGGCCTGTACGCACATCCGGAGCGTAGTCCCCAAGGACGAGGAACTCCTCGAGCCGCGCGCGCAGCAGCTCGATCAATGGGCGCCACTCTTCGCGGGGATCCGTCCAGAGGATCGCCACCGGGCGCGTTTGCCCGTCGAGAGCGACGTCACGCCCGCGGAGGTGCTCGATGAGGTGGTCGAGCGGGGTGACTTGCACGGATGGTTGCGTGCTCTTCATCGGGCTCTCCTGCGCCGACTGGCGGCATCCGCTCCGGAGGCACCGCTGCGTCGCGGCTTTGCCGGGCATCTCCTAAGATGCCGGATGGCCTCCGCCCAGGATTGGGAACGAGCCTCTTGCACCCCGGTGGCTTTGGCGGTGACCTGGGTGCGTCCCAAACGACGTTCGTAGGATCGCTTGGTCTTCCGGTGGAAGGCCTCGGACAGAGCCGCTTTGGGATCGTGGATCCTGTCTGTTGCCCGGCGCGCTTTCCAACCCAACCAGCTCACGATCCCGGCATCCGCCAAGAACCAAGCTTCGAGTTTCTCCACCGCCTCGATGTACGGGATCCTGAGTGCCTCGCAGGCTTGATGGATCGTTCGGTGCGGCTCGTCCCGCCTGCAGTCCTTGCCGTCTCGATCAACAACCACCGCAACGCATCCCTGCCCAGGATCGAAGCGGTCCTCGGCAAGTCGAACAAGGGCGTCCAGCTTGCGCTTGATGTTCCCGATGCCATGGGCCGGCAGCCAGTCCACGTACTGCCCAAAGCCAGATGCCTGTGCCAGGCGGCGCAAGGCCCTGCCGTCCGAGTCGTCCTCGACGATCAGCACCACTCGCCAGGGCTCTGGACCCGTAGGAGTCATCGAGGCACCCCTCCAAGCTGCCTCATGCGCCACAGCTCACCCAGCCGGAAATCGTGGATGTACTTGCGCAGCTTGTGAGGATCCGGGCGCCGCAGGAGCGTTTGCCCCTCCGCATCCCGCTCGATGACAACCACCTCTTGGGGCTCCGCGGCGTCGATCAGGTCGGGCGAGTGTGTCGTCAAGACGACCTGCCGCGTGCCATCCGCGGGACAGCGTTGCCGAATGACGTCGAGCAGCGTGCCGAACAGGAGTGGGTGCAGCCCATGCTCGGGCTCCTCAACACAGAGGAGCGAGTGCTCGGGCATCAGGTGCAGGGCAGTGAGCAAGGCAAGGAGTCGCAGCGTTCCATCAGAGACCGACAAGACGTCAATGGGCTCAGCGAAGGGTTCTTCCTTGAGGAGCAGCATGACCCGGCCCCGATCCACCTCCGTTTCTATACCCCCAATGGTGTCGATGAGAACCTGCAGGTCCTGCAGAATCGCCTCGTACGCCGGGCCGTCGCGCAGGGTACGCAAGACGTTGGCGAGATTGGACGCGTCGGAATCGAGCGCAACGGCCCGCTTGTCGCGCCTGGGCGCCCGAACCGCCTCGAGGTTGACGCTGAGGAACTGCCAGCTTTCGACGAACTGCCGCAGCGAGCGAATCCGCGGATAAGCATCGAGAAACCCGATGGCCTTGAGGGCCAGGACCCCCGGGTCACCGGTGTCGAAGGGTTCCCGCGTGAGCGTGGCCGGGTCCTTCACCGCCTGGCCCTTTCCCAGCTTCGCTTTCATCCAGGTCTTGGCGCGCCCTCGCTCTTGCCTCTCGCGCTTGATGCGAAGCTCCTCGGCACGCACACTGGCGCGACCCTCATGCTCGCTGACCTCGATGGAGTAGGACATGTCCGATCGCGAGTGAGGCGCGCTCGGGTCGGGGACGAAGTACTCCATCTCCAGCCTGAAGGACGGCTGCTTCTTTCCCCAGAAGAATGCGCCCTCGATCCCACCCAAGGGAGCGATGGCCGTCTCTACATCCGTTCGAATGGCATCGGAGAGGAAGCGGAATCCGCGAACCACGTTTGACTTCCCGGAGGCGTTGGCTCCGATGAGGAGGTTGAGCGAGCCCAGCTCGAGTGCGGCTTCCTTCAAGCTCTTGAATCGGGCAAATTGCATGCGCCTGATCATGTCGTGCCTCCCCGCGCCTTGACCCGCTCCCGCGCGGCCTGCTTGCAGGCGACCGTGTAGTGCAGATCGTTCCAGCGATTACCGTCGAACGACTTGCCCCCTGGGAAGTCCGTGCGCTCCGGGGCGGTGCCCTCTCCCGGACAGCTCCAGAACCACGGGAAGTCTACTCTCGGCCGCAGACTTTCGGGCTCCTTGCCGCGATCCTTCTTCCAGTTGATGTTGGGCTTCCAGCGCAGGATCCCGGCGCCCTTGCGTCCTCCCACCCGCAGCTCCGCTCTCAGGAAGGGCCGGATGTTCAGGCGCACACCATCGTTGATATCCGGATCCCACCCGATTGCCTGCTGATGAAGGGGCTTCCACCGCACGAAGAGGTCGTAGGGCGGCTCGCCGGCGAGGATCTTCTCGAGTTGACCCTGCAGATCCTGCGCCGCTGCCAACCGCGCGTCCGACCCTTCCGCACCTTCACGCTGCTCGGCCCGCTGCCGTTCGATCCAGTCGTTGAGGTAGCTGTAGGCGAGCGCCTCGAGCGTCCGCCTTCCCTGCCCATCCGGACCGGCCAGGCGGTGGTAGTTGACCAGCGCGTGGAACCCATCCCTGCGCCCGTCCCAGATGTGCCAGGTGAACGGGCGATGGTGGAACAGCTTGCAGTGTTCCTCGAAGAACCGTTCACGCAGCCAGTCGTCGAGCGTCTGGGCGGGCGCGCCATCCCCGGCCGCAGCCGCGAGCAGCTCGCGCTCTTTCGCAGCCGACCACTCGTCGCCGAAAGCTGCCGCCAGTAAGCGGCGCAGTCGATCGGCGGCCGTGGCTTCCCCGCGAGTCGCGTTGAGGCAGATGATGCCGTCGCGATCGGCGTGGCCCGCGAGCTCGACGCAGCGAACTACCCAGGCCCGCGCTTCGGCCGCCAGGCGCATGTCGGGATCGTGCTCGGGCGGCCAGCGGTAACCGAGCAGGCGGGCGACGGCGACCTGGAGTGCTGCCGCAGGCTCTGCCTTGGCCGGATGGCCGTGGAAGAGCCACTGGGTGGGGTCGTCGGACTGGGGCTCGGGGAGGCCGTTGGGGTACTTCTCGGCGGCGATCTTCTGCCAGTGGGGGAGGTCGAAGGGGACTTTCCCAAGTGTGTGAGCTGGGACCTTCAGCGAGGCATCACTATGTCTTACGTCACGGGCATAGTCACCCGATGCACAATAGACCCAAACAGCTCGGAGTTCGCAAGCGCGATGCGGGGCAATGACGGTGCAGTTGTCATCATAGTGCTCGCCGCCATACAGGGTTACCGGCAGATCACCCAGTTGGGTGACAACAACACCTGTTCGGCCTCTGACGGGGCTTCCTCTTAGGTGCGTGTTCTTGCGCACCAGCTTGTGAGCATCGTTGAACTCATGAAGCTGGCCCTTTCCGTTCTCCCATAGCAGCGCTTTTGACCTTCCTCCGTACTCGCAGCTTGAGCCAACCGTGCTCTGCCAAGGAAGCCATGCATCGCCTAGCTTGGGGACCTCCCAAAAACGCGATCCGAAACGCGGCAGATCTCCGGTCGCCAATCCCTGGTGCATCTCAACATGGTCCGCGAGAAGCCGCACGCCCGCCTTCGGCGCGAATCCTATGCGCATGTCCTGGTTCTGGCGGTGCCCTGCTTGGGCACTCGCACCCACTCCCCCCTCCCCCCTCAACAACCCCGCCTTCTCCCGCGCATAGATCGGCCGCTGCCCCCGCGGGGCCGACACATCGATCCCGCCCATCATGGCATCCTCGGCGGGCTTGCCGGCGGAGAGGATGAGCAGCGCGACGTTGACGACCTCGCCACTGATGGTCTCGAAAGCACCGGCGCCAAGCCGAGCAACCAGGTCCCACGTCCGCTCCCGCAGCAGCTTCTCGCGCAGCTTCCTGTAGCTCGTGAGGAACAGCCAGTTCTGCGGCGTGACCGCGGCGATCGTGCCGCTCTGGCCCAACCAGCCGAACATGCGCGCGACGAAGATGGTGGCGAGGTCCGCCTTCGCTTCCACATGATGCCTTTCGGCAAAGGCCTTGAGGATCTCGTTCTGCTGGCCGCGCCCGAGGTAGGGCACGTTCGTGATGGCGAGCGTGTAGGTGCCTGCCAGCAGCTCCGCGGCGCGGGCCATGCCCTGGGCGGCCACCGCCCGCTCGGCATGGTCCTCACTTCTGCGCTCACGCGCGAGGGCGCGCTCGAAGAGCGGCTGCAGCTCCGCGAAGTCGGCTTCGAAGGCATCGCGATTGGCCGATCCGCGCTCGACCGCGCGCGGGTCGATCAGCGATCCGAGTTCGGGGGCCTGCTCGAAGAGGTCGTAGAGCCGCTCCATGCCGCCGCGCAGCCGCAGGTCATCGCCGGCGAGCGCGAGCCACTCCTTCTTGGTCGAGCCCACGGCCAGTCCGGAGCAGGCGATGTGCAGGGGCGGCAGATCGACGGGCCGACCGGCGAGCTTCCAGGCCGCCAGCGCCACATTGAAGGCCGCGATCTGTGTGCAGCGGGGGTCGATTTCCAGGCCGTACAGGTTGTCGCTCAAGACCGCGCGGATGGCGTCACCCAGCGTGAGGCCTTCCTCCTCCATCCTCACGCGAACGAGCAGGTCGAAACCCGCAACCAGGAAGTGCCCGCTGCCACAGCAGGGATCGAGGATCTTGAACTCCTTGGCGGTGCGCGGCCAGCGGAAGAATGCTCCGGCCGCCGGGCGCCAGGGGCCGGAGGGGGCGTCATCGGCGTCCCCCTCGCGCGTCTGGCGTACGAGGCGCAGGTACTCGAAGTCGTACCCACCCTCGGCCGAGAGGCGCACGGAGCGGCGCAGCTCCTCCTCGCTCGCGGCCGTTTCGGCCAACTCGGGTCGGGCGGCCAGGACCTTCGCCGCGCACCATGCCCCGACGGTATTGTGGAAGAGGAAGAGCACCATGTAGTGCTCGGTGAAGAGCTGTGTGACCGCCGGCAGCTCGCCGGCGCCGATCTTGACGCCGCTCTTGTTGACCGCGTCCTTCTTCTCGGTCTGCCAGAACTGGTAGGTCCATCCCAGGGCATCGTCGGCGGTGAAGACAGCGCCGGGCAACCCATCGAGCAACCGCACGAGCGCCTGACGTGTCTCGGGGGCGAGGGGCACCTCGAGCACCGGATCGCCCGTGCGAAAGATCTGGGGCAACGCATCCTGAGCGAAGCGCGCGGCCATCTCCCGGGGGTCCAGGCCCGCTTCGCGCGCCAGCTCCTCGCACTCATCCATGGAGATGGCGACGCCCGAGGTCGGCTCGATCAGCAGCCCGTTCTCGGCCAGGAAGCGGGCGAAGAGCATCCGGTGCCAGTGCTCGTAGGCCACCTCGTGGACCAGGCGGTCGATGGATTGCGTCCCGCGCACCTTGTCGCGCGTATCGCCGAGCTGGCGCCCGCGGGCGCGCAGCCTGTTGCGCAGCGCACGCTGCGTCGCCGACATCGAGCCATGGGGCTCGTGGTGGTCGACCGCCAAGGCCTCCAGTGCTTTGCGCGCCCCGGACTCGGCCTCGCGCCGCGCGGCCGCGATGGCCCTGCCGAGCTGGTTGCGCAGGTCGTTGGGTAGGGGATGGGCCATGCTGGCTGCCCTTCTGCACGGGAGCTTCAGGGTCGCTCCGACTCTCCCTGATGCTCTCGGAGCTGTTCCTCAAGGAAGGCCTGCATCTGAGCCTCGTCCGGGAGCTCGATCTGATACTTCGATACGAAGAGCTGGCTGTTCATCCCAGCCAGCGCGAATCGCACCAGCGCCTGGTTGCGATCCGTGCACATCAGGATCCCGAGCGGCGGATTGTCGCCGGGACTCATCTCGTGTTCGCGAAACCAGCTCACGTAGGTGTTGAGCTGGCCCAGGTGCTCGTGGCTGAAGCCGCTGGTCTTCAGCTCGATCAGCACGTGGCACTTCAAGATGCGATGATAGAAGACCAGGTCGACGAAGAAGTGCTCGCCGCCGATGAGGATCCGCCGCTGGGACGCCTCGAAACAGAAGCCGCGGCCTAGTTCGAGCAGGAACTCCTTGAGCCGGCCCAGCAGCGCCTCCTCCAGATGAGATTCGTGCATGACCTCGGTCGGCTTCAGGCCTAGGAACTCGAACACGTACGGATCGCGAATGGCCAGCCCCGGGGTCGCCTGGTCGGCCTGGGCCTGCACCAGTTGCGCCAGCTTTCGCTTGTCCAGCGACAGCCCCGAGCGCTCGAAGTAGAGACTGCCTATCTGGCGCCGCAGCTCTCGCACCGACCACGTGCCGCGGATGCATTCGATCTCGTAGAACGCCCGCTTGAGGGGCTCTCCGATCTTCAGGAGCTCGACGAAGTGAGTGAACGACAAGGAGGACAGGAGCACCTCCGCGGGCACACTGGGGGGCGCGGTCGGACCGTTGGCCATGCCCACCCAGGCCTCCTCGGATCGCGAAATCAGTGATTTCGCGGAGGCGGGCAGGCTGCCGGATTGCGAAATCAGCGATTTCGCAATCTGGGGATAGGCCTCGCCGAACTGGCGGCAGAGCTGCAAGTATCTAGCCGTATAGCACTTATCCAGAACGCCCACCAGCTTCTCGGAGAGGGCCTCATAGAGACGCTCTCCATACCTGGCCCGGTCGGCCCCCCGGAGCTCGTACTCCATGATGTGCCTGCCCACCAGCCAGTTGCGTGCCGTCAGGCAGACGTTGACCGCCTTGGCCGCCTGAGCGCCCAGGAGGGCGTGCAAGACGCCTATGCGCTCTACGAGTTGCTCGAACTCCACGCGTACCCGCCTCCTACCGCCCAGCATCAGCGGCGGCGCGGAGCGCCGTCCGTTGCATGCTGTTGGTGCCAACAAGCGCATCCTCGTCGTCTTCCGATTTGCCGAAAATCCCTCGGAAGATGAGGTCGAATTCATTGCCGATTGTCTCGGAACCCTCGTGCTTCACCGTTTGCTGCCCGCAACAGGCAAGAATCGCCTCGCGCGTGGCCACTTTGGAGCAGAAGTCTTGGGCACGCGACGGCTTATCCACTCCCGTGACGGTGTCGGGATAGTACTGCTCTATTGCACCGCGCTCGAGTACGTACACATCGGCCGTCCGTAGCACCTCCAACAACGCGTGTTTCAGCTGGATCATCTGTGCGTCCGAGTTGGTCTTGAGTACAGCGAGACGGTCTGACTTCCGCTGCCATGCGAAGAACGCCTCAACTGCTGCATCATGCTCTGCTTGGGTGCATTCTCCCGCCGTGAGTTTCGCCTGGGACTCCTTGACCCTTCGCCACAGGCCCCGGAGTTCACCGGAATCGTGGGCGTCTTTGGCCTCTTTCGCGGATGGACCGTTGGCATCCGGCACGATCAACTCATCGACCTTTGCCAGCAGAGTGTCTCTTGCTGTCTTGACGGCATTGTCGGGGGCGATGTGGTCGAAGCCGTTGACCAGCAGGTCAAGGTCGGCGATCACCGGTACGCGCACCCCGAACCTGGTGAAGAACTCTCGATAACGCCGGATGTTGCCTTTGCCCGTGATCCGTGCAAAGACTACCGGTACTCTCGTCACGTCCCATGAGGGATCAAGCGTCTTGGCGATGTGTGGCATGAGCAGGTAATCGCTGTCTCCTTCGACTAGGACGACCGAATCCGCAAAGAAGGCGGCGTTGTTGTTCTCGTAGCAAATGATCTGGAACTGATCCTTGGCGGTCATGTCGGACAGGTCAACCGGCTGGACCTGCGTGAATGGCCTGGGTGCTATCGAGGCATCCGACACTCTTCGCAGCTTGACAAACGTCTCGGTCGCCCCAGGACCGAAGAACATCGGGGAGTGGGTCGTAACGAGAACGTGGTGTTCCTTGGCGAAGACCCGAAGGGCGTCGAAGAGAATGTGCTGGGCCTTGGGATGGAGGAACAACTCCGGCTCCTCAAACAGCAACAGGTAGGATGCCGGAGCGGGTTCCGCTTGTGCTTGCGGTGGTTCGGCTGCCTGAGCCGCTTCTTCAACCGGCGTCACAACGGGTACGAGTTTCGCCTTGAGCTCCACGTAGGACCGCAGGATGGAAAAGACAATTGCACGACGCAACCCGTCGCCCTTGGAATCAATCAAGCCGTCGACACCATCATTGGCGTAGATGCGGGCGGACGAGAATACGGTCTTCAGTTCCGGCGGCGGGATCGTGATGCGGAGTGCCACGTCGGAAAAACTCTCGCGGACGTATTTCTCTACGGTGGACTCGATCAGCTTCACCTCGTCGAGCCGATCGTCCACAACCGTTCCGTCGGGCTGCTGAACGCGGTTGAGCTTGGCGTTGAGTTCCTCGAAAAGCCGTTGGGTGTCCGGCAACTTCGACTCGACGGCTTGCAGAAGGATGGCTAGGATCTTTCCGAACGGGGTGCTCTCGGTTGTCTTGATGTCGTCAGCAAGGTCTTTCACCGCCGGGATGTAGACAGGGTCAGGCAACATCGGCTCGATGCTTCTGTCGATGCCCGTCGGCAAAGGCTGATCGGCGGCAGTCTTCTGATCGTCGGGCAAGGAGTCGGAGAGTTCCTGGATCTTCTGCTTCACGGCATCCTGATTCATGGTCGTAGTGACGACACCATGCAGCTCCGGGAACGCCTGAACCACCCTGTCGACGAATGCCTGGCCTGCTCGCTGGCTCTTAACAAGGGCGGCTATGCTGTCTGCGGAGAATCGGGAGTCATTCGGCGTGAGCGTGTTGTAGACCAGCGAGCTTTTGCCAGTGGTGTCGTAGGCCCTGACAAGGACAAGCCGTCCATTCTTGACGATCCCCGCAACGCGCGTGCGATGTTCATCAGCCAATCGCGCCAAGTCCGCATTGGTGATGTCTTCAAAGGTCACCGCGATACGGACAGGCTTGGATTCGTCGAAGAAGTGGCTGACAGCCAGTTTAGTGCCGGAGAAGAACAGGGCCAACGCCTGCAGAAACGAGGACTTGCCCGAGTTGTTCTCGCCGATAAGGCAGCCGAAGTGTGATAGCGGGATTGCCACATCCCTGAGTGCCCGGTAGTTGGTGATGGACAAGCTCGCCAGCTTCATGGTCTACAACGACCTCCCTCGGCACCTACCGCACAATGACCGTGCCCTTCGCCACCGCCTCTTTCAGCTTGGCCTCATGCTCTGCGACCCACGCGCGGACGGCGGCTTCGTCCGCCAGCGTTCCGCGGCGAATCGTCACCGTCACCGTCTGCTGCCCTCCCTGGGCTGGCTCGAGTCGCTGAAGCGCTTCCTCGAGGGCCTTGGCCGTGCGCTGGGGCACCGCGTCGATCGCTGCCGACCACGCCGATAGCGGGCGCGCGTCCAGTAAGTCTCGCAGGGCGCCATCGCTCGCGATCTCGAGGGCCGGCGGTGCATCAAGCCCTACGGCTCTCAGGATCTCCGTCTGCGCGCGGACTTCGAGGCGCGTCCAGGTCCCGTCTGCAGCCAGCTCCGCCTCGGCCTGGGCTACGGCATCGGCAAGCTGGGCGTGCGCGCGCGTGAGCGACTTGCGCAGCGCCGCCGCCAACTTCGCCACCAGCGGGGACACCGCGTCGGTCTCGTCAACGAGCGACCGCTGCTGGTGGACTGCATCGAGCTCTGGCCCGACCTCCGCCGCGATCGGCAAGCCCTCCGCATGACGCCGGAAGGCCACGGCCGTCTCCCAGGCTGGCCGGCGCCTGTCGGCTCGCTGGGCGAGTCGGGTCCACGTTTCGATCCGCTCCTCGAGTCCGGTCTTGGCGTCGAGGATGGCCGCGAGTTGTTCCGTGCCGGAGAGACGCCTGAGATCCTCGATGATCTTGGTGTCGGGCACCGGCGGAAGCGGAGCCTCTCCACCCGCCTGTCCAGCCAGGCCAATAATCTCGTCGAGGAAGGGAATCGCCTGCCGCTCCTCCTCGTTGCTCTTGGTCTGGATGCCCCCCTTGGCGAACAGGCCGCGCAGGGCGATGCGCTGCGTCGCGGTCAAGCGCACCTTCTCAGGCCGGAACTCCGCCGACTTGATCCCCGCCTGATCCAGCGCCCCGGGCACGACCGGCTGACCGTTGCGCGTGGCCCTCAGGTGACCCGTGCGGTGCAGTGCGATCAACGCCGCATCGATGGCATCCTGCGGCCATCCAAAGGGGGCCGACTTGAGCACCTTCTGGACCTCGCTGCCTCGCGCGCCCGCACCAACGGTTCCCAGCACCTCCTTCGCCACCGGATGCTCCTCCGTCGGCTGATCCCACCCGACGACCTTGAACGGTTCGTCCGATCCATCGCGGGCGCGTTTCACCGCTGCCTCCCACGCGCGATGATCTCCCTCGCCGAAGCGCGGTAAGAGGCGATCGAGCGAGGCATAGGCGCCGGCCTTGATCTTCTCGGCGAGACCTTCCCCGAAGATCTCGGACCCACCGCCCTGCAGCACCTTGGCGGCGCGGAGCACGTCGCGCACGATCTCGTCGCGGTTCGCCTCGGCAGCCCGCCGCCGGCTCTCCATGCCCTCACGGGCCTCGCGCCCGGCGTCGGTCGTGGGAAGTCCGTAGTGGTCGAGGACCAACCGCGCGGCTTCGGCATCGACGATGCGCGCCCGGAGATCGTCGGCGCTCCGCTTGGGCAGATAGACGTGCAGCGTCGCGTCCTCCATCCCCACGCGGCGCGCATCGGAGACGACGTCCTTCTCGGCGCACGACCACCCATCGCGCAGCCACACCGTCACCGCATCACCCGCGGCGCGAGGCCCCTCGCTCCCGGTGTGGAGGACCAGCCCGCGGCGGAGCTTGCATTCCCCGTGGCTCAACTTGATCCCCTCGAGCACTTGCTGAACCTGGTGACCGAAGAGGTGATCGCGCCGGGTCGCGATCTCGGTCTCGCTCTGCCGCAGAGCTGCCTGCCGCTCTCGATAGGCCCGATCCCACTCGGCCCCCTCGGTGGTTTGCAGGCGGTACTCATCGCCCACCTTCATCAGGCGGCCATCCTCTGCGAGGCTCTCCAGGATTCGCGCGACGCGGTTGCGGAACGGGCCGGAGTCCTTGGTCACATCGGTGACCATCAGGTCGGCCAGCGTGGCCGCGTTGGCGCGGACGCCCAGGTCCACGCCCTCCTCGCGCGGCAGCTTGCTGATGAGAAAGACCAGGCCGCACAGGTCACGGGTCAGACAGCCCTCGTCGGTCCCATCATCGAGCTTCTGGATGCGGGTGTTGATCTCGTTGAGCAGGACACCTGTATTGACGAGGCTGGGCGCCAGGGCGTTGAAGAGGTCGCTGGCTGGAATCGCTGCCCCAAGATCGTCCGTCGCGATGGCATGCAGCGAGTCGTAGAGAATCCGAAGCTGCGAGCGAAGCTGGCTGTGGGTGCCGGCTGCATCCGCCGCCTGAAAACAGGCCTCCCAGAAGCGGCGCCGCGTGGGGAGCAGTGGGTAGTCCTGCGGACATTGCCGGCGATCCTCCGTCCGCTGACCCAGCTTGGTTCCCTGCAGGTGGCGCGCGATCTCGCCAGCGTGCTTCTCCAGCATTGCTTGCACATGCGGAATCGCGCTCGGCTTCTTTGCCAGCAACACCTTGCGCGTCACGGCCTCGACGTCGGCATCGCTCAGCTCGACGGCTATCCTGAAGCGATCACGCAGCCACAAGAGGGCCGGGGTCCCAGCGGAGAGCGCCGACTGCCCGGCGGCCACCAACATCACCCGGCTGTCGAATTGAGTCTGCACGGCCTCCGCGATCTCGGTGATCGCAGACGCGCGGTCATGAGCCTCGCTGATGTACTGCTGGACCTCGTCCAGGACGAGGATCGTGAGCGGGAGCCCTGCCCCATTGCCCAGCGCCTTGCGGGCGGCCTCGATGAACTGGGCGGTCGTGATGTCGGTCACGAGTTGCGGGAACTGCTGGAGGAGCACCTGATGGGCCGCTCGCTCGTCGGCCGCGAAGTTGGGGTCGGCCTGGATGAGGGCGCGGGCGAGATGGGGGCTGACATACAGGTTGTGGAGCTCCTTGAGCCACTCCCGCCCGCTCGACTCCACGGCCGCGCGCACGCTGTCGAGCCAGCCCTGATCCCGTAGCCAGAAGCAGAACATGGCCTGGGGATACTGCTCAGGCCAGTCGCACGCGCGTAGCAGAATGGACAACACGGTGTGGCGCACCATGTCCACGCTGCCCCCCAGGAGCGTGCCGGCAGCCGCGATCGCCGGACGCCCCGTGCGCCGCGCTTGCGTGTCGAGCTCGCGGAGCTGGGCGGCAACCTCGTCCGGCAGCCTCTTGCCGACCAGGCTGCGCGCCGTGCTGCCATCCGCAAAGCGTGTGTTCACCCATAGATGGGCGAGCATCTTGAGCAGGTGCGACTTGCCGCTGCCGAAGAACCCGCTGACCCAGGCCGATTCCTGCTTGGTGTGGCCGAGGTTGGCGAGGAACCGGTCCAGGATGCGTTGGATCGCATCCCCGAATTGCCCCTCGCAAACGAACGTTTCGAGCTCGGCCCGTAGTTCGGCCATCGCCTTCTCGTCCCGGCGGTCGGTGATACGTGCCTGTCCATCGTTGGCCAAGCGCGCTGTTCGGGGATCACGATCAAGGATCTCGTGGATCTTCACGCCAGACCTCCTGCGCCATGGAGGGTGATGCCGTTCGCCAGGTAGCTCCAACCGTCGCGGGCGTCCAACAGACGGTAGTTGTTTCCATCCTTGCTGCCCGGGAAGAGCACCACCAGCCGCCCGCGGATAGACTGTTCAACGCCCCGAATCAGCTCGGAGACGCGCATGAAGCCGTACAACGAGGCGACCCCCATCAGCATGACGACGGTGTCGCCGTCGGTCCGCTCCAGCTCCTCCGCCAGTCTTGCACTCATGGCATGCTTGAACTCTCCCTCGAGCTTCATTCCCAGCAGCGATGCATTCGCGAAGTAGGCGTCGCGGTACTCGTCGGCGGCCATCCACTCCGCGAACCAGCGCGTGCAATCGACGAGCTTCCAGCCGTGGCCGCTGCGGCGTGTCGCTTGCTCGAACTCGCCGATGCGGGCGCGGACCGTGCGCTCCAGCTCCTTTTCGTAGACGACCATCATCACTCGCTGGGCACCCGAAACGGTGCGCTGCCAAGGGGCGCTGATGTGGTGCTCGTAGACGGCAGCTAGGTCCTCGATTTTCCCCATGGCTAGAGTCCTCCTCGTGCTGCGTCCAGCATGCCCGCGTCGATCTCGGTCACGCCGCCGCCGATCCGGGCATGGATCAGTCCGAGCTGCTTGGCCTGGAGGACGGAATCGATCAACGCCGTGCCGGACCGATCCAGCACCCGCACCCAGCGGCACCTCAGAAGCTGCTGGCCGGCCAGCCCCTCGAGCGAGCCCATCCAGAGCGCCAGGGCCGTAGAGCCGGGAGTGGGGCTGACAAGCCGGCGCAGCTTGCGGACCCTTCCCTCGAGATGCCCCGCCTGGGACCAGGTGCTGGCGGCATTGCGAGCCGTCTTGTCGAGAATGGACTCGTTGAGTCGAGATCCCACGGCCTCGCGGACCGCGTGCAGCAGCGTACCGCGGGTGAGCTCAATCCCTACCGGAAGCTCCAGCACGACGGGCGCCGTTGAACGCAGGAGGGGATCGCGCGCCAACGCGCACAAGAGGGCCAGGAGGGGGCGGCCTGGCTCGTCAGTAGACCACAGGCGCCGGAGAACTCGAAAGAGCGGCAGCGCGGCGTCGAGACCGTAGAGCTCTCCCATGCGCTGGTTCGTCAGCCGGCGCGTGGCGGTGGTCGGCTTGCCGAGGGCGTTGTCGGTGACGATTGCGGCGGCGTAGGCGGCACGATCGGCTTCCGCCGGGACGGCCGCCAGGAGGTCGGAGAGCTCGGCGAGCATCATGGTGCGGCTGGTGTGGGTGCCGCGGTCGCCGAAGCGGAAGCCGGCATCGACGAGGGGCGCCGAAGGCTCGATGTCTTTGAACGTCTTGCTCATGGGAGGAAGAAGAGCACAAGAGACAGCTTGTGTCAACATGGCCCTCCTTTTCGCCGGCAAACTTGCCGGCGAAAGTCCACGGGTGATGCTTGTGCTGGTCCACACGGACTTCCTCGAGTTGCAGGCAGGAAGTCGGCGGCCATCAGGTGCTGGCGGCGCTTGGAGAGGAATCCTCCTGGGCGCACATAACTTATGTGCGGCGCACATAGGGCGAGGATCCGTATCCAATTGCGTGGTCGGCACTACGTCCAGAACGTGGCTGCGGACGGCCGCCACCACTTCACCACGGCCGACGCAGTTGCCGCCGAGACATACAACCCCTGCTGACGCTCACGCCCAGGGTCGCCTGGACCCCGAGACGCGGGAGGCCGTCGCCCGGCACGTGCATGCTGGATGCACGTGCCGAACGGCGCTGACGCGCATCGACAGCCTGGCCGGGCTTTTTGCGGGCCTGGCGGTGTGGGCCCTGCGCAGCCGTGCGGCGGGCGATGACGCGGCGGGCCCCGGAGGCCGCGATTGCCGCGTCCTGCATGATTGCCTGGAGGCCGGCGAAGACCAGCGCTGCGCGCTCGGCGATCTGCGGGCGCAGTTCCGCGCCAAAGCCCGGCCGATCTGCACGGAGCTTGACGCCCGGCGCACCGAGCTGATCGAGCTGATCGCCGCCGAACCGCCCGACACCGCCGCGATCGCTGCCAAGCGGGCCGAGATCATGGCGGGGCAGGATCGCATGCAGGCGCTGGTCGTCGAGCAGCTTCTGGCCGAGAAGGCCGTGCTGAACCCCGAGCAGCGCGAGGTGCTCTTCGGGCTCTTGCGCAGCCGGCCGGGATGCCGTCTGGGCCCCGACTGCGCGGGTGGGTGTGGCTCACCGGCAACGACGGCACGTGCGACTCCGCGGGCCAGTGCGACAAGCACGCCGAGAATAGGGGTAGCAGCGGGCCGCCCACGTCCAGTCCTGCTGCCCTGGCCCGCAACCCGCCCTGCGCACACGCGGCCGATAATGCTGCCTGCACGCAGCCCAGGCTTGGTGCCCGCTCCTGATCCGCGTAGAATGGTCCGCGATGAAAGGACTCAAGACCGATGACAGACTGGCACGCGATCGAGATCGACGAGACCCTGAGCATTGAGGAAGTCGCCAGGCGACTTGCGCCGGTGGTTGAGGAAAAGGAGACATCCAGAGGCGTGCTGCATCGGCCGGAGATTCCACTGGCCGACAGCGTGCGCCTCGCACGAAGTCTGCGGGCCTGGATCGGAGACCACCCCGAGCGCTTCGAGGAACTCGCCGCCCAGCTCCCACCTTGGGAGGACCCGTTGAACTGGCTTCTGGACGACCTTCCGTGGGCCCTCGGGAAGGCCGGCAGGATCGACGAGTTGATCGCCCATTCGAGAAGCTATGCCGAGGTGACGAACCCCGCGGCCTTCCTGGGAGACCTGGCGGTGATCCTCGCTGAGGAGGGCCGACATGACGAAGCCCTGCTGCAGACGCGCGCCAATCTCGAGCGATTCCCAGACGATCCGTGGATTCGTATCTGGGCCGGAGAGGTTCATGGGCTGCGAGGGGAGTTGGAGCTGGCGGAAGCGGCCTATCGCAAGGCCTTTGACCTCGCGGGGGGGTGTGGCTGTCAAGACACCCGCATCCCGGCAAGGGGGCGCCGGCCCCGGCCCGATCGGCGGGGAGCTCTCTCCAATCCCTCAGCGAAGGGAGGGGCCCAAGATCGGTCGCAACGATCCCTGCCCTTGCGGGAGCGGGAAGAAGGACAAGCGATGCTGCGACGGTGAGAGCGGTCCCCGATCCGCACCGGGCCGTCCCTCAGGATTGCAGCCGATAGGCCCGTTCGATCAGCGCGGCCACGTCGGGCCCCTTCCATCTGGGCCCGGTCCCTGCTCCGCCGCGAGCAGCCCGGCCGCTTCGCCGAAGCGGCCGCAGGCTGCCAGCGCCACGACCCGGCCCTGGCGCGCCCCCGGCGTGTCGCGCAGTCGCAAGGCCGTCTCGAAGACTGCCAGAGCCGCGCTGGCCCCGGCGGTCTCTCCGCCGGCGGCGCGCAGCCGGCTCCATCCCTCGCCGGTTAGACGCTCAGCCTCGGCCGCAATGCGGCGCAGCATCTCCATCCCGGTGCCGCAGCGGGGACAGTGATCTTCACCCTCGATCCTCCGCCGGCAGGTAGGGCATCGCAGGTCGAGACCGAGCATCTCGCTCACGCCTCTACCTCCAGGTAGAAGAGCAGGTCCTCGATCTCGGTCGTGAGCTTCGCGATCGCCTCCTGATCGCCGGACTCGACCGCCGTCTTCATCTGCGCGATAAGCTGGTCGGCGTCGCCGCGATCTACCTCGTCCATCTGGGCGCGCAGGTCGGCCAGCCGCTTGATGAGGTGCCGGGCTGCTTGCCGCCGGGCCAGACCGCTGTCGTCGTCCCCATCGCCCGGAGATGTCACGTCGCCCGCTCCGGAGGCCTCCGCCGCGCCGCTTACACACGTTCCCTCCTCGAAGAGCGCCGAGACCGTGGTGCGCGCGCGTTCGATCTCCTCCGAGCTCAGCTTGGCCAGCGCGTTCTCGATCTTGACATCCTTGCTGAGTCCGGTGCTCTTCTCGGTGGCCGTCACGCGCAAGATGCCGTCCAGATCGAGGGCCATGTGGATCAGCACCTCATTGCCCGCGGGCACGGGCGCCAATCCTTCAATGAGGAACCGCCCAATCAGTAGGTTTTCCCGTGCATCCGGGTGTTCGCCCTGGAAGATCTGCACGTCGACCGCCTCCTGCTGGTCGGACACGGTGGCGAAGGACTCCGCCGTGCTGACCGGCAGAGGCGTTCCCGCCGTGATGACCGGCACGAACCGGTGTTCCGAAAACTCGCCGGCCACCTCCCCCAGGGCGGAGGTGCCGAAGGTATAGGGCGTGATGTCGATCAGGACCTTGCGCTGATCCTCGCCCATCAGGCGCGCGGCCATGACGCCCGCGCCATAGGCCACGGCGAGCTCCGGATGAACATCGCGTCGCGGGCGACGGCCGAAGACGTCCTCGAGGAGCTCCTGAACCGCCGGCATCCGGGTCGCCCCACCGACGAGGATGATCTCTTCGATGGCACCCGGAAGCATCCGAGCCGCGGAGAGCGCCTCGTGGACCGCGCCGCGCATGCGGCGCAGGAGGGGATCGCACAACGGGTACAGGTCCGCTCGTCCGAGCTGCGTTTCGATGCTGAGTTCGACGCCGCCCGCGGCGAGGAGGTTGGCGGCAGTGATGCTGGCGTAGGGTTGATCGGACAGGTGGATCTTGGCCCGCTCGGCGAGCTCGGTGATGCGGTACTCCGCCTCGCAGGTCAGCTTGCCCTCATAGGCGCCCTCGGGCAGACCGTCCCCCCGCAGGCGGCTGCGGATCCACTCCACGATGAGCGCGTCGATGTCGTCGCCACCCAGGTGATTGTCCCCGTGGCTGGTGAGCACCTCGATCACATCGTCTTCGACCCGGACGATCGAGACATCGAAGGTGCCGCCGCCCAGGTCGAAGGCCAGGACCGTGCGGGCGCCCTTCTCCTTCGCCGTCTCGTAAGCCAGACAGGCGGCGGTCGGTTCGTTCACGATCCGCACCACGTCCAGCCCGGCAATGCGGCCGGCATCGCGCGTGGCCTGCCGCTGGGCGTCGGAGGCCTGCGCGGGCACGGTGATGACCGCCCTCTGCACCGGGTGTCCGAGCCGGCGCTCGGCACGGGCCTTGAGCTCACGCAGGATCATCGCCGCAATCTCCTGGGGCGCATAGGCCCCCTCGCCCAGGAGTATCTTCTCCTCGCTGCCCATGCGACGCTTGACCGAGCGCACGGTGCGATCGGGATAGAGGGCGTACTGGTTGCGGGCTTCGGCGCCCACCAGGAACCGGCCCGCCGGATCGAAACCGACGAAGGAGGGCAGAATCGCCTGCCCCTCCTCCTCCACGACCTCGACCCTGCCGCCGGTCCAGATCGCCACCTCGCTGTTGGTCGTCCCGAAGTCGATCCCGATGATCGGTTCCTCGCTCACGGTTCCTCCCCAACCGGGCGCCCTTGCGCCCCGTTGTGTTCTTGCTCCAAGTCGTTCGTTTCTGCGGAGCCCACCCCGCCGCCGGCGGCCACGATGACCTCGGCAAGCTGCAGCAGCCCATCGCCCGCACGGTAGCCCTGTCGCAACACGGTCGTCACCGTGCCCGGGGCCCCTTGTGCGCTGCGGCCGGCGGCATGCATCGTCCGGGAGTCGAACGGCTCGCCCACCGCCACGACCGGCACCACGTTCAAGCGTCGCAAGGCATCGTCGGCCTCGGCGAGCACCAGGCGCACGGCCCGCGCCATCTTCTCGATCTGCCTGCGGGCCGCCCCGAGCCACGGCCGGTTCGGCAGGGAGCTCCGATCCGCGGCTTCGCAGACACGCTCCAGGCTCTCGCGCACGCGGACGAGCTCGACGAGCACACTCGCCCGGGCGTCGCGGCGGGCGGCAGGAATCATGCTCTTGAGGTTCTCGGCCAGGCCGGCAAGCTCATCCTCCCGGCCCGCGAGCGCTTCGCGCAGTGCTTCGGCCGAGTCCTCGGCCGCTCGCGTCGCCCCGTGAACGGCGCGGGCCTGCATGCGCACCTCCTGCTTGAGGGCGGCGAGCTCGCCGAGGAGCGAATAGAGGTCGGGTACCTCGCGCGCCGGCGCGGGCGGCGCAGCGGGCGGCTCGGGCACCTCCTGCAGCCACGCCTCGAATCGGCCCATCAGGGCCTCGCGCCAATCGGTCTGTGGCGAGCCGGCGCCCTGCTGCTGATCGATCACGGCAGATCTCCTTCATCCCACGGCATGGGCATGCCCGGCATCCGCCCGCCCTGCATCGCGCTGAGCAGCTCATCGAGCAGGCTCGCGGGATCGTCTTTCGGCGAGGTCTGCGCCCGCTGTGCCTCCGCCCGCTCGGCCACCCGCACCCGGGCCGCCTCGAGCCAGCGGTCGCTGCCGATGGACTTCCTCTCTCCCGGCCGGCCGGGCACAAGGTCGGCCAGCGGACCGGTCAGCTCACTGGCCGGCAGACCGGAGAGCTTCAGTCGCGCCCGGGCCTCTTCGTCCCGGATGCGCTCGTAGGCCTCGTGAATCGCTTGAAACCGCTGAGGCTCGCGATCGGGCGGATGGGCTCGCGCCGCCCGCAAGTAGGCCTCGCGGATCTCTCCGCTCGTGGCCGTCTCGGCCACCGCGAGAGTGAGGTAGGGACAGGGCACCTGAATCTCCTTTCCTCGGGCGGCGCCTGCTAGAAGAGCCCCGGCTGCTCCGGCGGCGCCTGCCTCGGCCGGCCCGGTCGCGCGGATCTCCCCGTTCCGCCCAGCAGCGGCTTGCGGCGCGGGATGCGGTCCTGGTCGAGATTGCCTTCGTCCGCGACGACCTTCTCGACCACACGGTCGGGCAGCGGCTTCATTGCGCTTCGGTCGAACGCCCCGAGAACGCGCTCGGCCATCGATTCGACCAGGCGCAGGTGTTCACTGTTGCCCCGCTCCGACGCAGTCTGCCACGCCAGGCGCAGGCAGCGCCGGATGCGTTGCCGGCGCCGATGGATCCAGCGTTGACTCACGCGAATGGCCCCGGACCTGAGCATCAGGGCCCGGTAGCACAGGAACACCGGCCACAACTCGTCGCGCCGGCGAATGCCGTTGGCCGTGATCGCGTTGGCGAGCTCGAAGCAGGGCCGGGAATTCAGGCCGGGATCCAGGCGCAGAACGTGATCCAGGCAGTCCCGCAAAGCTTCGGAGGCCAGGGTCGTCCGCCCCAGGCTCGGCACCACGCGGACGAAGAAGACCACGGATCGCCGAGCGCCCCAAACCGGATCGCGAGCGCGGGTGAGCTGGTGAAAGTCTGCCGCCATCATCTCGACGTCGTGGCTTTGCGGGCGCACGGTGTCCACTACCGCGCGGGCCTCGGGCAGGCCGCGCTCATGGCACCCCTGGGCGATCGTGGCAATGAGAAGCGGGTGGCGGGCGCGCAGGAGATCCTCCCTGGCTTGCGATGGGTCTCCGTCACGCATTTCCAGAATGCACGCCAAGACGTGGCGGACCAGGCCTGCAAAGGACTCCTGCTCTGCGGCGATCGCGGCCAGGGCCTCCTCCGCCCGCCGGTGACGGCCTGATCGCAGGTGCCGGGCGGCCTCGTCGGCGGTGATGAAGGCCCGCAGCGTTTCGACGTCGGGCCGGCCCATGGCCAGGCGGTCGAGCTTGCGGAAATAGCCGGCGGCCTTCTGGAAGACGCCACGCGCCCGGCACGAGTGCACCAGAACGCTCAAGGGTTGCTCGTCCTCGGGGAGGGCCTCGTGCCAACGTTGCATGACCTTCTCGGCCTGCAGCGCGCCGACGGGGCGCGCCGCCGCATACCAGTGCTGATACGTCGAGCGCAGGGGATGCGCCTCTACGCTCCTCCTCCACCAGGACTCGGCCTCCTTGAATCCCTGCCGATCCCGGCCACCACGGCGCAAGGGAAACCGGCCACTCTCATCCACGACTCGGCTGGCGATGCGGTCGCAGACCAGGGCCTTTTCGATGGGTGCAAGGCCCCCGCCCTGCGTATGGAGGAAATGCTCCCAGTCATCGCTCTCATCGAAGCCCAGCGCACTCATGAAGACCAGCACGGCCTCCCGGCCACCCAGAGGGATCTGCCCACCTTCAAGCGCAGGGGACGGAACCTCCTTGCCGGCATGCCCGACGTAGCAAGCCCCGAGCAAACGCTGAAGCTGGGGCCGGTCGCGCAGCTCCCTGCGCTCCTTCGGCAAACGGTGCAGCGCCCTCGCGGCCTCCTTCCACTTCCTCGCCGCCACCAGGGCATCGATCTCCGACAGCCTCATCCGCAGTGGATCACCCGACATCGCGGTGGACACGAGGCTCGCCGCTCGGCCCTGCGGCAATTGCCCGGCGTTGAGCTCGCGGAGGATCGCCGCCATGGGCGCCACGGCTCCGCCGTCGGCCACGCGCCGGAGGGCCTGATCGGTCTCTTCAGCCCGGCCGGCGTAGAAGTCGGCCACCGCCTGTACGAAGAGCCGCCAATCGACCAGCGGCGAGCGGCGGCCGACGGCGCGCTTCATCTCACGCAGCAAGTCGGCGGCCCGGGGCTCTCGGGCTTCCACAGCCTGCCAGGCCCGCGCGATCGTCGCGGCCTGCCGCTTCAGCTCGTGGGATTCGGGCAGCAACGGATGACGAGCCAGGGCACGCACGTCCTCGAGCACCGCCGGGAGGCAGCGGTCCACCACCCCCCGGGTCCCGCTCTCGGTCTCATAGGCGGCCAGCAGGCTCGCAGAGGTACCCCGGAGCTCCAACTCGATTCGCAAGGCCTCGGGCAAGTGCCTGACCCACTCGGGACGATCCGCCTCGAGCCGGGCGAACACCCCGGCCGCCTTCGCGTGATGTCCCCGCTCGACGAGCTCACGCAGGTGCCGGCGGTAGGCATCCGCGATGAGAGCGATCTGTTGCTCGCCGATGCCCTCCACTTCACCGAGCTGGCGGGCCAGTGCCACCGCGCGCCGGAGGCGCCCCTCTTTCAATGCTTCGCTGAGCTGGGCCGCCAGCACGGAGCCTTCGGGTGCGCGGACAGCCGTCGGGGCAGCCCCGCGCGCTGGGGGGGACGCTACGCCACGACCGGTGGGGCCGGTCGCGGCAACAGCGCCTTTCCGGCGGCGCTTGCGGTTCTTCTTCTTGTGGCCGCGTTTTCGCGGCTTCTTCTGCTTGCCCACCAGGGAGTCTCCCTCAGAAGTCCATGTTGGCATCAGTGCCACAAACCCAACGAATGGTGCCTGCTACAGCCGGCTACCCAAGGACATCGATTCCCCCGGGTCCACGGCCCGGCTTGCACCAGCGGAAACCAGTAGATAGGATTCCCCACCCGACCTTCAAGACCATTCTGTCCGGACGCGGCCGGCGGCGGGTACACCCCACTGGCGCGGGGGATCGGGCCACGCCGCCCGTTTGTAACAGCATGAGCGACAGGCGACACGCGGCGACGGTGGGGTGTCTCCGCTGGCCGCAGACTGATCGGAGCGTCCTGCAGGGTGGCGTACCGCCGTTACCCTGCCGGCGTTGCGGGCGTGGTGGAGTGCGACGATGAATCGGCTCTGGCTCCTGTTGGCTGTCCCGACCCTGGGAGGCTGCATTCTGCTGCCGCCGACCGATCCCTATGCCGGGTACACGCGCGCATCCCGGCCGCCGAACCACCCCTCGGCCGGGTACGATGCTGCTGCCCAATCACCGCCTCGGGCTGATCGGCCAGACTCGGCGCCCGCGACCGACGCAGCCGGTGAGCCATTGAGCCGGACTGAAGCCGTCGCCCTGGCCCTCGCCCACAACCCCGACCTGGCGGCCAGCACCTGGGAAGCCGCCGCGATCGAGGCTCGCCGCGAGCAGGCCGCGGCCGAGCGCCTGCCCCGGCTCGGACTGGCCGGCGCCTACACGCACCACCTCGACGAGCAGCGCCTGCTGCCCGTCCGGCAGCCGGGCGATCCGGCCGTGCTGAGCCGGGACATCGTCGCGGGCGATCTCGTCCTCAGCCTGCCCCTGATGACCGGAGGGTGTCTTTCCAACCGCGTGGCAGCTTCCGCTCTCCTCGCCGACGCGGCGCGTCACCGCGTGGAGCGCACGCAGGCCGCGCTGGTCGCGAGCGTCACGAGCCTGTTCTTCGACATCCTCGCCCAGGAACAGGTCGTGGAGTCCCTCGTCTTCGCACGCCACACGATGGAGGAGCACCTGCGGCGCGTGGACGCCCTGATCGCCGCGCAGAAGGCGGCCGCGGTCGACCGACTACGCTCGGAGGTTCGGCTGGCCGACGTGGACCAGAAGCTGGTGCGCGAACGAGCCAGGCTCGCCGCGCAACGCGAAGCCTTCGCGGGACTCCTGGGCACCCGTCTCGACGGCGAGTCCGTCACTCTCGAGGGACCGCTGCGCGCCCCAGACCCGGCAGAGCTTCCCGATCCATCCGTCGCCCTGGATCAGGCCCTCGCCCGGCGTGCCGACTACGCGGCGGCCCGCTGCGCGCTCGAGTCCCGGGCCCGCAGTCTGGATGCCGCGCGCGCGGACCACTGGCCCAACCTGTTGCTGCAGGGCTCGTACGGCGGGCGCTGGGCGGTGGGCGACTGGACCGGAGCCGGTGAGGAGCTCGACGACACGGGCCGCATCGGCCTCGCGCTGGAGCTGCCGCTCTTCGAGGGCGGGCGGATCGCCGCGCGGGTGCGCGAGCAGCGCGCGTTCCTGGCCGCCGACCAGGAGCAGCTCCGGAGCCTCGAACGGAGGATCCGCCTGGAGGTGACCACGGCCCTGCTGAATGTCGGCGCCGCCCGCCAGCGCGTGGCGGCCCTGGCCAAGGCGATCGAGCAGGCTCACGAATCCCTACGCATCGAGCAGCAGAAGTACGAACTCGGCAAGGGCGCCGTCCTAGACGTGCTCGATGCGCAGGCCGCCCTGCTGGAGTCGCAGACGAACTACTACGGCGTGCTGGCTGAGCTGCACGCGGCGCGGGCCGATCTGCGTCTGGCCACCGGAGAGCCCGGACCGGAGACGCTCTCCTCACGAAAGGCACCCGGGAGGAACACTCGATGAAACGGATCGGATTCCTCGTGGCCGCCGTCCTCGTGGTCGCGGCCGGTGCGTTCCTCCTCAGGCAGGGCCCGTCGACAGGACCGGAGGCGGGGCGCACGAAACCGCCACCGCAGGTTCGCGTGACCACCGCGACCACCGATTTGATCGCGGAGATCCTCGAGCTGACCGGCTCGGTCGAGCCCTATCGTCTGGCCAGGCTGGCTTCGCCCGCCGAGGGGCCCGTGGCCAGCCTGCATGCGCGGGAGGGCGATCGCGTCTCGGTGGGCACACCCCTGCTGGCCATCGGACGCAACGAGGGCGCGGCCGCGCTGATCGCATCGCTGCGCGAGGAGGTCCGCAAGGAGGAGGACAATCTGCGCCGCACGCGGCAACTCGTCGAGAGCGATGCGCTCGCCGGCGAACAGCTCGATCGGGCCCGGTCCGACTACGAGCGCGCGCGCGCCCAGTTGATCCGGGCCGAGGAAAGCGCCGGGGACTACAACCTGAGCGCGCCCTGGAGCGGGATCGTCTCGCGTGTGCTGGTCAGGGAGGGCGACTACGTCGCGCCGCGCACACCACTGATCGAGCTCTACGATCCGTCCAGTCTGGTGATCCGCGCGGCGGTCCCCGAGCGCCATGCAACCCGCGTGCAGGAAGGCCTGTCGGTCGCGGTCACCCTCGACGCCTATCCCGGCCGGCAGATCCAGGGACGGATCGTCCGCGTCTATGCCTACCTCGACGAACGCACGCGCACGCGGACCTTCGAGATCGAGCTGCCCGCGGAGCTTGCCCTGCTGCCCGGCATGTTTGCCCGCTTGCGGCTGCCTCTGGCGCAGGTCGACGATGCGATCGTCATCCCGCGTGACGCCGTCATGACGACCCCCGCCGGGCCGCTGGTGGTGTTCGTGGTGGATGGCGGCCTGGCCCAGCGGCGCATCGTGGCGCCCGGCATCGAGGAGGGCGCACGCGTCCAGATCCTCCGTGGGATCGGTGCCGGAGAGCAGGTGGTCGTGGCCGGCCAGGAGAGGTTGAAGGATGGCGCCGCTGTGAGGGTGCTTCCAGCCGACGCCTCCGGCGAAGCGGCCGAGAAGAAGCCCGTCCAGCGCCCGGTGCCAGGGCAAGGAACAGACCGCCGATGAAGCTGACCGAGCACGCCGTCCACCGCCGCGTCGCGACGAGTGCGATCATCGTCGCGCTCGCGGTCGTGGGCCTCTACGGTCTCTGGCACCTGCCGGTCGACTTCCTGCCGAGCGTCACCTACCCGCTGATCAAGGTACACATCTGGTGGCGCGGAGCGACACCGGAGGAGATCGACAAGAATCTGGCCGACCCGATCGAGCGTCAGATGGCCACGGTGGACAATCTCGACTATCTCGAGTCCTCCTGCATCGAGGGCATGTACACGCTGCAGGCGAACTTCAAGTACGGCGTACCGGTCGAGGTCGCCCACCAGGATGCCCTGGCGGCCATGGCCCGCGTAGCGCGCGAGCTGCCGGCGGACATCGAGCCTCCGGTCGTGATCAAGGCCGATCCTTCCCAGCTTCCCGTGGTGCAATTGACCGCCAGCAGCGATCGCTGGAACCTGGTCCAACTGCGCACGTGGGCGGATGAATGGCTGCAGGATCGGCTGCTGGCCGTACCCGGTGTGGCCGGGACCGAGATCGTCGGCGGACTGAAGCGCGAGATTCGTGTGCATCTGGATCCCGAGGCGCTCGAGAAGCATGGCCTCACGCTGGGGGGCGTGCTCGAACGCCTGCGCGAGGAGAACCTCGACATGTTCGGCGGCCGGGTAACCACCGGCGCGCGCGAGATCATCGCCCGCACGGCCGGTGAGTACGACAGCCTGGAGGAGATCGGCGCGATCGTCCTGATGCGCGACGGAACAGCCATGCTGCGGCTCGCGGACGTGGCCACCGTCACCGACGCCCACGAGGATGCTCGCGTCATCACGCGTCTGGACGGACAGCCGTGCGTCAAGCTGAGCGTGCTCAAGCAGGCGGACGCCAACACGGTCGCGGTGGCCGCGGCGGTCAGCGCCCGCATCCGTGAACTTGAGGCCGCACTGCCGGCCGGCCTGCACCTCGGCATGGTCGAGAACCAGGCCGACTATGTGAACGCGGCGTTGCGCGGCGTCCGCAACGCGGCTCTCGAGGCGGCGCTGCTGGTGATCCTGATCATCTATCTGTTCCTCGGGTCGTGGCGGCAGCTGCTGGTGCTGCTGCTGGCCCTGCCCACCACGCTCGTCCTCAACTTCGGACTGATGAAGCTTGCCGGCTTCTCGCTCAACATCTTCTCCCTCGGCGGACTGGTGATCGCCATCGGTGTGCTGCTCGACAATTCGATCGTGGTGATCGAGAACATCTCCCGGCGCCGGCTGCTGGCGCCCGAGCAACCGGCGGGAACCGTGGCCGTGGCCGCCACCGCGGAGATCAGTCCGGCCATCGTTGCTGCAACGCTCTCCTTCGTGGCGCTGTTCGCGCCCTTCCTGTTCGTCCCGGGCCTGACCAGCTGCTCTTCCGGGAACTGATTCTGGTGATCGTGGGGATCGTCGTCGTCAGCCTGGTGGTAGCGATCTCCCTGACGCCGATGCTCACGGCCACCGTTCTCGCCCGCCACCGGCCGCACGCCGGCCGCACGTCGCGATTCGAGCGACTGCTGGCCCGCGCAACCGACGGCTATGGCCACGCGCTGCAGGTCGTCTTGGGCCACCGCGGGTGGGTCCTGGGCGCGTTCGGGCTCGTCCTGTTGCTGGCGGCCGCCCTCGCGGGACGATTGGGCAGCGAGTTCCTGCCACAGATGGACGACGGTCGCGTCATGATCAAGGCCAAGCTGCCCACGGGGGCCGCCCTGGCCGAGACCGATGGCGTCCTGCGAAAGATCGAGCAACGCATTGCAGGGGATTCATTGGTCGCCAGCCGCTTCACGCTCGCCGGCGGGCGCGTGTGGGGCCTCTACACCTACGAGGTCGCCAACGAAGGCGAGATCAACATCCAGCTCGTGCCCCGCGACGAGCGCGGACTGAGCACCGGGCAGTTCATCGAGCACCTGCGACCCGTCGTGGCCGGCGTGCCCATGCCCGGCGGGAAGGCGATGGTCTCCCAGATGAAGGTCAAAGGCATCCGCAAGTTGGGCGACGCCGATCTCGAGGTGAAGATCAAGGGGCCCGATGTGGCGATACTCCACGATCTGGCGCGCCAGACGCTCTCCGCGATGAACAGCCTGGAGCATTTCACCAACGTCAGTATCTCGATGGATATGACCAAGCCCGAGTACCAGGTGCGCATCGACCGCGAACGGGCCGCGGATCTGGGGGTCTCCGTGCGCGACGTTGCCGAAACCCTGCGTGCCCTGATCACCGGCACGGTGGTCAGCCGCTATCGCGCCGGTGACCGCTACTATTCCATTCGCCTGGTCGTGCCCGCGAGCGATCTGAGCTCGCGGCAGGACATCGAGCAACTGCCTCTGCGCGGTGCGCACGGCAACTACGTGAGGATCGGCGACGTGGCCCGCGTGACTTCGGGGGGTGGGCCCGTCGAGATCATCCGCGAGGACCAGGTCAAGCAGGTGATCGTGCAAGGCGACGTCTCTGGGGTGAGCGTGGGGCCGGCCCTGCGCGAGCTGCAGCGGGCCCTCGGAGAGCGCACCTGGCCCCCGGGCTACGAGATCGTCTACGGTGGGCAGGCCCAGATGATGGGTGAGATGACACGCACGCTGCTGCTCGTTCTGGCGTTTGCGGTGTTCTTCGCCTTCGTCGTCCTGGCCGTGCAATTCAACAGCCTTAGGCTCCCGGCGCTGATCCTTGGCAGCATGCCCGTGAGCCTGGCCGGCATGGTGTTCATCTTGCTCCTGACGGGCCTGCCGCTGGGCGCGACGGTGGCCATCGGCGTGCTGGTCGTGATCGCGGCCACGGTCAACGATGGCGTGCTCCTGCTGACCTTCGCCCGCGAGCTGCAGACCACCCGGGGACTCGCGCCCGCGGCGGCGGTCGTGGACGCCGCCAAGATCCGCCTGCGGCCGCGCGTGATGACGACAATTTGCACGGTCGTCGGATTCCTGCCGCTGGCCTTGGCCATTGAGCAGGGGGGCGACATGCTGCGCCCGATGGCGGTGGGGGCTGTCGGCGGGCTGTTGATGGAGGTGCTGGTCGCGCTGTTCCTGATGCCGTGCGGGTATGCGATCTTCGCTGACCGGGCAGCGGCCCGACGGGTTTGAGCGGCATCGAGGTCTCTCGCCGGGTAGCTCTTCCTCACCGCTCAGGGACTCTTTCGGCGGCAGAATCTTCCGACTCACCACCCACTGTGGCCAGCTACCGCATAGCTTACGCGCGCTGGGAAAACCACCCGCTCGTCCGCAGACAGATCCGCACCAGCAGCAACATCACGGGCACCTCGATCAACACCCCCACCACCGTGGCCAGCGCCGCGCCCGAGGAGAGGCCAAAGAGCATCGTGGCCGTGGCGATGGCTACCTCGAAGTGGTTCGAGGCGCCGATCATCGCCGTGGGCGCCGCATCGCGGTAGCTGAGCTTCATCGCCCGGGCCAGGCCGTAGGTGAGCCAGAAGATCAGGTTCGTCTGGATGAAGAGCGGCACGGCGATCCACAGGATCGTCAGGGGATTGACGAGAATGACATCGCCCTTGAAGGAGAAGAGCAGCACCAGCGTGACCAGTAGCGCGCCGATCGTGACCGGCGTGAGCACGTGCAGGAACCGCTCGCGGAACCAGGCCTCCCCCCGCGCGGCCACCAGCCAGCGGCGCGAGAGGTAACCGGCCACCAGTGGCAGCGCGACGTAGACGCCGATCGAGAGCAGCAAGGCCTGCCAGGGCACTGGCAGGCGGCCCACGCCCAACAAAAAGCCGCCCAGCACGCCGTAGAGCACCAGCATCGTGAGCGAGTTGATCGCCACCATCACCAGCGTGTGCCCGTCGTTGCCGCGCGCGAGATAGCCCCACACGAGCACCATCGCCGTGCACGGCGCGATTCCCAGCAGGATGCAGCCGGCCAGGTAGCTGCGCCACAGCGGCACCGCCAGCATGCGCACGCCCTCGACGAGCTCCACTCGGCCGGCACCGTAGGTCGCGCCGACGGGCAAGTCGAGCCCCAGGGGCAGCTTGACGTGATCGACCGCCTCGGCGCCGATCAACTGCCGGAAGAGCACGCCCAGGAAGAGCAGGCTGATGGCGTACATCGTGAAGGGCTTGATGGCCCAGTTGACGACGAGCGTCAGGCCCACCGGGCGAGCGCTGCGCCCCGCCTTGAGCACCTCGGCGAAGTCGATCTTGACCATGATGGGGTACATCATGAAGAAAAGGCACACCGCGATCGGAATCGAGACCACCGGCGCGCCGTCGGCGTAGATCGCCAGCCCATCAAGCGTGCGAGCCACGCCGGGTGCGACGCGGCCCAGCAGGATGCCGGCCCCGATGCACAGCAGGACCCAGACCGTCAGGTATTTCTCGAAGAAGCCGAGCCCCTGGGGCTGCTTCGTGATGCAGGCTTCCTTGGCCATGTCGAGCGCGACCTCCCTAGATACGACGAGGGACTCGCTCCCCTGGATGCGTTGGATCGGCCGATGGCGCCGCGCTGCTGTCGGGCTCCGCTGCACGCCGGCAACGGCGATGTGCTTCCTGATGCAGCACGCCTCCCGGGCGCGACGGCTCGGCCCTGGCACGCCTCCGAGGGAACTCGACGCAAGATGTCCTTGAGCAAGTCTCGGTCCTCAACGGCAGCCGGATCCTGGGCCAGGTGGCGCAAGGCCCATTCCCTGGCCTCGGCGACGATCTTCGGTACTCGGGGCCCACTCGCCAGCCGATAGTAAACCCATCGCTCCTGCTTGCGGCTCTCGACGAGTCCCGCGTCACGCAGGATCGCCATGTGCTTCGAGACCGTCGAGGCAGCCAGGCCCAGCAGCTCGG
>CAZPGB010000062.1:0-34394 GCA_964585945.1 uncultured bacterium | reverse complement strand
AGAGGCATTTCGAGCTTTTTCTCCCCATTGGCCTTAGAATCACGCTTGATTAGGGTCTAGATGCTGCTGGAGGTCTCGGTAGATCCGGTCGGTCGTATCCATCGCATTGCCTATCCCTTTGGGTTGAATCGGGTAGCGTGACGTGTTCCCACGTCCCCGCATGAGCCAATCTAACCCTGACGCGGAATCCCTTCGCCGGCAACTGCTAACCGAGCACCTCCACCTGGATGGTCGCCCTGGCCGGCAGCTCCGACGGAGGCGCCGCGCATCGCGTCCCGGGGCCCCCTTGCGCCGCATGATATCCCAAACACCGATAGGATATGCCACTTGGAGATTGATCCGCCTCCCACCGGCGTGTCATCATTAATCGTTGATCGATCGATGTTCCGCACAGGACACACGCGGGGCAGGCCCCTTCCCCGGCGTCGAATGGCCCACGCTTGGACCGACCGTCGATGTCTGGACGGCCTGCCGACACCAAGGGAGCCGCCGCCATGAGAACCCCGTCCCTGGTTCTGATCGCCTCGCTGGTCATCGCACTGCTGACCGCCCCCGCCTCCGCCGACACGCTGATTCGCGCCCGGTTCGAATCACCCCACGCCCGGGCACTGGCCGCGGCCTGGCTCGACGCCGGCCTGGACGTGCTGCACGGCTCGATCACCGACGACAGCCTGGAGATCATTGCCTCGGCCGAGACGTTGGCCGACCTGGCCGACCAGGGCCACGTGCCCGTGGCGACCATCCCCGGCCGGCCGTTCGCCGAGATTCAGGCCCAGCGGTGGGGTGCGCGCCTCGATCCCGAGGCGGTTCCCCCCGGCTATCCGGATCTCGCAGAAATCCTCACCGAGATGCAGGACGCCGCGGCGGCTTTTCCCTCCATCTGCCGGTTCGTCGACCTGACCGCCGCGTACGGGCTCGAGCCGACCTACGAAGGGCGTCACATGTACGCCCTCAAGATCTCCGACAACGTCGGCCTGGAGGAGGACGAGCCCTCGTTCGCGCTGGTGAGCTGTCACCACGCCCGTGAGCTCGTCACCCCCGTGATTGCGCTGCATGCCATCGAGCAGTTCACGACGCTCTACGGCAGCAATCCGCAGATCACCGGCCTGGTCGACGAGTACGAGATCTGGGTCGCCCCGGTGTGGAACCCCGACGGCTACGAGTACTGCTACTACCACGACAACTGGTGGCGCAAGAACCGGCACCCCTTCCCCGGCGGCACCGGGGTCGATCAGAACCGCAACTACCCGCAGGGCTGGTACGGGGAGTGCAGCGGGAGCTCGAGCCCCGGATCCGAGACGTACAAGGGCCCCAGCCCGGCCTCCGAGGCCGAGACCCAGACCCTGATGGCCTGGACGTACGATCAGCGCTTCGACAAGGTCCTCGACTATCACTCCTACGGGCGTGAGGCCCTGCACGGCTACGCCTGCTGGAACCATCCGTTCGACGCGTACTACATCAATGTGGCCTCCGCGCTCTCCTCCGCCTCGGGGTATGGCGGCATCCGCGCGCCAAGTGCGGAGGGCGAGCACCAGCAGTGGCACTTCGCCATGTTCAGCTCCAGCGCCTATCTGATCGAGACGGCGAGCGAGTTCCAACCCTCCTACAGCAGCGCGCAGGCCGAGGCGGCGCTGGTCTTCCCCGGCGTGCTCTGGTTCCTGGAGGACCCCATTCCGCTGTGCGGCAACGTGACCGATGCGGTGACCGGCGATCCGGTCGAGGCGACCATCACCATGGTGGGCGTGCCCTTCGAGCACGACGAGACCAACAGCAGCGGCGGGCCCTACGGCCGCTATCACATCTTTGCCCCCGCCGGCACCTACACCCTCCTCTTCGAGGCCGAGGGCTACCATGCCGAGACCATTGAGGTGGAGCTGACCGGCTCCCCCACGGTGCGCGACCTCACCATGGTGCCCGAGAGCTACGACCGCGGCATCCTGCAGGGGACCGTCTCGAACGCGACGGCCGGCGGGACGCCGGTGCCCGACGCCACGATCACGGTGATCGGCGCCGGGGCCACGATGACGACCGGAGCCGATGGGACCTACTCGGGATACGTGATCGCCGGGGACTTCCGGGTGGCGGTCGACCATCCCAGCTTCGCGCCCGACACGTCCGGCCTCGTGACGATTGTGGTGGGAGACACCACGACCGTCGACTTCTCGCTGACCGACACCGCCGGTCCCCACATCACCGATACGACCGAATACCCCTCCACCGACAACACGGTGGGCCCCTACGAGATCGAGTCGACGATCACGGACATGAGCGCGCTCACCGAGACCACGCTTTGCTACCGCATTCCGGGTCAGAGCTTCGTGCCGGTGCCGATGGCCCCCCAGGGAGGCGACGTCTACCAGGGCGACATCCCGGGCCAGCCCCACCAAACGACCGTGCAGTACTACGTGCTGGCCGCGGACGAAGGGGGCAACATCACCACCGATCCTCCGGGGGCGCCCGGCGAGTTGTACGTCTTCCACGTGGCGCCCTTCATCACCTCCTACGAGGATGACATGGAGAGCGGGCCGGGCGATTGGCAGCACTATCCGGTGACGAGCGGGTACGGGGACCAGTGGCACATGTCGACCCAGCGCAATCACACCGCCGGCGGGACGACGAGCTGGAAGTGCGGGGACGCCGGCGCGGGCGACTACGCCAACCTCCTCGACGCCGCCTTGGAATCGCCGCAGTTCCCCGTCGGCCTCGCGGCCAGTGTCACCTTCTGGCACTGGATCGATGCGGAGGAGAGCGGCGCCTACCCCGGCACGGGGTATGACGGCGGTCTCGTGGAGATCTCCGCCGACGGTGGGCCCTGGGAGCAGATCATCCCGGTGGGAGGCTACTCCCACACGGTGCGGGCCGGCGATCAGGGTCCCTTCGCACCCGGCACGCCCTTCTTCTCGGGCAGTCACGACTGGGAAGAGGTGACGCTCGATCTGGCCGACCTCGAGGGCAGCGACGTCCGGCTGCGCTTCCGGTTCGGCAGCGACGGCAACACCGGCGGCGAGGGCTGGTACGTCGACGATCTGGTGGTGACCGAGCTGGGTCTCTTGATGGATGTAGCGCATGAGGAGCCCGGCCTGTCGGACGGGCGCCTCGTCTGCGCGCGCCTGCACTGCGCGCCGTCACCGGTCGTCGGGCCCGCAGGGGCGCAGATCCACTACCGGCTGAGCCGTCCGGCCGAGGTGCAGGTGCGCATCTACGACGCCACGGGGCGCATGATCGCCAGCCTCCCTTCGGCGCAGGCCTTGGCGGAAGGCCGGTTGCACTGGAACGGGCTCGATGCCGCGGGGCGCCCGGTGGGCTCCGGGCTCTACCTGATGCGTCTGCGCTCCGGCGCCGAGCGGCTCGGCGATCGCAAGGTGATGCTGCTGAGGAGGTAGAAGCGCTTCAGGACAAGGAGGCGAGCAACCCCACGCGCTCGTTGAACGAGCGGATCCTCTCATCCCACGCCTCGACCTGCGCGTAGGTGGCGGTCCAGAAGTCGGGGTCCCAGAGCTCGCGCAGCTCCTCCACCGTGCGGCCCTGTTGCTCCACCCAGGTGAAGTACTTGAAGTTGTGCAGCCGCTTGCGATCGTAGTAGCCGAGTTCGTGCATGTGGGCGATGTCGATGGCCTCGAGATAGCGGGCGTGGTCCCGCCCCGCCTCTTCCGCCTGGTACGCACCGTGGCGCGCGGTCTGCTCGCGCAGACGCGAGGCGTAGAGCTCCATGGAGTCGGTCAGGGGCGTGAAGACCATGTCCCGAGACCCCAGCTCGTAGTACTTCGCCGTCTTGATCGCCGCCAGCAGATTGCAGATCGAGGAGATGCCGAGGAGCGGCAACTGCTCGATGAGCTCCGCGGACAGCCCCTCCGCCCGCAGGTGACGGGCACCGGCCTCCTCGTTGAAGAGGCGCATGAGACGGATCGTCGCCTCGTCGTCCACGGCCATCACCAGGTCGGTGTTGCGCACGTTGTGGATCCAGGGCACGTGCTTGTCGCCAATGCCCTCGATGCGATGCCCCCCGAACCCGCACAGCAGGAGCGTGGGACACTGCAGCGCCTCGACCGCCGCGATCACCGTGGCCGGATAGCGTGTCTTCAGATAGTCGCCGGCCGCGAGGGTGCCGGCCGAGCCGGTCGCGCTCACGTAGGCCGCCAGGCGATCGCGCGGCCCGCGCAGGCGCTCGAACAACTCACGGATCATCGTGCCGGTGGTGTGATAGTGCCAGATCGCGTTGCCGAACTCCGCGAACTGGTTGAACACCACGATCTCATCGCCGCGCGCGGCCACCAGCTCCCAGCACTTGTCGTAGATCTCCTTGACGTTCGATTCACAGCCGGGGGTGGCGATCACCTCTTCGGTCCCGATCTCGCGCAGCCACTCGAAGCGCTCGGTGCTCATCTCCTCGGGCAGGATCGCGATCGCCGGACAGGCGAGCAGGGCGCAGTCGAACGCGCCGCCCCGACAGTAGTTGCCGGTCGACGGCCACACCGCCCGCTGGCGCGTGGGATCGAACTGCCCCGCGACCAGCCGCGGAACGAGGCAGCCGAACCCCGCCCCCACCTTGTGCGACCCGGTGGGGAAGTACTTGCCCACCAACCCCACGATGCGTGCCGCGACGCCGGTCAGCTCGGGCGGGAACTCGATCCAGTTGCCGTCGGCGAACAGGCCGCCGTGCTCGCGCGGCTCGTTCTTCCAGGTGATGCGGAACAGGTTGAGCGGGTCGACGTCCCAGAGGCCGACCGCCTGCAAGCGGGCCAGAATCGCGTCGGGCAGGGTGCTGGGATCGCGCATCTGGGCGAAGGTGGGAATCACGATCCCGCGCTCGCGACAGCGCTCCACCGTTCGCTCGAGCACCGCTTCGTTGATCTCGGTGACGTTCTTCATGCGCGCACCTCGGCAGGTATCCGCGGGCACCACGCCTTGTGCCGGCCCGCTCCGGCCGGGTCACATACCCGTGTGTGCCCAGACGACCGTGCTCATGATGCGCGCTGGGGCTGAGCCATGCAAGGCTGCACAAGGCTGCACGTGCGGCGTGGCTGCTCGCGAGCCGCGGCCCTGCACGGGTCAGTCCTCCTCGAGAGGCCGGTTGCGGTTGCGATGAATGCCCGGATCCTCCACCGCCACCTCCACCAGCCGCGCGTCGTCGCGGTGCACGACGCGGCGCAGCGGCTCGTCCGGGCCGAGGCGCTCGATCTCCTGCCAGACGGCCCGGCCGATCAGGATCGGGTGCCCGCGCCGTCCGCCGGTCACGGGCAGGATGATCCGCGCGGGCGCGTCGCCGGTCTCTGCGAAGCGGTCGATCAGGCGCCGGAAGGTGCGTGCTTGAACGTCGGGATGGTCGACCGAGTGGAGCAGCGCCCCGTCCACGTCGCCGGCCAGGTCCCGCAGGCCGCGCACAATGCTCGTGCTCCGCCCCTCGCGCCACACCTCGTTGCGCACCCAGGAGAGGGTCAGTCCGGGCACGACCAGGCCGGCGAACCGGCGCAGCACCTCCTCCGCCCGCGCGCCCACGACGATCGTGGCCCGATCGAGCCCCGCCTCCGCGGCCCGCGCCAGCCCGACCTCGAGCCACGCGCGCCCTTCGGTCTCGGCCAGCGCCTTGGGTCTCCCGAAGCGCCGCCCCGCGCCCGCGGCCAAAACGACGATCGCCACCCTAGCGTTCATTCCGCGCCAGCTCCCCGGAGAGGGTCCCTTCCCGCTGCGCGAACCAGCCCTGGGTCCGCAGACAGATCCGCACCAGCAGCAGCATGACCGGCACCTCGATCAGCACGCCGACGACCGTGGCCAGCGCAGCGCCCGAGGAGAGCCCGAAGAGCATCGTGGCCGTGGCGATGGCGACCTCGAAGTGATTCGACGCGCCGATCATCGCCGAGGGCGCGGCGTCCCGATAGCCCAACTTCAACACCCGCGCCAGGCCGTAGGTCAACCAGAAGATGAGATTGGTCTGGATGAAGAGCGGCACCGCGATCCAGAAGATGGTCAGCGGGTTGGCGACGATCACATCCCCCTTGAAGGAGAACAGCAGCACCAGCGTGATCAGCAGCGCCACGATCGTGACCGGCGTCAGGAGGTGCAGGAAGCGCTCCCGGAACCAGTCCTCGCCTCGGGCCGCAACGATCCACCGGCGCGAGACGTAGCCCGCCGCCAGCGGCAAGGCCACATATATGCCGATCGAGAGCAGCAGCGCCTGCCACGGCACCGGCAGGCGTCCCACGCCGAGCAGGAATCCGCCCAGCAGGCCGTAGAGCACCAGCATCGTCAGCGAGTTGATCGCCACCATGACGAGCGTGTGGCCGTCGTTGCCGCGCGCGAGATAGCCCCACACCAGCACCATGGCGGTGCACGGCGCGATCCCCAGCAGGATGCATCCGGCCAAGTAGCTCCGCCACAGCGGCACCGCCAGCATCTTGACCCCGTCCACCAGCACCACGCGCCCCGACCCATACGTTTCGCCCACGGCGAGATCCAAACCCAGCGGCATCTTGACGTGGTCGATCGCCTCGGTCCCGATCCAGGCGCGGAAGAGCACGCCCAGGAAGAGCAACGCGATCGCGTACATGGTGAAGGGCTTGATGAGCCAGTTGACGACGAGCGTCAGGGTCACCGGCTTCGCGTTGCGCCCGGCCTTGACGACCTCGCCGAAGTCGATCTTGACCATGATGGGGTACATCATGAAGAAGAGGCAGATCGCGATGGGAATCGAGACCACGGGCGCGTCGCCCGCGTAGACCGCCAGCCCGTCGAGGAAGCGGGCCACGCCGGGCGCCACGCGTCCGAGGACGATCCCGAGCCCGATGCACACGAGCACCCACAGGGTGAGGTATCGCTCGAAGAAGCCCAGTCCCTTGGGCTCCTTCGTGATGCAAGCCTTGGAGGCCATCCCCCGCGTCTCCTCTCGATCGCATCAGGGCCGCTTCTCGCCCCCCCAAGCCTACGTCCATGCGCTCATCGCGCCGTGTAGATCAGATAGAGTCCGCCCAGCAGAACCAGCGCGCCGCACGCCCGCCGCAGCACGATCCCGCCGCGCGAGCGCTCGTTCCAGTCCAGGTAGCGCTGCACCCAACCGGCGGATGTTCCCGCGGCCACGATGACGGCGCAGTGGCCCACGCCGTAGAGGAGCAGCAGCCACGCCCCGTACGCCCAGTTGGCGGCCGCCACCTTGAAGGTCACCCCCAGCATGGGCGCCATGTAGGCGAACGTGCAGGGTCCCACCCCCACGCCGAAGATCAGGCCGAGCAGGAACGCCGCCAGACGGCCCTTGCGCCGCGGACCGCGCGGCCCGCCGCCCGACCAGGGCATGGGGATGACGCCGAGGAAGTGCAGGCCGAGCGCGAAGAAGATCAGAGCGATGGCGTAGTTCCCGTACGGCCCCACGTCGCCCAGCATCCGCCCCAACACCGCGGTCAGGCCGCCGATGGCTGCGATCGTCACCAGAATCCCGAGCGAGAAGAGGAGCGCGGCGACAAAGGCGCGACGCGCCGAGCGCTGCCCGGTCTCCCCGATGAAGGCGACGATCAGCGGGATGCTCGAAAGGTGGCAGGGGCTGAGAACGACGCTCAGGACGCCCCAGGTGAGCGCCGCCCCGGCCGCCAGCAGCGGTGAGCCCTCCACCGCCTGCGTGAGCGTGTCGAAGAGCTGGTGCATGGCTAGCCCTGCCCGCCCGACGGAGGCGGCGTGACGTCCACGCCCAGCTCGATCCACTTCTTCAGGATCTCTTCCTTCGAGAGGAAGCCCTCGTGCCGGAAACGCTCGACGCCCTCGGCGTCGTAGAAGATCTGGGTCGGGATCACGCGGATGCCGTAGAGCTCACCCGCGCTGCGGTTGCGGCGTACGTCGATCACCTCGACCTCGAACTGGTCGCCGTAGTCCTTGCTCAGATTCTCGAGGATCGGCGCCATCATCTTGCACGGAATGCACTTGTCCGAGCCCAGGTCGACCAGCCGCGGCAGAGGCTCCTCAATGGCTGCCGTTGCGCGACCCTCCGGACCCTCGCGGGAGGGGGACTCCTCCGCGGATGCGGCCGGGCGCGCAGCTTCGTCGGAGGAATCCGGGGCGTTGCGCGCTTCATTCAGAATCACCGCGCCGGCGAAGACGATCGCCAGCGCGACGATGATGCCGATGCGTGTCTTCTTGCTCATCGCGTGCGGTCCTTCCCCATCGAATCGCCGTGCTGCCCCCGGGGGCCGCCCGGCGACCCTCTGCGTTCTACTGCAACAACGCCTTGATCTCGTCCACCGAGAGCAGCTTGCCCGAGGACTTGACCGCGCCGTCGATCGCCAGCCCGGGCGTCATCATGACACCCATCTGCATGATCTCCTGGATGTCCTTGACCTTGACGATCTCGGCCTGAAGCCCGAGCTGCTGCACGGCCATGCGCGCGTTTTGCTCGAGCTGATTGCACTTGGGGCAGCCCGTTCCCAGGATCTGGATCTTGTGCATCTCCGTCACCGCTACTTCTCCTCATCGTCCGCCCGTCGCCTGCCTCGGCACGAGCGGCTCGGTTAGGGAATCGCTCCATAGATCAAACCGCTGATCGTGGCCATGACGACCACGAGCAGCACGAACGCGATCGTCCGGCGCGTGCCCATCACGCTGCGGATGACCAGCATGTTGGGCAGCGAGAGCGCCGGTCCGGCCAGGAGCAGCGCCAGCGCGGGCCCCTTGCCCATGCCGCTGCCGATCAGGCCCTGCAGGATGGGGACCTCGGTGAGTGTCGCGAAGTACATGAACGCCCCGGCCACCGAGGCGAACAGGTTGGCGCCCAGCGAATTGCCGCCCACGGCCCGGCTGACCCACTCCGAAGGGATCAGACCCTGCTCGCCCGGACGGCCCAGCAGCGCACCGGCCACGAGCACGCCGGCGGCCAGCAGCGGCAGGATCTGCTTGGCGAAGGTCCAGCTCGCGTCGAACCAGGATTCGAGCTCCCCGCCCGCCGTGCTGATCGCGGCCGAGAGGCCCACGACGGCCGCGCCGAAAGCGATCATCGGCTCGTGCGGCCAGATCACGGCGGCCGCGACTGTGGGGGCAACCGGCAAGGCCAGCCGCGGCCAGCTCAGGCCGAACCAGGCCTTCAGCATCCACCCCAATCCCAACGCCGCCGCCGCGGTCAGCCACCACTTGATGCCGTAGATCGCGTGCCACAGGCCACGGGCCTCCTCGGGCCGACCCCAGTTGGCGAACACCAGCACGGCCACCATGCTGGCGAAGTAGAGCGCGTTCTGCCCGAGGGGCCTGCCGCCGCCGGCATCAATCACGGCCGCCGGTTGGGGCTTGCTCAGCTCATCCCGGCGGAACAGGAGGTGCATCGACAGACCGATCACCACGCTGAAGACGATCGCCCCGATCGCCCGCGCGATCCCGAGCTCCAACCCCAGAATGCGGGCGGTCAGAATGACGGCCAGGACGTTGATCGCCGGACCCGAGTAGAGGAACGCGGTGGCCGGGCCGAGGCCGGCGCCCATGCGGTAGATGCCGGCGAAGAGCGGCAGCACGGTGCAGGAGCAAACCGCCAGGATCGTGCCCGACACCGACGCGACCCCGTAGGCCAGCACCTTGTTCGCCCGCGCGCCCAGGTAGCGCATCACCGAGGCCTGGCTGACAAAGACCCCGATGGCGCCGGCGATGAAGAAAGCGGGCACGAGGCACAAGAGCACGTGCTCGCGCGCGTACCACTTGAGCAGGTGCAGCGCCTCGAGCACCGCCTGATCGAAGCGCGCCCATCCCACCGGCAGGTAGAAGCTGAGCAGGAAGCCCCCCACCAGCAGGAGCAGCGGTTTCCATTGCACTCGCCAGGTCATCCCGGTTCAAGACCCCACACGGCGGCATTCGCGCCATGGTGTGCGCCGCCGTCAGCGGCGCCGGTGATCACGACTCCTCGAGCACGCGCATCTGCGCCTCGACCTTGTCACGCAGCACCGCTTCCACGCAGCCGAAGAAGCCGAGCACGCAGGGCACGCGCAGCGAGTAGATCACCTGCGCACCCTGACGGCGGCCTTCGATGATTCCGGCCTCTCGCAAGACCGCCAGATGCTTCGACACGGTCGAGGCGTCGGCTTCCACCAGTGCCGTGAGCTCGGCCACGCAGCGCGGCCCCTCGGCCAGCTCCTCCAGGATCAAGAGCCGTGACGCGTGGGCCATCGCCTTGATGATGCGCGCCCTGGCCTCGAGCCGATTGCGGCGTTCTGGGTTCATGCGCATCCCCCCTCTCACCCGGGTAAGTCGACCTATTGGAATAATGGCATAATTGCCAAATGACCAAGTCAACGTCGAAGTGTCGGACATGCAAACGAATGGCTTCATGGTTCCTGGATGAGTATCGTCCTCGACCGGCAGGATCCGGGAGACGCAGGCGACTGCTGCGCCGAGGCTCAATGGCTGGAGCCTGCTACGGGCAGCACGTGCCTCCATGCTCGTCGGATGAGCCACTCTTGCCACAACACGCGTCGGGCGGGGGAATCAGGACCATCCGGGAGGCCGCTTGGAGGCCCGCCTTGACGATCAACTGGGCCGGTATGGTCTCATACGTCTGCCCCCCTATGGAGGTGGTCCGGCACTCCACGGTCTCACCCAATTGCGCACAACACATGCCGCAGACCGTTTTCCCAACTTCCGCACCCAGCCAATCCTCGAGTGGCCGGTCGGCCACCCATATCCGATTCGATTCCATGATGTCGTTCACGCATTCATCGGGCGTCAGGCACTTCTCCTCGAGAGTGACCCCGATGCCCAACGGTGACAGCGAGCGCCTCAAGGCTTCCATGGCCTTGCCCAGCTCCTCCTGAGTCCCCGCACAGCGGTCGCAGGTCTTGCCGGCGTCGTCCACGAGACGTTGCCAGCGAATCGCCAAGATCATGTCGCGTCCCCCACTGCTCACGTGATTCAGACCGGAGCCGCAGCCTGTGATCGCGGTCATTCCGATGAGTATCAGATGGCACCATCTCATCTTCTTGTCTCCAGGTCGGCTGCCCTTCTGCGGTCTCGATACGAGCAGACTATAACGGATGATCGGAACGCTGCGCACCCGCCAATGACCGCACGAACCGGCCCACGAGAGCACCCATCGTGGCGGCCCGGTAGCCGGCTGTGGAGCGCACGTCATCGATGGGGGCGACCTCCGCCTGTGCCGCGACCTGCGCTTCGCGCACCCGATCGGCCAGCGACGCCCGGGTGAGGCGCCGTCCTTCCAGCGCCGCCTCCGTGCGCGGCAGCGCGATCACGGTAGCCGCCATCGACCCGGCCGCCAAGCGCACATCCTGCAGCAGACCGTCCTCGTCCACGCGCGCGCGGCCGGCCAGCGACACCTTGGCGATCGACTGGGCCAACCGCGGACCCACCTTGTAGAAGGCCTGCCGCACGTCGGGCTCGGGCAACGGCACCCGCACGCGGGTGAGCAGCTCGTCGGCGCGTCGCACGGTCTGCCGGTAGCCGGTGTAGAAGTCCTCCAAGGCCACGACCCGGCGCCCGTCCAGGTCGGCCAGCTCCACGGTCGCGTCCAGGGCCAACAACACCGGGGGTGCGTCCGCCGCGGGGGATGCGGTCATCAGGTTGCCGCCCAGCGTGGCGCGATTCTGGATCGCCACCGCGCCGATCTGACGGGCCGCGTCGGCCAGCGCCGGCAGGTGCGCGCGCACCTCCGGGTGCGCGCCGATAGCAGCGAAGCTCGCCGCCGCCCCGATCTCGATCAACCCGTTGGTGCGCTGGATCCGCATCAGCTCCGTCAGCCGGGTGACATCCAGGAGCGCCGGCGGCGGGGTGCGACCCATCTGGATCTCGGTCAGGAAGTCGGTGGCACCGGCGACGAGGGTCACGGCCTCGCCCTCGGCGCGCAGCACCGCTAGCGCATCGTCGAGGCCCCCAGGCCGGTGCCCGGTGGGAACGATCGGGTAGCGCTCCTGCGCCTGGATCTCCTCGTCCGCGTCGCCGTCCGGCGTCGCGAGCGGTCCGTGGTGGCGACGCGCCCCCGAGGCGGCTGCCCGTTCCACGGCCCTGAAGATCCGTTCGTAGCCGGTGCAGCGGCAGAGATTGCCGGCCAGGGCGGTGCGGATCTCCTCGCGGGTGGGATCCGGATGGTGATCGAGCAGCGCGCGCGCGGCCATCACCATCCCGGGGATGCAGAAGCCGCACTGGACGGCCCCTTCCTCGAGAAACGCCTGCTGGACCGGATCGGGATCCTCGCGCGTGCCCAGACCCTCGACGGTCACGATGCGCCGCCCGTCGAGCTGCAGCGCCGGGACCAGGCAGGCATTGACCAGCTCCCCGTCGAGCAACACGGCGCACGCCCCGCACTCGCCCTCGCCGCATCCTTCCTTGGTGCCGGTCAGGCGCAGCTCCTCGCGCAGGATGTCGAGCAGCCGCCGCAGCGGGGAGACCTCGAGACGGTGGTCGCGGCCGTTGACCGTGATCGCGATCTTCACGCCCCGCCTCCTTGCGCGGTGTCACCGGCGGAGGATCCCGGCCGCTGCGCATCGCCCTCCGGCCGCCCGGGCCGGGCGTCGCGCGCGCCGGCGAGCTCGTGCAGCCGCTCGGGCGTGACCGGAATCTGGTCGGGAAAGAGGCCGGTCGCGTGCTCGACGGCCGCCGCGAACGCCGGCGCGCCGCCGTCCATCGGAAGCTCCCCCAGCCCCTTGGCGCCGAACGGCCCGCGCGCGTAGGGCAGCTCGGCCATCTCGACCTGGATGGGCGGCATGTCGAGCGGGGTTGGAATGATGTAGGTCGCCATGCGGTCGTTGAGGTAACGGCCGCGCTGCGTCTTCACCTCCTCCATGAGGCCCCAGCCCATCGCCTGGAATTGCCCGCCCTCGACCTGGCCCGCGGCGAGGATCGGGTGGATCACCGTCCCGATCTCGACCACGGTCGTGATCCGCACCGGCTTCACCGTCCACGTCGCCGGATCCACTTCCACCTCGGCCACGTCCGCGCCCCAGGAGTAGGCCTTGTATGCGGTGCCCTGGTAGTGCGCTTCGTCCCACACCAGACCCGGCGGCGGCCGGTAGGCGGCCTCACCGACCAGCGGTCCGATCTCGCGCGTGAACCAGGCGGCGCAGGCCCCGAACGCGCCCAGGTCGCGCCCGCCGGACTGGAAGCGGCCGCGCTGCAAGTGGATCGCTTCGGCCGCGACACCCTCGCGGTCGGCCAGCGCCGCGCGCAGCCTCTGGGCCATCGCGTCGCACGCATCGAGCACGATGCGGCCCACCACCATCGTCGTGCGCGAGGCCACGGTGGGACCGCTGTCGGGCACCCGCGAGGTGTCGGGCTGGGCCTGGCGCACCCGTTCGACGCCGATGCCGAGCCCCTCGGCCACCAGCATCGCCAGCATGGTGGTGGTGCCCTGCCCCATCTCCACGTTGCTCACCAACACTTCGATCACGCCGTCATCGCCGCCTGGGTCGGGCTCGAAGACGACGCGCGCCTTTCCCGCGATCCGCTCCTCGCCCGCGCCGGTGAACCCTCCGCCGTGCAGGTAGAGCGACAGCCCCACGCCGCGCAGCGGGCGGTCGGGGTCTGCGACCGTGTGCGCACGGGCCGGCGACCCGATCTCCGCGCGCTTCTGCTCATAGCCCGACAGCGCGAGCACGCGCTCGAGCACCAGGTGGGCGCCCAGCTCCTCCTCGCGCAGCGTCTGTCCGAAGGCGAAGCCGTCTCCCGGTCGCATCATGTTCCGCCGCCGCAGCTCGAGCGGCTCGATCCCCAGCTCGCGCGCGATCCGGTCCACGTGACGCTCGACCGCGAACAGGCTTTGCGGCGCGCCGAAGCCGCGAAAGGCGCCGTTGGGCGGCGTGTTGGTCGCGACCGCCCGGCCACGGATGCGGATGTCCGGCCAGCGGTACACGCCGCCCGCGTGCAGGATGGAGCGCGACAGGACGACCGGGCTCAGGGTCACGTAGGCCCCGCCGTCGAGCACGACGTCGATCTCGGAGGCGACGAAGGTGCCGTCGGCCATCACGCCGGTGCGATGACGGACGACCGAGGGATGGCGCTTGGTGGTGGCGCGGATGTCCTCGCTGCGGTCGTAGACGATCTTGACCGGACGCCCCGCCGCGCGCGCCAGGAGCGCGGCGTGCAGCGCGATGACCGAGGGGTAGTCCTCCTTGCCGCCGAAGGCGCCGCCGGTGGGCGCCTGCTTGACGATGATCTTCTCGGCCGGCAGGTCGAGCGCTCGCATCATCGCGGTGTGGATGTAGTAGGGGCACTGCAGGGAGCCCACGATCTCGATCGCCCCGTCCGCGTGCGGCAGCGCGATCACCCCGTTGGGCTCGAGGTACAGGTGCTCCTGGTAGCCCGTGCGATAGGTCCCCTCGATGATGCGGTCGGCCCGCGCCATCGCGGTTGCCGGATCGCCCCGCTCGATCGTGTAGGCGGCCAGGACGTTGTCGGTCCCATGGATCACGCGATCGGCGCGCAGCGCTTCCTCGACCGACAGGACCGGGGTCCGTTCGTCGATCTCCAGCGTGATCGCCGCCAGGGCACGCTGCAGGGTGATGCGGTCCGGGGCCGCGAGCAGCGCCACCGCCTCGCCGACGAAGTGGACCTGCTCTGAGGCGAGGATGGGATGGTCCTCGGTGATCATCGCCACCACGTTGGGCCCGAGGATGTCGGCCGCGGTGACGACGACGACCTGCGACCAGTCGAAGGCCGGATCGCGGCCGATGGCGCGGATCCGTCCCCGGGCCACCGGCGACCGCACCGTCGCCCCCAGCCAGGCGCCGGGTGCGTGCAGGTCATCCACGTAGCGCGTTCGGCCCGAGACCTTGCCCCAGGCATCGACGCGCACCGGGCCCGTTCCCACCACGTGCAGCTTCTCTGCGGACACAGGGCGCTCCTTCCGCCGGAGGGTGCGCGCAACCGGACCGGCGGCCGTGCCGGTCCAAGCGGACCCCGCCTTCCGGCGGCCTTGTGCCCTACATACCACCCCGCACCGCCGCCGCCAAGCGCAACGACTAGGCCCGAGCGCTCTTCACGCGCCGCTCCTGCACCGCGCTGTAGAGCACCGGCACCACGAACATCGTGACCACCTCGATCGCCATGCCGCCGAAGGAGGGAATCGCCATCGGCACCATGACGTCCGACCCGCGGCCGGTGGAGGTCAGGATCGGGATGAGGGCCAGCAGGGTGGTGGCGGTGGTCATGAGGCAGGGCCGCGCCCGCTTGAGCGCCCCCTCGAGCACGGCGGTGCGCACCTCCTCGCGCGAGCCCGGACGGTGACGCTCCATGGTCTGCTTCAGATAGGTGGCGATCACGACGCCGTCGTCGGTCGCGATGCCGAAGAGCGCCAGGAACCCCACCCAGACCGCGACGCTCAGGTTGATCACGTGCACCTGGAACAGCTCGCGCAGATCGACGCCCAGGAGGGTGACATCGAGGAACCAGGGACGGCCGTACAGCCAGATCATCAAGAATCCGCCCGCCCACGCCACGGCGATGCCCGAGAAGACCAGCGCGGTGGTGGACACGGAGCGGAACTGGAGGTAGAGGATCAACACGATGAGCAGCAGCGCCAGCGGCAGCACCACCATCAGCTTCTTCTCCGACCGCACCTGGTTCTCGTAGCTGCCCGCGAAGGCGTAGCTCACCCCGGCCGGAATCTCCAGCTCGCCCGTATCGATCTTGTGCTCCAAAAAGTCCCGCGCCTGCTCCACCACCTCCACCTCGGCGTAGCCCGGCTGCATGTCGAACAGCACGTAACCGACCAGGAAGGTGTCCTCGCTCTTGATCATCTGCGGGCCGCGCACGTAGCGGATGTCGGCGAGCTGGACCAGCGGGATCTGCGACCCGTCGGGCGCCGCCACCAGGATCCGGCCCAGCGACTCGATCTGATCGCGCAGCTCGCGCATGTAGCGCACGCGGATCGGGTAGCGCTCGCGCCCCTCGACGGTGGTCGAGATCTGGACGCCGCCCAGGGCCACCTCGATCACGTCCTGCACCTGCGTCAGCATGATCCCGTAGCGGGCGATCGCCTCGCGGTCGATCTCGATCTCCAGGTACGGCTTGCCCACGATGCGATCGGCGAAGACGCTGGCCGGGGCGATCGACGGCACCTCTTTGAGAAGCCCTTCGATCTCCAGGCCGACGCGCTCGATCGTCTCGAGGTCGGGCCCCTTGACCTTGACGCCCATCGGCGCCCGCATGCCGCTCTGCAGCATGACGATCCGCGTGGCGATCGGCTGCAGCTTGGGCGCCGAGGTGGTGCCCGGCACCTGGGCGGCCGCGACGATCGCATCCCAGATGTCGTCGGGGCTCTGGACCCCCGCCCAGGCGTCGCGCCCCTCGTTCAGATCCGGGTCGAGGGCAGGCCGCCACAATCGGAACGGCATGCCGCCGGCGTCGGGAATGAGGCGCCCCTCCTCGTCGCGCGCGTAGCGGCCGCGGGCCAGGTAGGGCTCGCCGTCGGACGCCGGCAGCGGCGTCCCGTCGGCGGCGCGCACCGTGTCGGTGGCCGAGGGGTCGAAGCGGAAGCGCAGGCGCCGGCCCTCGTCACCGAGCAGGTACTCGGTCTTGTAGTTGATGACCGTCTCGATCATCGACAGCGGCGCGGGATCGAGCGAGCTGTCCACCCTCCCCAGCTTGCCGACCGTCTCGCTGACCTCGGGGATCTGCGCGATGGCGATGTCCTGGGTCTTGAGCACGTCCAGCACCTCGCCGATCGACGCGTGCGGCATGGTGGTCGGCATGTAGAGGTAGGAGCCCTCATCGAGCGGCGGCATGAACTCCTTGCCCAGTCCCGGGAAGGCGTGCGCGACCGCCGACACCGGTCCCCACACACGCACCTGACGGGGCAGCCAACCGAAGAGCGCATCGAAGCCCTGCCAGATCATCAACCCCGCCAGCAGCAACACCCCGGGGAGGGTGAGAAACGCCGCCTTGTGATCCAGCGCCCAGCGCAGCAGCCGGGGGTAGAAGCGCAGGAAGACCTGGAAGAAGCCCAAGAGACCGACCGAGATCAGCAGCACGAAGAAGAGGTTGCGGATCAGGCCCTTCTCGGGTCCCAGCGGCACCCACTGCTCCGACAGGAGAATCGCCACGAACAGGACCACGAGCGCGGTCACCAGCCAGGGCGCGCGCGACCGGACGCGCGCGGGCATCCGCGGGCGCACCAGCGCCTGCAGACCCAGCAGGGCGATGATCAGCCCCGCCCACCAGGTCACGTAGATCGCCACCGCGATGCCCAGCGCGATCAGCCCACCGTAAGCCAGCGGCCGCACCCACCGGCCCCCGGCGCCCTTGCGGCGGGCCGCCAGCAGGCCGTGCGCCAGGGGCGGCAGGACCGTCAGGGCCACGATGACCGACCCCAAGAGCGCAAAGGTCTTGGTGAAGGCCAGCGGCTTGAACAGCTTTCCCTCGGCCGCCACCATGGTGAAGACCGGCAGGAAGCTGATGATCGTGGTGGCCACGGCGGTCAGCACCGCCCCGCCCACCTCGCTCGCGGCGCGGAAGATCACATCCAGGCTCCGCTCGCGCGGATCGGCCTCGCGCAGGTGGCGCAGCATGTTTTCCGTCAGGATGATTCCCATGTCCACCATCGTCCCGATGGCGATGGCAATGCCCGAGAGCGCCACGATGTTCGCGTCCACGCCGAAGGTCTTCATGGCGATGAAGCAGATCAGAATCGCCAGCGGCAGCAGCCCCGAGATGAGCAGCGAGCTGCGCAGGTGCATCACCATGAGCAGCACGACGATCACGGTGATCAAGACCTGCTGCACCAGGGCGGAGTTGAGGGTCCCCAGGGTCTCGTAGATCAGCCCCGAGCGGTCGTAGAAGGGCACGACCGTCACCTGGCTGACGGTGCCGTCGGGCAGCGTCTTGCGCGGGAGGCCGGGGGCGATCTCGCGGATCTTGGCCTTCACGTTCTTGATCGCCGCCAGCGGGTTCTCGCCGTAGCGGGCCACGACCACGCCGCCCACGACCTCGGCGCCCTGCTTGTCGAGCGCGCCCCGTCGCTGGGCCGGTCCCAGAGACACGTGGGCGACGTTCTTGATGTAGATGGGCACGTTGTCGTTGACCTTGACGACGGCGTTCTCGAGGTCGGCGATCTCCTTGACGAAGCCGACGCCGCGGATGACGTACTCGACGCGGTTAACCTCGATCGTGCGGGCGCCGACGTCCTTGTTCGACATCCTCACCGCGTCGATCACCTCGGCCAGGCTCACGCCCGCGGCGCGCATCGCATCGGGATCGACGTCGATCTGGTACTCCTTGACGTAGCCGCCCACCGAGGCCACCTCGGCCACGCCCTCGGCCGACATCAGCGCGTAGCGGACGTGCCAGTCCTGGATGGAGCGCAGCTCCTGGAGCCCCCACCCGCCGGTCGGGTTCCCCTCGGAATCGCGGCCCTCGAGCGTGTACCAGAAGACCTGCCCCAGCGCGGTGGCGTCGGGACCGAGCGACGGCTGCACGCCGGGAGGCAGCGTGCCGGTGGGCAGGCTGGCGAGCTTCTCCAGCACGCGCGAGCGCGACCAGTAGAACTCGACCGACTCATCGAAGATCACGTAGACGGTCGAGAAGCCGAACATCGAGTAGCTGCGGATGGTCTTGACGCCCGGCATGCCCAAAAGCGACACCGTCAGCGGATAGGTGATCTGGTCCTCCACATCCTGCGGCGAGCGGCCCATCCACTCGGTGAAGACGATCTGCTGGTTCTCGCCGATGTCGGGGATCGCATCCACCGGCACCGGGTCACGCGGCAGGCCGCCCAGGTCCCAGTCGAACGGGGCCACCATCACGCCCCAACCGATCACCAAGATCACGCCCAGGGCGACGATGAGCTTGTTCTCCAGGCAGAACCGGATCAGCCGGTCGATCGGTCCCGATGGTCCGGTGCCGGCCGAATGCGCGGTGGACTGCGGCTCGGGCAGTGCGCTGTCGCGGGTCACGTCGTTCATCGCCGCTGCTCCCCGGACTCACCGCTGGCGCCTCCCGCTTCCGGCGTGCTGCCGGCTTCGTCGCCGGCCTCGGCATCACCCGGATGGAGAACCGCCACCTCGCTGCCACACTTGTACATCGCGCTGCCGTAGTAGGGATTCGCGGTGCCCGACACCTCCTGCAACCAGTAGGCGCCGCGCCAGTCGAACGCCATGGGACAGTGGTAGCGCAGGATCGGCTCGTCGCCGGCGCTGCCGAAGCGCTGGACCAGATCGGTCGCGGCCAGCGAGAGCGCCTCAAACACGTTCCGCGCGGCCTGGATCTCCTCGGCGTCGCGCACGCCCTGGGCGCCCTCGACCAACCACGCCCGATCCCGCTTCCACGCCGATGCGGCGGCCGGGGAGATATCCGTGGGGTCGACCCCCTGGACAGCCGCGATCAACGCATCGGCGCCGCTCGCCGCCCGGGAAGCGTCGTCTTCGCTGAGCGCGCGCTGCACGTCGAAGTAGGCGTCGTAGACCGCGTCGAGCTGGGCACGGAAGGCCTCCGGCACGTCGAGGCGCGTAGGCGGCTTCTCAACGGGCGTGTCGCCGGCGGCCATGTCACCGCCCGCGGCGTGACCCGCGTGCGGACCGTCGGGAGCGCCGGGCCGCCCGCCGCCGCCGGGCGCCGGACTCATCATGCTCGGGCCGGCCACGATCTGAACGGCGCTGTCGATCTTGAAGTTGCCCTCCGTGACCACCTCCTCGCCTTCCTCCAGGCCGGCCAGGACCACGTAGTCATCGCCCGCCCGCGGGCCCAGCTCGATCTCCCGGCCCGTGTAGACGCCCTCGCGCTGGGGATCGGCCACGTAGACAACCGCCCGCTTGCCGGTCACCAGCGGCGCCGTGGCCGGAATCACGAGCGGCAGCTCGCCGCGCGGCTCGACGCCCGTTCCGTAGCCCAGCACCTCTGCGGCCACGAGCGGCATGCCGCACTGGGCGCAGTCGCCCGGCTCCTCCTGCACCTCCTCGGGATGCATAGGACAGATCCAGCGCCCGGCCAGATCGGGCGCCACCACCTTGCCCCCCGCGCCCAGCTCCGCCCGCACCGTGGCGCGAACGAACATCTCGGGCTTCAGCTTGCCGTCGAGGTTGGGCACGTTGACGCGAACCTTGATCGTGCGCGTGCGGTCGTCGAGCACCGGGTCGATGAAAACGATCGTGCCGTGGAAGACCTCGCCCGGATAGGCCTCGGTGCGCAGCTCCACGTCCTGTCCATAGCGAAGCCAGGACAGGTCGCTCTCGTAGGCATCGAGCTTGACCCACAGGTGCGAGAGATCGGCGATGGTGTAAATCGGGCTGCCGGTCTGCACGTAGACACCCTCGACCGCGTGTTTCTGCACGACGATGCCCGCGATGGGCGCATAGATCGTCACCTGGTCCGAGGGCGTCTGGCGCCGCTCGATCTCCTCGATCTGCGCGGGCGTCAAGCCCCACAGGCGCAGTTTCTCCCGGGCCGCCTCGACCGTCATCTGCGCCACCCGGCGTAGCTCGCTCTGTCCCCGCTCCTGCGCCTCGCGCGCGCTCTGCGCCGCCTGGATCAGCTCCTCCTGGGCGGTGAGCAGCTCCGGGCTGTAGATGGTGACCAGATGGTCCCCCTTGCGTACCGGCACACCCGTGTAGTCCACGAAGAGCCGGTCCAGCCGGCCCGGAACCCAGGCGCTGATCGTCGCCAGGCGGGTCTCGTCGTAGTCGATCTTGCCGACCATGCGGATCTCGGTGGCCACCGTGCGCCGCTCCACAGGCGCCGTGGCGACCCGGGCCAGAGCACGCGCCGACGGCGAGAGCTCCACCTGACGGCCCGAACCGGCCGTCCCCGAGCCGCTCTCGACCGGGATCAGGTCCATCCCGCACAACGGACAGGAGCCGGGCTCCGGCTGCTGGATCTGCGGGTGCATCGAGCACGTCCACAGCGTCGCCTCTTCGGCCGCCTGAGCGTGGACGTGGTCGCCGGCCGGCGCCGCGCCACCGCCCGAACCCTGACCGGCGCGACCCAGCAAGAAACCGGCCGCGAACACCACGACCACCAGGAGCGTGGCCGCCCAGATTCGTCGTCGCATCAGGCGCATCCCCCTTCATCGGGCCGCGGACGCTCACGCCGCGACCCGTCTGTATACCCACCTGCGCTTCCTCGTGCGAACCGCCTAGCGGCCGCCCCCATGGTCGTGGTGGGGATGTTCGTCATGATCGTGCTGGTCGTGGTCGTGGTGTCCGTGACCGCCATGGTCTCCGCGGGCCTCGTGCTCGTGCGGGTCGCCAGCATCCGATGCATCCTGCTCGCCCTCGGCCGGCGCCTTCTCGAGCTCGACGCCGCGCTCGGCCAGCACCTGCATAAACTTCGCGGGGTTCTTGTTGAACTGGTTGATGCAGGGCTCGCAGCAAAAGTAGATCCGCTGACCCTCGTAGTCGAGGAAGATGGCCTTGTCGATCGGCTCCTCCATCACGGGACACATCTTCTGCGGCTGGGGCGTCGCGTAGAACGTGAACCCCTCGGCCTCCAGGCGCTGGATGTGACCGGCCGGGTCTTCCTTGAACTTCGGAATGCAGCCCGGGCAGCAGAAGTAGACCCGCTTGCCCTCGAAGTCGGTGTAGACCTCTTTGTCGATCTCACCGCCCATGATCGGGCAGTGCGTCTGCATCTTGGGCTCCGCCTGAGCCGCGGGGGCGTCGCTCGCGGCCTGGGCGCCCGCCGCAGGCGCGAGCAACAGCAGGCCGGCCGACACCATACCCAACCAACTCCACCTCTTCATGCCTTGGATTCTCCTCATCTCCAGCTCTCCTTTCGAAGCCCTTCGGTCCCTCGACGCTCGGGCTCTGATGACTTGGGTGTTCTGACCTTGTTGTTCCGTCATGGCTGTTCCGTCATGGCTGTTCCGTCATGGCTGCTCGGTATCGGCCGCGTGCAGCGACGATCCGATCAACTGCTCGACGCGCGCCACCGCGCGTCCCTCGTCGGTGCGCGCGCGCTCCTGATCGAGTCGCAGCGCGAGCAGCGTCTGCTGCGCATCGATCACGTCGGCGAACTGCGCCTCCCCCACGGAAAACGCGCGCAGCGTCACCTCCAGGGCCTGCTCGGCCAGCGGGACCAATGTCTCGGCGTGCAACGCATCGCGCCGCCGCGCGTCGCGCCACGCCGAGGCGGCGCCTTCGAGCTCCGCCATCAGAGTCAGACGTAGATCGTCCAGCTCGTGCCGGCGAGCCTCGCGCTTCTGCCGGGCCGCCTGGCGTCCCGCCGCTTGTTTCCCGAACCAGATCGGTACGCGCACGCCTACCGTGGCGATCCACGGGTCCTTGCCGCTGTCCTCCATGCGTGGGTCCACCGCCTCGCCGGTGTCGATGAAGCGCAGCCCCAGCATCAGATCCGGATAGCTCTCCTTGCTCGCCAACCGCACCCCCGCCTCTTCGGCCGCCAAGCGCATGCGTGCCGCTTCGAGACGCGGGTTCCCCTCCGCGAGCATCGGCTCGAGCGCGGACACTTCGCTCGGCTCGCCGGGGGGAGCTGGCCGCTCGGGACGACCCAGCGGCGCCGTGGCGGGCCGGCCGAGCAGCCCGTTGAGTCGGGCCACGATCTCCCGGCGCCGATCGCTGAGTCCCGCAATGCGGTCGCGCGTCTTTTCGATCTCGATCTGAATGCGCAGCAGCGCCGTCTGCTGCTCGCCCCCGGCCCGGTAGCGGGCGGTCACCACCGATGCGAGCCGGTCGAGCAGCTCGACTTCTTCCTCGGCGATCTGCCGCGCGCGATCGACATAGACCAGCTCGTAGTAGGCCGTGGTCACCCGGGCGCGCAGATCGAGAACCCACTCCTCGCGGCGTGCGGCCGCCTCGTCGGCCGCCGCGCGGGCCTGGTCGGATTGAGCGCCCAGCGACCCAAACCACGGGATGGCCTGCGAGATCCCGACCGCCTGGCGCTGCGGGCCCACCCGGGTCTCGATGCGCTCGATGTTGTAGCTGTAGCTCAGCTCGGGGTCGGGCAGCGCGCCGGCCCGATCGGCCGCGGCGCGGGCGGCCGACATCTGGCTGCGCGCCGCCCGCAATCCCGCGTTGTCGGCCTCGGCCCACGCGAGCATCTGCTCGAGCCGGACCGTGTCGGTCAGCGCCGCGCTCTGGGGCGTCTGGGCCCAGACGGATCTCGGGCCCATCACCGCCCATCCGCACAGCACCGCAGCCGCCAGGAGCACACCTCCAAGCGCCTGCATCCGGGGCCCGCACGCGGGGCCCTTACCATGTGCACGCGTGCCGTTCATGACTCGTCCTCGTCATCCCATGCTCCGGAGCCGGTGCGTCGCTCTTCCCCGCGAAGGATCGCCGAGCGCAACGCGGTCAGATCGATCGGTTTTGACAGAAAGGCCTCGACGCCGCGCTCGGGCAAGCGAACCCCCTCGAGCTGCTCGCCGTGACCGCTCATGAGGACCGCGCGGCACGGTTTCTCCATGCGGCCGGTCGCTGCGCGCAGGAATTGCAGGCCATCCATGGCAGGCATGACGTAGTCGATCAGCAGCAGGTCCGGAGCCTCCGAGCCCTCGAGGTGCTCCAGCGCGCGCACTGGGCACGCAAAGCCCGCGACCTCGTGCCCCTCCCCCTCCAGGAGAATCACCAGGCTGCGCAGCAGCGCCGCGTCGTTGTCGACCACCATGATCCGCATGTCTCTCCGTCCCCTGTGCTCGCCGTGGCTTCTCGCCCTGTCGTGCAACCCTTAGCAAACCGGATGCCATGAGGGACAGAAACTGATAAGCACAGACTCGGGAAGCGATTGCATGTGCAGGGGCGGGCAGGCGATCGTTCGCGGGCAGCGACCCGGCACGCCAGAAACTGGTGACCCCGCGCCAGATACTGGCGAACGACCGGCCCGGCGGGGGATCGGCGTCGCCCGAATTGCCCACCCCGCGAAGCGCGGTGGTGAAGGACAAGCCCGTCAACGCGGAGCAGCTCGCGGAGGAAGCCTGCGGCCGGCTACCTCTGCAGTCCGTAATCCGCGATCTTCTTGCGCAGCGTCGTGGGGGAGATCTCCAGCAGCCTCGCCGCCCGGGTGATGTTGCCGCCGGCCGCATCCAGGACCCTCGCGACGTACCGCTTCTCGGCTTCTCGCAGCGAGAGCAGTGGCTCTTCGGCCTCTCCCTGCTGCCCGCTCGCGGGGACCCGCGGCGGGTCGCCGGTATGCACGGCCTCCCGGGTCCCCCCGTCGACGCGCAGCTCCAGGTCATCCGCCGTCAGTCGTCCCCAGCGTCCGAGGGCGACGGCGCGGGCGAGCACATTCTGCAACTCCCGGATGTTGCCGGGCCAATCGTGTTCCTGAAGACGCGCCATGGCGGCGGCGTCGATCGCCGGCGGTGGCTGTTGCACGGCGCGGGCAATCCTCTTCACCAGGTGCTCGACGAGCAGGGGAATGTCGCCGCGCCGCTCGCGCAACGGCGGCACGTGAAGGGTCGACACGGCCAGGCGGTAGTAGAGATCGCGGCGAAAGCGGCCGGCGGCGGCCATGGCCTCGAGATCGCGGTTGGTGGCCGACACCACGCGCGCCCGAAACGGCAGCGTCTCCAGGCCGCCCACCCGCTCGAACTCCCGCTCCTGCAGGACGCGCAGGAACTTCGCCTGCAGCTGGGGCGCCAGGTCACCCACCTCGTCAAGAAAGAGAACGCCCTCTGCGGCGTGCTCGAGCTTGCCGGTCTTGCGCCGGTCGGCGCCGGTGAACGCGCCCTTCTCGTGTCCGAACAACTCGCTCTCGGGCAGCGTGGCCACGATGGACGAACAGTTGATGGCGACGAACGGCTCCTGCGGGGCGTAGGCTTCGTGCAGCGCCCGCGCCACCAGCTCCTTGCCTGTGCCGCTCTCCCCCATGATCAGCACGGTGACGTCGCTGCGCGCGAGCAGTCCGATCTGCTTGAGCAGTTCCAGGATGGCCGGATCGCGCCCGATGATCTCGGGCCGATCGGGCTCCGTGTCCGCGGACGGCGTCTCCCCCGCGCGCGCGGGTCGGGCCGCGTGCTGGCTCACCTTGGCGATCGTCAGCAGCAGATCGTCGCGCGAGATCGGCTTGCGGATGTAGTCGAACGCGCCCACGCGCATCGCCTCGATGGTGGCACGCGTGTCCTGGGTCCCGGTCACCATCACGACCGGCAGGTCCGCGCGGTCCGTCACCAACTCCCGCAGCACGTCCAGGCCGTTGCGATCGGGCAGCAGCAAATCGAGCAGCACCAGGTCGAAATGCCCCTCGTGGGCTTGCGCCAGGCCTTCGGCCGCGGTATGCGCGCTCGCCACCTCGTGGCCTTCGGCCTCGAGCTGGAGCTGGATCGACCGACACAGGGCTCGGTCGTCATCGATCACCAGCACGCGACTCATGGCTGCGCTCCTTCCTGTGGCAACCAGATCGTGAACTCGGCCCCGCCCTCATCGCGGTTGCGCGCTCTCACGGCACCGCCGTGGTAGTCGACAATCTTCTTGACGTTGGCCAGGCCGAGGCCGGTGCCCTCCTCGCGCGTCGTGAAGAAGGGCTCGAAGAGCCGATTGAAGGCCGTCTCCGGAATGCCGCCGCCCTCGTCGCGCACCTGCAACAGCAGCCCGTCCCGGCCTCCGCCGGGCCGCGTGTCGCGTTCGCCGATCAACCGGACGCGCCGTCCCCAGGGCGTGGCTTGAATCGCATTGGTAAGGAGATTGATGAGCGCGCGGCGAAGCTGCTCCGGATCAGCGAGAACGGCGAGTCCTTCGGTACGATCCTCGATCTCCACCGTGACCCCGTGCGTCTGTGCCTCGTTGCGCGTGGCTTCGCGCACGTCCGCCACGAGGTCCGCGAAGCCGACCGGCGCGAGGTGAAGCTCCAGCGGGCGACCGTAGCCCAACAGCTCACCCAGCATCCGTTCCAGGCGCAGCGCCTGCTGGGAGGCGATGCGGGCAAGCTCCGCATGGGTGGGGTCGCCGGCCACCACGCGCTCCAGCGCCTGCAGGTTCATCTTGATCGAGGAGAGCGGGTTGCGCATCTCGTGCACGACGCTGGAACTGAGCTCCCCGATCGCCGCCAGGGAGGCCTGACGCTGCAAGCGCGCGTGGATGGCGTCGAGCTCATCCAACATGCCGTTGAAGGCCTGCGCCACGTCGGCGGCCTCACGCCCTTCCAGCGGGCGAACGCGTTCATCGGTCTTGCCCGAAGCCACGCGCCGCGCCACCGCCGCCAGCTCTTTCAGCGGCGAGGCGAGCGTGCGCGCGCTCTGCGTGGCCAGAACCAACACCACCGCGAGGGTCAGCGCCCCGGTCACGAGGGCCCGCATTCGCAGCGTGCGCAGCCACGCGAACGCCTCGCTCTCGGCCACCTCGACCACCAGCAGCGCGCCAAGGTCGGGCAGACGCGCCGCGACGCCCAGCACGTCCCGGCCATCGGGCGCGCGGTAGGCACGGACCTCGGACCCTGGCCACAACCGACGCCCGGCGCGGGCGGGATCGAAGCCGAGCTCTGGTCCGCGCCCGTTCGGCGCGTAGGCTCCGGCCGGCGTGATCAAGTAGGCCCTGCCGCTCTGACCCAGTCCCGTCCGGTCGGTGAGGATCGGATCGAGCATCTGTGAAGCGATCACCCGGCCCGCGACGAAGGCGGTGACGCTGCCCTCGAGCGGCGCGAGCCGATGACCCACCTCGTAGGTGAGGCGTTGCTGCTCGTCGAGCTTCGGCGCGCCCAGGACCACGGCCTCGGTGCCCTCGAGCAGGCGGCGCATCGTCCCACTGGGCTGGAGCTCGGGGTCTGCGGGGGGCGATCGCGCCGGGGCGACCTCCGCGCGCTCGGGCGCAGATGGCTGGAGCGCCGCGCAGCAGCCGGGTTCCGACGAGGCCACCAGGAGCCGCCACGAGGCGTCGTAGGTCCCGATCCGGTCGTAGAAAGCGGAGCCTTGTTTGAGATCGTCCAGGAGATTGCAGACTCCCGCACAGCGGTCGTCTTCAGGGAGGCGCGTGGTGCCGCAGACTCCCCGCACGCACGGCGAGGCGCCCAGGAAACGCAGGTCGCCCGTGACCTTGGCGAGCCAGGCGTCGATGCGCGCGGCGCGCGATTGCAACACCGACTCCAGGTGCGCCACCTCGGAGGACACGATCGCTTCTCGGGCGCAGTGATAGCCCTGGATCGCCATGACCATGAGCGGTCCCAGCGCGATCAGCGACATCCAGAGCAGGATGCGCCACCCCAGGCTGTGAAAGCGATCGGTCCAGGCCACCGGCAGCACCGTTCCTCACCCGCGCGAACCCGATGCCCGCAGCGCGCGCGCGTCACACGACCTGCAGAGCGGATTCTTCCTGATCGTCACAGCGCTGTCTACACCGGCCGCCGAAGACTGCTCCCCGCGGCGAAGGCCTCCAGATTGCCGCGCTGCAGCGGCTCGGGCAGCGAGGCCTCCAGCGCCGCCCGCAAGCGGTCACACCCCACGCCGGGAACGATCTCGAGCGCCCCCAGACGTCCCAAGAGCGCGGCATTCTGCATGCGAGGATCGGGCAGGTCGGCGATCAGGACCCGCTCCAGACGCCCGCCGCGCGCGGCGACGAGGCGGGCCACATCATCGGAGGAAGGGTAGGCGGCGCTGCGCAACCGTACCGGCACCGGTTGATAGACGACATCGTAGTAGACCAGCATCCCACCCCGGGCCAGCATCCGCGATGCTCCCCGCAGCGCCTCCAACCGCTCCAGGGCAACCACCAACTGGGCGCCGGCCGGCGCGATGCGCGGCGTGTAGGCCTGCTCGCCCAGCCTCAGATGGGAGGCGACCACCCCGTGACGCTGCGCCACGCCGTGGGTATCGCAACCGTGCAACGTGTGCCCCGCCGCGCGGCACGCCTCCCCGAGCACCTCCGCAAGCAGACCGATGCCCTGTCCGCCCACGCCGCAGAGGTAGATGTTGAACGGCGTCATGACGCGCTTCCCCGCTTCGGTCGCCCGATGGCTTGCACCGGACAGGTCTGCAGGCAGGAGCCGTCCCCGATGCACAGGTCCTCATGCACCATCACACGGTCCTCGCCGTCGGCCACGAAGGAAGGACAGCCGAACCCGGCGATGCACACCCGTGCCAGCGTGCAGGCTTCTGGGTCGATACGCACCTGGTTGATGCTCAGATCGGGACGACGACGACGCTGCTCACGCATGAACTTGAGCATGCAGGGGTGGCGCGCGATCACCACCGCGAAGCCATCGAAGTCGAGCGCTTCCCGGACGTATCCGATCAGCTTCTCCTGCTGGTAGGCGTCGACATCGCGCACGAACTTCACGCCCAGGCCGGCCAACATCTCCGGCAAGGGGATCCTGTCCCCCACCTCGCCGGCGCCGGGCCGCGGCTGATGTCCGGTCATGGCGGTGGTGCCGTTTTCAAGCAGCACGAGGGTCACGTTGTGCCCGTTCACCACGGCGTTGACGATCGCAGGCAGACCGGCATGCATCAGGGTGGAATCGCCCAGGAACGCGACCACCTTGCGCTGATCGTTGCCGAGCGCCAGTCCCGCGGCGGTCGCCGGGGCGTGCCCCATCGACAGCAGGACCTCCCCCATCTCGTGGGGCGGCCAGAAGCCCACCGAGTGGCAGCCGATGTCCGCCACCGTGATGTCGCGATCGCGCAAGGCGCGTCGCACCGCGTGAAACGCGCTGCGGTGGCCGCATCCAGGGCAGAGTTGCGGCCAGCGGGCGACGACCTCGGCCGCCTCACGCTCGGCGGCGAAGGGATCATCGCGGGGCGTGAACAGATCGGGCCAGCTCCGGGCGAGCAGGCTCCAGGTGCGATGCGTATCCAGCTCGCCCATCCGCTCCTCGATCCCGCTGCGCGCCAGAATCCGGCACCGCAGCCCGCGGTCCCACGCCAGCGCCTTGATCTCCTGTTCGAGCACCCGGTCCAGCTCCTCGATGATGAGCACCTCGTCGTTGGCCTCGAGGAACGCGCGCACCGGCTCGACCGGCAGAGGGTGCGTGCAGCCCAGCTTCAGCAGCGCCACCGGGTGACCGGCTTCGGTAAGGTTCTCGAGCACCGCCAGCGCCGGCAGGCCGCTGGCCACCACCCCCCGCCGCGTGCCCGAGACGGTCTCATGCCCATGGGGCGTCACGACGACGTTGTGGGGGCTGCTCGCGAACTCTTCGGCGATCCGGTCCAGCTTGAGCAGGGCCTTGCGCTTGAGGGGAAAGACGGTGTCCGCGATCGGCACGTAGGGCCCGTTGCGTCGATCGAACCGCGGGGTCCAGTCCGGCGGGTGGGTGTCGCGTTGAGCGAAGTCCACCTTCTCGCGGGCGTGGGACACGTGCGTCGTCATGCGCAGAAGGACGGCGGTCTTGTGGCGGCGGGCCATTGCGGCCGCATCCAGAAACATGGCGTAGGCCTCCCGGGGCGAGGCCGGCTCGAGCATCGGCAGGTAGGCCATGCGCGCGAAGTGGCGGTTGTCCTGCTCGTTCTGGGAGGAGTTGGCGCCCGGATCGTCGCCGAGGATCACCACCAGGCCGCCGATCAGCTCCATCATCGGCAACTGGATCAGCGAGTCGGAGGCGACGTTGAGCCCCACCGACTTGAAGAAGACCGCCGCGAGGTGCCCGTTCAGAGCGGCGCCGGCCGCCAGCTCGACGGCCACCTTCTCATTGGTCGCGTACTCGAAGTGATACGGCCGCTCATCGGCTGCGACCGCGTCGAGCGCGGCGGCGATCTCGGGCGTGGGCGACCCCGGATAGGTCGCGGCCACCTGAACGCGGGCCTCCACCATGGCCCGCGCCACGGCGTGGTTGCCCATCACGACGGCCGACCAGGCTTGTGCGCGCATCAGATCGGCGGGCCGCATGCCCATGGGGTCACCTCCCTGGATGGTGCACCACCACCGGTCCCCGGTCGCGGGGCCGCCGTCGAATCATCGGGCCGGACCGGGGCTAGTTGTCGGTCATCACCTTCTCGTCGTACTCGACCTCGAAGCGCAGCTTGTGCTTGGCCTCTTCCTGGGCCAGGCCGAGCAACAGCTCGCGCACGGCCGCGTCCTGAACCTGGTCCGCGAGGGTCATGTAGAGGCGATAGGCGGCCTTTTCCTTCTTCATGGCCAGGACGAGCGCGCTCGCGTAGTCCAGGTCGGGGCCCGGCTCCTCGGCCACCAGATAGTCGCTGAGCTTCAGGTCCATGATCTCGCCTTTGGCCGAGAGGAGCTGCTTGCCCTTCTTCACCTGCAGCAGCTTGGCCTTGTGCCCGAGCTCCTCGTTCGCAAACTGGTTGAAGACGTCGCGCATCGCCGCGTTCTTGGCCTGCTGGGCGAGACCGCGGTAAAAGTCCACCGCCTCTTCCTCGCGGGCAACAGCGAAGTCCAGGATCTCATCCACATGCGTCCCGTGGCTCATCCTCTCCTCCCTTCCTCGGGGGCGGCGGCGCGCGCTACTCCTCGATGGGCGTGAACATGTCCTTCCCCACCCCGCACAGGGGACAGACCCAGTCGTCGGGCAGATCCTCGAAGAGTGTGCCGGGAGCGATCCCGGCATCCTCGTCCCCCTTGGCGGGGTCGTAGATGTAGCCGCACGCGTCGCACTCATACTTCTTCATCCCGTCCTCCTTCTCCACCTCGCACCCGGTCCGCTCACGCCTCCACCCGCTCGAGCAACCGAGCGGCGAGCTGCCCGCCGAAACGGTGGCAGCTCTCCAGCGCCTCCCGGTCGGGAACATACTGTACACGCAGCCCCTCGGCCGCGATCTCGATCTTCATCTCGGAGAGGGCCGCCTCGAGCTGCTTGACGGCTTCGCCGCCCCAGCCGTAGGAGCCGAAGGCCGCGCCGATCAGGTTGCGCGGCTTCAGGCCCCGCACGTAGGTGAGCAGGTCGGCCACCTTCGGGTAGATCTGACCGTTGAGCGTCGGCGACCCGACCACCAGGGCGCCGGCCTCCAGCAGCTCCGTGACCACGTCGCTGCGATGGCAGCCGGCCAGCGGCATGACCGCCACCGATGCGCCCCCTGCGCGCAAGCCGTCGGCGACCGCCCGGGCCATGAGCTCGGTGCTCCGCCACATGGTGTGGTACGTGACCACCGCCTTGCGGGTCAGGGTCTGACGGGCCCAATGGCCGTACAGCTCCAGGATCTGCTCGGGCCGCTCGCGCCAGATCGGTCCGTGGTCGGGTGCGATCATGCGCAGGTCCAGGTTCAGGTCGGGCACCTTCGCGAGCAGTTTCGCGACGAGCGGCGAGAAGGGCAGCAGGATGTTGGCATAGTACTTGGCCGCCTCGTAGCGCAGCGTCTGCGGATCCACCTCGTCGGCGAAACGCTCCGCGCCGGCCAAGTGCATGCCGAAGGCATCGTTGGTGAACAGCACGCCTTCCTCTTCGCAGAAGGAGAACATGCTGTCGGGCCAGTGGAGCATCTTGGCTTCCAGGAAACGGAGCCGCACGCCACCGCAATCGATGCGCTCGCCGTCGCCCACCACGCGCACCGAGCGCCCCCAGTGGAAGTGCTGCTCCAGCGCCCTGGCGCCCAGGGCCGAGGCGATCACCTCGTCGGGACGCACGGCCGCGATCGTGGCCGGCAGCCCCCCGCTGTGGTCCATCTCGGCGTGGTTGGAGACAATGCGGTCGATCTTGCCCGGGTCGATCACCGAGCCGATGCGCGTCATCATCTCGTCGACGAAGGGCGCCTTGACCGTGTCGATCAGGGTCACCTTGTCCGCCAGAATCAGGTACGCGTTGTAGGTGGTGCCCCGGGACGTGAGGTACCCGTGGAAGTCGCGCAGCCGCCAATCGATCGCACCCACCCAGTAGATGCGGTCGGTCACCTTGACGGCCCGGAACCCGCCGTGCTCAGGTTGCATCGCCGCCCCCGTCATGTTCGCGAAAGGTCAGCCAACCGATTGCTGAGTATCGTGATGTGCGACATCTCCTCCCGGATGATCATCCCCACGCGATCGCGTCCCTGGCCCTCGGCCATGGCGTCGCGGATCCCCAGGTAGAAGACGATCGAGTCCTTCTCCATGGAGATCGCCGTGCGCAGGATATCCTGCTCGGAGATGCCTGGCGAGAGCGCGTCCGCCGGGTCCTCGTCACGCCGGAACACGTGCCCGTCGGCGACCGCCTGCAGGTAATGGAGGACGATGTCTTCCTGATCGCCCAGCAGCATGGCGCGGGTCCCCTCGTCACCGCGCATCCCGTCGAACGTCAGCAGATGGTCCTCCTCCATGGCGGCCAGCTCCTGGAAGAGCTCCTTGGCCGCCGGAGCCGACACCACGTCGGCGGCCCGGCGGTAATAGCGCGACCCGTTGCGCTCGATCTGGCAGGCGATCTCGATCACTTCTTCGGCGTTGTAGATCTCGCTCATTCGCCGCCGCCCCCCGCGATGGTCGCCGGCAGGGTCAGCGGACGGCCCGCCAGCTCCCGGTCGAGCATGAAGAGCCCGCCCTTGGCGTCGCCGATCAGCTTGAGCTTCTGGACGATCTCGTCGGCGGAGGCCTCCTCCTCGACCTGCTCGGCCACGTACCACTGCAAGAAGTTGACCGTGGCATGGTCCCGCTCGCCCGCGGCCAAGTCCACCAGATCATTGATCATGCCGGTGACCTTGGTCTCATGCTCGTAGGCTGCCTCGAACGCGGCCAACGGCGATTCGTACCTCGACGGCACGTCGCCCACGGCGGTGAGCTTCACCTCGCCTCCGCGCTCGTAGACGTACTCGAAGATCTTGTTGGCGTGGCCCAGCTCTTCGATCCACTGGCTCTTCATCCAGTTCGCGGCGCCGGCCAGCCCCAGCTCCTCGAAATAGGCCCGCATGCCGTAGTAGAGATACGCCGCATAGAGCTCGGCGTTGATCTGCTTGTTCAGCGCTTCCTGGACTTTTGCGTTCAACATGGCTACCCCTTCCATAGTCCGTGCAGATTGCAGTACTCGCGGGCCGTCACCTGGCCCGCCTCGATGGTGAACACCGCTTCGGGTGCGTCACCCGGCTGGAGGAACCGGCGGTAGACGCGCCCGTCGGCCAGCAGCTCGATCCACTCGATGTAGTGCTTCTCCTCCATCGGATGGGCCACTTCCCCCACCTTCACGGTCACCTTGCCCGACTCCTGTACGACGACCGGGACGTGCTTCTCGGTAGCCGCATCGGTGGTGCCTTCTTTGAGTAGCTTCATCGGCTCGTTGCAGCAGACCAGCTCGCCCACCCCACCGTGGAGGACCTCCACGATGTTCCCACAAATGTCGCATTTGTAGACCTGAAGCCGCTCGGCCATGACCTTGCCTCCTTGTTCCCTGCGTGCAGCCACACCCTGGAGCCGGCCCATCCGATCTCCCAGCGGCCGGGACCGTCCGAGGACCCTTTGCAATCAGAGCCCGACCTCATTTGAGGCCGGGGACCGACTATACACCATCGGGAGATGGGGATCCACTCGACCGACAGGCCGCCTCGACGGCGCCATCCGCAGGGGCGGCCTCGCCGGTCGGGCTACTTCGCGTGCTTCGAGAGATACCCCGAGACACCATCGTGCGTCGGCTTCATCGCCTCTTCGCCCGGCTGCCAATCGGCGGGACAGACCTCGCCATACTGCTCGGTGAACTGCAGCGCCTCGACCATGCGCAGGGCCTCATCGACGCTGCGGCCCAGCGAGAGGTCGTTGATGACCGCGTGGCGGATGATGCCCTCGCGATCGATCAGAAACAGCCCCCGCAGCGCCACCGATTCGTCGGCCAGGACGCCGTAGGCGCGGGAGATCGCCTTGTCCAGGTCGGAAACCAGCGGGTACCGGATCTGTCCGATGCCCCCCTGATCGACCGGCGTGTTCTTCCAGGCCAGATGCGTGAAATGGGAATCAACGGAGATGCCGATGACTTCGACGTTCTTCTCCTTGAATTGATCCAGCTTGCGATCGAAGGCGATGATCTCCGTGGGACATACAAAGGTGAAATCCAGCGGGTAGAAGAAGAGCAAGACATACCTGCCCCGCAAGTCCGATAGCCTCAGCTCCGCGAACGCGTTGTCAGACATGACCGCCTGCGCCTTGAAATCCGGAGCCTCCTTGGTCACGAACATGGTCTCGAAACCTCCCTTGTCTGTGCGCCCACCAAAGCGGTAGCGGGCGTCGGTCGTGGCTCATCGCCAGTCTTGGCAAAGCCGCTCCACCTGCTGCGGCGTCAGCTTCGCCCGACAAGACGGGCAGACCCCCTCGAACTCGAGTCGCACCCCGAGGACGAGGTGATCGCGCACCTCCCGAGGAGAGAGAGGCTCGACCCACAGGTCGTCCTGGGGCAGGTCGTCCACCGCGCCGCACACCACGCACCGCAGGTGCCTGTGGTCCTCCAGGTCGCCGTCGAACCGGGCCTGCGAGCCGAAGCCCTCGAGGCGTCGGATCTGGCCCTGGCGCGCCAGAAGGTCCAGGTTGCGGTAGACCGTACCCAGGCTGACGCGGGGCAACCGGCGCCGGACGCACTCATACACCTCTACCGCGGTAGGGTGCGTGCGCAGGATCCGGAGCTCCTCCAGGATCACCTGGCGTTGCCGGGTGTTGCGTATGGACGTCATCGTCTCTCCCCTATCAATAATCATTACTATTACCAACAAGTTTGCGTTGTCAACCCCT
>CAZPGB010000061.1:0-35042 GCA_964585945.1 uncultured bacterium | reverse complement strand
CCGCGTGCCCAGGCACGACGACGCGTCGAAATCAGGGGTTTTGAGACGGGAACGACCTAGCTGTTGAGGCGGATAAGTACAAGGTGCCCGAGTACCAGAATAGGATTATCGAGGCGGCGCGCGGCTGCAACAAACCAGTCATTGTCGGAACAGAGGTCCTTCAGTCAATGGGCCAAGGCAATCCCTCGACGCGTGCGGAGGTGGGGGACATAGCGACCGCAGTGCGCGAGGGTGCTGATATCATCATGCTGGCGGGCGAGGTCGCGTCCGAGGCTACCGATCCCGCCCAAGTGGTTGCGGAGTTGCGCACAGCCCTCTTGACAGCCGAGAAGAGTGTCGACTCCCGCCTACAGGACTTCCAAAGAGAGGACTTTCGTAAGGAGTTTGATCGGCTTCTACGTGAGGCCGAGCCCCATCTCAGGCAACGACAGGAACTCGAAGGCCTTACGACAGATCAGCTTGAGGACATCCGTTGGAAGATGGGTATGGGAAGCAGAATCTGCCTTGGTGCCCGGGCTAGAAGCGCCGGTGCGATTCTGGTGAGTGTTACGACTGGGGAGACTGCACGGTACGTATCATTCTTCCGCCCAGCGCAGCGTATCATCAGTATCGGAGCCAGTTATAAGGTTGCCAAACGACTCTTATTGTCGAAGGGGATCTATCCCGTCGTGATGCAATACGGGCCACAGCACGATCTCGATGACTTCGTCCAGATCGCGCGGGAGATTCATTCAACAATGGAGATCAAGCCGGTCGGCGAATGGAAGAAAAAGAACAGATTCGTCGTTCCTGGCCTCATGAGAATCGTGTCCAAGCTTGACCGTGAGCGCGGGGACAAGCTCCTCCCCAATACGGTCCACGAGTTCTCGCTTCCGCATCCTCCAGAGGGAGTTCCCGAAACCGAGAAGAAATACATTCTCAATAAGCAGTACTACGATACTGTCAGAACGTACCTGCTGGAGAGTGCCAAGCTCAAGAGGGAGATGACGCAGGACAATCACTACTTCTATGACCAGACGGGCATTGTCCGGGAACATAAGGCCCTTGCCAGAATACGGATCGAGCAGGGTGAGGAGCTTTCTCCAAACGGGGGCGATATTCGGATCTTACTCACCTACAAGGGCCATGGCAGACCGCGGAGAGGAGGAGGCGAACAGCGGTGGGAGAAGGAGTACGATATCACCCGCTACTTCGCGAATGCGATCGAATCGGGTGAGGTCGAGATAGGGGACGCTGCCTTCAAAGGGCTTCCCCCGGTCTTCATTCACCAGATCTGGAACGAATTCAAAGACGACTTCGTTGCCAAGGGAGTGGCGACGCCGACGAACGTGCAATTCCGCAAAGTGGCGGGAATGAGAAATCAAAGACTACGTGCAGAAGTACAGTGCAGTCTTGTGCTTGAGCTGGACCACTTCTGCACTAAAGAGGGCTGCAACTACTTCGAGTTGGAGGTAGAGACCCTACCGGGAGAGGAGTCCCGCCGAGATGAATACATCGAACTGCTCTTTGGCTCGCTTGGAATCCCGGTTGTCTCCTTGGCTAACTATCCTTCGAAGTTCGTCCGGACAATGATGGACTACGGGCTGATCGATCCGCTGCCGGAATGGAAGGAGGCGATAGACGAGGCCATGCGGCAACTCTCTGAGGGTGTCTCCTCACAAAATCGGTATGGGTTTCCGGATCCATCTCAATAAAGCGAGTCTCGCTGCACCAGAACGCAGATAGCCAGCACCTCCCCCAGGTGCTGCACTTCAACCGACCAAGAAGTCGGCCCTCCGTCAGCCGGGTTGGCGGCGCCCCCGTCACAAGCCGCCTGCCATAGCCCATCTGAAGCGCATCCACCTAACTCATAATATTGCAGTGTATTGCGCAACTCGGCTTGTGGCAACAGGTCGGCAGCCACCGTCAACGGCCATCCAGCCCCGCCGGTTGGTCGTGGTTTTCTGGATTGACTACTTGAAAATTACATGTATATTTCAAGTTATGATTGATCGCATGATCACACTGCCAGAACCGGGAACAGAGACCTTCTTCCTTTGGGGGCCGAGGCAAATAGGCAAGAGCACGCTTCTGAAGGCCACCTACCCCGAAGCCCGGTGGCTTGACCTCCTCAAGTCGGAGGAGTTTCGCCGCTACCTTGAGCATCCCGAGTGGCTGCGCACCGAGCTACCGGAAGATGGTCCGATGCCCTTCGTCGTCATCGATGAGATCCAGAAGCTCCCTGCCCTACTCGATGAGGTTCACTGGCTGCATGAGAATCGCGGCGTACGGTTCGCACTTTGCGGATCGAGTGCCCGCAAGGTCCGGCGAGGACATGCAAATCTCTTGGGTGGAAGGGCCATCCGCTATGAACTCCATGGCCTCACCTCCGCTGAGCTCGGTCCCGCCTGGGACCTCACGCGCATGATCAACCACGGGTACCTGCCGCGCATGTACCAATCCACGCAGCACAAGCGATTGCTGAGATCGTACGTCGCCGACTACTTGAAAGAGGAGATTGCGGCCGAGGGTTTGGTCCGCAACCTTCCGGTCTTCTCTCAGTTCCTGAGCATTGCGTCTCTGGCTGACACAGAGCTAGTCAACTTCTCAACGATTGCACGCGAGTGCGGTGTCTCGAGTCAGACCGTCAAAGGCTACTTCGAGATTCTCGAGGACACCTTTCTCGCGAGCTGGCTGCCAGCATACCGCAAGCGCCCCAAACGGCGCGTCGTCGCATCACCGAAGTTCTACTTCGTCGATGTTGGAGTGGTGAACTTCCTGGCCAAGCGGTCGGACCTCGAGCCCGGCTCCGAGCTGTATGGGAAGGCATTCGAGAACTGGTGCCATCACGAGCTACGGGCGTATTGCGCCTACTCGGAATGCAGCGCGGATCTTGCGTACTGGCGCCTGACTACTGGCGGTGAGGTCGACTTCATCATCAATGACATGGAGCTGGCAATCGAGGCGAAGTCCGTGGGCAAGATCTCGACGGATCACTTGAGGGACGTGCGTAAACTGATTGAGGATCATCCGCGCGTGAAGCGCCGCGTTGTGGTCTGTTTGGAGAGCAAGGTGCGGAAGACCGATGACGGGATCGAAATCCTCCCAGCGTCGACATTCGCTAACATGCTGTGGCGGGGTGAGTTGTTCTGAGACCGCCTGCCTCTGCAGCAAACCTAGGGCTGCGAGATTGCGATTCGATAGACACCAGTGGCCGGACGGCCAGCAAGTCTCGCTCTAGCAACCCCAGTTGGCAACTTCTCTGGGCGCCGAGCGCCTGTGGCCGCCATCAGCACCCGACGCGGCTTTCAGGGACGTGGGCATGGCACCCAGCCGATCCCCAGTCGCTCAATTCTGGAACCATGTCGATTCGTGGGCTTCGGCCTCTACTCAGCCTTCCCGCCCAGAATCGTGGCGATCTGATCCCGCAGTTGTGGGATACGGTCGGCGACCACACTTGCGACTACATCAGGGTCGATTCCGAAATACCCGTGCGTTACGACATCGCGCATCCCCGCTATTCTCCGCCAGTCGGTTTGCGGATACCGTGCGCGCGTCTCTTCGGAGAGTCGCTTGACGGCCTCACCGATCACCTGGAGGTTTCTCAACACGGCGTCGAACGTCTTCTCATCTTCCTCAATACGGCGAACATCCATTCCGCTCGAGTAGCGTAGGATCTTCTCGCAGGCCGCAAGAATATCTTGCAGGTAGAGCCGTTCATCACGCGACATCGATAGCCTCGCTCTCGACCCGTTCCCTCAGCATCGGGCGTAGTGCCCGCTGCGTTACCAAATCAACGGGTCGGCCCAGAATGTCTTCCAGATAGAACTTCAGGTCCATGTAGGCGTCGAAGGTGGTTCTCTCCTTGAAGTCCACAAGGATGTCCACGTCGCTGTCGTCGCGCGCATCACCCCTCGCGAATGAACCGAACACAGCCAGCGATCGTACGCCGAGCTTCGTGCGCAGCTCTTCAGAATGGTCCCGCAGGCACTTGATAATCTCTTCTCGTCTCATGTCTTCTCCAAGAACCCCAGCCGGCCGCACAGCGCATCCCTTCAGGGTGTGCCCGGCAGACCGCCACCAAGGAGGGCCATCAACTGTTTCCAAGAATGCGACGCGTTCGAATGTATGGCAAGGGTCATGGTGCAGGCCTGAGCGATGGGCTCCCTTGGAACCCACCGTTCCAACGGCGGAACTGGCTGCTGGTCCAGTGTAGGCCGCCCAATGCCTGCTCTCGACGCAATTCACCTAACATCAATGAGATACAATCCCTTCGCTACAAGCTCCCGAGGTGTTGCGTGTGGGATATGGGCATCAAGAGCGACGGTAGCGAGCGTGGAGGACGCCACCCGCCCCCTGGGAGTTGCGACGCATCGCTCGCTGCCGACGAAGCCCGTGATCGATGGCCGACTCTGGAATCGCTCGCGACCGAACTCTTCGGGCAGCTCATCGAGCGAACTCTGATTCGAGGACCACCCCCGGCGCGGATGCCTCCGCGAGCATCCGCCGAGCATCTTCCAGCACATCCCGAACCATCTGCGCGGGCGCCGGAAGCGTCGCGTTCGCGTAGGCTCGCGCCAGGCCCTCGGCCTTCGATGCGCGGGCCGCGTCCTCGAGCGTGAGAAGGCCCTTCGGCACCAGGACCTCGTAGAGCAGGCGCACCGGTGGCAATCCAGAAACCCCTTCCACTGTACCTGCGTCGATCGCTTTGGCTCGCATGGCGGCGCTCATCGCCGCGAACGCCTGCTCCAAGGCCTCGGCTCCCATCCCCGCCGAGGCAAGGGTGGTCGCCGCCGCCAGCTTGCGCTCGGCCAGTGACTGCTGAGCCGCGCGCTCGACATCTCTCGTGTCCGATGCATCCCCGCCCCGCTCGAGCAATACACGCGCGCTGGCAAAGAGTGAGTCCGAGCCCAGATCCTCAAGGGCCCGAGCGGTCTCGGCGGCAATCGCGGTCATGTCGAGCTGCTCGGCCGCAGTCTGCGTCGCTGGATCCACCCGGTCGACCAGCGCCACCATGCGACCGGTCTGAAGGGCGACCACGCGCACGAGTCGCGGGCCCAGGATCTCGGCGATCTTCCGAGCCCGGGAGGCCTCGGCACCAGCTTCCCTTCGCGCATTCATTTCCGCCTCCGCTTGCGGCTTCACCTCGGCCATCGTCTGCGCCTTCGACGCCTGCTCCGCACGCTCTCCCGCGACGCCTTCCGGCAGGCCGCGTTCCACCTCGCGAGCGCCGCCCTGCCGGCGCACCGGCTCCGCGGCCGGCGACTCGCGCGCAGGCTCCTCCTCCAGCACCGGTGCCTCCCCCGGCTCTTGTTCCGACTCCAGCTCCAGCAATGCGTCGCGCACCGCCCGCAGGCAGCTCGTCGGCGCGGCCACCTCACCCGTTTCCGAGCGCTGGTCCAACGCCGCACAGAGAAGGTCCCTCTTCGATCTCAGCGTCTGCTCCAAACCCGCCTCGAAGGACTGATCCGCCACCAACATGATCACGTGGACCCTCTCTGACTGACCGTGCCGGTGAATGCGCCCGATCCGCTGATCGAGAACCGCTGGATTCCACGGCAGCTCCAAGTTGATCATGGTGCTTGCGAATTGCAGGTTCAGGCCGAGTCCACCGGCATCGGTCGAAAAGAAGACCAGACACTTGGGATCGTCACGAAACCGCGCGATCAGATCGCCGCGCTTGTGGGATGGCACCGCACCGTGGAGGCGCACGAATCCAATGCCCAACCTCTCAGCCCGCTGCGCGGCCATGCGGCCGAAGGCTTCCCACTCGCTGAACACGAGCACCTTCCGGCCCCGATCGAGGCACAGGTCGCGCAGGAGCTGCTCGAATTCGTCCAGCTTCGGCGAACCTTTGGTCTCCTTGTCGACCAGGCCCGCGGCATTGCACGCCATACGCGCATTCTGCATCGCCATGAAGAGTCGTTCCTCTTCCTTCGGTGTGAGCGGCCGCTTCTCGGCGATCTTCGCCAGCCGGGCGGCGATGGCCACGTTCTCCTCCATCAGGTCGCGCTGCCGGCGGGTCAGGTCCACGCCCAGACGCGAGTCGATCCGCTCCGGGAGCTGCAGCTTCACTTCCTCCTTGGTGCGGCGTAACACGACCGGTGCGAGGCGCCTGCGCAGCTCGTCGAGGTTCTGGTAGCCCAGAATTTTGTGCTTGCCGTTTTCCCGGATGACGAAGCTCTCATTGTACGCCCACAGGGGTCCCAGGATGCGCCCGTCGACTACCTGCATCACGCTGTACAAGTCATCGAGACGATTCTGCAGGGGCGTGCCGGTCAACACGAACGCGTAGGGGGTCGAGACCGCCTTGATGGCTTCCGCGGTTTTGGTCCGCCAGTTGCGGACGCGCTGAGCTTCGTCCAGAATCAGCAGGTCGGGGGCCAGATCGGCCACGCCTTGAACGTCGCGCAGCACGAGCTCATAGTTGGCGATCGTGAAGGGCGCCTGGCTCCGGTACTGCTCGCGCCGCGCGTGGGCGGTGCCACCCACGACCTGACAATCGCTGCCGGTGAATCGCTCGATCTCCGCGGCCCACTGGTGCTTCAGCGAGGCCGGGCACACAATCAGGGCCCGCCGGACCTCACGTCGTTGGCGCAGGAGATGGGTCGCCGCAATGGCCTGGACCGTCTTGCCCAGACCCATATCGTCCCCCAGGAGGGCACGGCCGCGCGACGCCAGGAAGGCCGTACCCTCCACCTGATACGGATAGAGCCGTGCGCGAAGCCCCGGAATGCGGGCCCCGGCCTCGAGAACCTGTCGGGACACTTCCTCCCGGCGGCGCACTGCCCGCCTTTCGGCTCCGATTCGCTCGGAGTGCTCGATCACATCGCCATAGATCATCGCTTTGCGTATGCGGCGGGCGCTGTCGAGGAATGCGGCCATATCATCGACCGGGTCGCCACGGAAGAACCCCTCCGCGTCGAAGTAGGCGTCCGACAACCGCCGCAGCGCAGGTGTCACTTGCTGCGGCAGCCGCAGGCGGATGCGCGGCACGTCGGAGTAGTCGACCAGCACCTGGGCAACGCGCGCCGGCCTCGCGGCTGCCTTCTCGAACGTGCGTTTGCCGCTGCGTTTGCGCAGGGCGGCCAGCACCGCCTCGATGTGCTTGCACGTGCCCAGAGTCGCGATGGCAAAGTCGCGGCAAGTGCAGCGATTCACCCTCTCGGCCAGGGAGCGGATCTCCACCCGGTACACCTTTTCGGACGGAGAGGTCACGTCGAAGAGACCGAAGAACCCGTCCCCGTCGACGCGTCTCACCCGGAAGCCGCTCCTTGTACCGCGGCGGCGCCGCACCTCCAGCTCCTCATCCGCGACGGACTTCGTGGACGCCTCCGGATCCGCCGGCGCGGCCACAAGCCCCGAGTGCGTGGCCAGGGCGGCGATGGCGTGCTTGCAGAAGGGCTCCCAGTCGAACGGGCAGGTGCAAGACGAGAGGATCTCCTCCCCGTCGTGTTCCAGCATGACCAGATAGGGTTCACTGTGCGTGCCCTCGACGCGCGCCTCCAGACGCCCATTGTCAACCACCAGATCCGTCACCCGGCCCGCGCGCGCGTAGCTGAGCCCGCGGCGGACGATGCGGGCGCTGGCGAGCTTGAACAGGTCGGCCGCCTCCAGCTTCAATGCACCTTCCCCCGACCGGGAAGGGGCCGCCATGCCCTGCGCGCCCACCCCATGGCCGGCGCGGCCTTCACGCCTGCCTCGGCTTTTCGATCTCTGTCGACGCATCCCTGAACCCCGCTCCCTCGAAAAGGCCCTGAGTGCCCAGCACCCGTTCCAACACCGCTTCCTGCTCGACCCAGCGGCCGCTTTCGGCCAGGCGCGCCAGCAGGTCGCGCCCGTAGGTGTCATTCCAATCATCCAGAAGCTTGCGCGTCCGCTGCCGCTCTGCGGGCGCCATCGCCACGGCCAGATCACTGCAGCGATCGAAGGTCTCCGCATCCATCCAGAGCGGGTCGATCGTCAACCCGGTGCGCGCCCGCAGGCTGCGCAGAATCAAAACCCCCGAGCGATCCAGATCCCCGGCGTGCCGGAACCTCAACGTCGCATCGCTCTCGCGCAAGCGCGTGAGCAGCAGCACGAGGGACCAGGCCGACTGCCCCCCCGTGAAGATCAATAGATCATCGGTCCAGTGGGCGGCCAGGGTGTGAAAGGCCGATTCGTTCTCCACCGTCACGACGCGGGTCCCCGCGGGCAGCCTCGGGCGGGCGCGCCGCATCAGGCCGTAGGTGAGCTTCGCGGGCAACCCGAGCTCGGCCAACTTGGCTACGTCCGTGAGGCGCTCTCCCTCCACCTCCAAGTGCAGGGGACCTTGCAGGAGAACTTCCAGTGGTGCGTCATTGGTCACGATGCCCAGCCGCTCGAGCATCCGGCGCCGCTGCTGCGCCGCCGACCGCGGAACCGCGGCGCGGATCTCCTCAGCCGCCTTCGGATCCGCATCCAGTAGCGCGCGGGTTAGACGCAGATGGTCCGGGCTCCCCGGACGCAGCGACTTCGTGGCGCCCGTCAAGGCCAGTGAAAGATGGTCCAACCGGAGCGCGCCACGTTGATGATGGCGTGCGACGATGAAAGCCGCGACCAGACGCGCCACGGCCACCTCTACCGCATCCATCCCGGCCTCTCGGGCCAGTTTCCGCCATCCCATCGCGGCGACACGCTCGGCGGTCGTGAGGCCCGCCAGCAGGCTGAGCGTGCCCGGATTCCGGTCAACCTGCGCGGCCGTGAGCCACGGCCTTGTTCCCCCCGCGCGCAGGGCGCGCTCCCGTCCCTCACGAACTCCCCGCTCGATGGAAGCGCGCAGTCGCTCCTCCCAGAGATCGGCCTCGGTGCGCAGGTCGCGCGGCCGCCGGCCCGCGAGCCGGTCGAACAGATCCTCCAGGGATTCCGGGGGGCGAGAGAGATCCGCCGCCTCGCCGGCCAGGATCCTCTCGATGCGCTGCAGATCGATCAGCAGCCTGCCGTCGTCCCGGGTCCTGAGCGCCGCCGGGGGCACGCAACGTTCCAGACCGCCGTCGGGAGAGCGGCCGCACGTGATCGACTTCGGAAACCGCCCCGTGCGATCCCGTTTGTCCAGAACGAGTCGGACGAACTCGATCCAGGCCGGGTGACGGGACCAGTGCCGCGTCGCGCGGCACGTCCTCTCTGCCTTCTTGCCGTGATCGACATCGCGCATCGTCATCCCACCTTCGCTGTCAGTGCAAGCCGTCACTCTCAGGATCGTGCACACCCAGCACGTATTCCTCGGACTCAGGCTCCCCCGGTTCGAACAACGTCGGCGTCTTCTGCCGATAGCGCAGATCGAAGAGGAAGATGTCGGCCTCGGGGGTCTTCTCGATGAGGACGGTCGTGGAGGCGGGCAACGCCTCGGTCACACCGTCGACCTCCGGCGTGGCGACAACCAGTTCGATCTTGGCCCGCCCGCAGAAGCGGAGCAACTCATTGCGTCGTCCGGCATCGATGCCGTAGAAGGCTTCGTCCAGAATCAGGAGTCGCGCGCGAGCCCCGATGCCGTCGTAGAGCAATTTGGTCAGGCAGAAGAGCAGCAGGTAGGCGGGCACCGCCTGCTCCCCGCCCGATCCCTGTCGCAAGCGCTCCCTCGACAGCTCCACGCCGTCGTCATCCAGAGTCGACATGCGCAGATGGAATTCGAACCACTGGCGATAGTCGAGCACCGCCGGCAGGTGCTCGCCCGACGGATCGCTGAACTCATCCAGCCGGGTGGCGAAGTAGTCGCGCAGCTCCACGCGGGACCCCGCGCTCAAGCCCGAGGATTCGCGTAGCAGCTTGTTGAGCCGGCGCATCTCCGGCTTCAGCCGCTGCTCGATGCGATAGCGCGTGCGGCCGAAGACCAAGTCCCCCATGAGCTGATTGACCCCGAGCACGGTGCTGTGCAGGTGATCCACCTCCCGTCGCAGGGCGCCGACCAGCTCCTGGAGCACGATGCGCTCGAGCAACTCCTCATTGCGGCCCCGCAGCACCTCGTTCAACTCATCGACCTGCGCCTGCAATTCCTCATTGATGGCGTCGATGCTCTTGCCGGTATTGTCGCACAGGGTGTTGGCCGCTCCGTCGTACCGGAAGGCGTACTTCTGCCACAGCTCCGGATGACGGATCCCTTCGCCCTGGGTGATGCGCTCCTGCAGCGCGGCCACTCTGCGAACGGCCTCCTCACGATGCGCGGGCAGATTCTCGATCTTGATCTGCCGGCCGCGCCGAATACGCATGACGTAGTCGTCGAGGTCGGCGCGGTATGGCTCGGGCGCGTGATTCGCCAGCGCTGCGCGGGCGGCCTCCAAGGCCTCCACCCGGCCGCCGGCGTGACGCCGGTTCTCCGTCAGGCGCTGTTCGAGACCCGCCTGCCGCTCCCGGCAGCGTCCCAGTTCCTCCCCAAGCGCATCGAGCTCTTTGCGGCTGATGTCCCGTTCATCTTCGAGCTCCTTGACCCGAGCGGCCAGCATCTCTAGGCCGCGCTCCTTCATGGTCGCGGCGAGGACCTGTTGCTCGCGCTCGAGCGCATCGGCCTCCCGTACAAGGTCGGCGTGCTCCATGCGACGGCTGTTCAAGTCACTGCTCAGGCGCTCCAGGACGCGGGTCAATTCGTCCCGCCGGTGAATGATGGACGCGACTGCAATCAGGTCCAGCCCCTCGACCACCCGGGCTGCCGCCTCCAGGTGTTCGGCCGCCCGCTCGGCTTCCTGTGCCTCCGCTCGTTGCTGGTCCGCTCTGCCGCGGGCCGACCGGGCCACCTGAGCCAGCGCGATCAACCCCTCCTGCAAGACCCGCTTCCGTGCACGCGCGCCCAGCCAGACGGCGGGCCCGGGGGGAACGTGCATGCGTCGCCGCGCGGCGTGCAAACGGCCCTCGGGGGTGAGGCTCGCGGCCTGACGTTCGGCGGACGACCAGGTCCTGCCGGGCTCCCCCGACACATCGGTCGCCGCGTTCGTCGCAAGCCAAAACAGGTAGCCGGTATGGTGCCGCAGGTAGGCTTCCGCGGTCGGATCAGACGGTCCGATGCGGATCAGATCGAACACGCTCGGCGCGGCCTGCTCCCGAAGCGCCGCCTCGATTCGTCCGCCCGCCTCTGTCTGCTCCCGAAGCACCGTTTCGATCTGTCCGCCCGCCTCGGCCGCATCGGCCAACGGGATCCCGGGTGCGTGTTCCAGCACCAGCTCCAGAGCCCGCGGGTGGTCCCGGCCCGACACGATCAGCGTGCCCAGGAGCTTGCGCCCGAGAGCGCGCTCGATCCGTCCGGCTTCCTCTGCGGTCAGCGACTCGTGTGGCTCGAGCATGCGGTAGAGGGGCACCGCCTCGATGCCCGCCTCACGCAGCAACCCCACCGCTTCATGCAGTCCCGCCAGCGGCGGATCGCTCTCGCCGCGCTCGCGCAGCGAGCGCATCCGGCGCTCGTTGTCGCGCAGATCGCGCAACGAGGCCGCGGCCTCCCTACGGGCGGACCGCCGACGCTCGCGGAAGAACGCCGCCTGGCTATCGAGCTCCCGGCGCAGGCGTCGCCGGTCGCCGTCGGCGGCGGCGATGTCGACCGCCGCCGCGTCAGCCTCCTGGCTCATGCCGCCCAGTCGCGCGCACAACCCGCGCGCGGCCTCCAGCTCGGGAACGGGCACGAGGGTTGCGATCTTCTCCAGCAGCTCGTCCAGTCTCGCCGACATCGCGGCGAGCTGACGCGACAGAGAGTCCACGGTCTCCATTCTTTCCGACCTGTGGCGCTCGGTTTCGTTCGCCAGTTCCTCGATTTGCGCGGCCAACTGATCCGCACTCGCGCGTTGTCGTTCGAGTAGGCGGCGAACCTCGCGGTGGCGGTCCACGATCTCCATGCCGCCGCCTGCGCGCAGGCGGTCCAGCTCGGTCTCAAGCGTGTCCAACGCACCCGCCCGCATCGCACGGGCCGCCTCCGTGTCGGCGAGTCGCTGCCGGGCGCTCGCTTCCTCGGCGACGAGATGTTCCACTGCGCGCTCCGCGTCTTCGAGAGCGTGGCGTGCGGTCAGGTAGTCGTCGCGGGCGATCGTCTCGCGCTCCTTGGCGACCTCCTGCAGCCAGAAGAGCAGGTTGCGCAGACGGGCGAGCTCCCCCTCCAGGCTGTCGAGGTCGGTGCGCGTTCGCTCGATCGCCTCCAGCGCCCGGCGGACCTCGTGAAAGGTCTCCAGGTCGGGCTGGGGCAGCAGCTCGGCAATGAGTCCGGAGAAGTTGGACGTCTTGGCGACCAGCTCGCGGTAGGCCTTGCCCGCGTGCAGGAACGTGGCGACCTGCTCCAGCCGAGCCCGGGATTCAAACAACCGTTCGCCCACGCGCGTGCGATAGCGGCCGATGTCCAGCACGTGACTCGCGGACAACGCCGCGGCCAGCTCGGCTCGATCCGCAGGGCGGCGCAATGGACGCGCATCCTCTCCGCCAGCGGGTGTAGTACTCGCTCCAGCAGGCGTGGAGGTCTCCGCACCCGGACCCGTCGATCCTCCGGCTCCCCCGACCTCGAGGGTCAGCGGGACGGCGTCCAGTGGAGCGGGGGTGATGAAGCCCCACTTTTCGGGTCGCGAGTCGGGCGATGCGACGTACACGCCGATGCCGATCGAGATCGGGGTACCGCGTGCCTCGGCGCCGTTGCCCGATCGCTCGCGGAACTCGAGGGCGGCATAGGCAATGGCGCCCTCGCGTCGTTTGTAGCCGCGCTCGACGTCGTGTCCGAGGACCAGTCCCTGGAGGTTGCGTCCCTCTCCACGGCGGCCGCCCACACGTGCAGCGGCGTTGAGCTCGACCTTCCAGTCGCCCGTCAGCGCGCAATGGACGGCGTCGAGCAGCGTGGTCTTCCCGGCGCCATTGTCGCCGATCAGGAAGAGGCTCCCATCCACCACGATCGTCTCGTCGACGAAGTTGTGCCAGTTGATCAACCTGATCTTCCCGAGCTGCAGATCGGATTTCATACTTCTTCAGCTTCCTCGGCCTCCCGGGCTTCCTCGCTTTTCTGGGTTTTCTGGGCTTCCTCGGCCCGGGGTACGTTCTTGCGGTCACGTCCGGCTTGGCTGGTGGCATCCTCCCCACCCGGATCCACCCCTTCATCCGCAGCATCCTTCAACCCATAACTGGTCTCGAAGACCGATCGGCCCAGACGGCTGGGATCGTAGCAGCGGATGCCCGGGAGAAAGGCGTAGAGTAGGTGCTCAGTCTGCCCGCCGATTACCGCTTCCTCCGCGCCGACTTCGGCCCGTTCGACCAGGCGGATGAAGCGGTGCTTCTCAAGCTCGCGGAACAGGCTCTGGATGTGTCCAAGGATCTCGCGGTCGGCGGGCACCGCCTCTCCAAGTTCCTTGCGATACCGGGCCACTGCGTGCTCCACGAAGTCGGCCAGAACGAAGTTCAGGTCCTCGTCGTGCTCGAAGTGGACGTTTTGAGCGGCGAGCTGCATCTCGTAGAACTCGAGCAACAGCATGAAGTGGATGCACTCGTCGCGCCGAGTCAAGTCAAACAGATTGCGCTGTTTGGGGGTCAAGGCCTTGTTGACCGTCTCCCGCTTGTACAACCGCGCTGCCTTGCGGTCCACGTGCAGGTCCCATCCAAAGTGATCTCCGAAGAAACGTTCGAACTCCGCGCGGTGGCGCCGCAGGTAGTCGAAGAGATCGGGATCATCCTCGCGATAGAAGAACGTGGACTCCGTGAGACAGTTCAGCACCCCGCGGACGCGCCGCCGGGATAGGTGGCCGAAGTAGACCCGCGGCGACGAGTCCTCGGGGCTCAGCGTGACTTCGGCGGGTGGGGGCATCGCGGAATCGCTCATGGTGTCGCTCCTCATGTAGTCTGATGCTCCGCCTTCCAGGGCTCGGGGCGGCGTTCGCGGGTCGCCGGCGCGCCGTCGGCACGCATCACATCCACTTCGGGCACCTCCAACGCGTGGTCCTCGGCTTCGATCCAGGCCCGCCTCCCGGAAGCATCGCGCCCGACCCGGTATTCCAAGCGCCGGCGGAATCGACCCTCGGCCAGGAAGTAGGCCGCCAGAGCCCGCACGAGCGTGCGCGAGTGCTCCAGCGTTTCCAGCCTGGCCTCCCGGAGGCTTGCCGCGGATCGCCCGCGCAGGACGCGCTCTTCCATGAAGCGGGAGAGCTTAAGCAGGCGCAGCCGCTCGAGCTCGTGGCGTTGCGCGGGCGTACCGCGCTTTTGCCGGAGGTGGGCGCCGCGGGACTCGGACCACGACGAATCGGAGCGCCGCCGGGGCCGCGGCGGTGCCGCGCGTTGGTCGGGGGTCCCGGGGCGGGCGTCGCTGGGCGCACCCACGGCAGCGATCAGTTCATCCAGGAACGCCAGAGCCGACCGATCGCCACGCGCATCGGAAGGCAGGGCGAACAGGTCGACGATCCGGGCGCGGATCGTCTGGGTGCGCACGTTGCGCAGCCGCACGGCCTCCACGTGGCGCTGGATCCTGCGGATGGCATCGCGCGTGCGGCTGTTGATCCTCCGGCAGATACCCGCCAAGCCGCGATGGGCGTCGAAGAACCGGCGAAGTCCGGCTACCGTCTCACCGGCGGACGGCAGGCGAGCCGCGGCGGTCACCAGCGCCGGGGCCATGGCTAGCTGCCGGCGTTCCACCCGCTCGGCGGCCCGCAAAAACGACGCGAGGTTCGGCCCGGCGAGCTGCCCCAGCATCCTGCGAATCGCCAGCCCCCGCTCATCGAGGATCATCAAGTAGCGATCCAGGTAGCGTTCCAACCAGGTCCCGAGCCCCACGACGTCACGGATTCGAAAGGGCTCGACCACGAAGCGGGTGAGACGGTCTTCGAATTCCACCAGCTCGGCCGCCACGCGATCGGTCTTGGCGTCCGCTTCGTGGATCAGGTGGGAAGCGCGCAATACGGCGCTCTCGAAGGCTTCCTCGTGGCCCTCGCGCGGCTCCGGCGTTGCCGACGGATCACCTTCCGCGCGGGTCAGCTCGCGGGCAGCCTTCAACTCGCGCACCGCTCCTTTCAAATCCTCGTGCACGTCTGCCAATAGATTGGCGCCCCGGTCGCGCAGACCCAGAGGAACAGGCTCCGTCAAACCGTTAAGGAACTGCAGGAACGCAGCGGTAGAGGAATCCAGCCGCAGAAGCAGCTTGCTTCGGCCGCGATCCGATAGGCTGCGGATGCGCGTGGGCTCGACCCGCTCGGTGATGTTGCCCCAGCGACGGAGCTGTTCGATGTCGCTGCGAAACTGCTGCGGATCGAGTTCCTCGTCCCGCGAAGCGGCAATCAACTCGGCGTACTCGTCCCGCAGATCATCGTGATAGACCTCCATCTCGTGCGCCATCCGACGGCGATGGAGGGCATGGAGGATGGCAAGGTAAGCGTCCCGACGTGGCTCGCTCACGAATCGGAACTGCTCCCCCGAGCCGGCCGCTTCGCGCAAGCGGTCGTACGCACGGCGGGCGTTCACCGGGGCGGGCGGTTGTTCGGGTGTTGGCCTTTGAGGCATGGTAGATTCCTGGATCCAGTCATCCACGCTTCGGGGTTCGGTTCATACCCATGTGGACGGTCAGGGTATCACGGTGCGCTGGAGATCGTCGAGCAGGAGACTCGCCAAACGTGCATCGAACCGGCGTGAGCGGTAACTGCAACTCCTTCATCCGGATGCAGGAGCAGCCCCCTCCCGGTAGGAAGCTTGGCGTCTCGCTGAGGCGACGCAGAAACGTATCGCGCGGGGAGCCGGCATTGACCGCTCCCCGAGGGACCATGGCCCGACGGGCGACTGAAGTCCACGTCGCGGTATCTGCGGAATGGCGAATGGGTCCCCGGACACAAGATCGTCGATCAGGAAGACCCCACCCCTCTGGTGTGCTTTCGGTAGCAGGCCCGGCGGGCCTGGTGCTCTTGCGATAACAGGCCCGGCCGTCCCGGTGCTCTCCCGGAAGCAGAGCTACTCCTCCGCCGGATACCCCACCGTCTGCGCCAAGACCACCCGGTGCTGCTCGCCCAGCCCCAACGCCTTCGCCACCGCCTCGCGGTCCACACTTCCCCGCACGACCGTGGCCAGCCCTTCGGATGCGCAGAAGAGATACACGTTCTGGCTGATGAAGCCGGTGTCCGCTCCCGCGTAGATGTCGATGGCGTCGGGCCCGGCGCCTTCCATCTTGGTGATGTCGGCCACGAAAACGAGGTTCACGGGCGCTGTTCCCACAAAGCTCTGGCGGCCGGTGACGTCCCGCAGGTCGCCCTCCGCCACCGCTCGCAACATGTTGGCCTCCGCGTCATAGAGGTAGGCCCCCTTCGCGGTGACCACGTAGACCGACACCTCCTGCCAGTTCCTGGCCGACGGTGCGGTGCGCTTGCCGGACTCGGGACGGTTGATCCCTGCCGCGGCCCATAGCAGATCGGCCATGACCTGAGTCGGCAGCTCAGTGGTGGCGAAGTCGCGCGATGTGTGCCGCGCTGCAAGCGCTTCCATGAGCGGCATCCCGCCCTCCACCTGGGGCGCCGGCAATTGGATGTCCCCCGGGGCCTGCGGAAACGCAGAACCTGCGGTACCGATGATGAACAGCCCCACCCAAAGCAACCACAGCCTCATGTCTTTCGCCTCCTGCTCAAGGATCTCGCATGGACGCCTGTTGTGATGCTTCCGGCGCTCCTCGCCGCCTGCGGATCGGACGCCGAGGCGCCTGGCCAGCGTGAGCTCCGATCCTACACGATGCCGGCCCTGGTCTCTGCTCCTATTGCCCTCGTCTCGCGCTTCACCAGCCTGTCGCCAAGGCTGGACAATCCGCCGCCCGCCCCTCTAGGATGGCCTTCGATCCGTTGGCGGCGACCCTACGCCCGCTTGGGCTTCCCGCTGGATGAGAATGAGGCGATGCAGATCCACTTCTGCGGCGGCGCGCGAGAAGTTGGTGCGAGCTGCGTACTTATAGAGATGGCCGGCAAGCGCATTCTGCTGGATTGTGGGATGCGCATGAAGGGCGATGCGCTGCCCGATCTGCGCACGGTGCAGGAAGCCGGCGGCCTCGACGCCATCGTGCTCTCCCACGCGCACATGGACCATTCCGGCAGCCTGCCCGTGATCAGTCAGGCCTACCCGAAAGCACGCATCCACCTGACCCATCCCACCCTGGCCCTCGTGCGCGTGCTCCTGCTCGACAGCCTCAAGCTGATGGCGCAGGAGGAGGAGATCCCCACCTTCGACCGCCGCCACGTCGAGCTGATGCTCTCGCGCGTCGCCCCCCAAGGCATGAGCGATCCGACCGAGATCTTGGACGGCGTCCAGCTCACATTTCACTACGCCGGTCACATTCTGGGCGCGGCATCGGTAGAGCTCTCCTCGCGCGACGGCTCGGTGTTCTACACCGGCGACATCTCGGTCGACGCCCAGCGCACGGTCGGCGGCCTGGCAGCCCCTCGCCTGCGACCCACCGCGCTCATCCTGGAAACCACCTATGGAGACCGGCTGCACGCCGAGCGGCGTGTGGAGGAGGAGCGACTGTGCGAGACGGTGGGCGAACGACTGGAACGGGGCGCCCGCGTGCTTGTCCCGGCCTTTGCGGTCGGACGCGCCCAGGAGGTCATCCTCACGCTTCGCGCCGCGATGCTGCGGAAGCACATCCCCGAAGCGCCGATCTATATCGATGGCATGGTCCGCGAGATCTGCCGCATCTACCGGCTGTTCCCCAACTACCTGCGTGAGTCGCTGGCCAAATCGATCTTCAAGGGGCACGATCCATTCTTCCGTCCTCCCGTGCAGGCCGTCGAGGATCGCGAGGCCCGGGAGGCTGTGCTGCGTCGCCGGGAGCCGTGTTGCATCATCTCGAGCTCCGGTATGCTGAGCGGAGGACCGAGCGTCTACTACGCACAAGAGCTGGCCGCCGATCCGGAAGCGCTCATCGCCATCACCGGCTATCAGGACGAGGAGTCGCCGGGTCGCAGATTGCAGAACCTGTTCGCGAGGGAGCCTGGCCGGACCGGCGAAGGGACCGAGCCGGAGATGGGTTCTGCGGCCTACGAGCCTGCGGCCGGCGAGCCAGCGGCCTACGAGCCGGCCGCCGATGAGCCTGCGGCCTATCAGCCCGCCGCCGATGAGCCTGCGGCCTATCAGCCCGCCGCCGATCAGCCTGCCGCCAATCGGCTGGCAACGAAACAGCCGACAGCAGCGCACGCCGAGAACGGCGGCCGCACGTGGACGATTCAAGGCCGCGACGTACCCCTCAACTGCCGTCTGGGCACTTTCGGCCTCTCGGCGCACGCCGACAGAAGCCAGCTCCTGGGGCTGATCAACCGGCTGGCGCCCCGCGAGCTCTTTCTCGTCCATGGCGATCCATCCGTCATCGATCGTTTCGGACCCGAGGCGCAGGCCGTCCTGAGGGGACGCGTGCACGTGCCGGCCAACGGGGCCTCCTTCCTGGTCGATTCCAGTGCATCCCGTCGTGCACGGCCGTCGCGCCGGCTGCCTCCCGCACTGGGGAAGCAAGGAGTTCCCTCACCCGAAGAGCTCACCGATCTGGCGTCCCACCTGTTGGCCCACGACGCAGCCGGTCCTTGGACGGCCCGTGAGCTGATCCAGGCCTGGGGCGGCCGGTCTGACTGCGGGGCAGAGGAGGAGACCGCGTGGACGCAGCTCCTCAACGACTCCCCCCACTTCGAATGCGACCGCCGGCGTTTGTTCCTGTTTCGCGCGGTCCAGCCTGCCGAGCCCGTCGAAGAGTGGCCTCTGGAGGTCAACCGGATGCTGGCGCTGGCAGGTCGGATGTTCCCGCCCGAGACGGGCTGCTATCGCACCGGGGCCCGCGTGGAGCAGCACATCGCCAGGCTCCTCTTCCGCTTTCCGGCGGTGGCCCGCGAGCTTCATGCCGAGAGAATCCACGCGTTCGAGCGGCAGAGCGGCTGGTCCGTCGAGATCAACACCCATCCCGATACCAGCTTCATTCGTCCGCTGCTCGACCGCCTCTTGGGGGATGATGCCGACCGCATCGCCAAGGTCGCCTGGCACCTCGACCGCGGCGTGGTTTCGGTCACACTGGCGGGTGAGGGCGGAGTCCAAGAATCCGTAGAGTCCTGGCAGACCGCGTTCCGCCGGGAGACAGGTTTGGCGCTCACCATCGTGACCGCGGGGGAGACGTTTTCTGCGGCTTCTGCGGCGGAAGGCGACCACGGGGCGGCGAGCACCGCGGCGGCCGAATCCCCCGCGCCATCCGGTCCGACACCTTCGGGACCCCTGGGGACCAACACTACCGAGGAAGGTCGTCTTACCCAGCAACAGGCCATGCTCCTGATCAGCGACGTGCTGTCACGCGAAGACGTCACCGTGTACAAGCAAAGCGTGCGAGCCGATGACACCGGGCCCTACCTTGAACTGCTGTTCCTGACCCCCGCCATCGGTCGTCGCTATGTGGCGACGATCGAGGCCCTGGCGGCCGAGACCGGATGGCGCATCGGATGGAGCCCGCATCCGCGCCAGCAAGACCTGATCGCGCTGGCACGCCGGCCGTTCGACGAGGATCGGATCGGCATCGCCAAAGGCCCCAGCATCCTGCCGCATGGCTGCGTGCGGGTGAAGCTGGCGGCGCCCATCCCGCCCGAGAGGGCCGAGGATGTCCGCGCCCGCTTCCGGAAGCAGAGCGGTTTCGAGCTCGAGATCGTGTCGCCCGAATCCGGATGACGAAAGGCTGGGCAACCCGCTGTCGGCCGCGTGATGGCTGGGGCCACGATGTTTACGCGGGCCGCGAAGTCCGGCGCGAATCACTCGATGGACCCCGGACGTCGCCCGTCCAACGGCATTCCCTGATCTGCGTCCTACCGGCTCCGGCGTCCCGATCGGCGAAACCGTTTCACTTCGGTGCGCAACCACCTTCGAACGTCGCCGTGTCGCTCCACGAAGTGGACCAACGGCAGAGCGTCTTCATAGCCTTGGGTCTCGTCCTCCAAGCTGCGCGACCCGCGCCGCCCACCCACAGGGCCAGTCGCGAGTGGCTCCTTGCCGGGGTGAAGGAGGAAGTCGGCCACGAGAGGATTCTCTTTGAGCGCGGCTCGCATCGCCTGCCGCGCTTCCGGCGTGTCACCATCACGGCGAAAGAGCAGCAGCGCCCGCCCATACTTGAACGGAATCCAAGGGTCCTCGGGGAAGCGTTGGATCAACTCGAAAGCATCCTCGTAGCGCCCGTTCTCCTGCAGCACGAAGAACAAGATATGCCGGACACCCATACTGTCACGCCGGTCGAGATCGAGCAGCGCCTGGTAGTGGTCGATTCCTCCGGCTTCATCACCCGTCAGGATCAGTGACCTGGCCAGACCCGCTCGGGCGCGCATGTAGGGGCGCGTATCGTGCCGCACCCAGAACTCCCCGGCATCCTCCTCGAAACGGCGGCCGCCGATGGCCCGCTCCCCGGCCGCGACGCCCTGTTCGTAGTAGTCGCGCGCCCTCTGCGGATTGGGCGTCTCCTCGGCGAGGATCACATAGGCGTCCGCGCAGTCGGGATTGATCTCGACAGCCTGCCGCGCGAGAGCCCGACGCCGCCGCCCGATGCTGTCATAGGCCTGGAAGCAATACTCTCTCGCCAGCCCCCTCGGCGTGCTCGTATCCACGGCGAAGTCGTCGATCTTCTTGCCGAGGAACTCGGCGTTGATGGCCGCCTGGAACTCCTCCGCCGAATGGAAATCTCGATCGCCGAACTTGTGCTGAATGGCATCGAACATGCGTTCACTGCTTCGCCGGTCGGGAGGGAACCCCCACGCGATCATCTGTTGAAACGTCGGCGGCTCGAGCAACAGGGGCAGCGACATCGTAAGCGTGACCGGCCCGTGGTGCGTGTGAACCTCACGCTCGAAACGCCCGGAATCGCTCTCGTCTTCGGTCACGGCGGCCAAGACCCGCAGGCACGCCTCCATGTGCGTGAGCTCCTTCGCCGCGGGACGGGTCAGCGTGTCGGGCTTCTTGAAGCAAATTGGCATCGGATAGGCATCCTCGCCGGCAACGGGCAGATCCGTGTCCTCCCAGAGATCGGCGTCCAAGATAGGGATACCGTGCATGGGCTCGAAGAACACCGACCATGCCTGCTTCGGCAGGTTCTTCAAGGAGGGATCGGGGTTGTCCCGCAATTCAAACGCCATCTTCTTGAAAGCCGCAAAGGAGGCATGAAAAGACAGCCCGTAGTTCTTGCTCTGCGCCCCCATCACCGCGGTCACGGAGAGCGCTTTGAGCGGAGCTGGCGACTGGGTGGTCTCGATGATGATGGGATCGTCGGACTCGAGGACCTCCCACGGCGCCGCCTCATAGAACAGCGCGGCCGCCTCGGCGAAGGATCGGACTTGGTCAAGGGTGACGCCCGCGCCCTCCAGGATCCCGGGGCCGATGTCGCGCGCGTCCTTCTGCGCATAGACGTTTGCGCGGACTTCTTCGGCGTATGGGATTTGCGGCAAGTACTGTACGTCGATTCCGGCGGACTGCAGCCCATCGGCCAATGCCCGCGCCAGATCCTGATCGTTGACCTGGATGATCCGGGGCCGGCAGACCGAGAACTGCTTCTTGCGGGCGAAGCTGACGAGCTCCCGCATGGGTATCTCGACGGTTCGCTCGTGGGATCGTAGCACCCCATGGTCCGTGTGCAGCAGTCCGTTGGCCGGGTTGGTCCAGAAGAAGACCCAGGGCCTCGCCGGCTCTTCTCCCTCCTCGGCCACCCACTCCGGCAGGCGCATCCAGGCGCCTTGCCAGATGCAGTCTTCGCCTTCGGGGAGTTGATTCAGGGCACGGAGAAGAAGTTCCACAATGCCGTCCTTGGTTGGAGGTGGATGTTGGGGGCGCACCGGGGCACCTCTGGTATCAGAACCTCCTGAGCATTGTGGGGGAAGTCTCTGGTGGTTCGCAAGGATCTCATCCACGCCTCCCCCGGGAGGATCCCAGGGGGGGTGCAATGGCCGCTCTACATCACTGCAGAAGCAAGAAACGGCGACGCCCGTTTCGCTTGCCTATATCACGACCCATGTAGTAGATCCCGGCTGGTGCCCTCACCGTATGATCCGTTCTTCCATCCCGTGTCAGCCTATGCCCTCCCGCCGGCCATTCAACCTTCGTCAGAATGCAGACTTGTCTCGCCGTCGCATCAAACACCCGCCGCTCACCGGCGGCTCATTCGGCTGACTCCATGTGACAGTGCTTGCTCAACGCATGGGGTAGGCACGAGGAGCCTCACCCAACTTCAGCGTGGGGTTCTTCTGCCACACCCGATGCCTCGAGCTCAAAGAACTCACTGGCACAGGCAGTATGGACGGTTGGGTATCCGGAGCATATCAGCGAACACTTGAGCGCGAGTCTGGAGTCGCTGCTAGAACCACTGACCTCCACGGCGCATATGTATTCGTGATCGCCAAGATACATGGGCGCAGCTCCATTGACTGGCTCCTCTTTCCGCGGCGCATTTGGGCGCGTTCCTACCTCACAGAAATAATGCGCTGTGTTTGGACTAGGTGCCCAGCCCGCAGCTTTGCGTAGTACAGACCACTTTGGAGCCGGCGCCCGCCATTGTCGCATCCGTCCCAAACTACCCGATATCTGCCGGCCGAGAGGCGCCCCGTCAGCAGCGATCGCACCAATCGACCACTCGGGTCATAGATGGCCAAGTCCACGTCTGTTCCCACAGCCAGGTCCAGGGCGAGTCTCGTCTGGCTCACGAATGGATTCGGCGCAGCCAATCGCAACCCTGTTTCGTGGACCACATCGCCTCCGTAGCTCTCAACCCCCGTCACCGGACAGAACCACAGTGCGATGTAGTTGGAGGGGTGTTCACCTGCGTGCGTGAAGGCGCCTCCCGCAAACAAGCGGCCCTCGTGTGTCCCCAACGCCAGCACGTTCGTCGACCCGCCCGTCACCCCACTGCCAAGCCCCGCCCAAGCCTGGCCGTCCCACCGCGCGATGTAGCGGGCTCCCGTTCCACCGGCATCCGTGAACCGCCCGCCCGCGATGAGCTTGGCGCCGTGCGTGTGGAGCGAGCGGATGCGCCCCACGATGCCGCCGCCCACCGCATGCCAGCTCGTTCCGTCCCAACGTGCGATGTTCTCCAGATCCGGGCTTCCAATCACGTTGAAGTCACCACCTGCGATCAGCTCACCCTCGTATACCGCCAACCCCCAGACGGAGGTGCCCTCCATACCCGGACCCACCGCACTCCAGCTCGTTCCATCCCATTGGGCTATGTAATGGGCTTCCACACCGCCGATGTGATCGAACGTGCCCGCCACGAACAATCGACCGTCGTGGAACTGCATCGCCCGCACATCGCCATCGTCCAGTCCGCCGCCCACCGAGTGCCAGGTGCTGCCATCCCACCGCGCGATGCCGTTCGTTTCCGGAGTAACGCCGGCGGAAGTGAACGCACCTCCGACATATAGATCATCCCCTTCGACCAACAAGGCCAGGACGGTCCCTGATGATCCAAAGCCACCCAGGCTGCTCCACGACACCCCGTCCCAGTACGCCAGCTTCCCGACCGACACCGTCCCCGACTGGGTGAACTCGCCGCCGGCCACCAAGTGCCCATCGTGAACCGTGAGGGCGAAGGGCCGACTATCAAACCCATCTCCGAATCCGTGCCACCCACTACCGTCCCACGCACCGATGTGGCTCAACGCTACACCGCCGCCGGTCGTCAGATCGCCGCCCGCGACCCATTCGCCCTCATAGCTCACAAATGCACGCACGGCACTGTCCAAACCCTGACCCCCGGGGTGCGGCGCAAATCCGTCCCACCAGCAAAGATCTCCCTCGAAGATGATCCTCACCGAGTCCGGCAACAGAACCGCATTGTTGGTCTCATCCGTTTCCGGAATGGCCTGTGCGAAGTCGAGATGAGCTCCAAGATGGTAGCACCCGAGCGAAAGGCTCATTGGTATAGTTGGAGCGAACTCGTAGATCATGGTCTCGCCCGGCGCCAGCGGCCCCCCTGTTCCAAGGCCTATCAGGAGGGTGCTGTCGGATGCACTCGGGGTCTGCTTGACATAGGCTGCGATATCGAATTCCGGGCACGGGACGGTCCCGCCATTGTGCGCTTCGATGGCGAGCGGAACGGGATCGCCCAGCACGAACTCCCGCCCTTGTGCGTCTACCGACAAGGCGATCAGATCCGCCAAACAAGGTTCTGTGATTTCCACCGACCCGATATTCTCGGTGCGAATGCAGTTTTGAGGTTGCGCCAGATCACAGGCTTGGATCTCCACCCAATAGCTTCCCGGCTCGGTCTGCTCCGCGCTCCACTGGCAGGTGAAGATGCCATCCCCGGCGATCTGATCCCCACCGCTTGTGCCGTCATCAAACATGGCCAAATCCGCAACCACAACCTCGTCAGGATGCTCCACAAAGAGATGGACGGATGTCGGATCGACGCCGGACATGGCGTCCTCCACAGAGGCTGTGAGCGTAAAGAGCGTGCCGCACGGACCTGATCCCGGGTCCGCCCCGAAATCCGATATCAACGGAGGTTCATTGTCGAGCGGATCCCCGTCCCATCGCCCGATGTAGTTGGAGGGGTGTTCACCTGCGTGCGTGAAGGCGCCTCCCGCAAACAAGCGGCCCTCGTGTGTCCCCAACGCCAGCACGTTCGTCGACCCGCCCGTCACCCCACTGCCAAGCCCCGCCCAAGCCTGGCCGTCCCACCGCGCGATGTAGCGGGCTCCCGTTCCACCGGCATCCGTGAACCGCCCGCCCGCGATGAGCTTGGCGCCGTGCGTGTGGAGCGAGCGGATGCGCCCCACGATGCCGCCGCCCACCGCATGCCAGCTCGTTCCGTCCCAACGTGCGATGTTCTCCAGATCCGGGCTTCCAATCACGTTGAAGTCACCACCTGCGATCAGCTCACCCTCGTATACCGCCAACCCCCAGACGGAGGTGCCCTCCATACCCGGACCCACCGCACTCCAGCTCGTTCCATCCCATTGGGCTATGTAATGGGCTTCCACACCGCCGATGTGATCGAACGTGCCCGCCACGAACAATCGACCGTCGTGGAACTGCATCGCCCGCACATCGCCATCGTCCAGTCCGCCGCCCACCGAGTGCCAGGTGCTGCCATCCCACCGCGCGATGCCGTTCGTTTCCGGAGTAACGCCGGCGGAAGTGAACGCACCTCCGACATATAGATCATCCCCTTCGACCAACAAGGCCAGGACGGTCCCTGATGATCCAAAGCCACCCAGGCTGCTCCACGACACCCCGTCCCAGTACGCCAGCTTCCCGACCGACACCGTCCCCGACTGGGTGAACTCGCCGCCGGCCACCAAGTGCCCATCGTGAACCGTGAGGGCGAAGGGCCGACTATCAAACCCATCTCCGAATCCGTGCCACCCACTACCGTCCCACGCACCGATGTGGCTCAACGCTACACCGCCGCCGGTCGTCAGATCGCCGCCCGCGACCCATTCGCCCTCATAGCTCACAAATGCACGCACGGCACTGTCCAAACCCTGACCCCCGGGGTGCGGCGCAAATCCGTCCCACCACAGGCTATTGGGATCGGTAATGACGGTCACGCTGTCGTCCGAACAGGCGTGATTGTTCTGTTCATCCAGCTCCGGTACCTCGCCCATGGCATCCGCCAAGACGCAGGCGCGATATCCGCCCTCGCTTGTCCCAGACGGAACCCCCATCTGACAGGCAACTGTTTGAGATTCCCCAATCCCAAGCGGTGGCAGGGCGCTGTACCCCAATGCAACACTGTCCGCGCTGGTGCCGGTGCCGAGGAGATAGAGGTAGAAGTCGCAAGCAGGCGACGAGGCGGTTCCTTGATTGCGGACCTGCGGCCGAACTGTCAACTGTCCACCTGCTCCGACAACGTCCTCATCAATGCTGATGCTATCCACCGTGAGATCGGCCAGGCATGGCGTCGTAACGTCGAATTGACCTAGTCCATTGGTGTAGATGCAGGTTCCCAGTTGATCGCAGGCGCGTACTTCGCAATAGTAGGTACCCACCTGAACATCCAGAGCCGTCCACTGGCCTGTGAACACACTGTCACCGGTTACCAGATCGCCGCCGTGCATGCCATCATCGTATAGCCGCAGACTGTCAGTGACCACGTGCGGCGGTCGCTCCAGGAAGAGCCAGACGCTCGAGGTGTCAATCGGTGCAGCCACTCCCCAGGCCCGTGCACTGAAGGTGACGGTCTCTCCGCACGCCACGTCGGGAGGGTCGGCAAGGAAGTCCTCGACCACCGGAGGATCCCCGACCGCCAGGAACAGGCTGGCCACGTTCTCGGTTCGCAATGTGTTTCCAGCCAGGTCCTCGGCGCTCACCTCAAGGTAGTAGACGCCCACGCCAAAACCGTCCGAGTCCCAGATAGTCGAGAAGACCCCGTCACCTGCAGTCTCATCGCCGCCCGAGCAGCCGTCATCGTACATCCTCAGGCTGTCAACCACGGTCTCGTCCGGATGCTCGACGTAGGTCCACACGCTGGCCGTATCCACTCCTGATCCCACGTCAACGACCTCGGCGGCCATCTGGAATGACGTGCCCGGCTGGCCGCTTGGAGGAGTCACCGAAAAGTCGAGCACCTCAGGAGGCAGTGGATCCTCCGGCGGTCTATAGGCCACCACGGTCAATGCCGTTGAGGTTTGGCGATAGTAGTCGGTCGCCGAAAACGTGATCGAGATGGGCTGCCCGGAGAAGTCCACCGGATAGCTGAAGCTTCCGTCCCCGCCGATCTGCAGTGTATCCGGCGATTCGCCTGGGATGGTGGCCGTCACCAACAGATGGTCAGTGGTCTGGTCCCACACGGTCCCCTCCACCGTCACAACGCCGGATTGCGACGTCGTCCACGCGGTGTCCGGCACCGCCAAGAGTGGCGACGCATGATCCGCACTCAGATTGAAGAGCTGGGTATTGCCGGATACTCCACAGGCCGCGAGAACGTGCCGCGTGGGATTGTATGCCAGGTCTACGATGGCGCCCACGTTGCTGTGCCAGGTGGCCAGAATCGCGCCTGAGGTGGATTGGATTCGCAGATCGTAGTTATGTGCAATAGCCACGCTATCCGGCGATATGCCGGCGACCGCACGCACCCATTCGTTCGCATTCAGCGTTTGCACCTGATGACTTGCCACGGTGTAGACCGCAGCAAAGTCGACGCCACCCGCAACCACCTTCTCGTTCCCGGGAAGCCAATCGCAATCGGAGAAGTCATTCTCGTCCGGGACCTGATTCGGCCAGGTATAGACGTGGCTTCCCGACACGTCGAACACCGCCAAGGCTCCCCCAACGGAGGGCCCGCCTGACCCGGGCCCGCTGGTGACCGCCGCTAGACGTCCCGCGGAGTTTACACGCACCCGCGTGACATCCGTTACTTGCGGGGGAAAGGTGCCGGTCTCATAGCATTCATCCTGGTAGCAATCCGTGAATCGCAAACGGGGCACGCGGCAATACTCATCCCGGTCACGACCAACGATCACCCGTCCTGAGGCTGTCCAGTCGACAGAGAGATTGTCGATATCTATGGTGGCACTGGTCTCGCATCCATCTATGAAGGCGCCGGTCAGAGGATTGACAACGAAGATATGGTCGTCGCCGTAGTTCGTGGAGAGGGCAACCGCATCTCCTGCCACACTGTAGGCGATATCCGTTACGCGATGAGGAGTGTAGTTATAGGCGGGGAGCTGAGTCTTCTCGGGGTAGCGGATCACTTTGAGCGTAGAGCCTTGCGGCCCGGCGATCATCGAACCATCCGGATTCCAGGACAGCCCTCCCGAATGATCGTAGTCGTCCTGGGACGTGTAGACGTTGAGTCCGACATTGTCGAAGGGCTGCAACGGAGGCGGTGGATACGGGGAGAAGTACGCTGTAATGCACTTGGCCACCTGGGGATACTCCGTTGGCGTGCAGCATAGCGCTGCCTCCCCCCACTCGGTGGTCTCAATTGTTCCGTAGGCCCAGCCGTTCACGCTTGTGTATCTGACATAGGTTTGCGACCCGCTCTCCTCGAAATGCCCTTTGGTGGTCGTCAGCGTGACCTCTTCGTCCTCCATGGGCTCGCCCGATACCGCGTCGACCAACAGCGCTTCGAAGATATACCGCGACGGGAGACCGTAGTGGATCAGCCGGACCCAGACAGAGAGGACAACCTGTGCGGGCTGCACGTAGAGCGTCGTGTGACCCTGGGCGCCTCCTTCAGCCGCGGCCGTGATGCCGATGGACCCCGACTCGCTCGGCCAGAATGATAGGGTACCCCGACCTTGCTGGTCGGTCACTAGGCACGCGAGGCCGCACGCACCTACGGACCAGCTTCCGGCACCCGAGGGGGCGCAGGACAGGTTGACCTCCGTATTGGGCAGAGGCTGTCCCAGCGACTCAACGGTGACGCTCACAATGTGCTCTGAGCCTAGGAATCCGGGATTCGGTTCTACCGTGACCGTCACGACATCGGCACCCGGCAGCGCGATCGCGAAGTCCTCATCGCTCTCGTCCTGGCCGGATAGGCTTTGATCGTCCGTGCAGATCACTTTGATGCGGGCATTCTCCGTCAGGTACCCAGGCTCTTCCGGGATCTCCCAGACGTACTGCTCAGGATTGCCGGACAGAAGGTCGACCTGGTAGGGGTAGCTCGCCCCCCCATCGACAGACAGACGGATCTCGGTCGTGGTGATCGTACCGTCGTCGGTGGCCTCCCACTCGATTGTTTGGCTGCTTCCGGCAGGCCAGGATTCGCCGCCGTTGGGTACTCCCACGAGCACTACTGGGGCAGATGGTGCCGCGTTGATCGCAAACTCCGCGCTATAGCCGACCACCTCGAACTCGTTGTTGCAGAGAAGCGGTGCTCTAATGGCGAGAAAGCACCGGTCACTAGCGGGACCCGTCACCTGCCAAGAAGTCTCACCAGTCTCCAGATTGATCGCGCCCAGCTCCTCCCATGTTCTGCCAGCACTCCAACCCGAGTCTTCTCTCGTAATCCAGAGACTTGCGCTGTTTCTGTGCGCATTCTGTCCAGAATCTGAAGTCCATCCAATGGTCATCGACTCACCAGGAACCCAGGAGCTTCCAGAAGCTGGCGCATAGATTTCGATCTGGCTATCAGCGGTTCGATACCAGTTTCGAATGTGGTGGCTATACCCGGTTAGATTCCGATCTGGCCAGATCTGAAGAGCCGCCGCAAGACAGGCATCAGGCTCGAGAAACCACCACCCGCGCATAGGCAAACTGTCATCGTCTCGCCATGCCCATGATGGATTGGCCCCTTGTCTTTGATCTTGCGCATAGAATTCGAGCGGTAGGCCGTCCAGAGGACAACCGCTAGGCGGATCATACGTGTCCATAACACCGTCAAACATACGCTCTGGCCCCGTGTCGTACCTCAGCTCCCATAGCCCAGCGTCGAATGGCACGAGCTGATACTTCGCATCATTGACTGGGTATGACGAGTGAGGGGGCTCGGTCGGTTGCCCAGAGGCACTGGCGTAGCAGCTATACAGCACACCATCGCCACTCTTGAACTTGTACGCCGTTCCCCCGATCTCATAGGGTCCAGCTGGGTCGGGCTCCAAGGCTCGGAGGATGTTCCCAATGCCATGCCCCCCGGACTCCACAAATAGGCATGGCCGCTCATCTCCCGCGAGGCTGATATAGTGGACTAGCGAGTCTGGTGGGAGAGAGGTCACGATGCCATCATCGATGAAATCAGTGTCCCCGATGATGATGTCATTGGCGTTCTTAAACAGGAAGACTTCATTGTGGCATATACAGCCGATTAGGCGAAGAGTGCCGTAAAGCATCTCGGTCTTGCAAATGACGAAGGTGGCGCCTTCGAGATCATTCTCATGCGTGCCAGGGGGACTATCGCGACGGGGTCCCGGAGGAGGATCAACGCAATTCCAATCGCGTGGATGGAAGAGGGAGTAGGTTATGTAGTAGTGCGTCTGGGTTTCGATGACACTGTAGTATACATACGGCTTCAGCGGATTGTCACCGCTGAGTTCATCTCCAGCGTTCTCCCAATTGTCGCTACCATTATCGTTATGGTCGAAATCTGCAGCGGCTATGAAGTCATAACGACCCAAAGGGTTGTCGCAGTCAGGGATACCCAGGTTCTCGATGTCCACATCCTGGAAGATGTGCGGCGCCCAGTGCCGCGCAAGCTCGGCATACCAATCCTCGGCTTCGGCCGTCGAAAGACCCACAAAGGCTAAGACTGCAAGCCAAACCGACCGTGCGAGCAGTTGTCGGATGATGTTCCGCGTGTGCATTGTCTCTTCCCCCTCTCATGCTGCCGTAGCCCTTCGGCGCGGTGTCAGCGAGCGTCAGGTGCGATTGACCGAGTGGATCCACGCTTCCACCGCGTTGAGTCCTCGGGTGTCCGCCGCCCCAAGCCGAACGCAGGAGTGGGCTGCCCACCCGACCGGTCTGGGTGACGTTCTTGAGAACAGGACGTTCGGATGCATGCAAGGCGGGCAGCCTCACACATGCTTTTCGGAATGCTTATGCGCGTATGAAGAGCGGTTCAGGAAATATCTGCATCAAAACGGCGAGGATTGCCTTTGAGTGAGTAGGGGCAAGAAGTGCGTAGATCGGCCGAGGAGGATTGACGGCCCCTGTAATCGCATATGAGGAAAGCGGGAGCGGGACGTCGAGGCGACTTCTCAATCCTGGCGAATGATAAGAGATATCGTCTGGGCCGGAAAGCGAGGTAGGTCCGCAATGCCTTTCTCGCTGAACACATACTCCGTGCCCTCGATGTCGAGCGACACGCGAGTTCGAAGTGTGGGAGATGTGGGGCGATCTTTGTGCTCCGAAACGTCGCTCCGCAGCAAAATCGCAGTAGCCCCGGGTCCGGATGCACAGTTGAAGATGCGCACAAGATACCGACCATCACTGGAAGCCAGAGACAGGACCGGCTCTTCGCCCACCGCTCTATCCTCCGCCCCAGCCGGATCCGTGTCGGCCGCCAAGGCGTAGGGGCCCTGTTTGTCACCTGACGCCTCATCCATCTCAGAGAGATTGAGGCCAATGGGCTCCAGTGCCACGCGCAGCGGGCGCGGTCTCGGATCTCTCTCAACCGAGCGCCGCTCCGCTGCTCTGTCAGCCATCGCCGAGCGCAGCTCCAGCTCGGTGCCCTGAAGCAATTCCAGCAACTGGCTGCACCGTACGCAGGACTGCGCATGGCTGAGTATCCGTTGCAGTGTTTGATCCAGTCGCCCACATTGCGTAGCCACCTGAGACTGACGGTGTGCATCGAAGCGGATGCCTAGCTCAAGGGCTCTGATAGCCGCACACTCCAGCACTTCCTCCGGATAGCACTTCATTCCATCCCCCATGGAGTCCTAGGCAAACCCAGCAGAGTCTCTCTTTGCTGCTGTTCTCGCACTGAGTACTATGCTCCTAAGTAATGGTCTTCAGGAATTACTCCCACGCATCCCCTGCCTGTCCGTCCGATACACGCAGCCGCGGAGGCGCGATCCATCCATTCGAACTCAGAACTCGGATACTCTTCTGCAGGCGCGCACATTCCGCGTCGATCATCTCCTGGGTAACCTGTGTATCTGCTTGATTGCGGATCAGAATGAGTTCCCCGTCGGATGCCCCCACTTCCTGGAGGTCGATCAGTGTGGGAGACCGAACGACAAATGTGTACTGAAACGCCCCGTATTCCCGATCACCGCTCACGTCCACTCGCACTCCACCTCCAGGTACGCAAGCAACGCCTGTGCAGTGCACGCGTTCGGCCACAGTGAACCGATCCTTGGTGAACAGCATCGCCATTCTAACACCCTTGCCCAAGCTCGCGGGATCATCCATGTCTACAGCGCCGGGCCGATGCGCACGTAGATCCGGGGAACTCGTTCTCTGCGTGGCCAAGGATTCGGCTTCCAGAACTGCCAACATTCCACTCGCGGACGGCATATGGGTGCCGAGGGCGACGAGATCTTCTGAACCGTCGCCATCCATGTCCACGCGAGTGATGAGGTCGATGTGGCCCGCGTTGTGTAGCCGGCCCAAGGATTCCCCTGTCGGACCATCGATGAACTCGATGTAGCAGGCACCCCGCTGTGCAGACCTCCTGAGGCAAAGGAACCCGGGCCGGCGGTCTGGACCTGGCAGCGGACCGAACAGACGCCACCAACGCAGATCGGCGTCCTCGGGAGGTCCTTCCGGCGGCCCGGAAGCTGCTGACCGTCGCCAGATCAACTCGCCCTGTCGATCGAACAACGACATCTGGTCAGCGATGTTCATCTGAGTGCAATGCAGCACCAGTAGTTCTCGTGTCTCATCGCCGGCCAAGTCCCAGAGGTGGATCGGACCTCCCCAGGTTGTGCGGGGATAGGTGCCCGGAAGCGGCGGCATGGGCAGGTGGAGCTTCAAGGTCACCCAATCGTGGGCGTTACGCAGAACCACGTGGGCACCCTCCCACGAGGCATGCACCGGCTCGTTGCGTGTCACAACCGAGACCCATCCGATGATTACAGCCAAGAGCAGCAATGTGACTACCGCGACGATCCTCCTCGCTCGGCTCCTTGCCAGCGCAATTGCATATGAGGCGACTGTGCCTCGCCAGGTGCGACGAATCGAGGCAAAGACACTGCACCCGGGTATCCATGGGGAACCTGTTCTCGCTTGTGAGAGTTCGTCGATGCCCCGGACACACAGTTGCCTTTCAGGAAACTCCTTGCGCAGAGCGGCAAGCGCACTCTCGGTGAGGTCGAGCTGCGAGCGGGGTACGAGCAGGAGCCGTACTGGGGCAAAAAAACATGCTCGCGCCTTCAACCCTATGCTGGCGGATGCGACAGGAAGAACCCGGGATCCGGACAGGATCCCCGTGGCCGCAATGCCTTGAGTCAGTACCTGGGCCTTCCAACCTGGCGCCAGCGTATTCCAGGCCGAAAGAGCCGCCAGCGCGCAGCCCAAACCCGCAGACCGGCCGGCCAGTTGTGCGCCAGCCTGACCCCAGGTGGCATGCAGCACGAGCTGACGCCATCGCGGGCCGTGACGCGGGCCCAGGCTTCGTAGCGCTGCTAGCGCCTGTTCGAAGGCGTCTCGTGCATTCCCCTGCAGTTCCCCTTCCACGACAACGCGCGGGCTCTCTTGCCGATCCCTCGAGGTCAGAACCTGGATGGAGAGGCTGAGTAGTTGACCTCGCTCGAGGCCCGCGGCGAGTCGCGAGACGCGGCTGTTGGTGAGAACCCCCGCGACCACCGGGACGAGGACACGGCCCACCGCTTCAGATTCGTCTATGCCAACGACCGTTGATTCATCCCCCTGCAGAAGCGCCTCCGTTGCCCCCTGAACCCGCCCGAGGTGCTCAATCGCTCGCGCCGCAAGCTCACGCCATTCCTTAGCTCCCGCGATGTCGATCGTCTCCAATTCGGAGCAACGACTCAGGAGCTCGCGCAACCGTGCGAGTTCGTTGGGGGACCATCCCAGGAATGATCGCCGGGGAACGGCACGAGCGAGATGCACAGCAATGCTGATACCGTAGGCACTCCAAGCCTGCCATCCGACGCCCAGCGCAGCTTCCAAGAACCGTGCTTGGAGGGCTAGTGCAACGCCGGGCGCCTGGGGTAGCATCAGAAGCCGCAGTAGCTCATCGTTCAACTGATGCAAAGCTGTGGGGGCGTCGATGCCTAGACGCGTTCCCATGCGCGATCTCCACTCCTAGGCAACCCCTCCGGAGTCAGATGCGCCCTGGTCGCCCGTTCTTGCAGGGCTCCCCTCGCGCAATCCGGACTCTTGTCCGCGAATCGAATACTCCCAAATGCTGTATCGAGTGTCTCTTAGCTCACTAATGATGCAGCGCACAAGGTAGTCGGTCTGATTTGAAATGCACTGCAAGGACGCAGAGGAAACGTCGGGCGGCAGCAAACGGGTGAGAATCTCACGCTGGGAGAGTCCTGCCCACTCGGCCCGTCCCCAGCCCATCTTCCGTGCGACCATCTCGGTGCCCGCCTCCACGCGGATGCTCCTCCGATCTTCGTCGAGGAGTACAGCATTGGATCTTTCGGCTGTAGAGAATCTTTGTAACCGCTGATGCATCTTCCGCGTCTGGCGCAACGCGATCTGTTGCATGCGTTTCTTCACCCCTTCTAGCCAGCGTGATCGTATGAGGTCGCAAGGGATCCCATCGCATGCAACGTCTCTAGCACATATCAGCGCTGCCTCGCTCCAGCGCTGACCCATTTCAACGTGGAGACTCACACGACCGGCATGAACAATATGAACCAGGTCCATGAGATAGCAATAGCCACCATGTCCCCGACCGGGATCCAACATATCTACAAGAGCAGTCTCGAATCCTTCCAGATTGAGAAGCAAGCGCGTATCTCGGCACTGCTGTCGGAGTTCCATCTTCGAAACTGGCGGTCGCTGTAGATCTGCGTGCCGCGTGCAGACGAACTGTCCACGAGCATCGCGTACCAAGCGCAAATGCGCGGTTCTACGGATGCGATCTTTGAGCGTTCTCAATAAGCGCGCTTCTTGAGGGTGTTCCTGACGCCAAACGCGTTGCAGATACTGGTGCGATAGGGACCGCAACAAACGATGGAATCCGAGTAGAATCTGCTCGTCGGGGAGAGCCTGGCTTTTTGATACATGCAAGACAGACCTCAAGCCACGGCGCAGCGCAGGAGCCTCAGGGTTTGTTGCTCCATCGCCGGGTCCTATTCGAAGAAGATCTGCGACACAGCTATGCGCCGCTGTCGCCGCCACCTCAGCTACCGAATCATGGAATCCGAATTGCCAGTGAATGCATCTGGTCTTCAAGTAGGAGCGACTATAGCAAACAGCATAGATGGCAAGAGCTTCGCGGTCATCAACGCGGCCCTCGTCCAAGATTCCACGTAATACGTCCACGACGCGCTGGCGAGGTCTCTGGTAGGACCATCGATGAAGCACTCGTGCCCCCAACCCGCTTGGCTCCATTTGCCCACAATGAACTCCAGTTGAAAGGACATTCTACGGAATCCATAGGCTGCATTCAAGCTCACGGCAATTCAAGCCAGCTTCGGAACATGCAGGCGAATAGGTAGGTGCCGGGCTCACGGACCTGCGTTGTCTCGATCGGCATCTTGCCCCGGACGAGCCCTGGCTGATCCGCCTAGCCTGCATTATTCGCGAAGGGAAGGCGCGAGCGGCTGTGCGTGATGTGGCGC
>CAZPGB010000060.1:0-35195 GCA_964585945.1 uncultured bacterium | reverse complement strand
TAGGCGCCGGGTCCAGAGTTGCCAGATGCTAGTGGAGAACATTGCACTGTCCAGTAGAGAGTTCCGGCTCGCCTTACGTTCTTGCTTGCCAGACACGCGCAGCAACTCTAGACTCTACGGTGTGACAGCAGGACACAGCCCGCATGTCCTGCGTCGAAGCGCAATCGTACAGGTCGAAGAGAACTTCTACTAGCGTGACCGCGCTTCCTATGAAGGAGATGCCAATGCCCGCCGCACGATGGGTCTTGCACTTGCGAGGATGTCTCACTGACCCGTCATTCGTCCAGACGTTCAAGAAGAGATGCACGGTCGCGCCGCTGGCGTGTGGGTCCCTCACGTTGCTGCTTGTCCATTTGCTGTCTCTGGGTTCGCCCGCATCTGCTTCGGGCTCCGTGGCGGCTGAGCACACCTTCACGTTTTTGCCCTCGGATGTGACGATTCGAGAGACCTGCACCGGGGCCGGCTACGGCGACTTTGTCGAGGTCGGCTACCGCGGGGCTGAGCCCGATCGCGACCCCAGGCGCCTGGGACACCCGAGCCTGCCGTTCTTCACGCGTCACTTCATCCTGCCACCCGAGACAAGGGTCGATGAGCTGATTGTAACCGTGCGGTCCGTGGAGGCCTACCCGGGGTCGTACGTGCCCATCCCGATCCAGCCCGACAGCGGCGCCTTTGTGCCACCGGATCCGGGGATCTACGGTTCGTCCGATCCGTACCCGGAGGAGCCCATTCGGCTTACCGTCGACGGCTACATGTGCGGCTACCATCTCGTGACGATCCAGGTCTGGCCGGTGCAGTTCGTGGGGGCGCTCGAGCGCGTGCTGGTTGTCCGAGACGTGGAGGTGGAGGCAACCTCACGGCCGCTGACCGGCGAGGAAGCGGCGGGCCTATTCCGGCGCCTGCGTCCGGACTGGGAGCCCTTCGAGCACCGGGCCGAGGTCCGCTGGCTGCGCAAGCATGTCCTCAATCCCGGCGGTGTCGAGCACTTCTACCGGCCCGAGCCTCCGGGCGGATCGGGCCCGGCGCCTTTGGAGGTGAGGGTCGAGAGGCCCTTCGGTGGCTTCCGGCCGACGGAGTTCCCGTCGCTGGAAGGCCCGCCGGTGGAGATGGTCATCATCACGGCCGATCAGGCCACGGATGGGACGCCGCTGCCGGGGATGAGTGCCGCCTTCCAGGACTGGGCCGACTGGAAGATTCAGAAGGGCGTGCCGACGGTCGTCAAGACCGTAGCCTGGATCGACAGCACCTACCCGGGGATCGACCGCCCTGAGCGCATGCGAGCCTTCGTCAAGGACGCGGCCGCCCTTTGGGGCACGGAGCACGTGTGTCTGGGCGGTGATCTGAATGTGGTTCCGTCGCGCATTCTTGGACCGCCAGGGGGGTTTTGGGCAAACATCTACCTACGCGCGGATCCGCCAGCCGACAACTACTTCGCGGAGCTGGATAGTGATAGTTGCTGGAATAGAGACGGAGACGCCTTCTTCGCCGAGGAGCACGATGACGTCGTCTTGCCGATGTTGATAGACGTCTGGCTTGGCCGTTTGCCCGTGCGTGATTCCCTCGAAGTAGCGCAGTTGGTGGCCAAGCTGGAATCCTATGAGTGCCGGCCGGGATGTGAGCGGCCCTCAGATGCGTCCTACTACCGGGATGTGCTCTTGGCCGCGGGGCCGACCAACGGGTGGTGCACAGATGAGAGCAACGGGATCGTGGTGGCGGAGGTCATTGCCGACAGCATCGAGACCTCGGCGCTGTTCGATATGGACATCACCCGGATGTACCCCGACTTCCCCGATTCGGCCTTCCTCTGTGAACCAGGAGGGCCCGAGGTTCGCTGTTTCGCCACCATGATCGATGATGTGATCGGAGGGACCCCCGACGAGTTCTTCACGCAGGATAACTTCGAAGCCGAGCTGGATGAGGGGCCGGCGTATGTCTTCCATATCGAGCACTCCTTCCGCGACTTCCTCGGATTGATGTCCGATGAGGCCCTGGGTACATTCTCCGGCTGCGGGGCATGTACCACTGGAGCTTGGAAGACACTGTGCAAGACTGCTCTCGGTAACTATCTTGGCCCGGGCTGGGCAAGCCAGAAGCTCAGCAAGCAGATCGCCGACAACCTCACCAATGGATCCGACCACCGGTACTTCTTCCTCGTGACCTGCGGATCCTTCACGGGTCAGTACGACCTCGGATGCGTGGGGGAGCATCTGCTCCGAAACCCCAACGGAGGGGCCATTGCCTACTTCGCCCGCAACGCAAGCGAGCACATGTATTTCGGCTCGCCGAAGCGGTTCTTCGGCAATGTCTTCAAGGATGCCATTTTGGCTGCTGGTCCTGCCGCAGGCCTGGCGGTCAACAGCTTTGGTCTTGCTTCCACCAAGGCGGGCGTGCACTGGCGCCTGCTGGGAGATCCGGAGATGCCGCTTTGGACCGCGGCGCCCGATAGCCTGCGGATCTCGCAATCCCCCGGCAGCATCCTCCACATGGGCCCGCAGTCGATCACGATCGAGGTCAAGGACGACACCACTCTCGACCCCGTGGCTGGGGCTCGGGTCTGTATCCGGGACCGCGACAAGGCCTATGCCGTTGCCTGGACCGGTCTCGACGGCAAGGCCCACTTCCCGGCCTTCCCGGTCCTGAGCGCGGATTCGATCTCGATCGTGGCCACCACGGACAATTATAGACCTTGCCTGAAGTGGCTCAGGTTCGGATCCGTGTCCACTCCTCACTGCATCGTCTACGATCACCATCTGCGCGACGATGAGGCCGGCGGCGATGGGGACGATCTGCTCGAGGCGGGTGAGACGCTGGATCTGCGTGTTGTCGCCAAGGACATCGGCACCGATCAGGGATCGAGCGCCGAGCTGGTCGCGGTGCTGTGGCCCACGCCGCCCATCCTGTTCGACTTCGACATCTACGGTCGCTACGATGCCCGAACCATCTACATCGGGGCTGAAGGGGGCCATCCACCGGCCGTGGCCGACACCTTTCGCCTGCCGGGCACCTGGCATGCCATCCGCCCGGAAGGCATGCCCGTCCCGAGCGGTACGAACATGAGCTCCCTGCTCGTGTGGCGCGCAACGGACGCAAAGTGGCACATCCGGTCTCTGCCCGGCGACGACGAGGAGGGAGAGTCGGTGCCATTTGAAGGAAGGCTGGTGACGGCGGCGGGTTTCGACTCGGTGGATTGCGCCACCTGCGAAGCCGGCGATTGGATCGGCTTCGACGCTGGGAACCCCGACACGCTGCAGTTCCATTTTTACCCGGATGACCCGAAGGACGAAGATGAACTGTCCTTCCGTGCTGAATCCAGCCGCTGGATCGAGGTGCTGACCGAATCGGTAGAACTGGATGGCTTGGCCTCGGGAGATACCGCCTCGGGTGTGTTCCAGATTCACTGGGACCGGGAGATTCCGGACCGGGAGGAGGTGGTCTTCACGCTCGCCGTCCACGATACCAGCGAGTGGTGGTTCAGTGACTTCAGCGAGCATGTGCATGCGCCAGATGTTGTCTACACCGCGCAGCGGTCGGTTCGGGAAGAGGTGGGGGGCAACCCCACTCATCCGTGGCAGTTGCGGATCTGGCCCACCGTGGCCAATGTGGGCAGTGCCCCGGCGGATCAGGTGGGTGTGCGCCTGGTCAAGACGTCGGGGAGCGCCGTGGTCATCGCCGACAGCGTGACATGGGTCAACATCGGGGCCCAGTCCTACGAGGAGTCGACGGGAGCATTGCGGCTGCTGGACACCAGCAGCTCCGCGTTCGATGAACTCATCTATACCATCGAGATGACCGTCCACTATCCCGATACCAGCACGCGGACGACCGTGCTGGAGAATCTGGACGTGGTGGCTCCCGGGGCTCCCACCAACGTGGTCGCGGACGAGTCGGGCGGTGCGATGAACCTGCGCTGGACACCGTCGACGGATCAGAGCGTGGTCGGCTACCACGTCTGGACGAACGTGCCCGGGGACACCTCCCGGGTCACCCTGGTACCGCTCCAGGGCTCGACCCGCCATGAAGTGACCGGCCTACCCTGTCTGGACAGCGGGCATGCCTACTACGAGTATCGTTACGCGGTCACGTCCGTCGACGCCTCGGGCAACGAGAGCGACCTCGACGACGCGGCGTCAAGCACATGCCGGGTGTGGCTGCAAGAACTAGAGCACTGGCCGCGCCGGGTCGGGGGAGGGTCGGACTGCTGCCCCAAGGTCTACGATCTGGATGGCGACGGAGATCTGGAGATCATCGCCGCCGGTCGCGGCATCCACGTCTGGCATCACGACGGGGCGGAGTACATCGCCAACCTCAACGACCCGGACGGGCTCTTCTATGATCCCGTGGGTGTCTCGACCGCGGCGCACTTCGTCGGTGCGCTGGCCGTGGCCGACATCGATGGGGACGGCTACGTGGAGATTGTGGGGAACATGGGTCCCGGAGGGGGACTGCATGTCGTGCGCGCGAAGACCGACCCTGACACCGTGGAGTTCGTGTGGAAGAACACCAGCGTGGTGTCCTCTCTTTCCGGACCCATCCTGGAAAACCTGAACCCTGCGGAGGATCAAGACAGCCTGGAGGTTCTGCTTCCGGCCGACGACGACTGGGTGCACGTCTGGACCGCCGGCGGCAGGACGTTTCGCAACGAGGGATCCTCGGACGGGCGGTTCAAGCGCACTCCCAACAACGCGGATTGGAACCATCGCTCGCTGTCGGTGGCGGACATCCACGACTCTGCAGGGGTCGAGATCCTCCAGTCGCTGACCGACGGCCATGTGGTGGCCTATCCGACAGCGACGTATTCAACGGGCACCACTTGCTGGATCGCCACCAAGGACGGGGCGGGTGTCTTCTCGACGCCGGTGATCGGCAATCTGGATGGCGGAGCCGGGCTCGAGATCGCGACCACGCGGAAGGAACCCGAGGGGATCTGGGTGCTGGATGCCGCCACCGGCGACTCGATCAACTGGATCGGCGGCGCGTCTTTGCGGTTCGCCGGCAGTCCCCATCCACCGGTCTCGCTGGCGCCGCTGGATGAGAACGACGGCTGGGACATCGTGGTCGGAGGTGGGCACTGCGGGGCGGGTTTCACGGATCCCGCGCGCACGTTGCGAGTCCATACTGCATGCCAAGCCACTTCTGCCGTCAACGCGGCAACCGGCACGGATGACCTGCCGCTTCCCGGGGCGATGTTCGCGTGCCTGGACGCCGATGGCCAGGCCATTGTGGGGGACATCGACGGCGACGACGACGGGATCCTCGAATGCCTGGTTCCCACGCAGTCAGGCTACCTGGCCGGCTTCGAATGGGATGACACGGAAGATGAGATGCGCGCGGAGGCCGGCTGGCCGCAGTTGTTCGGGGAGATCCCCCTGCCGCCGGTCATCGCCAACGTAGACACCTCACAGTACCTCGAGATGGTGGTGCAGGATCGAGCCGGACTCGTGCACCTGTTCCAGCTCCCGGCCTCGGACACGGCCGCCCTTCCCTGGCCCGAGTACGGCCACGATCCGCGCAACACGTTCAACGCCGGCACGGATCGGGTCCTGGATCGGGGAACGGGCGATCCGGCGATCGGCCTGCGTCTGCCCGCGCGAGCACACCTGCGGGTAGGGCCCAGTCCGCTGCGCGAGCCGGTGGCGTGGGTGACGTTTGGCTTGGAGAAGGTGGAACGCGTGAAGCTGGAGGTGTTCGACGTTCAAGGCCGGCGGATCGAGACGCTGGTGGACCGCAGGTTGGACCCGGGAAGCTACCGGATCCCGTGGCAGCGACCTGCCCAGAGCCCGGAGGTTGCCAGCGGCATCTATTTCGTCCGGCTGACGCACGGAAGGCGGGCGGAGATCCGCAAGGTCTCGATCATCCGGTAGCGTGGTAGAATGGGTATACAGTCCTCCGCAAGAAGCCGGCAGGCCACGGTCCACCCGGCGCGCGCAGAGGAGGTGACGACAATGAGATCCAAGTTCGTCTTAGGCCTCGTGCTGGCGGTTGGTATGGCCGGTGTGGCTCCGTCGCTGGCCGCGTTTCTGGAAGTGCCTTATGAGTATCCGACGATCGGCGCGGCGTGTCACGCGGCGGTCTCCGGAGACACGGTGGGGGTGTTTCCGGGCGACTATGTCGAGCGCTATGCGCCGATCTTCGCAGGCGTCACGGTTCTTGGGATTGCGGATGACTCCACGCTGGTTCGAGTCGACCCCATGATAGACGGCGATCCTCTTTTCGCACCGCAGGCCGGAGAACTGCCGGCCGTAGTCGAGAACATGCAACTGGGGGCGACATGGCCGGGAGGTGCGATTGAGAACTATGGAGCAGACGCGGTACTCCGACGCTGCCAGCTGCTGTGGGTTGGAGGCTCGGGGCAGACGGCTTACTTCATCAAGTCATGGGAAGGCAACGCGACGATCACGAGAAGCCACATCGACTTCGGGGAGTTCTTGCACGTGGACCAGTATGTCTTCTACCCCAATGACGCTGGGCACTTCGTCGTAGAGGACTGCGTGATCCAGATGGGGTCGAATTGGGATCTGAAAGTCGGTGGGTGGGATGCCGACGGAACCGTGTACGAGTTCACAAACAACACGATCCCAGGAGAGCTTTTCGTCGGAGAATTCGAGCCCCAGTACCACTACAGCCTCTACCTGGTGAACAACATCATCAATAGGGTGCTGTGTTGGCCTCCCTTCGCCCCCGACACGCTCGAATGGCGGTACAACTGCTTCATCGAGGAGGACCCACCCCCCGACTGCGGCTACCAGATCGGCAACTTCGTCGCCGACCCCCTCTTCTGCGAGCCGGCTGCGGGCGACTATCGCCTCCAGCCGGAGAGCCCGTGCATCGGAGCGGGAGAGCACGGCGAGAACGTCGGGGCGCGGCTGGGCATCTGCTGGCCGGTGTCGGTGGAGAAGGCTCCTGGGCTCGTCGCGAGTGGACCAACCTGGAGGCTGTGGCCCAACCCTACGACAACCGGGGTGTGGATCCGTCTGGATGCGGGGACGTCGCAACCGAGCCTCACTTCGATCGAGATCTTTGATGTCACCGGCAAGCTGGTTCGCGTACTTGGGCCTGGAGACTGGGAATCCAATGGGATTGCCTGTTGGGACGGTCGTCTTGGGACCGGAAAGGACGCGCCGGGTGGTGTCTACCACGTCCGGGTCGGCCGTGCTGGGCAGGAGACCACCCGCGGTCTGATCATAGTGAGGTGAGTTCGGAGGCGAGGAACACTGCGAGGCCGACCGTTGGGCCGGCGCTGGACTCGATCTGAGGCCGATGAGTCCAGCCCTCAGGCCTAGGTGAGCTCCTGGAGAGAGCGTTGTAGCAGGAGGGGATGCCGACGCCGTACGTTGGCGCGCCTGCCTGGGATCGAACCAGGGACCAGCGGATTAGAAATCCGCTGCTCTATCCACTGAGCTACAGGCGCACGTACCCGAACGAGTGTCCACCCAACCGGCCGATCCTGTCAACATACCGATCCTACGCGAGGTTTCCCCCGGCCACCGCGCGCGCCGCGCCCCTGTCGCGTGCCGTGGCGGGCCACTGGCCCACCGTCGGGCCGACGCGCAGCAGGTGAATCCCCTGCCCTCATCGTCTATGATAGCAGCGCGTCCCTGGATGCACTCGACTGCGGTGACCAGTCCCCGGGGGAGAACGTGGACTTCGGCCAGATCCTGTTGTTCGTGGGCGTATTCGGACTCGTCGTCGGATTCTTGACCTGGCGCCAGCGCCGCTTCGAACGCGCGGCATCCCGGAGACGGGAGGGTCTGACGCAAACGACTGCCCTCGCTGATTCGGATGAGGATGACGGCAGCGGTGCGGCCCTGGGTGGACAGACCCTCGACGACGCCCGTCCTCACGTCGAGCCGGAACCTGAAGGCGAGAGGTCCGGCCGGGATGACCGCGACGGCCAGGGTTACCTCGATCCACACGCCGCGCCCGGCGTCTACGCCCTGGTACCGGAGATCGCGCCGCTCTGGGAGCAGCTTTCGCGCCCCCAAGACCTGCTCGCCACCGAGGAGTTTCAGCGCGGGGTCACATTGATCGATCAGGAGCTCCCCCGGGCGGAAGACCTGCTGGGGTTCCTGGGCGCGAGCAACCTGATCGTGATCAGCCTGGCTCTCGAGGCGCTCACGAGGCGTCCCCAGGGCGCGGTTCCTTGGGAGCCCATCTTGCGGGCGCTGGACTACGGGGCACCCTGGGTGTCCTTCTTCACCCTCCGGGCTCTGGCCGCGCAGGCGCCTCCTGACGCGCCGGTGACGGGACTCGTGCTCACGCGTTCGATCGAGATGTGGCTGTCCCCGGCGCTGGTCTATGTGGAGGAATTCCTGCGGCGGCGCATCGCGGGCGGCGAGACGCCGAGACTGACCCCCGAGGTGCTGAAGGCGCTCGACGACGGCCACCTGCAGTTGATGCCGGTCCTGCTCTCCAGGCTGGACGGATCCCTCGTGGGGAATCTGCACAAGAGCGTGGATCGGGCCATTGAAGAGCGCCGTATGCAGGGCCAGCAGGATCGCACGCCCGTCCTGCCGTCGAACCGATCGCTCGGACGCGAGTGGGGGGAGGCGCAGACGGGCGAGCCGATCGTGGAGCATCCGGCCCTGATCGAGATCGTCGACCGCCTGGAGGCGGATCTCCTGCAGGCGCGGCCGCCCTCGATCGTTCTGGTGGGCGAGCAGGGCGTAGGCAAGACGACCGTGATGCACCTTCTGGGCAGGCGGCTGCTCGCGCGCGACTGGACCATCATTGAAGCGCAGCACCTGGACCTGATCGCCGGGCAGATGTTCGTGGGCCAGTTCGAGCAGCGCATCCAGGAGTTCGTGGCGCGTCTCGAGGAAGAGCATCCGGCGCTCTGGTACGTGCCGGGCATCCACGAGCTGCTCTGGACCGGGCAGCACAACCAGAGCCGCGTGGGCGCGCTCGATCAGATCCTCCCGCTGCTCGAATCGCGGCGCATCGTCCTGATCGGGGAGACGGAACCCGAAGCCTACGAGCGGCTCGTGCGCGAGCGGCCCCAGCTCCGCACAACCCTCGTCGTCGAGCGCATCCGGCCCCTCCGAGCCGAAGCGACGCACGCGGTGGCGCTCTCCTGGGCGCAGGCGCAGTCGTCGCCGGACCGGGAAGGTCCCTCCATCGCCCGCGAGGAGACGTTGCGGGAGGCGGTCGATCTGGCCGAGCAGTTCCTGGCCGATCACGGAGCGCCGGGCAACGTGCTGGACCTGCTCAAGACCACGCACCGGCGCGTGATGCCCGCGGGATCCAGGGATGCGCCGCCTCAGATCCAGCGCGAGGATCTGATGGTGAGCCTCACCCAGATGACCGGATTGCCCGCGGTGGTGCTGGACGATCGCCAAGAGCTGGACCTGGGTCACTTGCGCGAGCACTTCAACGCGCAGGTGATGGGACAGACCGAGGCGTCGACTGTCTCGTCGATCGACTCGCCATGATCAAGGCGGGGCTCACCGACCCGACGCGGCCCCTGGGTGTCTTCCTCTTCGCCGGGCCGACGGGCACGGGCAAGACCGAGATCGCCAAGGTGCTGACCGAGTTTCTCTTCAGCCGCCCCGAGCGGCTGGTGCGGATCGACATGAGCGAGCTGCAGTCCACCGAGGCGCTGGCGCGGCTGTACGGCGGCGGCGGGGATCGCCAGCGCGACCGGTCGCTGGCCGACTGCATCCGAGAGCAGCCCTTCTCCGTGGTGCTGCTCGACGAGTTCGAGAAGGCGCCGCCGCAGGTGTGGAACCTCTTCCTGCAAGTGTTCGACGACGGCCGCATGACCGACCATCGCGGGTTGGCGGTCAACATGCGCCACACGATCATCATCATGACCTCCAACCTCGGCGGCGTGGTGCCGGTGGGCTCGACGCTGGGCTTCAACCGGCAAGAGGAAGAATTTCGGCCCGAGACGGTGCGCCGGGCCGTCGAGCAGACCTTCCCCAAGGAGTTCCTGAATCGCATCGATCGCACGGTGATCTTCCGCCCCTTGGATCAGGAGAGCATGCGGGCGATTCTGCGCAAGGAGCTGCGCGCCATCGGTTCGTTGCGCGGCTTGCGGTGGCGCGACTGGGCGATCGAGTGGGATGACGATGCGCTCGAGTTTCTTCTGAACAAGGGGTTCACACGCGATCTGGGCGCGCGGCCCTTGCGGCGGGCGATCGAGCGTTATCTGCTGGCGCCCCTGGGAACGGTGATCGCCAACCGTCAGGCGCCGGCGGGCGACCAGTTCCTCTTCGTCCGCACGAAGGGCGACCGGCTGGACGTCGAGTTCGTGGATCCGGATGCGCCCGAGCCGGGCCTGTCAGGGGCGGTTGAACATGCTGCGGAAGTCGTGGGGCCCGATGCCGTGCCGCGCTTGGGGCAGATCGTGCTCGACGCCCGCGGCACGAGGGCCGAGGTCCACGCTCTGGAGCTGCACCACCAGCGCCTGCTGGCGGGCGTCCAGAGCGAGAGCTGGCAGTCGCGGAAGCGGGCGGACCTGGAGCAGATCTCCGAGCGCGACTTCTGGGAGCGGGCGGATCGCTTCGAGATCCTGGGTCGCGTCGAATACCAGGATCGCATCGATCGGGTGTTGAAGAGCGTGGGGTCGCTGCTGGAGCGGCTGACCTCCTCCCAGGATGGCCGGCGCGAGCGGTTCCCCCGCAAGCTGATGGGAGAGCTGGCACAGAAGCTCTTTCTGCTCGACGTTGCGTACCGGGACGTCGTCGAGAGCCGCCCGCGCGAGGCCTTCTTGAGCCTCGACTGCGTGCAGTGCGATCGCGTGGGGGGCCCGTCGGACGCGATCGGCAACGCTGCCGATGGCGAGCCGGTCGGCTGGGGCGCTAGGGTGGGCTCGATGTACACCGCGTGGGCCCGCCAACGGGGCATGAACTGCACGGTGCTGGAGGAGGCCGTCGGGGACCGCGAGGAAACCTACCGTCTCCTCCTGGCCATCGCGGGCTTGGGCGCCCACAGCCTGCTCGCGGGGGAGACCGGCCTTCACGTGGCCGAGCACCCGCGGCAGGGGGCCAAGGGCGTGGACCGGGAGCGCGTACGGGTGACCGTGGTGCCGCAGCCGATCGAGCCGCCCGAGGGCGCCACGCCCGAGGCGCGGCTGCGGGCGCTGCGCCGCCAGGCGGCGGCCATGCTGGAGGCGGCCGGCGACAGCTCGCTGCGGGTCGTGCGCAGCTATCGGATGGGTGGCGCCCCGCTGGTTCGCGATGCGGTGCGCGGCTGGCGCACGGGCCGGCTGGATCAGGTCATGGAGGGCAACTTCGACCTGTTCGGGGACCTGGCGGGTGCGCCGACGCCGGCGCCGGCGCCGGCAGACGAGGCGTGGACAGCGGGCGTCGAGGAGACCTCCGATCCCCGGTTCTGACCCGGGATCTGAGCATCTGACCCGGTGCCCCTGGGTGCAGATCCACCCTCCGGAAGACCAGGGCTACGCCCCCCGCCTCGCCGGGTGAATCCGTGCGGGGGGGCCGGTTCCCGGCCGCGCGTGCCCCGGGGCACAAGATCAACTTCCTTTTCCATAATCAGTTATGAGTTCACCCCTGCGGGGGCGGCCAGCCCGTGGCGGGTCGGTGATGGGTTGGTGATGGGTTGGTGATGGGTCGGTGGCGGGTCGGTGGCGGGTCGGTGGCGGGTTGGCTTGGGCGCCCGGAGCCTGTGGCCTTCGATCCGCCGGCCACGCCTGCCGAGCGGTGTGTTCGGCATCTCGATTGCTGGAGTGATCGTTGGGGAGGCGATCCGGGGCCGGCCGCGACCTCAGCCGGGGCGGTCCAGAGGAGCGCTGCCCAGTCGCCGACAGGAGGTGCAGGAGGTGATAGACTGCGACCGGCACGAAGGATCCGGCGGACATCGCCGCGTTGCGCCTCGTGCCGGTCGGTCTGTCGGGGTGAGAGGATTTGAACCTCCGACACCCTGCTCCCAAAGCAGGTGCGCTACCGGACTGCGCTACACCCCGGAATGGGATCGAAGTGAGCGTAGCCCCTTGGAATTGGGGCGTCAAGTAGTGCACAGTCCAGGGGGCACGTGTCGAAGGTTCGACACCGGTCCGATGGACCGGCCAAGGAGGAGCGATGGGAAGTCTGAACAAGGTGATGCTGATCGGAAACCTGGGGCAGGACCCGGAGGTGCGCCACACGCCGTCGGGCACCCCCGTGGCCAACTTCCGCCTGGCCACCAACGAGTCGTTCACCGACCGCGGCGGGAACCGCCAGGAGCGGACCGAGTGGCACCGTGTGGTCGTGTGGGGACGCCTGGCCGAAATCTGTAGCCAGTACCTGAGCAAAGGCCGGCAAGTCTATATCGAGGGGCGTCTCCAGACCCGGGATTGGGAGGACAAGCAGGGCCAGCGGCGCTTCACGACCGAGATCGTGGCCACCAACATGGTCATGCTGGCTGGCCGCGGCGAGGGACGTGGCGCGCCTTCGGGCGACAGCGGGTCCACCTACTACGAGCCCGCGGGGAGCGAGGCCGAGGCGCAGCCCGCCGCGCGCGACCGTGGAGGTTACCGGAGTCCGTCCTCCGGGGACGAATCGATGGAGCCGATTCCCGACGACGACGATCTGCCCTTCTAGCGGGGCCCTCCCGGCCGGCGCATGTCGGCGGAACCCTTCTGCGGAGAGGTGGGTATCGAGAATCGGTTGGGACGAGGGTGGCTGCATCCTCCGGCGCCAGGCGCACTTCGGCCTTGACGATCCCGAACGGGCACGTTAGGCTCCTCTGTCGCATCTCCCTGGAGATGCGGATCGGATTCAGAGGGCGCCAGTAGCTCAGGTGGCAGAGCAGCTGACTCTTAATCAGCGGGTCCGGGGTTCGAATCCCTGCTGGCGCACAGGACGATGGGTGAGGGCGGGGCGGTCGCTCGCGGCGGCTGGGCTGGCCCTCTCGTCGTCTTCGGACCGTCGGCGGCTGCTGCCGGCCGCGGCGGACCGGCTTTTGCGCAAGGACCAAGGACATGGGGGCGAATTGGGTTCGACGGGGAGTTATGAGTCCTGCGCTGCGTGTCGAGCTCCTACTGACTCGTAAAACCGGTAGGAAAACCACAATTGCCGACTTTGAGCCGGCACTGGCCGCAGCCTAATGCGGTCCGTCTCCAGCACTTGCGCCTGCCGGTGTGCTGATGAGACGCTGTCACGGTGGGCTAGCGGCTTGCCCGCCCGAGGCGGTCGCGAAACCTTAGGGCTGGCCGGAGCGGAATCCAGCTCATCGGAGTCCGCATCCGGCGAGATTCAATAGGTGAGCTACACACGTAGATGCGCACGATGATTCTCTTCCGGACGCGGGTTCGATTCCCGCCGCCTCCACAGTCGCAATGAATTCGAACCGGCCTCCGGGCCGTTCTCGTCCGCCGCGGGTGCCAGCAATGCCAGGGTGTCGAGTTCGGTCCGGGCCACGTAGTAAGACCGACCGATTTGCCCTTGGGTCGGCTCCAAGCGGATCTGCCCCAACCTGGCCCGCAGCAGACTCGCCGATCGCTCCGTCCTCCGCTCCAGCACCTCCTGCATCCCGCCGAGCCGCTCACTGATCCACTCGACCGGAGGCGCTTGGAACACCTTCTTGCGGCTGCGGCGGAGGCCGTCGAGCTCTTCGCTGAGCGCCTCGACCCTGCGCTCGGTCTCGGCGAGCGCCTTGGCGAGAGCTTGGCTTCCGCGCCCCTCGCCGATGAAGTCCACGAAGTTGGCGAGGCGGCGTTCCTCGGCACCAAGCTCGGCCTCCTTCGTGCGGAGGGTGTCCGGAATGTGGCGGCAGAGCTTGGCAACCTCTGCTTCGACCTGCTTGAGCAGGTAACGAATGTGCTCGGCGCGGCCAAGCTGCTCGCGCACTGCCTCCAGGATGACCGTCTCGGCGAGCTTCCGCCGGACGAGCATCTTGTTGTCGCACGCCCCCTTTGCGGCCGCGAGGCAGCCGTAGTAGCCGCCTGACTTGCCGCTCACCTGGGCGATTGTCGCTCCGCATCTTCCGCAGACCATCGCCCCTGAGAGCAGATGCGTCGGAAAGTGTCTCTCGCGCCCTGCTTGCTCGCGCGAGAATCCGCGCCGACCCTTGCCGCCGGGCCAGCTCCGTCGCACCTCCCGGCGGCGCGCCCGAACCTGCTCCCAAAGCGCCTGGGGCACGATCCGCAACGACTCGTCCTCCTGGACGACCCACTCGGACTCCGGTTTGGTGAAGCGCCGCCTGCGCCCTGTCCGCGGGTCCCGGCGGCTCTCCGTCTTGTTCCAGACCCAGCGGCCGACGTACTTCTCATTGTCGAGGAGTCTGCTCACCGTGGCTGGCGACCATCCCTTCCCTGAGCGCATCCGACCAGGGATACCCTCCTCATTGAGCATGCGGACGATCCGGGTGAGCGACAGCCCGTCCGCGTAGGTCTTGAAGACCCGAAGCACGACCGCGGCCTCCCGAGGCTCGATCTCCATCCGATAGCCCTCGGGTCGGGGGCGGCCCTTCTTGTCCATGCGGATTGTCCCGACGGGCACGGACTTGTACCCGAATGTCCGTTCGCCGACCGAGAACCCGCGCTCTTTCTGACCGAGCTGTCCCCGGAGCGTCTTCTTCTTGAGATCGCGGAGCTGAAGCTCGTTGAAGATGCCGCGGATCTGGATGCCGAGCGTCGCCTCCTCGTCGTCGCTGTCCAGCCCATCCGCCACCGACACCACGCGCACCCCCTCGAAGTGCAGCTCGGCAATGACGGACAGCATCAGGTAGTTGTCCCGGGCGAGCCGGGACAGATCGTCGACCAGGACGAGGTCGAACTGGTTGCCCTGTGCGGCCGCAACAAGCGCTGACAGCCCCTGCCGGTCGCGCCGGGCCCCAGACTGCGCTTGGTCCGCATAGATGTGGTCCTCCAGGATGCTGAACCCGCGCTGGCCGGCCAACCGCCGGCAGGCGGCGACCTGGTCCTCGATGCTCTCAGGGCGCTGATTCTCAGAGCTGTACCGGGCGTAGATCGCGGCGCGCATCGCTATTTGTCCTCCGTCTCCCTCTCAGAGGGCGTGGCGCGGGCATTCTGCGCGGCCACCTCCATGAGCCGGATGTACTCGAGGGCCAACTCCTCGGCCAGGTGATCCAGAAGTGCAGCCAGAGCAGGATTCTCAGAAGGACTCCATGCCTTGTCGTACGCGGCTACCTCGGCCGTCGGTCTAGCTGTGGTTGGCTTCACTGTATTCATAACTCCATGAGTTCAAATGATAGTCATCGTCTATCATTCTGTCAACTGAAAAACCCGCCGACAGACCTACTTCTGTCCCAGGGGTTGGCTCGCGATGCGTGTAGTGAACGCGCTCCAGCGAGGCGTGTGGCGGTGGCTGCTTCGCCCGGCTGGACCTGATCAGGAGGGGGCGTCGAGGGAATCAGGCATCTACCCGGAGATCTCGAGCTACTGCCGAAACGCTGACCTCCAAGCGGGCGTGCTTACTCCCCTCTGGCCCTCCGAAATCCCCCAGGCTGGCGCTCTTGGCTGCCGGCCGCGCGCTAGAGAGAGTTCGCTTGATGGCCGCGGTACTCCTGACGGGTACGCTCAGATCTCGAAGGCCAAGGCCGCCAAACACCTTCGGGGCAGATTCCCCCAGAGCGAGGGTGAAGTACAGGTGCTGGTCGTCACTGACGATGATCCGCAGGTCCGGAGCCCGCGGCTCTTGGAGGCTCTCTGGAAGGCGAAACCCCGGAATTCGCTTGCCCACAAGTTGTTCAAACACACGCAGAACGTGGATGACGGCGGCGACCAACGAAACCGGGGCCGCCAGGTCGCGAAGGCTTAGCGCGACAGCGAACTCCAGTAGGTTCCTGGAGGAGAAGCGCCGACTGCTCCCCCGACCCTCCGCATCTTGGAGGTCGGGCTCTATGACGCCCTTCTCACAGAGGTAGATCAACCGGTGCTGGGGTTGCCCCAGCAGCCGTGCTGCCTCCGTGAGTGTCCACTCTCCTGCTCGTCCCACCATGATAATAGCCATCCTCTATCATTGTTGTTCGGCTGTCAAGGCTGCCATTCGGAGACCGGCTTGGAACCTCAGTCTGCGACGATTGGGTCGGAGAGTGGGTAGGGGCGGGGCCAACGATGAACATCTGGGGAGCCTACACTTCCCCTTGACGCTCCGGTGTCGGAGGTATAGCCATACTACCGTGCGCAATAGGACTTATGGCTTCTGTTCCGGATGGCTGCTATCCTGCTGGGGGTGGTCGCTGATCCTGGGACCAGGGCCACTAGAGATTCGGACCGACCCAGACAACAGCTAGAGGTTAACCTGTGCAAGAGGGCGCCCCAGATGGGCAGTACCCGTTCGAGTAGTCAGGGCCACAGACGAAGCATGACACGCGCCACCCCTTGCCACCAGAGATGGCCACTCCGCCGTGCGGCGGCACGTGCTGCCGTGAGAAGCCCTCGTTTGCGGCAACCGCACCTAGTCGGAGTCCAGTGATGGCAGAGCCCCTGTCCGAGAGAGTGCTGGCGAAGATCGACCAGGCCGAGCATCTCTATCACAGGCTGATCCTCATTGCCGCGCCCAGCGGATCGGGCAAGACTTCCGCGCTGCAGGATTTGGCCGCGCGCACCGGTGCGCCCCTCCTGAACCTGAACCTGGAACTCTCCCGGCGAATGCTCGACCTGACAGAGCGCCAGCGGGCAATGCAGTTGTCGAAGGTGATGGAGGATGTTGTGGGTCGCGGCGATTCGCTTGTGCTGCTCGATAACATTGAGATCCTGTTCGATGTGACGCTCAAGCAGGACCCGCTTCGCCTACTACAAGGGGTCTCACGGAACCGAACGGTGGTAGCAGCATGGAATGGAGCCGCGGAAGGTGACTACCTGAACTACGCCACACCGGATCACCCGGAGCATCGGCGATACACGCGCCGCGACCTGTTGGTCGTAAGCCCGGAGACCAATCCATAGTGAAGCAAGCGATGTAGCTATGCAGGGGAGAAGCGCACGATGAAGTATGGGGACCTGATTCAGTTCGAGCCGATCGAGACGGTGGTCCAGCTACGGGATGCCGATCGCGAGTCGACGGCCCGGCAACTCGTGGCCACGTACGTCGTGAGCGACGAGATGGCGGAGAGACTCGCGGCAGTTCTGATTCCACAGATTCAGTTCGACCAACCCGCCGACAACAAAGGCTTCCTCATCATCGGGAACTACGGGACGGGAAAGTCGCACCTCATAGCGGTGATCTCGGCACTTGCTGAGCGCGCAGACCTAGTAGACGCGCTCACAAACAAAGGAGTAGCTGAAGCAGCGCGAAGCATTGCCGGGAAGTTCAAGGTCGCCCGCACCGAGCTCGGGGCCACGACGATGGACTTCCGGGAGTTCGTCTGCTCTCAGCTCGAGGAGGCGCTAGCCGGCTGGGGCGTCGACTACCGCTTCCCGCCCCGTGACAAGATCCCGAACCACAAGCGGGCCTTCGAGGAGATGATGGCTGCATTCCACCAGAAGTACCCCGAGCAGGGATTGCTCTTCGTGGTTGACGAACTCCTCGACTATCTAAAGAGTCGCAAGGATCAAGAGCTGGTCCTGGACCTGAACTTCCTACGCGAGGTTGGCGAGGTCTGCAAGGACTTGCGCTTTCGCTTCGTGGCGGGTGTCCAGGAGGCGATTTTCGACAGCCTTCGCTTCTCCCACGTGGCCGACAGCCTACGCCGTGTGAAGGACCGGTTCGAGCAGATCCTCATTGCGAGAAGGGACGTGAAGTTCGTCGTTGCCGAGCGGCTCCTCAGGAAGTCGGGTGAGCAGCAAGCGCAGATCCGAGAGTACCTCGCGCCATTTACCAGATTCTACGGGAGCATGAACGAGCGGCTAGACGAGTTCGTCCGGCTGTTCCCGATCCACCCGGACTTCATTGACACGTTTGAGCGGATCACGGTGATCGAGAAGCGCGAAGTTCTGAAGACGCTATCCATCGCCATGAAGCGTATCATCGATCAGGAGCTCCCGTCCGACAGCCCTGGTGTCATTGCCTACGACACATACTGGAGGACACTGCGGGAGAATCCGTCCTTCAGAGCCAATTCGGACATCAAGGCGGTGATCGACTGCAGCCAGGTGTTGGAATCGCGGGTGCAGCAAGCGTTCACCCGGCCAACCTACCAGCCGATGGCGCTGCGCATCGTCCACGGGCTGTCAGTTCATCGTCTCACCCACAACGATGTCCACGCTCCTCTGGGCGCAACTCCGGACGAGCTCCGGGACAGCCTCTGCCTCTATCAGCCAGGCATCGAGGACCTCGGCGGCGAGCCTGCTGACGACCTCCTCTCTCAGGTCGAGACCGTCCTGCGGGAGATCCACAAGACGGTCAGTGGCCAGTTCATCTCCTCCAACCCCGAGAACCGCCAGTACTACCTCGATCTCAAGAAGACCGACGACTATGACGCGCTGATCGAGAAGCGGGCTGAGAGCCTCGACGAAACGCAGCTCGACCGCTACTACTACGAGGCGCTCAAGCGTGTCATGGAGTGCACCGACACCACCCATGTCACCGGCTACAAGATCTGGGAGCACGAGCTCGAATGGCGGGAGCGCCGCGCATCGCGGCTGGGCTACCTGTTCTTCGGCGCTCCCAACGAACGGTCCACCGCCGTGCCGCCGCGGGATTTCTACCTCTACTTCATCCAGCCGCACGAGCCGCCGCACTACGCGGACGAGAAGAAGGCGGATGAAGTGTTCTTCCGGCTGACGGGCCAGGACGACGTGTTCCGCCGGGCACTGAAGAGCTGTGCTGCGGCTCTTGACCTGGCATCGCGGGCCTCCGGTCACGCCAAGGAGACGTACGAGGCGAAAGCCTCCGGCTTTCTGCGCGATCTGGCGAAGTGGCTGCAGGAACACATGACCGAGGCCTTCGAGGTGACGTACCAGGGCCGAACGAAGCCGCTGATCGCATGGGTCAAGGGGAAGCTCACGGCGACGGGTACGCGGGCCAACGTGCGGGACATCGTGAACACGGTCGGTTCCGTGGCCCTGGCGGCGCAGTTTGAGGATCAGGCGCCGGAGTATCCGACGTTCTCGGTTTACTTCACGAAGGCCAGCCGCCCGCAGGCCGTGCAGGACGCGCTGCGCTGGATTGTAGGGTCGTCCAAGACGCAGCAAGGGGCGAAGGTTCTGGACGCACTGGAATTGCTCGACGGCGAGCGGCTCGATCCAAGCCGCTCGAAGTACGCAAAGCACATCCTTGATCTTCTTGGCAAGAAGGGGCAGGGGCAGGTCCTCAACCGCGCTGAGTTCATTCACACGATCCGGGACGTCGAGTATATGGCACCCGGAACGTATCGGTTGGAGCCCGAATGGGTGGTTGTCCTGTTGGCAAGCCTGGTCTATTCCGGTGACCTGGTTCTTGCGATCCCGGGCAAAAAGTTCGACGCAACTGACGTCGCTGTCCTTGCTGCCACCTCGCTTGACGATCTCGCCAACCTCAAGCATGTGGAACGGCCAAAGGAGTGGAACATCCCCGCGCTGAAGGCCGTCTTCGAGCTTCTGGGCTTAACCCCCGGCATGGCGCAGCTCGTCGCGCAAGGGAAGGACGAGCCCGTCCAGGAGCTGCAGAAGGCCGTGACAGTCAGGGTAGATAGGCTTGTGATGGCCCGCCAAGCGATCCAGACGGGACTCCACTTCTGGGGCCGCGGCCTACTGGACGAGCCCGCCAGTCAGGACCTGCGGGCGAAGCTGGATGCGACCAAGAGTTTCCTCGAGTCTCTCCAGGCCTTCTCGTCGCCCGGCAAACTCAAGAACTTCCGCCACAGCAAGGACGAAGTGGAGCAGCAGAAGGGAGGGATGGACGCCCTCCAGGAGGTCGAGGCGATCCAGGGGCTAGTGGCCGATCTCGGCAGCACCGCCTCATACCTTTCGACGGCCGAGGCCGTTCTGCCCCAGGACCACGAGTGGGTGGATGGTATGAAGAAGGTGAGGGTCGACATCCTCACGCAGGTCTGCGATTCGCGGAAGCGGTCAGCAGCCGGTTTTCGCCAGCAGGCCCAGCAGAAACTCGGCGACCTCAAACGGCAGTACATTGTCGCGTACCTAGGTCTCCACACCCGCGCCCGCCTCGGGGTGAACGACGACAAGCGCAAGGCGAGGCTTCTCAAGGATGAACGCCTGCAGAAGGTCAAAGGGCTGGCTACCATTGACCTCATGCCTCGCCAGCACCTGACCGACTTGCAGAACCGCTTGGCGGGGCTCAAGAGCTGCTTTGCACTGACCGAGCAGGATCTTGATGCCGCGGCGGAGTGCCCGCACTGCGCCTTTCGTCCCGCGGCCGAACCGGTGGGGGCGCCCGCTGGCCACGTGCTCTCGGGCCTCGACGACGAGCTGGACACGCTCCTCTCCGAGTGGACCGAGACCCTGTTGGACAATCTTGGCGATCCGACCACCAAGGAGCAGCTCGATCTCCTCAAGCCAGAGCCGCGCAAGCTCGTGGATGCGTTCATCGCATCCCGGACACTGCCCGACGATCTGGACCAAGATTTCATTCTCGCGGTCAAGGATGTCGTCTCGGGGCTTGCCAAGGTCGTCGTCACGGCCGACGACTTGCGAGCAGCGCTCCTCTCCGGCGGCTCACCGGCAACGCTCGGCGAGATGAAGAAGCGCTTCGGCGACTACCTGGATGACAGGGTGAGGGGCCGGGACCCGAGCAAGGTGCGCATCGTGTTGGAGTAGAGGCGAATGGACTTGAAGGAGCTGCAGGCTATCGTCGAGGCCGGCGAATCGGAGACGGTCGAGTTCAAGAAGTCGACCGCCCAGCTCCCTCGCGCCGGCGAGACGCTCTGCGCGTTTTTGAACGGGAACGGTGGCCAGGTCCTGATCGGAGTCACTGCAACGGGAAAGGTCATCGGCCAAGAGGTGTCTGACGCGACGCTGCGCGATGTCGCGGCGACGCTGGGCCGAATCGAGCCACCCGCACGCGTCGGCATCCGCCGGGTTTCTCTCTCCGGCGGACAAGAGGTGCTGGTCCTCGTGGCACCGGAGGCGGCAGGGGACGGGCCCTTCGTCTACTCCGGGCGTCCCTATCGGCGGATCGGACCGACGACGTCGGTCATGCCCCAGCAGGAGTACCAGCGGCTCCTCCTCGAGCGCGGCCACAGCCGCAACCGGTGGGAGAATCGGCCGGCGGAGGGCTTCGACATCGAGGATCTCGACGGAGAAGAGATCCTGAAGACCGTACGTCTCGGCATCGCGGCCGGTCGGCTTCCGGAAGCGACGGGTGCCGACCTGGGCAGCATTCTGGATCGGCTCAAGCTCCGGGAGGAAGGCCGCCTGCTCGATGCGGCGGTGGTGCTCTTTGCCGGGGATCCACTGCCGGACTACCCTCAGTGCAAGCTGAGCCTGGCCCGGTTCAAGGGCGTCGAGAAGACGGAGTTCCTGGACAACCGGCAAGTGCACGGCCATGCCTTCCATCTCCTGGAGGAGGGCATGGCGTTCCTCTTGCGGCATCTTCCCATCGCGGGTCGTTTCGAGCCGGGGCGGATCGAGAGGATCGACGAGCCGCTGTTCCCGGTCGCGGCCTTGCGTGAGGCACTCGTCAACGCACTCTGTCATCGTGACTACGCGATCACCGGCGGCAGCGTGAGTGCCGCCATCTTCGATGATCGCCTCGAGATCTGGAGTGACGGCATCCTCCCGTTTGGCTTGAAGCCGGAGGACTTGAGGGGACCGCACAAGTCCCGACCCCGCAATCCGCTCGTCACCGGGGTCTTCTACCGTCGTGGCCTGGTCGAGGAGTGGGGCCGCGGCACGCAGATGATCGTGGATCTGTGCGTCCGAGCCGGGCACCCTGAGCCGGAGTTCGTCGAGGAGACCGGCGCGTTTGGCGTTCGTTTTCTGCCCAGCGGCTACATCGCCCCGCACCGCGTCGCGCACGACCTGACGGACCGTCAGCGCGAGATTCTCCACGTACTGGCCAGCAAGAGGTTCATGGCGCTGCGCGAGATCGTCGCAGCGCTACAGGATCCGCCGTCCGACCGGCGCCTGCGCGAGGAGCTTCTCCACCTGAAACGGCTGGGGCTAACGCGGCAGAGCGGCCATGGACGAGGGTCCACGTGGGCACTGGAGCGAGCCGATGAGCAATAGGGCGGCGAATAGGGCGGGAATAGGGCGGCCTCATTCCGGGCTGCTTGGCCTTATTCCTCAAGGCCGAGTCCAAGACAGAGGGAGCCAGCATGGCTGATCCTGCTCCAAGAGTCTTCATCAGCTCTGTGATGCAAGGCTACGAGTCCTTTCGAGATGCCGCCGCGGAGGGCATTCGCCGGGCCGGAGGGGAGCCGGTGCGCGCGGAGGATTTCCCTGCTGGGGGACACTCGCCCCGCAACGCCTGCCTGGACGGCGTTCGAAGCTCGGATGCAATCGTGTTGCTTCTTGGTGCACGGTACGGATTCATCGGGCCCTCTGGGATCGCTGTGACTGAGGAGGAGTACGAGGAGGCAAAACGCACGCACAAGCGGGTCCTGGTCTTCCTCGAGGACGTGGCCATCCGGGAGCCGCAGCAGCAGGCCTTTGCAGACAGGGTGCAGAGCTACGTCGATGGACACTGGCGCAAGACCTTCCAGAATCGCGACGCCCTGACAAAGCTCGTTCGTGAAGCGGTCGCTGAAGCGGACCTGAGCGCGACCCCGGGTCTGGAGGACCGCGCACGCACTCGCATCGAGGGGGGCCTGCATAGCGGGCCGCCGGAGTCTCAAGGCATCGTGTGGCTCAAGACCGTGTGGGCAACGATGCGTGACGAAGAGGTGACCGACCCTGTTGACCTCGGCGGCGCGGAGTTTGAGCGGCGCGTTCAGCGCCTGGCACACGAATGTGAGCCGCGGCTCTTCTCGTACCAGCAAGCCAAGCAGTCCACTGCGCTGAAGTCGAGCTTGAGTATCCAGCAAGGTGATCCGGGAGATTGGCGAGAGCCTCGTGATCTCGCAATCGTTGAGATTCACTCAGACGGCACCCTATCAATCACGCAGAACGTGAGTGGAACCGAAGCCCGAAGTAGCACCGACGGCGGGGCCTTCGACATGTACTTCCTTGCTCCAAGTGCCGTCAGACGGCAGTCCGAGCGAGCCTGGGCGTTCGCCAAGGCGTGGTGGAACGGCAGCGATCCCTACCGGCGGCATGAGCCACTGCTCTTCAACCTGGCGTTGCACCATGTGGGCAGCCGCCGGTGGGCAGAGCCGATTCGATCGTCTGACCGTGGGATCACGATCCCGGGTGAGTGCCCGCATGATCCGCTCGTCGTCTTTGACCGGCCGCGCCGGGTGTCCCGGGCGGACGTGGGGAGTTCAACGGCCGAAATCGGCAGGTGTCTCGCTATGATCGAGCGGCTCTTTCAGGAGTGGGAGGGGCGATGGTAGCTCGCAATCGACCCAAGGAAGGCCCGTCGCTCTTCCCTGAGAATCGGACGTCCACGGGCGGCCAGGTTGAGTGTCTTGGCAAGACGTTCGCGTCGGACGAAGCACGGCGGGAGCACTTTCTGGAGAGGCTGAAGGAGAAGCTCCCGGACCTGCGGAAGCGGCCCGATTTTCCCGTGGGGGAGGACGAGGACATCCTTCGGCTATCGGATCCGCCCTACTACACCGCCTGTCCGAACCCGTTCTTGTCCGAGTTCGTGGAGCGCTACGGCCGGCCCTATGATCCGGAAGAGCCTTATCACCGCGAGCCTTTCGCTGTCGACGTCAGCGAGGGGAAGACCGATCAGCTCTACAGGGCGCATGGCTACCACACAAAGGTTCCGCACTTGGCGATCGTTCCGTCGATTCTCCATTACACCAGGCCGGGCGACATCGTCCTGGACGGCTTCTGTGGTTCCGGGATGACCGGGCTGGCCGCGCAGTGGTGCGGGACGGCACCGCAGGAGTACCGCCGAAAGATCGAATCGCAGTGGAAGGAACAGGGTCGCGCCAAGCCGGATTGGGGTGCACGCCGAGTGGTTCTGGGCGATCTGTCCCCGGCGGCCACGTTCATCGCCGCCAACTACAACCTGCCTTTTGACGTCGGTGAATTCGCCGCGGCCGCCGACCAGCTCTTGAAGGAGGTTGAGCAAGAGATCGGGTGGATGTACGAGACGATCCATACCGACGGGAAGACCAACGGGCGGATCAACTACACGGTCTGGAGCGAGGTCTTTGCCTGCCCGGAATGCAGTGGCGAGGTCGTGTTCATCGACGAGGCTCTGGATCGAGAGACCCAAAGGACTCGGGATCAGTTCCCTTGTCCGCATTGTTCAGCAGAGCTGACGAAAGACAACCTCGAACGCTCTTATGAGACGCTTGTCGATCCGGCCTCGGGCAGACCATAGAACAGGATTCGTCTTCGGCCTGTCCTGATCAACTACGCTGTTGACAAGGGGCGATACGAGAAGAAGCCGGAGAACGCTGATGTCTCGCTTCTTGACCGCATCGGGAATCTGCCCCTTCCGCCCGAAATCCCGACGACGCCATTCCCGATTGACGAGATGTATCACGGTTCCCGGCTGGCCCCCAAGGGTTTCTCTCACGTCCACCACATGTTTCTGCCACGAGCTGCACAGGCGCTGGCCACGATTTGGCGCTGCGCGAGTGGACACGATGCAGCGAGGCTAAGGAATGCTCTGCTCTACGTTGCCGAACAGGCCGTGTGGAACCTCTCCGTGTTGAATCGCTTTCGCCCGACTGGATACTCTCAGGTCAACCAGTATCTGACGGGCGTGTACTACATTCCCTCCCAGAATTCGGAACTCAGTCCTTGGTACATCTTGGCAGGAAAGCTAGAGCGACTGAAGAAGTCATTCAAACGCATGCCGTCAGTTCCACGCATGGCGGTGTTGACGACCGGCGACTGTGGACGCCTCCCGGCTGCGAAGAACTCGGTTGACTATGTCTTCACCGACCCCCCCTTCGGCGAGAATATCTTCTACGCCGACCTCAACTTCTTGATCGAATCGTGCCACGGCGTGCTGACCAGGACTGAGACTGAGGCGGTCGTCGATAGCCATCGGAACAAGGGACTTCCCGACTACCAGCTCCTGATGCAGCATTGCTTCGAGGAGTACTACCGCGTTCTCAAGCCCGGCCGATGGATGACGGTTGTCTTCCACAACTCCAAGAACGCGGTTTGGAATGCCATTCAGGAAGCGATGCTCGCGGCGGGCTTCGTCGTCGCGGATGTCCGAACGCTTGACAAGAAACAGGGCTCCTATCGCCAAGTGACAAGCACGGCAGTCAAGCAGGACCTGGTGATCTCGGCCTACAAGCCGAATCATGGGCTTGAGGAGCGCTTCAAGCTCGAGGCGGGAACGGCGGAGGGCGTGTGGGACTTCACGAGGACCCACCTGGCGCAGCTCCCCGTCTTCGTTTCAACGAACGGGCGGGCTGAGGTGATCGTCGAGAGGCAGAACTACCTCCTCTTTGACCGGATGGTTGCCTTCCACGTCCAGCGGGGCGTGACGGTCCCCCTCTCGGCCGCCGAGTACTACGAGGGCCTCACGCGGCGTTTCTCCGAGCGGGACGGCATGTACTTCCTGCCCGAGCAGGCCGCCGAGTATGATCGCAAGCGCATGACCGTGAAGGAGGTTCTCCAGTTCGATCTCTTCGTCAAGGACGAGGAGACTGCGATTCTCTGGCTGAGGCAACAACTCACGAAGAAGCCTCAGATCTTTCAGGAAATCCATCCGCGCTTCATGAAGGAGCTCGGCGGATGGCAGAAGCACGAGCGATCACTCGAACTGGCAGACATCCTGGAGCAGAACTTCCTCAGCTATGACGGAACTGGTGAAGTTCCGAGTCAGATCCACGCCTATCTCTCCAGCAACTTCAAGGATCTCAGAAACCTTGCAAAAGATGACCCTACGCTTCGTGCCGGGGCCAAGGACCGTTGGTATGTCCCAGACGCTCGCAAGATGTGGGACCTAGAGAAGCTGCGGATGCGAGCTCTGCTGAGGGAATTCGCGGAGTATCGGGATTCCTCTCAGAAGAAGCTGAAGGTCTTTCGTCTGGAGGCGGTCCGTGCGGGCTTTAGGAAAGCGTGGCAGGAGCACGACTACGCCACCATCATCGGCGTGGCGAGCAAGATCCCAGAGCATGTCCTCCAGGAGGATCCCAAGCTTCTCATGTGGTTTGACCAGGCGCTCACGCGCAGCGGTGAGGAGGTGTGAGGGTGTCGTCGTGGGAATGGAACGGGGCGCGGTGGTGGAAGTGCGATCTCCATGCTCACACGCCCACCTCGGATGACTACGGCAAGGGACCAGGCCAGGCGGCTCTGAAGCAGCGTACGCCAGAGGACTGGTTACTCGAATACATGCGTGCTGGCGTGGATTGCGTGGCCATCACGGACCACAACAGTGGTGCGTGGGTCGATCAGCTCCGTAGTGCCCTCGAGGAGCTTGATGATAGGCGGCCCCAAGGGTATCGACCGATCCGTCTCTTCACCGGCGTTGAGATCTCAGTCAATGGAGGTGTCCATGTGCTGGCGATCCTCGGCGAGGAGAAGACTACGTCGGACGTCGATTCGCTGCTTGGTGCTGTAGGCTACTCTGGGTCGAAGGGATCGAGTGATGACGTAACCTGCAAGTCGTTTAGGGAAGTCGTCGCCGCGGTGGTCGCTGTCGGTGGGATTGCGATTCCTGCCCACGTTGACGAGGAAAACGGCCTCTTCAAGCTTCAGGGCACCACGCTGGCCCAGGCGCTGCGGTGCAGCGACGTGTTTGCCATGGAAGTGGTGAACGCAGGTGCGGCGATGCCGCAGACCTACTTAGACGAGAAGCTGAAGTGGACTGAGGTGCTCGGCTCCGATGCGCACCATCCTGCGGGCAACATGGGCCAGCGATTCCCAGGGAGCCACTACACGTGGGTCAAGATGGGGTCCCCGAACCTGGAGGGATTGCGCCTGGCTCTTCTCGATGGTCCGCTATCCGTGCGCCGCTCCGACGCCCAGCCCGACGATCCCAACGACCACGCGCCACTGGCTCTGGAGTCGATCGAAGTATCAGAGGCCCACTACATGGGGAGAGCGGCGCCATTCGCGTTACGGCTGAACCCTTGGTTGAATGCCATCGTTGGCGGCCGGGGAACCGGGAAGTCCTCTTTGATTGAATTCCTTCGAATTGCAGTGCGGAGAGGTGAGGAACGTCCGGATGAACTGAAATCTGAGTTCGACAAGTATGGCAAGGTTTACCAGAGCCGCGACGATGGCGGACTACTGACCAAGGACGCTGCCGTCCGAGCAATCTACCGCAAGAACGGATCGAGATTCCGGATCCAGTGGAGTCCGGGCGCTGACTTAGATGCGATCCAGGAGGATGCGGACGGCGAGTGGCGTCGAGCAGAAGGCGACATTGTGCAACGCTTCCCGATCCGGATTTACAGCCAGAAACAGGTCTTCCACCTGGCGAAGACCCCCCTGGCGCTACTTCGGGTCGTTGATGAAGCACCCGAAGTTGATCGCCGGTCGTGGAACACCCGCTGGACGGAGGAGGAGAACCGCTTCTTCTCCCTTCGTGCGAAGGCTCGGGAGATCGATGCAGGATTGTCGGAAGAGACTCGACTCAAGGGTGAGCTGGACGACGTCAAGCGGAAACTGGCGATCTTCGAAGGGGCCGGCCATGCCGGTGTCCTGCGGTCGTTCCAGCAGCGCCAGCGCCAGCAGCGGGCGGTGGAGAGATGGGAGGAGAGTTGGGCCGACGCGGGGGGACGTTTGCGCCAGCTTTCGGAAGAACTTGTCCCCGACTCGCTCGACGACGCTTCGCTAGACAGGGAATCGGAGGAGGATGCGAAGCTCTGCGAGAACGCCGATGCAGTTCGAGATCGCCTGGCTGCTGTTCAGCAAGCAGTGGGGAAGCTTGCGGAGAACGTCGATGAGATCCTCTCTGCTTGGAGGAACACCAGGGATGAGTCGGTTTGGAAGCAAGCGGTCGATGCAGCGACCAAGGCGTATGAGTCCCTGCTGGAGCGGCTGGCGCAGGAGGGTGCGGGAGACCCTTCGGCATACGGGGAACTCGTGCAGAGTCGCCAGGCAATCGAGCAGCGCCTCAGGGAGCTGGAGGGGCGCAGAGTGCAGGTGCGCAACCTGCGCGATGAAGCCACGGCCAGTCTGAAGAGGCTCTTAGATATCCGACGTGAGCTAACGGATTTGCGCCGGGCATTCCTCCGGGACGTCTTGAAGGAGAATCGGTATGTGCGCATCCAAGTCGTCCCCTATGGCGCTCGGGAGACTGTCGAAGTCCAGTTCCGCAAGCTGATCCAGAGGGAGAGTGGAGGGTTTGAGAGAGACATCGGCTCTCCCGGAGCTGGAGGCCTACTCGGGGAGATCTACGCCGGGGGCGACGAACCCACCGCAGTCGAGACAGCCCTCGCAGGGCTCAGGGAAAGGTTCCATTCCATCGCGGGTGGGTCTCACGATCCCGCGTCACTGGGTGATCAGCGTTTTGCTGCGCACGTTGGTCGGCTTCATCCCGAGGCTCTGGATCGGCTGGATTCTTGGTTCCCCGAGGATTCGCTCAACGTGCAGTACAGCCCCACTGGGGATGGGAGGAACCTCCGGTCGATTGAGGAGGGTTCGCCTGGCCAGAAGACCGCTGCGCTGCTGGCATTCTTGCTGTCCTATGGCGATGAGCCCCTGATCCTGGATCAACCCGAAGATGATCTCGACAACCACCTCATCTACGAGCTGATCGTGACCCAGCCACGTGAAGTCAAGCGGCGCCGCCAGATCATCGTTGTCACACACAATCCCAACATAGTGGTCAATGGTGATGCCGAGCTGGTCGTTGCCCTCGCTGCCCGCAGCGGCGAGACGAAGAAAGAGTGTGAGGGGAGCCTGCAGCAGAAGAGAGTCCGGGAAACAATCTGTGCTGTGATGGAAGGCGGGCGTGATGCCTTCGAGCAACGCTACCGCCGCATTGCATTGGAAGTGGGCCGTGTTTGACAGTCCGCAGGTCGCCCTCAGCAGGATTCGCCCGGGGAATGCCCCGGCCTTGCCGCGCGAATCCACTTCCGTCCAAACCGAGGAGCGGATGATCCTTGCTGCTGTTTGTCTTCAGGACGGGACAGGTCATGAGAGCTGAGGCAATGCACGAAGCCGGCCAATGGGCATGGAGCCTCGAACACCACCAGGTCTGCAAGGTGATCGACACGCAGGACCTGTGGGGGGACATGGTCTACCGTGTCTGGATTCCAGCCAGGGATGTGATCCTGCGTGTACGGCGTGGTGATCTCCAGCCGCTGGCCGAGACCACGCCGCGCAGCTCGGAATGGCTCGCGTACGTGACGGCCGCAGCACGGATCTCCGATGCGCTGACCCAGGATGTCCTGCTGGCGCCCATCGAGGCCTCGGTCATCCCCCTACCCCACCAGATCCGCGCGCTGTCACGTGCCGTTTCGAGCGACCGTGTCCGCTACCTCTTGGCGGATGAGGTCGGCCTGGGTAAGACGATCGAGGCCGGGCTCATCATGCGCGAGCTCAAGCTGCGCGGTAGGGTGCGCCGCACGCTGGTCGTGGCCCCCAAGGGACTCGTCACTCAGTGGGTGGCGGAGATGCGCACCCACTTCGGCGAGGAGTTTCGCCTCTTTGTACCGAGCGACTTCGCCGCGTTCCGCCGTATCGCCCAGGAAGACAACGTCTGGCGGACGTACGACCAGGTGGTTTGCCCGATGGACTCTGTCAAGCCTTTGGAGGGGCGACGGGGCTGGTCTCGCGATCGTGTGGCCGAATACAACCGGGACCGCCTCGAGCAGCTCTCATCTGCAGGCTGGGACCTGATCATTGTCGACGAGGCGCACCGCCTTGGGGGCAGCACGGAACAAGTCGCCCGGCACAAGCTCGGTCAGGGCCTCGCGGAGGCCGGGCCGTACCTCCTGCTCCTTTCCGCTACCCCGCATCAGGGGAAGACGGACGCTTTCCACCGGCTGGTGTCGCTGGTCGATGCGGATGCGTTCCCCGATCCCGGGAGCATCTCCAGAGAGCGGGTCGAGCCGTTCGTGATCCGGACCGAGAAACGCCGCGCCATCGATGCCGAGGGTCGGCCGCTCTTCAAGCCCCGAAGCACCCGGCTCGTGCCGATCGCTTGGGAGGAGAGACACAGCCAACAGCGGGCCCTCTACGGGGCGGTGACCGAGTACGTGCGAGAGGGCTACAACCAGGCGCTGCGCGAGAAGCGGAGCTACGTCGGTTTCCTGATGATCCTGATGCAGCGTCTGGTCACCTCCTCGACTTGCGCGATCCGGACGACCCTGGAACGGCGGCTCGAGGCTCTCGCGGCGCCGAGCGAGCAGCTCTCCCTCTTTCCTGATCTCTCCGATGAGGAATGGGCGGAACTGGATGGCCAGGAGCAGATCGACACGCTGCTCACCGCTCGACTGATGGCGCTGAAGAACGAGCGCGCCGAGGTGAGGCTGCTGCTCGAGGCGGCCACGCGAACGGAGAAGGCCGGCGTCGATGCCAAGGCGGAAGCCTTGTTGGACTGGGTCTATCGCCTGCAACAGGAAGAAGGCGATCCCAATCTGAAGGTGCTCATCTTCACGGAGTTCGTGCCCACCCAGGAGATGCTGCGGGACTTTCTTGCGGACCGTGGCTTCTCGGTCGTCTGTCTCAATGGCTCGATGGGGATGGAGGAGCGCGCAAAGGTCCAGCGCTCCTTCGCGGCGGACGCTCGTGTCCTCATCTCGACCGACGCCGGTGGCGAGGGTCTGAATCTGCAGTTCTGCCACGTGGTGATCAACTACGACATCCCATGGAATCCGATGAAGCTCGAACAGCGCATCGGCCGTGTGGACCGCATCGGGCAGGAGCACGCCGTGCGCGCCGTCAACTTCGTAGTCCAGGACACCGTGGAGCACCGCGTCCGAGAGGTCCTGGAAGAGAAGCTGGCCATCATCCTGGAGGAATTCGGCGTTGACAAGACCGGCGACATTCTCGATTCAGCCCAGGCCGGCCGACTCTTCGACGACCTCTACGTCGAGGCCATCCTGCGCCCGGACGCTCTCGAGAGCAAAGCTGATTCCGTCGTGAGAGAGGTCAAGGATCAGGGTACGGCAGTGCGGGAGAGCGCGGCCATACTTGGGGGCGCTGAGGAACTCGATCCCCAACAGGCGCGGAGTCTGATGACACACCCGCTGCCCCACTGGGTCGAGCGCATGACGGTCAACTACGTCGCATCGCACGGCGGTGTAGCCGAGCGAAAGGGCGGGACTTGGAAGCTCACTTGGCCGGGCGGCGAGAACCTGGGGACCGTGGTCTTCTCGGCCAAGGACGCGGAGCGCGCGCCGTCTGCTCGGCACCTGACCTTGGAGGAACCCCGCGTGCGAGAGCTGGCAACGCGCATTCCTCGCTACGCGCCCGGCCAGCCGGTTCCCCGCCTGTCGCTGAAGGGCCTTCCCGCCGAGGTCCGGGGCCTCTGGTCCCTGTGGCGTATTACGCTGCACACGCCGAACTGCAAACAGCACCGCATCATGCCCCTGTTCCGACATGACGATGGCCGGATCCTCGCGCCGACGGCTCGCTTCGTGTGGGATCAGATGATGTCCGACCCACCGGTTCCCGCCAGGCACCTCGATCATGACTCGGCAGTCGACACGTTCCGGCTCGTCGAGTCCTCGGCCCGTGAGCACGGACTGCAGATCTACCGTGAGCTGGTTCAGATGCACGGGATCCGTCTCTCGATGGAACGTGAGAGGGGCGAGTATGCCTTCGCTGCCAGGCGCTGCTCCCTCGAGCGGATCGGTCTTCCGGCGGTCAGAGACCATCGCCTGGCGCAGCTCGCGGCCGAAGAGAAGGCCTGGCGGGAAGCCCACGATCAGAGGGCCGAGACCAGTCCCGAACTCGTCCCACTGCTTCTCGTCCGTGTAGAGGGAGGAGGTAGTGGTGAGTAGCTGGCGCGATGAAATCCTGAAGGAGTTCACGCCCCAGGTCTGGCGCCTGACGCTCGTCGCGGACCCCGATGGCCTGCTATTGGAGGAGGGCATTCTCAAGGGGATCGCCGATCGGGGTTTCGAGCTAATCCCCTTCGAGGACCACGTTGCCTTCCGCTTCGCCTACGAGTCCCGGTACCGGTCGCGTTGGGACCGCGGCGAACTGACCGATCTGGTCGTCGTACTCAGGGCGGCGGCCTCAGACCTGAGTTCCTTGCCCTACGATCTTCTCCAAGCGGGCCGCCGGCTCTCGTTCAACCTCGGTGACCTGTTTCCCAACCTGAGCTATCCGATCATAGATGCCTTGAGCCGTAGCGACCTCGATTCCCTCTACGAGGCTCAGCAGCGCGAGAAGCCCGACCGCCCACTGGGTGACAGGCAGACCAGAGGATTCATCCTTCGCCACGTCTTCGGCGTTGCACCCGAGACGATCAAGCAGGAGTCAGATCTGATCCGTTTCCTGCTGCGACGGCACTATCAGGGCCTTCGCATTCCCCCGATTCTGGACAGCTACCTCATCCAGCTCCTTCGCCAGAACGACTTGTTCACCGAGTGGCCGTTGGAGCGCATCGTGGCCGACCGAGAAGCGTTCTTCGCGTTCCTCCAGGAGCGATGGCCGATCTTCCTCGATCGGCAGGCGGCGGATGCAGATGCGGTACGCGAGGGAATTGAGGCTCACGCGCTGGAGTTCGAGGGGCCAGCCGAGATTCCGTTCGACCACCATGATGTCCGTGTTTACATCGACAACCTCTTCCTGGACGGCCTGCTCCAGCGGGTTTCTCACCCCCGGGCTGAGAAGCTGACCGATTCCTGGGCAATTGTTGGCGTCAAGATCGGAGCCAGGGCCGACCAGATCCGACGGCTGGACGGTCTCCTCAGCGCCGTCGAGCAATCGATTCCGGAGGAGGGAGCCAAGCACCAGGACTGGCTGGCCTTTGCCCAGCGCTGGGCACAGGTGAATGCGCTCTGGCTCGATCCCGATGGACAGGCCGGCGGGCAGCGAGAGGAGCATCTGCGTAGCCTCCGGGATCGGATTGACGGAGCCTTCGCCGCGTGGGTCTCACAGCGGTTCGGGACCCTTCACAATCAGCCACCTTTGCCGCCGGTGATGCCGCATCACGTGCCTCGCATGCTGGCCCGACGTCTCGAGGGGTCCAGCGACGCCAAGGTGGCCTTGCTGTTGATGGACGGTCTATCGCTCGACCAGTGGGTCGTCGTGCACCAAGTGCTCTCCCAGCAGCGGCCTGCAATGAGGTTTCGGGAGGGAAGCCTCTTTTCGTGGATTCCTACACTCACCACGGTCTCGAGGCAGGCGTGTTTTGCGGGCCGCGCGCCTCTCTACTTCCCGTCGAGCATCCACACGACCGATCAGGAACCCTCCGCGTGGAAGCGATTCTGGGCTGATGAGGGGCTAACACTCGCGGAGGTCGGGTACGAGAAGAGCCTCCGCGACGAGGCGGATCTGCCTCGCGTGGACGAACTCGTGTCGCACCCCAAGATTCGCGCTGTTGGGTTGGTGGTCGACAAGGTGGACCAGATCATGCATGGAATGACGCTCGGGAGCTCGGGGATGCACAACCTGATCCGCCAGTGGGCAAGCCAGGGGAGCTTGGCCAGGCTCCTTGACATGCTCCTTGAGCGCGGGTTCGCCGTCTTCCTGACCGCCGACCATGGGAACATCGAGACCAAGGGGTGCGGTCGCCCGGCGGAGGGTTCTGTCGCGGATGTGCGGGGCGAGAGGGTCCGCGTCTTTCCCGACCCGTTGCTCAGAGCCAGGGTGAAGCAACGCTTTCCCGACGCGATCGAGTGGCCACCCATCGGGCTGCCCGGCGACTACCTCGCCTTGGTCGCGCCGGATCGCTTGGCGTTCGTTCCCGAGACAGACCACCCGGTGGCGCATGGGGGCGTCACGTTGGAGGAAGTCGTGGTTCCCCTCGTAGAGATAGCGCGGAAATGATGGTGGGCACGAAGCGCAAGAGCGTCGGGTTCGATCGGAAGATCCAACTCAACTGGTTGGACGCCGCATCGGATTGGGCTGCGCAAGGCTGTTCGGTGGCCGAGATCCGGGAAAGGCTGGGACAGCTTCTCGAGGGGCAGGTGGCCGGAACCGGTCCCCACAGTGCCCGTGGGAAGACGATGACTGTGTTGCTGCACATCTGGGTGTTGGTGCCGGAGCCGCTGGCCCCGCTACGCGATGACGGGCTTGCTCTGCTGCGAGATCGGTCCGGTCGGGATCGTCTTCCGCTTCACTGGGGGATGTGCGTGGCAACCTACCCGTTCTTCCGCGATGTAGCCGCGACTACCGGGCGTCTGCTCTCTCTCCAGGGGACTGCCGCTTTGTCTCAAATTGTGCGACGAATGGCTGAATCGTGGGGCGAGCGCAGCACGTCGATCCGGGCCGTGCAGCGAGTAGTCCGGTCCTACGTGGAGTGGGGCGTGCTCGTAGAGACAGGGGAGAAGGGGATCTTCTCTCCTGCACCCAAGATTGCGGTGGCCAACAGAGGCGGGATCGGCCCATGGCTTTTGGAGGCCGGGATTTTGAGCAGCGAGAGGCAGACGCTGCCACTCCGCAGCCTCGTCGGCGCACCTTGGCTCTTTCCATTCGGGCTGAATCTCTCCCCCCGCGACGTCGGGAGCAATCCACGGCTGGAGCTCCACCACCATGGGCTCGATGAGGACATCATCATGCTGAAGGAGAAGCGGTGAGGGCTTGGTGGTTCTAACCGGTGCATCCAGGAACCCGAGGTTCACAGCTTCGCCACCGCAACCACGAAGGAGTCTGAGTGATCTGCCTGAAGGGATGGCGCTGAATGCCCTCGCCATGGAGGCGGGCCTAATCCATTAGCGGTCTTCCAGTTCGGCAGTTCTGTCATCGACCCTCCGCATCCAGCGGATTGCCTTGGCAACGGTTTTGTCATCTACGGCGAGTCGGCGTGCTATCGCAGAGTGATTGAGGCCAAGTTCATGCAAATGCAGGGCCTTGAGGGCAATGCGCTGATAGACCGGGGCCGGTGTCGTGTCCAGCAGGGCGACCTCGAACGGAATGGCAGCCGCGGTTCGAATTCTTTGCGTCCGGGTCCACCATTACTTCGTTGTGTCCCTTGGGTTTAGGCTCTCCGTTCCCGACGCCTCCAAGATATCTCCACGCACCATCGCCGGCGGCGGTCCCTCCAGGAGCCGGATCGCCTCCTCGATCGCCTTCGGAGACAGGTGCATGTAGCGCTGGGTCGTCGAGAGGTCCTTGTGCCCGGCCAGCTCCTGGATGGCTCGCGCAGGGGCACCGCGCATCGCCAGATGCGAGCAGAAGGTGTGACGCTTATGCCGATGTCGGCATAAGCGCCATCATGCCGACTCCCGGATTATGCCGACTTGGCGGAGCGCGCGGTGGCGACGGC
>CAZPGB010000059.1:0-35594 GCA_964585945.1 uncultured bacterium | reverse complement strand
ATGTCCGGTGGTGTGGGAGGGGAGCGACGGGCGAACTGCCGCCCCCTATCCCGATGGTGCTGCTACCCCATCCCCCGGTCTGCGGCGGGCATGCGCTCCCCCTCGGGCCCACCCCCCCAGCAGCCTTGGGCTCCCGGACGCATTTGACTTGAACCAAATTCCGCGCCCGAACGTCCATGAAGTAGATCGGTCGGCCACACCCCCCCCAGCCTCCAGCGACTGAGACGATAAGTCAAAGCGAGCAAAGAGGCTAGAGCTACTCCGGGAGGAGATGCCATGCGAGTCCGGGTTGGAACGATGACGTCCGTTCTCGTTCTTGCAGGAGTGACACTGTCGGGGGAATCCACAGCCAACGTAGCGATTACCCCCGAAGGCCGCCGCATCTACACCACGCAGCGCACCGAGGCGCCCCCGTGCATTGACGGCCATGTCGATGAACCATCGTGGCAGGCGGTCGACTGGGCCGGGAACTTCCTCCAGCGGGACCCGACCGAGGGAGCCCCGCCGACCGGGCAGACGGCCTTCAAGATCTTGTATGACGACGACAATCTCTACGTCGCCTGCCGCGCGTACGACCCCGAGCCCGATCGCATCGCTAGCATCCTCGACCGCCGCGACCACTTCCCGGGGGATTGGGTCGAGATCAACATCGACAGCCTGCACGACCTGCGCACCGCCTTCTCCTTCACGGCGAGCGTCTCGGGCACTCAGGGCGATGAGTTCATCTCCGAGGACGGTGACCGCTGGGACGGCAACTGGGATCCGGTGTGGGAACACGAGGCCCGGATCGACGAGCGGGGTTGGACGGCCGAGGTCCGCATCCCCTTGAGCCAGCTCCGCTACGCCGACTGCGACGAACACGTCTGGGGCATCCAGGTTCAGCGCAGGCTCTACCGCTCCGAGGAGCGCTCCACGTGGCAGCCGATCCCCAAGGACCAGGACGGTTGGGTGAGCAAGTTCGGAGAGCTGCACGGCATCTGCGGCATCAGGCCCCAACGCCGGATCGAGCTGATGCCCTACGTCGTGAGCAAGGCCGAGCGGTTCGCCGCCGAAGACGGCAACCCCTTCCGGGACGGCAGCCGCGAGAGCCTCTCGGGCGGAGTGGACGGCAAGGTCGGCGTCACGGGCGACCTGACGCTGGACTTCACGATCAACCCGGACTTCGGTCAGGTGGAGGCCGATCCCTCCGAGGTCAACCTGACCGCCTTCGAGACCTTCTTCAGCGAGAAGCGCCCCTTCTTCATCGAGGGCAGCAACATTCTCGACTTCCGCGTCGCCCCTTCGGTCGCCTTCGGCACGCACACCAGCGACCGGCTTTTCTACTCGCGCCGCATCGGCCGCGCGCCGCACTACCGGGCCGACTGGTACGAGGAAGGCCATGTCGACCAGCCCGACAACACGTCCATCCTGGGGGCGTTCAAGCTGTGCGGCAAGACGGCCAGCGGTCTATCCCTGGCGGTGCTGGAGAGCATCACCGCTGAGGAGAGAGCGCAGGTGGAGTTCGACGACCGGCGCCGAGACATCGTCGTCGAACCATTGAGCAACTACTTCGTCGGCCGTGTGCAGAAGGACTTCCGGCAGGGACGAACGCGCCTGGGGGGCATGGTGACCGCGGTGAACCGGAAGATCGAGGATGACCATCTCTCCTCGCTGCACGACGGGGCCTACTCCGCGGGACTCGACGCCTTTCATTACCTGAGCGGGCGCGACTACTACGTCTCCATGCGGCTCACGGCCAGCAACGTGCGCGGCAGCCGCGAGGCCATCCTCGCCACGCAGACCGCACCGGCGCGCTACTACCAGCGGCCGGACAACCCCGGTCCCGGCGTCGACAGCACCCGCACCTCGCTCTCCGGACACGGCGGATCGATCATGTTCGGCAAGGCTTCCGGTAGTCTCAACTTCCAAGGAGGCATGGCTTGGCGCTCGCCCGGGTTCGAGACCAACGACCTGGGCTTCCTGACGCGCAGCGACGAGATCAACCAGTTCTCCTGGGCCGGCTACTACATCCGCAACCCCATTGGCATCTTCCGCAACCTGGGATTCAATTTCAACCAGTGGCTGGACTTCGAATACAACGGCGGCGAGAGTTTCTATCAGGCGCTCAATCACAACGGCCACATGACGTTCTTGAACAACTGGAATATCAACTGGTCGGGAACGCGCCAGAACGAGATGATCTCAACCTTTGCGCTGCGTGGGGGACCAGCGCTGAAGATGCCGGGGGACTGGTCCTACAACCTCAACATCAACACCGACGGGCGCAAGCAGATTGCGTTCAATGTGGGCACATCGGGAAGCTACTCGGACGACGACGCCGGCCGCGCCAACAGCGGATGGACGGCGGTCGGCTGGCGGCCGAGCAATACCATGCGAGTTCAGATTCAACCGTCGTTCCACCATCGGCGCAACGAGTTTCACTACGTGAGCACGCGAACGGGCGAGGAGACGCGCTACATCTTCGGCCGACTGGAGCAGAAGACCTTCGAAGTGACATTGCGAGTGGATCTGGCCCTCAGCCCGAAGTTCACGATCCAGTACTACGGCGCCCCCTTCATCTCGGCGGGGAGCTACAGTGCGTTCAAGCGCATCACCGCACCGCGCGCCGATGCCTATGAGGATCGCTTCGTCCGGCTTGATGATGTCGTGGCGTATGACGAAGGGTCTGGACGCTATTCAGTGGACGAGGACGGCGACTTCGTCGAGGACTACGGCTTCGACAGTCCCGATTTCAACGTGCGGGACTTCAACTCCAACCTGGTGATCCGGTGGGAGTACTCACCCGGCTCGAGCCTCTACCTGGTGTGGCAGCAGGCGCGGTTCGGATACGCCCCCTCCGGTGCGTTCGCCTGGCGCGATGACATGCGGGATCTGTTCGACGTCCACCCGCACAACATCTTTCTCCTGAAAGTCAGCCGGTGGTTCAACCTCTGATCTCGCGATCAGTCATTGTAGCCGGATGAGCGGGCGGGTGAGCTCCTGTCCGAGAGTTTGCATCCGGACGAAGTAGACGCCCGCCGGCACGCGGCGATCCTCGCCGTCCCGACCGTCCCACCGCCAGGTGTGACGACCCGGTGACCGATTTCGGTCGGTCACCGTGCGCACCACCGCACCGGTCGCGTCGAGGACACGCAGGCAAACGTGGGCCGGCCGGGGCAGGTCGAAATGAATGGCGGCCTCACCCAGGCTGGGATTGGGCGTAATGCTGAGGTGAAGCCTGCCCGCGCTGCGTGTGCGGACGCCTGCGGTGGTCAGGGAATCGATGATGCCCGCGCTCATGTTTGCGTAGGTGCCGCTGGCGCTCTCTTCCGTCTTGCGGGCGCGCACCATGTAGACGTTCACATCAGGGGGCGCCGTTGTGTCGACGAACGTCGTGTCCTCGACAAGGCTTGCGTTGGCGCGGGTAAACTCCTCATACAGACCGCCGGCCCGGTAGATATGGTAGCCCTCAACGGCGTCGTTCGATGGGGACCAGGTGAGCCGAACCTCTCCCGATCCCATCTGTGCCACCTGCAGATCCGCGGGCGGCTTGACGACGTGCATGCGCAGCGTGGGGTCGCCCATGAGCGCGATGTGGATCTGCCGTCCGCCGTCACCCACGGTGTACAAGGTGTTGTTGTTCTGGGTCAGCCGCGTGCAGGCGCCGATCGGATGCCCGAGGGACATCCAATGCAGGTGCCACGTGGGGCGTCCCGCCCAGAAGCAAACCAGTGGGTAGCCCTGAGCACCCAGGGGGGCGCGCAAGACGTTGTTTTCGTTGTCCCAGTCACCGAAGTAGCTGCCGTAGAGAATGGTGAACGGCGACAGCACAGTGCGCGTCGCGAAATCGGTCGTACTTCCCACGCCGCCGCAGTTCGTGTACCCGCTCGGGCCGCAGCCGTAGCTCCAGAGGTAGCTTTCGTGCTCCAAGGTGGGGAAGAAGTCCCCTGCGGAGACCCGCTCGGCCCCGAACATGGTCGCGAAGTTGCGCCACCCGCAGGCGGCGAAGGCCGCGCCCCAGGCGTCGCCGGCATTGTCGTCGATCAGGCCGCGCGGCTCGGCGTCCACCTGCCCCGTGCGCCAGGCGTGGTTCTTCTCCAGGTAGCGTTGCAGCAGACCCACGTCGTTCAACGGGAAGGCGGGCATGCGGCTCAGGTCGACGCGGCCGATCTGGAGGTCGACATCGGAGGGCAGGAAGGTCTGATCGAACTTGCCGTCTCCGGGGACGTTGTGGTTCTCGGGCCGCGAGGCGCTGGTGTTGTGCACGATGAAGTCGGTCCACTCGCCGTCGAGCTCGCCGTAGTAGAGATCGGCCGGCCAGGCGCCGTGGTGATTCGCGTGTGCGGACCGCACATCGCCGGAGTAGGGGACGGCGATGTGACCCAGCAGGAAGAGCGTCTCGATGGAGGGATCCTCGGCGCAAGCCGTCTGGATGCGCTCCTTGACCTCCGGCACCTCCTCGTTGCCGCTCACGTCGAGGCGCCGCACGCGGTAGCCGTCGCCGATTAGATCCAGCTCCAACCGCCGAAGCTCCTCGCCGAGGAACTGGGCGATCTCGGCCTCGACCAGCAGCAGCACCATCCCGCGCGCTTCGACCTCCGGCACGCGGATCCCGGTCAGGATGTGGCCGAAGTGGGGTGCCGCATAGGGGCCCCCGGAGGCCAGGATCTGGCCGCTGTAATCCTCGATCAGCTCCCAGGAGGTCTCCTGGCCGAAGATGTCGAGGGTGATCGCAACACACACTTCGGAGGACCCGGGTCCGCCGGCGACCACGAAGGAGGTGCTCTCGACCTGGCCGAAGTCGCCCCCTTGCGCGTAGACGATCCCGCCCGGACCGGTGACTTCGTAGTGCCCCAGGCCGTGATGGCAGCAGATCCCGTCGCCCCAGGAATCGCGGATGACGAAGGTCACCTCCGACCCACAGGCGATCGCCACGGTGTCGGCTGCGAATCCAAGGGTCTTCTGGAAGCTGTATTCGTAGGTCTGGCCGATGAGGACCTCCGCGTCGGTGAAACTGGTGGCCGCGCCGTCCAGCACCGCTCGCGGGGGGCCCCAGAGAGTGTCGGACGGAGCCTTGCGGAAGACGTAGTAGTCCTCGGCCGCCGGGTCGGCCGGCCAGGAGAGGGTGATTTGGGGTGGGGACTCCTGAACCAGGGCGCTCACCTCGACCGAGTAGTCGCGGGGGTGGGCGCGGGCCTCGGGCCCGAGTGGCAAGGTCAGAAAGGCAACGATGGCCGCAATCGCCGCGGTCGGCACACCACGCATGGACAGGTCTCCTTGTCTGCGAACGGATGGGACGGGCGGCCCCGATCTGGAGCGACAGCGACAGTATGGTGACGTACCGCTGCGGGCGCCTCATGGAAGGATCATGGTTCGGTCAGGAATGGCCAACGAGGTGCCATGGAGACACATGGCGGCGCCGCCCGAACGCGGACGGGCCGTAGGCGCTAGGCGCGGGTCCGTTGCACCCTCCCCAGCAGGTCATGCGCGCTCGTGTAGACCACCGGGATCAGCACCAGCGTGATCAACGTCGACACCGCGAGCCCCCCGATCACCGCCCGGGCCAGCGCGGCCTGGATCTCACCGCCCGCGCCGCTGCCGATGGAGAGCGGCAGCATTCCCAGCACGGTGGTGCTGGCGGTCATGAGAATGGGCCGCAGGCGACGCCGCCCCGACTCCCGCACGGCGTCGGCCACGTCGAGGTTCTGCTCGCGGCGCATGAGGTTGATGTAGTCCACCAGCACGATGGCGTTGTTGACCACGATGCCGATCAGCATGATCACGCCCATCAGGCTTTGCACGTTCAAGGTCGTGCCGGTGATCAGAAGGGTCGGGACCACGCCCACCAGCGCCAGGGGCACCGACACCATCACGATGAGCGGATCCAGGAAGCGCTCGAACTGGGCGGCCATCACCATGTAGATGAGCACGACGGCCATGATGATCGACAAGAGGAAATCGCGCTGGGCCTTCTGCTGCTCCTCGTACTCCCCGCTGAAGACCAGGGAGAAGCCCTCCGGAAGCGGGAAGTCGCGCAGCCTGTCGCGCAGCTTCTCGACTGCATCGCCCAGGGCCGCGCCGCTCTCCAGATTGGCGGTGATGTAGGTCACGCGCTGCCCGTCGATGCGCTCGATCTCGGTCGGGCTGCGGCGCCGCTGGCTCGAGACCACGCTTGAGATCGGGACGATCGCTCCGCTGGAGGTCCTCACCGAGACGTTGCTGAGGTCCTGTGTGGTCAGCCTGTCTTCCGGTTGCAGGCGCACGATGATGGGGTACTCGTCGCCGCCCTCGCGGAAGACTCCGGCGCGGCTGCCGCCCAGGTTGGTCTGGATCACCTCCGCGATCTGACTCACCGACAGCCCCACGTCGGCGATCTTCTCGCGGTCGACGATCAGGTTCTGCTCGGGACGGCCCTCTCGGCGGCTCACCCGCACGTCGGCGATCTCGGGCTCCTGGGCCATGATGGCCTGGATCTCCTGAGCCAGACGATCGGACAGGGCCAGATCGTATCCGCGTAGCTCGACCTCGACGGCCTGCGCACCGCCCGAGCCGAAGAGCCTGCGCAGCATCCACAAGCCCGATTGAGCGCTCACCCGGATGTCGGCGCCCGGGACCTTGCCATAGACCTCCCGGCGCAAGCGGTCCGCCAACTCGAAACTGTCGACCGTGCGCTCGCCGGCGCTGCGCAGCGCGATCTCCACCTCTGCGTCGCCCGGGCGGATCTCGGTCGTGATGTGCAGGATCTGGTCCATGGGCGCGACCTGCTTCAGGATCGCCTCCAGCTCCTGGAGATACTCGTTGACGACGGCGATGTTGGTTCCCTGGGCCATCTCCAGATCGATGTCGATCTCGTCGGCGTCGGTCTGGGGCGCAAGCTCGACGGGGATGAGCGGCCAGAGCAGCACGGCCCCGGCCAGCAGGGCGGCCGTGACCAGGAAGACGATGCGCCGATGGCGTAGCGCCCCCGCCAGCAGGCGGGCGTAGGCGTCCTCGACACGGCGCATGATCCGGTGACCCCGCGTCCGCGGATTGCCCGTCCCCTCTTCCGCGACGCGCAGATTCAGGAAGCGGCTGCTCAGCATGGGGACCAGCGTGAGGGCCACGAACAGGGAACAGAGCAGGGCGAAGACCACCACCAGGGCCAGCTCTCGGAAGAGCATGCCCGAGATGGTCTGCATGAAGACGACCGGCAGGAAGATCACCATCGTGGTGAGCGTCGAGGCCGTGATCGCGCCGGCCACCTGGCGCGTCCCGGTCAGCGCGCTCTCCGCGCGTCCGCCGCCGCGTTCCCTGAGACGCACAATGTTCTCGAGCACCACGATGGCGTTGTCGACGATCAGCCCGATGCCCAGGGCCAGGCCGCCGAAGCTCATCACGTTGAGTGTGAGGCCGCCAAAGAAGAGCAGGCCGAAGGTGGCGATCATGGAGATGGGGATCGAAAGAGCGATGATGAACGTGCTCGATCCGTTGCGCAGGAACAGGTACAGAATGAAGATCGCCAGCAGGCCGCCCCACAATGCCGCAGTCTGGACATTGTTGATCGAGTTCTTGATGAACTCGCTCTGATCGATCACCATGATCAGCGACAGGTCGTCCCGCTCTTGGTCGATCTGCTCCATGACCTTGCGCGCGGCCCGCGCTACAGCCACGGTATTGGCGCCGGATTGCTTACGGACCCCCAGGCGCACCATCGGATCGCCGTCGACCTGCACGATGCGGTTGATGTCTTCGTAGCCGTCCACCACCTCGGCGACGTCCCGGACCCGGATCGGCTTACCGTCCACGACGGTGATGATGGTGGCCGCGATCTCCTCGGGCGATTGGAATTCCCCACGGGTGCGAACATACATGTCGTTCACACCCTCGCGCATGTCGCCTCCGGGAAGGGTGACGTTCTCGCGCTGAAGGGCGCGCTGGACATCGGTGGCGGTCAGGCGGCTGGAAGCCAGGCGATCGCGCTTGAGGTCCACCTGAATCTGCCGGTAGACGCCGCCCCACACATCCACCGACCCAACGCCGGGGATCTGCTCGAAGCGCTGGGCGATCTCGCGCTCCAGGATCAGCGTGAGCTCTTGCATGCTCTTGGTGGACTGGGCCCCCAGGATCACGACCGGGAAGTTGTCGGGGTCGAACTTCCACAGGCGCGGCGGTTCCACCTCGGGCGGGAAGTCGTCGCGGACGCGGTCCAGCGCCGCGCGCACGTCGTTGGCAGCGGCATCGATGTCGGTGCCTTGGCTGAACTCCAGCGTGACCCGGCTGCGGCCCTCCGAGGAGCGCGAGCGCACTTCCTCGATGTTCGGCACGCTGGCGATCGCATTCTCCACGCGATCGGTGATGATCGTCTCGATCTCCTCGGGACCGACGTTGGGGTAGACCGTGGAGACGCTGAGCATCGGATACTCGATCGCGGGCAACAGATCGACCGGAAGAAACCGCAGGGCCATGGCGCCCAGCACGATGACGATCAGGAAAACCATCGTGGTGGCGATGGGACGCTTGATGGCAACGGCGGTGATGCTCATGGCGTGTCCTTTGTCGCCGCCTGCTGGCGCAGCATCACGTCTTGCAGCAGGTCGTGTCGCTGGAGCCGCTGGAGCCGCTCCACCCACTCCTGCTCGACCTTGCGCACCCGCGCCGTTCCGGAGCGGGCGCCGAGCAGGTCCTGACCCAGCGTGACGACCCAGCTCCCCTGCGACACGCCGCGGATGCCGGCGTTCATGCGCCCCTTGGCCAGGATCTCCACCGGCACGAACTCGAACTCCACCGGTTCGGTGAGGGGGATCGGTTCGCCGGAGCCCGTTGTTCCCACCTGTTCGCGGTCGAGATCCCCCCGGCTCACGTAGACGCCGGTCTCGCCGGTGCCGGGGTTTTCGTACAGCGCGCTGAGCGGCACGAGCGTGGCCTCTTCGCTTTCGCCATAGAACACGTCGACGGTGACGAACATGCCCGACTTGAGCCGATGGTCCGGATTCGCCAGGTCGATCTCCGCTTCGGTGCTGTGGGCCACCGGGTGCAGGAACGGCGAGATGCGCGACAGGGGGGCCGTGAAGATGCCCGACAGGTCATCGCTGGCCACAATTTCGGTGCGCTGCCCCTCCTCGATGTAGGTCAGCATCCGATCGGTCAGCACCACCTCGATGCGCACGCTGTCGAGCTGTCCCACGGTGAATAGACGGCTGCTGCTGCTGACCAGCATGCCCACCTCCGCGTTGCGGCCACCGACCATCCCGGAGACCGGCGCGCGGATGACGGTTTGCGAGAGTGCTTCCTGGCGCTCGTCCACCGTCGCCTCGGCTTGTTCCAATCGCGCCTGCGCCAGCTCCAGATCCGCTTCGGCGAGAACGGTGCGTGTACGGATCTGCTCGAGCTCCTGCGGGCTGACGAGCGCCTGTTCGGCCAGCGATTCGATCCGCCGCAGCTCGGTGAGAACTTCCTCCAGCTGCGCTTCCATCTGCTTCACCTGAGCAGCGGCGATCTGCCGGTTGGCACGGGCCTGCCGCAGCCGTTCCCGGAACTCCGTGTCACGCAGTTGGACGAGCGGCTGCCCGCGCTCGACGTCGTCCCCGTTCTGCACGAGGACCTGCGTGACGACCGCACTGATCTCGGGATAGATGCCGACCTGATTCTGGGCGCGGACCACGCCGGTCAGGCGCTCGGTGAGCGGAAGGGACCCGCGGCGGGCCTGAACCGCTTCGACCGCCGGGATCAATGGGTCGCCCGAGCGGCTCTCGGTGTCGCCCGAGCCGCCACAGCTCGCGATGAAGAGAGCGAGGACCAGGGGCAGCAGTCGTGCCCCGTCGCGAAGGATCGCCTGGCCGTCGCAGCGCTTGCGAGCGATCTTCGCCCCATTCTCCAGACAGCTCATGACGCCTCTCTTGCTCCTGCCGACGCAGGTCTTACCGATGACGCAATGCATACACCCCGCGGACCGGGGAGGTTCGACGATACGTTACACCAGCGCCAGGATTGGGCTACAGGCCACCAGGCCGCGTCAATCCGGTCGCACGTGGATAACCCTGGTGCCCGCGATCCGATCGCCAAGACGCGTGCGATCCGAGGACGTCGCGATGAGCACCGCGGCGAGGATGCCCACGGCGGGCAGACCGTCGACCAGCCGGAGGACGTTCCTGACCAGCGCCTTGCGGAGCCCCGGGGGGCTTCCGCCTGCGCCGACGACCCGCAGGCTCAGGACCCACTTGCCGGGCGTCGCTCCCATGAATGCCTCGAAGAGCACGAAGTAGAGGAACATGACGACCAGGAACGCGATGCACAACGGGTCGGTGACCAACCACCCTCGAACCCAGGCGTGATCGGCCGTGGACATGATCCAGGTGCCCTTGACCAAGCGGGTCGTGGGGAAGAAGAGCGCCGAAAGGACCGCCAGATCCGCCACGATCGCCAGGAAGCGGACCGGTGCACCCGCGCCGCGGGGCCGGGCTGCGGGCGGGTGAACTGTGGGGAGGTGAGGGTCGATGGTGTTCCCACCGTGTTCTGCAAAGGTCTTGGGTCGAACCGCCCGGTGGGCGGTGGGCTCATTCCTGACGCCGATTGCCCGATAATAGTCCAGCCCGCGTTCGAAATCCACGTCCTCGATCGTCGTCGGGCCGGGCGGCGCCAGGCCCAACATCCACTCACATTGGCAGTTCGGGCGGATCTCCGGACCGATTCGGGTGCGGGCCGGCCCTTCGCGCGGTGCCCGCCGTCGGGCGCCGCTGGTGAACCCCCGACCTCCCGTGCCCGTACTTCTCGACGAGGACTGGCTCGTGCGAGGAGGTTGCCATGTCTCGAAAGCTCATCATCCTAGTGGCGTTGATGCTCCCGGCCGCGGCTCTCTCGTCCGTACGGGCCGGCGAGCTGGCCTACATCGATGACCTGGATTTCGGCGACGTCGAATCTCAGGTCTTCACGCTGGAGAGAGAAGAGACCATCTCGGTCCGGGCCGTGGCCTTCCGCCACCACGAGGACTGCGACGCCTGGATCCTCGACCGCGTGACCCGCGAGGTCGTCTGGGAGCTCGATGATGCGCGCATCACCGATCGGCACTCCAAGACCGTCGAGCTGGAGGACGACGTCGAGCTGCCCGCGGGAACCTACGAGCTCTACTTCGCCGTGGCCTCGGACTACGGCTGGGAGGAAACGCACTTCTTCGGGCTCATCCGCACCATCTCGCGAACCGCCCGCTATGGGTGGGGCTACCGAAAGGCGCTGCGGGAGCTCGAGGTTGGGCTCTCGGCTCCCGGCGGCCGCAATGAAGGTCGCAACGACGCCGGACAGGTGCGGGACGTCCTGAGGAAGGATGCGATCGTGGCCTTCACGGGGGTCGGAGACGACGAGCTGCTGCGTGGATCCTTCGCGCTGGAGCGGCCGATGGAGGTCGAAGTCTACGCCCTCGGTGAGGCCGAGCGCCGGGAGACCTACGACGGCGGCTGGATCGAAGACGTCGACCGCGGGGAGCGTGTGTGGGAACTCGACTACCGCCACTCCCGCGGAGCCGGCGGAGCCAAGAAGAACCGGATGACCCGTGAAACCCTGCGCCTGGTTGCCGGCACCTACGCGGTCTTCTACGCCTCCGACGACTCGCATTCCTGGCCGCGCTTCAATCAGCGCCCCCCGCGCGATCCCATGGCGTGGGGCGTGACGATCCGACCTGTCGATCCGGCCGACGCAGCCCACGTATCCACGTTCGACTACGAGGACCCGCTCGACCGCAACGTCATCGTCAGCCTGGTGCGCATGCGCGACGACGAACATGCCTCCGGGGGCTTCACCCTCGATGCGCCCCTGGACATCCGCATCGTCGCCATCGGCGAGGGCGATGACGGCCGGATGTACGATCACGGGTGGATCGTCGACGCCCGCACGCGCGAGATCGTCTGGGAGATGGACCTGCGCGACACCCGCCACGCCGGCGGCGACGAGAAGAACCGCATGATCGACGAGGTGCGACGCTTCGATGCGGGCAGCTACATCGTCCACTACGTCACCGACGGGTCGCACTCCTATCGGGATTGGAACGCGTCGGCGCCCTTTCTGCGGGATCGCTGGGGCATCACCCTGGTGGGGGTAGGCGACACCGACATCGGTGACCGGGTGCGCGGCTATGACGTGGAGGACGATCCGGCCGTGCTCGCGCGCATCGACCGGATGCGCAACCACGACCACGACCGCGCCTCCTTTCACCTCGACCGCGGCCGGGATGTGCTCGTCTATGCACTGGGCGAGGGCCAGCGGGGCCGCATGTTCGACTACGGTTGGATCGAGGACGATCGCGGCCGCATCGTGTGGGAGATGACCTATCGGCGCACCGACCACGCCGGCGGCGCCCGCAAGAACCGCCTCTTCCGCGACCAGGTCTACCTGGAGGCCGGCGAGTACGAGCTCCACTACGAGACCGACGGGTCGCATGCGTACCGGCGCTGGAACGCAGAGCCTCCGTTGGATCCGCCTTCGTGGGGGATTACCGTATACAGAGTGGACTAGGAAGTCTGCCGAGTCGATCGCCACGTACGGATGATTCCGCCGGACGAGGGGCGATCCGCATGCAAGCCTGAGTCGTCCGCGCCACGAGCCTGCGCCACGAGCCCGCGCCGGGCCGCCCGACTTCCGAGTGCTTTACCGGCCGCGGTTTCCGCTTGCCGATCTCCCTGCGCGGAGAGAAGATCCCCGATCGATCAAACGATCGCAGTTTGTGGAGCGGCCAGGCTCAGCAGACCCATCAGGAAACGTCCGTGACGCCCACACCCAAACCACCCTCCGCAGCAGGCCGCCTACGCCCCAATCTGCGCTTTGGCCTGGCCGACGGGGTTGGTTACAGCCTCATGGTGGGCTTCGGCGAGACCTACCTGGCGGCCTTCGCCCTGGCGCTGGGGTTCGGAGAGGTCTTCGTCGGCCTGCTGGCCACGCTGCCTCTGCTGGCCGGCTCGGTTCTGCAGCTTTGCTCGCCCTACGGCGTGGCTCGACTGCGCTCGCGCCGGCGGTGGGTCATGCTCTGCGCAGGCGTCCAGATCTTCAGCTTCTTCCCGCTGATCGTGGTGGCCTGGCGCGGTCACACCGCCCACTGGGTGCTGCTCATGGTGGCGACCCTCTACTGGGGCGCGAATTTTGCCACCGGCCCGAGCTGGACGTCCTGGATGGAGAGCGTGGTGCCGGCTCGCATCCGCTCGCGCTACTTCTCCCGCCGCAATGGCTACACACAGCTAGCGGTGATTCTGGCCGTCCTCGCCAGCGGCCTGGCGCTGCAGGCCGGGGAGTCCCAGGCTCGCGTCATGACGGCCTTCGGCTTGATCTTCGGCCTGGCGGCCGCCAGCCGGGTCTTCTCGCTGACGATGCTATCGCGACAGACCGAGCCGGTGAAGCCGGGTGGCCCACTGCCCGAGCTGCCGCTGCGCGACGTGTGGCGGCGGGTCTGGAGGCGCACGGAAGGGGACTTCCTCCTCTATCTACTCCTCATTCAACTGGCCGTGTCGATCTCCGGGCCCTTCTTCGCGCCCTACATGCTGCGGCATCTGGCCTTCTCCTATGCCGGCTACATGGCGCTCTTGTCGGCCGCGTTCATGGCCAAGGTAGTGATCTTGCTCCTGGGAGGCAAGCTCACCCACGCTCTCGGCGCCCGGCGGCTGATGCTGGTCGGCGGGGTGGGCATCGTGCCCGTATCGGGGCTCTGGCTGATCTCGTCCTCGTTTCCCTACCTCTTCGCGCTGCAGGTCTACTCGGGGATGATGTGGGCCCTGTACGAGCTGGGCGTCTTCCTGATGGTCTTCGAGCGCATTCGCGTGGAGGAGCGCACGGCGATTCTCACCGGCTACAACTTGGCGCACGCGGTCTGCTCCGTGCTCGGCTCGCTGCTGGGGGCCGGGTTCTTCGAGTGGGTCGGGGTGCCGCGCGCCTATCCGGTCGTGTTCCTGGTCTCGAGCATCGCGCGGGGCCTGGCCATTCCCCTGCTGCTGCGATTGGGGCCGGTGCCTAAGCTCCCTTGGCCGGTGGTGGTCCGCACGATCGGGGTCCGGCCCTCGATGGGCTCGATCGGCCGGCCGCTCCTGATCCGGCGGTTTGCGGGGCGCAGGGCGAAGCGCTGAGGCGGCCGCGCCGTACTGAGCCCGACTTGGCCCGGGCGGCCACCAGCTATCACATCTTGTTGTTATCAAGTGGGTTACGGGAAATCCGCGCGCGACCCTATTTATGGGCTCCGTTGCTCGTCTACCCAGATGAACGTGCGGCCCATCGAGGAGAAGACCACCTACAACGACGCACAGGAGGTAGTGGTATGACGAGGACGTCGACCTATGTTGCCCTGGCGCTGGGCGTGCTGGGCCTGCTCTGCTTGCCGAGCACGGCCTCGGCCCTGCTGGAACTGGACATGGGCTTCGAGCCGGCAGAGGTCTGCCCAGGCGACAATGTCCAGTTCTTCTTCATGCTCGAGAATGTCGGGGGCGACGATGAGATGGTCGAATTCGCCGTGACCCTGACGTTCCACGAGTTCACCATCGGGCCCATCATGGGGCAGTTCCGCTTGGCGGCCGGTGAGCAGGTCTCGCACGAGTTCGACTTCATGGTTCCGCCGCCCACGCCCCCGGGCTTGCTGACGATCACCGCGACCGCGACCGACTCCGGCGGCACCGTTGAGGCAACCGCCGAGCTCGAGATCCTCGAGTGCGAGCGCGCAGGCCGCGGCCTGAGCGGTCAACAGTTGCTGCAGACGCTGAAGCGCGAGCTGCGTGGCATCGGGCTCCGCTAGGGCAAGTGAGGCTTTGGGGCCGGCGGTGCGACCCTGCCCGCCGGCCCTCCTTGTCTGCATCGAAGGACCCCTGCAGCTTCAGGTCTGCGTCCAGCGATAGGGGGAGAGCATCATCATGTCATCTCTGCGTCCCAATCTCTCCGATCTCGTGCACCCTGCCCTGCCTGGCAAGGTGCTTCTCGTTTCGCTTCTGCTATGTCTCGTGGCAGGAGCGTCTTCCTCGCAGGCCCAGGTGGATCTGCTCCAGTCCTGGGAAGGCGCCGAATCCGGCGAGCAGTTCGGCATCGCGATGGCTCTCGGCGGTGATGCCGACCACGACGGGCGCGCGGATCTCGCCATCGGTGCGAGCACCAACGACGAGGGTGGCGAGAATGCCGGCAAGGTCTCGCTCTACTTCGGCAGCGCCACCCCGGGCCAGCAACCGGACCTCGAGCTGCTGGGTCTGCCGGGCAGCTTCTTCGGCGCGGCGCTGGATTGGGCCGGCGATCTGAACGGCGACGGCCACGACGATCTCGTGGTGGGTGCCTTCCGTGACGGCGAGGCAGGGGAGACAGCGGGCAAGGCGTACGTGTTCCTCGGCGGCGATCCAATGGATCCCGTCCCCGATCTCGAGATCCTGGGGACGTCGGCGGGCGCGTACTTCGGACGGGCGGTCTGCGGTGCGGGCGACATCAACGGCGACGGTTACGACGACTTCGCCGTAGGGGCGCCCCGGACACTGAACGGCACGGTTTACGTCTTCTTTGGCGGCGATCCTCTCGATCCCGATCCCGACCTGATCCTCGACGGTGCGGCCGAGGGCGACCGTTTTGGTGAGGCGCTCGCCGGTCCCGGCAACGTCGACGGACTCCTCGGTGACGACCTGTTGGTGGGCGCCCCCCGCAGCAGCCCGGCCCTGTTCTGGCAAGGCGAGGCCCTCCTCTTCTCGGGAGGCGCACCGCCCGACACCCTTCCGGATTGGCGGTTCCTGGGAGAGGGCGGCGGAGACCAGCTCGGCGCCGCGGTGGCCGGCCTGGGCGATGTCAACGGCGATGGCGGCCTCGATCTGGGTCTCGGCGCGCCCTACCGCAACGTGGGGATCCAGGTCGACGCGGGCGCCGCCTACGTCTTCTACGGCGGTGCGGTTCTCGATGAAGCCTACGATGCGCTCTTCGAGGGCGAGGCCAGCGAGGAGAATCTGGGACGCAGCATGGCGGGCTGCGGGGACGTAACCGACAGCGGTTTCGATCACTTCATCATCGGTGCGCCGCGCAACGACGTCGGCGGTCCCAGCACCGGTCGCGCGTTGATTTCCCCCGGCGGCGATCCGCCGCGCCCGGCCGACCTGATCGAGCTGCTCGGTGAGGCTTCGCAGGACCAGTTCGGCTTCTCCGTGGCGGGGGTGGGACCGAACGCGCCGAAGTCGTTCACCGGCTCGGCCGCGCCGGATGTCGCCGTCGGAGCCTGGGGACACGGCACGGGCGGCAAGGTCTATCTCTACGGCGTGGAAGGCAGCGGCTCGGGCGTGCCCACGGATCCGGTCGCGAGCGCCGGCGCCACACTGCGCCTCAAGCTGATCGGCAATCCGGGCCGCACGATCGACTTCCAGTTCGCGAACGACGGCCGGAGGGTCCCCGGATCGGTGCGACCCGTGGTGCGGGTTCTGACCGCGGATGGCAGGCTGGTCCGCCGGTTGCCTGGGCGCCGAAGCGATGGGCCGCTTCCGATGCGGACCGTCCACTGGGATGGCCGCACCGAATCGGGCGCTCAGGCACCGGCGGGTCTCTATCTCTACCAGGTCGTGGGTGCACGCTGTGAGCCGCAGCAAGGGAGCCTGGTGGTGGTGCGTTAGTACATTTGACCTCAAGGGCGTTGAAAACATACCATCGAGGTGCCGGGCTCTCACAGAGAGGTGCGCCATGAACGGTTCGACATTGACTCGGTGTTCGCTGGCAGGCCGCGCGGCGTCTCTGTGCGCCTTGCTTCTCGTGATCACGACGTTCACCGCCCAAGGGGCCTATGTGGACGGGCAGATCTGCGTCACGCTCGAGCCCGGCTACGGCATCGAGGAAGTCAACGGCCGCTGGGGCACCACGACCCTCATCGCGCTGCCCGAGGCCAATCTCTACCTCGTGTTCATTGCCGGAGTCGGCAATCTCGAGGAGTTCGCCGAGTCGATGGCCGGCGATTCCGCTGTGGAAGTCGCCGAGGTGAACTACTTGTACGAGACGCCCGAGGCCGTGCGCCAGATGGTGGTCGGGGCGATCAGCGCGGGCTGGGAGGACTACGAGGATCAGGAAATCACCGAGCGCATCGGGCTGGACGAGGCGCTGACCTACGCTCGAGGTGAAGGCATCACGGTCGCCGTGCTCGACACCGGCGTCGATCCAAACCACCCCGCCCTGGTCGGTCACATCTCACCCCGAGGCTTCGACTATGTCGACAACGATGGCCAGCCCTGGGAGGAGTCGAACGGCATCGACGACGACGAGGATGGGCTCACCGACGAGGGCTTCGGCCACGGCACCATGGTCGCGGGCATCGTGCGTTTGGTGGCGCCGGATGCCACCATCCTTCCGATCCGCGTGTTGAACGACGAGGGACTGGGAGATATCTTTCAGATCGCGCGGGCGGTCATCTTCTCGGTGCTGATGGGCGCCGACGTGATCCACATGAGCCTGGGCGCGCCCGTCGATGTCGCCATCCTGACCAAGCAGTTCGAGCTGGCCGACGCCCTGGGCGTGTTGACCGTCGCCGCCGCGGGCAACGAGGACCGCGAGGAGCCTCCCTACTTCCCGGCGAGCGATGCCCATGTCTTCATGATCACGGCGCTCGATTCCTGCGACGTGAAGGCCGAGTTCGCCGACTACCATCCGGATGTGGACGTCTCTGCCCCGGGTGTGGGCGTGTTGAGCGCCTACCCGGACGGCGAGTGGGCGATCGGCTCGGGCTGCTCCTTTGCGGCGCCGTTCGTCAGCGGCGAAGTCGCGCTCATGCTCAGCCTCGAGCCGCACCTGACGCGCGCCGAGGTCCGCCTGCGAATGCGTCAAGCCGTCGATCCGATCTACCAGATCCCGGGCAACGAGCCCTACGTGGGCAAGCTGGGCACGGGGCGCATCTTCTTGCCCCTGGCCCTTCAAGGAATGCCGGCCAGCGCCGGGGAGCATCTCATTCCCCGCTCTGGGCTCTCGCTCGTCGCCGAGCCCAATCCTTCATCCGGGTCGATGCGCTTGCGCTTGACCGCGCCGGGACCCTCTGCGCAACGGCATGAGGTGATGATCCTGGATGCCTCCGGCCGCCTCGTGCGAACGCTCGAGCTGTCCTCTGCCGACGGGGTGCGTTGGGACGGCGATGACGCTGCCGGGCATCCGGTGCCGACCGGCACCTACTTCGCCCGGCTGCCCGATCGGCGGGCCCCGATTCTACCGTTGGTCCTGGTGCGCTAGAGGTCGCTGGCCGCCGTCGGCACCGTATACAGCTCTGCCGCTGGTTGACGCTCGCTTCGTCCAGCCGCTAGATTCGGTGCTCAAACCTCCGGCGGGGGCGGGTGCGCACTTGAGCGAGCCACTGGATCGGGAACGGCTGGTCACGGCCATGATCGCGGGCGACGAGGCGGCGTGGCGGACCTATGTCGCCGAGTACGGCGGGCTGATCCGTGCCGTCGCGGCCTACTTCGGGTTGCACGGCGACGACCGTGACGATCTCTTCCAGATCACATGCCTCGCGGCGCTCAAGTCGATCGGCAGCCTCCGCAAGCCATCGCGTCTGGCTTCCTGGACGTACAACGTCGCCTGGCGGGCGGCGATCGATTGGAAGCGGCGCCGCAAACGTGAGGAACGGACCCTGGATCCGTCCCGACCCCTGCGCCCCGAGCCCGCAGCGAAGGCTTCCATCGGCGAGGATGAACTGATCCGGCTCGAGGAGGAGCTGCATCTCTATCAGGCGCTGGAGGCCATCGATGTGCGCTGTCGCCGCATGCTGACCGCGCTCTATCTGGAGAATCCGCGCGTCAGCTATGCCGAGCTGGCGGAGCGACTGGGGATGCCCGTGGGAAGCATCGGTCCTGTGCGCGCGCGGTGCCTGCAGCAGGTCCAGCGCCTCTTCTTGGGGCTATCAAACGGCGGACCTGAGCGTCTACCCGAGGGAAGGCGCAATGTGCACGGACAAGGACGCTCCAAGCGCTCGCAGAGGTGAATGGATATGGCCACAGATCATCCCGAATGGAACGATATTCTCGCGTTCGTGGAGGCCCAACGGGCGCGGGGGGAGAGTCATGGCGCACAGTCCGGCGCGCCGCGCTGGTCCGCCGAAGACCTGCGCGTCCATTTGGAGTCCTGCTCCCAATGCGCGCGTCTGGCCCACCAGGCGGAGGCCCTGCTGGAGCGTCTGGCCCGTGCTCGGTCCCATCGGCCGTCGCCGGAACAGGTGGCCGCCGCGACAGAGTTCGTGATGGCCGTTTTCGACCAGGAGCGCTCCTGGCCGTTGGCCGGCCTGCTGCGATCCGGTTGGCCGGCGAGTGCGCTGGAGGCGTTGCAGGGAGCCTGGGCCCGGTTGGTCGAGGACTCCTGGACCATGAGCCCCGCGCTGCGGGCGAGCACCGTGGCGGCCCAGCCCCGCATGCTCCTCTACGAGACCGAGGCCTTCACCATTACCGTTTCGCTGACGCCTGGTCCGCGGGACGGCACCGTTGGTGTTCGGGGGCAAGTGACCCCGCGAGGTGCGTCCCGTCGCGACGCGCAGCAGACGGCCCCGTCCGGGGAACAAGGTCGGGCCATGCTGCGCTGCGGCGAGCAAGAACGTGTTGCGTCGCTCGAGGCATTCGGTGCCTTTTCCTTCGCTTCCTTGCCCTCGCCGCCGAAGGACGAGCCCATCCGGCTGGCGATTGCCCTTGCAGACACGCTGATTCGCCTTACTCTTCCGGCGTCATCCGACGCCTCGTGATCCGCTGCGGTCAGTCCGAGGCGCCTTCACACCCGACGGAGACGGGGGAGTCGGCGAGAGGTGCGTTCATCCAGTCCATCCCGGCGATCTACGGACTTCTGGCAGCAGTCGGATGTGGACCAGATTGCGGCCGCGCTCGAAGACCCCGCATTCGTCCCCGATCTCGCCTGTGCGCAAACCCTGCGCGATCGGGCGGCAGCCGGCGTGCTGGCCGACCCGCAGCTTTCCTACGCCATCGCCACGGTTCTCCTGCGCGCGGTGCGCCGCACCGAACGCGTCCTGTCGGCTGAAATTCTGGCGGTCGCGTGGCGTTGTCGGGCCGAGGCGTCCATGTTCACCGGGCGCCTGAAGGCCGCGCGCCAAGCCTACGAGCGCGCCTGCCGGGAGGCCGAGCGCGGCAAACAGCGGTCGATGTTGGCGCAGATGCTGGTGGGACGCGTGCACCTGTTGTCCCTCCTGGGTGATGCCGCCGAAGCGGACCGTCTCTTCCGGCGGGCCGAGCGTCTGCTGAAGCGAATCGGGGACCTGGTCTACCTCGGGCGGCTGTACATGAACCGGGGGAACGCCCACTACCAACAGGAGCGGTACGGCGAGGCGTACCGGCTCTACCGTCAGGCGTCCGACGTCTTCGAGCGGGCGGGGATTCGCGATGCGATGTGGGCCGGCCTGATCATGAACCAAGCGATCGCCTGCACCAACCTCTCCCGCGTGGAGGAGGCCCGCACGCTGTTCCTGCGCACCGAGCGGGAGAGCGAGCGGCTCGGCCTCGACGGACTCATGGCGATGGCGCGCCTCAACCGCGCGTTCCTCGAGGGACTGCGGGGCGATTACCGCGCCGCGCTCGGCTTGCTCGAGCGAGCAGAAGACGTTTTTGGACAGCATGGCTCCCGCGATCTGCTGGCGTCGGCGCGACGGTCGCGGGCCGAGATCTTCTTGTCATTGGGCATGTTTGCTGAAGGCGAGGAGCTGACGCGGGCAGCCGCGGAGATCTTCACCCACGAGGAGATGGCCATCGACGCGGCGCTGACCCGCGTCGATCAAGCGCGCTGCCTGTTGGGCTTAGGGCGGCCGGCCGACGCGGATGGGTTGCTGCACGAAGCGGAGGGCTTCTTTCGTCAGCAGGGCATGCGACCGCGCCGCGCCATGACACTCCTCGAGCGCGCCCGCGTCGCACAGGCGCAGAACCGTCTGAGCGCGGCCGGCGCTTTTGCGCGCCGGGCGCACCAGGCCATGGAGCGCCTCGGTTTGCTGCACGGAACGGCCACGGCGCGCCGTGTGCGGGCCGAGCTGCACCTGGCCCAGGGGAGAAGCAATGCCGCGCGCCGCGTGCTCGAGCCGGCGATGCGTACTATCCGGCGGTTGCCCCTTGCCGAGCGCTTCGAGCTCTGGTGGCTTGCCGGGCGCGTGTCCCTGGCCGCGGGCCGGCGGGGCGAGGCGGTCACGCGCCTGAGACGGGCCGCTCGGTTGCTGGAAGATCAGCGCATGCTCATCCCTGGCATCGAGCTACGGGCGCGCGCGTTCGAGCGGCAGGTCGGCGTCTACCACGACTTGATTCGTCTCGCCCTTCAGGCCGAGCACCCTCGCTTTGCGGAACTTCATCGGCTCGTGGGTCATGGTCACTCACGGACGTTTGGAGAACGGCTGCAGGGTGTCCGGGCGCGCCTCTGGGATCACATCGCGGAGCAGCGCACCCTCCTGGGATCACTGACGCATCGACTGGAGGAACTGGAGCTCGCCGGCAGGTCCGCGCCCGATCCACGCCAGGTCACCGAGCTACGCGGCCAGGTGCTGGCGGTCGAGAAGGAGATCATCGATCGGATCCGCCGGGTGGATGCGGCCGAGGGCGACGTGTCGCGCTGGCAAGGCGTCCCGCCTCCGGCACAGGTCGAAGACCGTCTTGCGTCGGGGGAGGTGCTGGTTCAGTACTACGCGTTGGGAGAGCAGGTACTGGTGCTAATCCTGGGTGGGCGGCGGCGGCACCTGGCGGTGCTTCCGGAGTCGGCACAGGCGATACGCGCGCACCTGGAGGACATGGAGTTCCTCCTGGGCGCAACCGCGCTGCACGCCCGGCGGGGCTCTGCGGACGGGGTCCTGGAGTACCAACGCGCAGCGGCCGATCACGCGCTGTACAAGCTGTACGAAGCCGTGTTGCATCCGGTGGCGGAGCATCTCCACGCCGCCGAGCGGCTACTGATCGTCCCCAGTGGCTGGCTTCACCGACTGCCCTTCGAGTGTTTGCACGACGGTCATCACTATGTGAATGATCGGTTGGAGATCGTCCGTTGCCCCAATCCCGATTTTCTGCTCCGGCAAGCCGCGCGACCTCCGGTTCGCAGGCGCAATGTGATCATCGCCGCCACGGTGACCAACGGGCCACCCTTCGCGCAGCACGAGGTCGAGACGGTGGCCGCCCAGTTCCCAGGGCGCAGGACGCACGTGCTGTGCGATCCCGACAGCCACGCGCTGCTGGCGAGGGCGTCGACCGGTCGGATCGTGCACATCAGCACGCACGGCGCTTTCCGCGTCGACAACCCCTACTTCTCGCGCCTCAGCACGGCCGACGGCGCGATCTTCCTGGCGGACGTGCTCGATGCGCGTCTGGACGCCGAACTGGTGGTCCTGAGCGCATGCGAGAGCGGCCAGGTGCAGTCTGCGGCCGGGGACGATCTCTCCAGTGTGGCGCACGGGTTCTTGGCCGCCGGCGCGCGGTGCCTCGTGGCGGCCCGCTGGCGCGTGCACGATGAAGCGACCCACGCCCTGATCGAGGCCTTCTACCGGCGGTACGCCCGGGAGCGGATCTCGGCGGCCCGCGCGCTGCGGGAAGCGCAGCAGGCGGTGCGGGGGCGGTGGGATCACCCCTTCTACTGGGCGGGATTCAGCGTGTTCGGGCGGTAAGCCGCCCGCGCTCAGTCCACCAGCTCGGATTCGGGCGCCGGCTCCGCCACCACCGGCAGCCGGAACTGTTCGGGCCGCTCGGCCAGCACCCGGCGCAACCAGGCCTCCGGGTAGCCCAGCTCCTGGGGCTCGCCCTCCTCGTCTTTGACGTAGCCGTCGTTGTACGTGCAGATGAGGTGCTCGCCCAGCGCCCGCCAGCGGTCCACCACCATCTCGGCGTGCGACACCGAGTAGTCGGTGAGGTAGCGGGTCATCAGCTCCGGATCGCTCTCGGCGAGGCGGCACGCCACGTCCTCCACAACGGGCTGCAGCTCCAAGAAGGTGCCCTCCAGCTCGCGCTGCACCGCCTGCAGCTCGGGGATCATCTGCACGTACTTCAGGCAGATGTAGTTGGACACCAGGTTGAACACCCACCAGGCTGAATCCCAGTCAAAGGCGCCGAGCCGGCCGCGCGTGAACGACGGCGGAATGGCGTCGATACCGCAGTAGAGCGGGCAGTAGCAGGTCACGTAGGTATCGTCCACGCCGTACCACAGGACCCCGCCCACCGGATCCGGCAGCCAGGCACGGGATTGGGACACGAACGAGAATCCGGTCTGCTGGGTGGAGATGGGTCGCTCCCAGGCGTAGGCGACGCTGTCGACCTCCCAGTGCATCGGGCGCCAGCGATTGGGCATTCCATAGGGTCCCGCGTCGATGCCCTGCGTCATGTCGTAGTCGGTGCCCTCGTAGTGATCGCGCATCAGGGCGAAGACATCCCCTACCGACAGCTTCTCGTCGGGCTCGATCCACAACGGATAGGGCTCGGCCCCCGGCACCGCCCGGTGGTAGTCGGGCGACAAGCTCAGCGAGGGGGCCGCGCGGCGGAAAAGGCTCCACACGCGCGCATCGGCGTAGCGCTGATTGCTGGGTGTCGCGGGGCAGTAGGCCTCGCAGAAGCGGAAGGGCTCCCCGGCACCGGGGTTGTAGTAGCCGTGCTCCACGGCGAAGGAGACCACGTTCGGCGAATGGAGGCAGCGCTCCGCATCGTCCATGGGAAAGACGCCGATGCGGGCCTTGTTGGCGTGCGCGGAAATCATCCCCTCGGGCACCCGCACGGCCACCCAGATCGCTCCCGAGCCGCCCGGTCCCGGGCCGATCATCTCCAGAATCCAGGCCTCTTGCGGATCGGCGATGGAAAAGGACTCGCCGCTGGAGCGGTAGCCATGCTCAGCCACCAGGCTCGTCATCACCTCGATGGCCTCCCGGGCCGTGCGCGCGCGTTGCAAGGCCAGAACCATCAGGTCCCAGTAATGGAACAGGCCGTCGGGGTTCTTCAGCTCCTCGCGGCCCCCGAAGGTCGTCTCGCCGATCGCCAGTTGGTGCTCGTTGATCAGGTCCACCACGGCGTAGGTGTGCGCCACCTGCGGGATCTTGCCGAGCACACGACCGCCCCAGGTGGTGATCTCCAACGAGTCGCCCGGCTCGTAGTCGGCCGCCGGCGTGTACTCGAGGCGCGGCACGAACTCGCCGTCGCACGTGTAGGTGACCATGACCGACCCGTCGGCCGATGCCCCCCGGGTCACGATCAGGTTGGTGCAGGCGCCGGCCGCCGGCGCGAGGCTTCCTAGCAGCCCCAGTGCGAGTGCCAACCCCCTCCGTCCCAAAGCTCTCATGATCCCAGCCCTCCACGGTGGATGCCGAATCCGCGTCGCGCGCGGCGCTTCTGCGCCCGGGAGCGCGACCGGGAGCCGCACGGCGACCGGGTCGGCCGGCGACGTGGCCGACCACCCTATGGCCCCAGGGTAGCGCGGGACGCGCTCCGCAGCCGCATGGCCCCAGGGTGGCGCAGGACGCGCTCCGCAGCCGCATGGCCCCAGGGTAGCGCAGGACGCGCCCGCGTTGAAGGCTGACAAGGCCACACTCGCGAGGAGTTGCATGGTCTGGGTTGGAAAGCTCTGCTACGATTTCCCATCAGCAGTTCAGAATACGGTGTTCCGGGGAGGACCTCTTGCCGATGAGCATGCGTGCGCGGCCCTTCAGGCTGGTGCTTCCCGCCGCAATTGCCGCGGCTCACTTCCTGCTGCACATGCTCACCAACGGCAACTACGGCATCTTCCGCGACGAGTTCTACTACCTCGATTGCGCCGATCACCTCACCTGGGGATACGTCGATCATCCGCCGCTCTCGATCTTCCTGCTGGCGGCCGTGCGCAGCGTTCTGGGGGATTCGATCCACGCCATCCGTCTCCTGCCCGCGCTGGCCGGCAGCGCCGCCATTCTACTGACCGGCCGCCTAGCCGCCGAGCTGGGCGGCGGACGCGGGGCCCAGGCGCTGGCGGCGCTCTGTGTCGCGGTGGTCCCGGTCTACCTGGTGCTCACGGGCTTTTTCTCGATGAACGCGTTCGACCTGGTCGTCTGGGCGACCGCCTTCTTGCTGCTGGCCCGCCTAATCCGCACCGGTCGCCAGAAGCTCTGGTTGTGGTTGGGTCTCGTTCTGGGGCTGGGGCTCCTCAACAAGATCAGCGTGCTGTTCCTGGGCGCGGGTCTCGTCGTGGGGGTGCTCCTGTCGCCGCTGCGCTCCCATCTGCGGCGGCCGCACATCTGGCTGGGCGGAGGCATCGCGCTCTTGCTCTTCTTGCCCCACATCCTGTGGCAGATCGCGCACGGGTGGCCAACGCTGGAGTTCATCCGCAACGCCACGCTGTACAAGAACGTCCACCTGGCGCCGCATGCGTTCCTGGGGCAACAGGTGCTGCAGATGCATCCGCTCGCCGCGCTCGCCTGGATCATGGGGCTGGCCTACCTGCTCATCATCCCCGACGGCCGGCGCTTCGCAGCGTTGGGCTGGATCTACGTCACGGCGCTGGTGGTGATGATGCTGCAGAACAGCAAGCCGTATTACCTGGCGGTGGCGTATCCAGCCCTCTTCGCGGCCGGAGGCGTGGCATGGGAGCAACTGGCGCGAGGGCCCGGGCGCCGGTGGATCCTGCCGTCGCTCGCCGCGGTGATCACGCTGGGCGGCATCGTCTTGATGCCGTTCGGCGTGCCGCTCATAGGCCCCGACGCCCTGGTGCGCTACCAGCGATCGCTCGGGCTGGAGATCGCTTCCGGTGAGCGGGGCGAGCAAGCCCTCCTGCCCCAGTACTTCGCCGATCGCTTCGGTTGGGAGGAGATGGCCGCGGCGGTGGGCCGCATCTACGAGCAGCTCCCGGCCGAGGAGCGGCGCGTCTGCGGCATCCTTGCGGGCAACTACGGCGAGGCCGGCGCCATCAACTACTACGGCCGCCGTTACGGACTGCCTCGCGCGATCAGCGGCCACAACAGCCACTACCTGTGGGGGCCCGGGGACACCAGCGGGGAGGTCCTGATCTGCATCGGGATCGATCCGGAGGCGGTCGCGGAGTCCTATGGGAGCGTAGACGTGGCCGGCCGCCTGGATCTGCGCCACGCCATGCCCTACGAGAGACGGCGGATGATCCTGATCTGCCGCGATCCGAAACGACCCATCGGCGAGCTCTGGCCGAAGACGAAGCACTTCGCGTAGGGCGGCGGGGTGCCTCCGGAGCTGCGCCGGCTGCTGTTGCCCTGAGACAGGAGGCACCGAGCTGGTGTGGGTCCGAGCTGGTGTGGGTCCGAGCTGGTGTGGGTCCGAGCTGGTGCGGGTCCGAGCTGGTGCGGGCACCGAGTTGGTGCGGGGCCGAGCCGGTGCGGGCCCGAGGCTGCGACACCAGACAGAGTTGCCCCGGGGCAACAACCGTTGAACGGCGGTGTGCCCCGGGGCACGGCGGGGGGGCCGGGTCCTATGAGAGCGTCACGTCCTGAGTGTCAGGGTCCGAGAAAAACGACCCTTCGGGCGACCGACGCGCCGCCCGAGGCCAGGCGGGCGCGCAGCAGGTACGCGCCGGGCGCCACCGGCCGGCCCTGATGGTCGGTTCCGTCCCAGGTCCACGAGCAACGTCCGGACGATTGGATGCTCGCGAGGTGCCCGTGCACCCGGCGGCCCATCAGGTCGAAGACGTCCACCCGGATCGGCTCGGATCCATCAGACTCGAGCTCGACCTGGGTCGTCAGATGGAACGGGTTCGGCGCGCTCGCGAGCATGCGCAGCCGAACGGGCGCAGATTCGCCGGACGCCACGCCGGAGCCGGGCAGTCCGCCTGTCTCGGTGCGCAGGATCGTGCCCGCGTCGCCGACCGTCGTCCCAACCATGAGATCGACGAAGTCAACCGCGCCCAACGTGATGCCCGTGCCGCTGGTCTGCTGGGTCCAGCTCAATCCGCCGTCGTCGGTTCGGGCGATCATCCCCGCATCGCCCACGACGAAGCCGACGCTCTCGGATGGCAGGTTGAGGCCGTAGACCGTCTGACCCGTTCCGACGTAGCCGGACGTCCATGTCGTCCCACCGTCGATCGTCCGGGCGGTGGCCCCACCGAGGCCGCCCGCCAGACCCATCATCTCTGAGGCCATGTCGATCGTGTAGAGGGCATCGGGGATGATCGTCTGCGTCGTCCAGCTCGCGCCGCCGTTGGTGGTGCGGCAGACGGCGCCGCGTCCGTCCCAGATCGCCGCCGAAGTGAATCCGACCGTCGGGCTGACGAAGACGACGTCGGTCAAGGTCGCTTCGTTGTTCTGGATGTAGAAGGTGCTGAACGACCAGGAGCTGCCCCCGTCGCTCGAGCGGCCGACAAAGGGGGCGAAGATGGCGTTCTTGCCGACGACCCAGGCGAGGCTCTCATCCAGCGCATGGACCCCGTAGAGGGTATCCATCCAGTCGGTGCGAACCACGACCCAGGTTGCGCCTCCATCGGTGGTCTTGAGGATCGTTCCCCCCTCCCCGACGGCCAGGCCGTGGGATGCGCTGGAGAAGGAGATCGAGCGCAGGCTGTAGGCGGTATTGCTGACCTGCTCCGTCCAGGTCTCTCCACCGTCGGTGGTGTGGAGAATCGTGCCGTACATCCCGCAAATCCAACCCGTGTCGGCATCGACGAAATCGACTCCGAGCAGCGGGGCGGTGCTGGGGCTGTTTTGAACGAACCATCCATCCTGGGCCGCGACCACGGGTGCGGCCAACAAGAGGACGAGAGCAAACGCATGCGCGCAGAAGAGCCGGTGCATGTCGAACCTCCTGCCGTGTGCGGCGCCTCCGGCGCCGTCTGAGTGTGACCTGAGCGCGACCGATCCGGCGGGCGTCCGTGTCGCGAGCCCGCACCCGCCGGTCGCCTGCGAGTGGGGCGAGACTACGTCACGCTCCCTCTAGACGTCAAGGCAGTTTCCAGGAAACTTCGAAGAAATATCTGGGTGATTGCTTTTGGACTTGATTCCTGCTAAGAAGGTAGTAGATTGGTCTGGTCAAGCTATTGAAAGGGGGTGAGTTGTGGCGAGTCCGCCTGTCGAGGCGCCCAAGCGACACCAGGATCTCAAGGCGCGGATCGTCCGGACAGGGGAAGCACTGTCGACCACGCTGGAGGCGGTCGTCGACGCGGTTCCGGGGAAACCGCGCGGGCCGGGTGATCTGGCGCGGCGCTTCGGCATCGACAAGGTGCTCGCCAGCCGTGTCCTCAAGGCGGCCCGCAATCGGGATCCTCTGGCGACCCTCTACGAGAGTCCCGGTCCCCAGCCGCTGCGCCGCGTGTTGCGCTCGGCCGCGAGCAAGGGAGTGCCGCGGGAGATCGTGGCCGCGGCCGAGGAGGCGGTGGACCGCTTCGAAGAGCTCGTGCGGCACGAAGCCGGCGACCGCAGCGCGCTGGACGCCATCATCAGCGCTTGGCTGCCCGAGGCCCGGCGGGTCTTCGAGCTGCGCCGCAAGCAGGCGGTATTCCGCGCCATGAGCCAGCTCAAGGGCTCGGCGGTCGATCTGTCGCTGGGAACGGTGCTGATCCACCCCGCGGACGACGGCGCGACGCTCGACGTGGTGTGGCTCTTCGGGCTCTTCGGACTCCAGCGCCTGCGACCCGGGGCGCCGATCAAGCTGACGTCCCGGCGGATCGTCCAGGGCCTCCATCCACGTCACCCCCAGACGCTCGACGGCCGCACGGTGGAGGATCTGCGGGGACTGCGGCTGGACGACTACTGCTCTCAACCGGAGGTCGAGCTCGATGTGCATGACATGGGAGAGGTCGTGCGCTACATGCTCGCCGACCCCGGCTACGGTCCGGCGGCGCGCAGCGACCTCGTCTTCGCCGAGGTCAACCGCGCGGAGATGGAGCGGTTCGCCCCGCCCGGCTCCACGCGGAAGGGATACTTCTTCACCGAGGTGACCATCCCCGCGCGCGGCCTGCTCTTCGACGTTCTCGTGCACAAGGACGTCTACCCCAGCGGGGAGCCCGCGCTCGTGATCTATGACACCGTCTCGGAGGGCGTCGCGAGCGTCAACGATCGGTCGCGCGACTTCGATCGACTCGACATGTTGGAATCGGTGCAACCGCTCGGTGTGGGATTCGACAAGTTCCACTTCGCCGCCCTTCCCTCCTACGTTCGGATGCTGCAGGAAGTCAGCGCCAGGCTCGGCTGGCAGGCGGAGTCTTTTCGGGGGTACCGCTGCGCGGTCGATTACCCGATCTATGGATCGCAGGTCACCATGGCGTTCGATCCGCCCGTGGGGCAGGAGGAGTGAGGGCCGCAGTAGACGACCACGCTACAGGTCAGGGCGTTGCGAGCAATCGTGCGAACCGCGACCGGCGACCGTCGCTCCCGATCGGACCTCCGCGGCAGCCTCGTCGACCTCACTGCAGATACAGCACCCGGATCGTGCGCCGGCCTCCCTGGGCCTTTATCCGGCAGAAGTAGACGCCGGGATGCGGCTGCCCATCCTTCCCCATCCTGGGTTGCCAGGAGACGGTGTGTTCCCCTGCAGGGCGCAGACCATCGATCAGGCGGTACACCCTGCGCCCGGCGGCGTCGTAGATCCCCAACTCCACGGGTGCCGTCTGTGGGAGCGCAAAGGTCACGCGAACCTCCGAGCGGAAGGGGTTGGGATACGCGCATAGGCCCAGGGATCCACGCGGTAGCAGGGAGGGCGCAACGGGCCCGGTCACCGACGCGGTGGGACGGATGTTCTCGAAGTAGTTGAACGTCCCGGCGTAGTTGCCAATGGTCAGATCCAGATCGCCGTCGTCGTCCAGGTCTCCCAGGGCGGGAGCGGCGTTCTGGCCCGCTGTGATTCCGGTCACCACCTCCGGGTCCTCCACCCACGCGCCGGCCTGGTTCTCGAAGTAGCGCACCTCGTGGGAGATGTTGCCCGCGAACAGGTCCGCGTCCCCATCGTCGTCGAAGTCGCCGAGGGTGGGCGAGCAGTTCATACCGACATCAATGTTCCCGAAGAAGCCCGGGACTGCGGTCCATTCCATGGATGTGGTGCCCGTGTTCTCGAAGTAGTGAAGCTGACCGGCCTCGTTGCCCACCACCAGATCGAGGTCCTCATCGTCGTCCATGTCCACCAGGCGGGGCACCGACCAGCCGCCCACGTGGATCCCTGCGAAAACCGACGGATCGTATTCGAAACCGGTGCCGGTGTTGCGATGGTAGAAGAGATCGCCCGACAAGTCCCCGACCACCGCATCGGGAAGCTCATCGTCGTCCAGCACACCGAGGGCGACGGCGGAGTAGATCGAGTGGTCGATGCCGGCGAAGTAGTCGTGCGCCGCCCGCCAGGCCGGCGCCGCGCTCGTGCCGGTGTTTTCGTAGTATTTGATGTCCCCGAGCTGGCTGCCGCTGACCAGGTCCAGATCACCGTCGCCGTCGAAGTCGAAGAGAAAGGGCGAGCTGGCGCTCCCCACATCCAACACGCCCCCGAAGAGTGTGGTGTTGATCGTCCACTCCGTACCCGGGAGCGTTCCGGTGTTGTCGTAGTGCTGCAGAGGGCCGGCGCTGGTGCCGTAGACGAGGTCCAGCCGATCGTCGCCGTTGAGATCGACCAGACAGGGGGAGTTCCAGTAGCTCGACGCCGCCAGGCCCTCGAAGACCGCGTGCTCGGCCTGCCACTGCCATGCGTAGGGGTCCCCTTCGTTGCGATAGAACTGGAAGCCGGGAACATCGCGACCGGCCAACAGGTCAAAATCCTCGTCGCGGTCGAGGTCTCCGAGCCAAGGGTAGGCGTAGAGCCCGACATCGAACCAGACTTGCGCCAACGATTCCTGGAAGTCGGCCGCGCCGGGCGTGCCTTCGTTCGGATAGTACTTCAAGGCGCCGTTCTCGCTCAGGCCGACCACCAGATCGAGGTCCCCGTCCCGATCCAGGTCGGCGAAGGTGGGGACCGGATAGGCTCCCACCGCCAGGTGCGCGAAGAAGCCGGCCACCTCCACGTAGACCGGCGCCGTGGGTCCGCCGGTGTTCTCGAACAATGTCAGGCCGTCAATGCCGCCCGTCACGAAGTCGAGATCGTCGTCATCATCCAGGTCGACGCAGACGCCGACCTCGGCGTCCAGGGGATCCACCGGCGCGAAGATGTCGGGGCCGGGAGCGAAGGCCGCAGCGGTGGGGGTGCCGATGTTCTCGAAGTAGAGCGGCGCCGCATCGATGCTCCCCAGGATCAGATCGAAATCGCCGTCGGTGTCCGGATCGGCGAAGCGCGGTTGGGAGAAGGGCAGCGAGGGAATCCCGCTGGGGTTGAAGATCCCGTCGTTGGGCTCCCAATACTGGGCGCGGCCGGTGCCGATCGAGCCCCCGGCGAGAAGGAGAAGGGCGCTGATTGCCATGCCAGATCGCATAGATGCACCTCCCCTCGCGTGATCTTGAAGACGCCGCGTGTTCACCGCGCGGGCTGTGGAGCGGCCGATGGGCCGCGGTTCCTATTTCATGAGCGTCACCGTGCGTGCAGATCGCTGACCGGCGGCCGTCAGCACGTACCAGTAGGTGCCCGATGGCAGCGTACGGCCCGCATCGTCCCGGCCGTCCCACGCGGCCTGCTGCGGGCGGGATTGCTGCTGCACGCGATCGAGCAGCAGACGCACCGTCCGTCCCTCGAGATCACAGATGCGCAGCGTGACCGGGCCCGCGGCGGGCAGGTCGTACGAGATGAAGGTCCGGGATCCGAAGGGATTCGGCGCACAGCGCGCCGCCAGTTCCATCGCCGCCGATCCGCCCGGGCCGAACACGTAGCCCGCCTCGCCGTATTCATAGGCGCCCATGTCGACGCGATCGTTACTGATCCGCGGGTTGCCCGCCAGATCCAGCGCGGGCAGTCCTAAGCCGGTCGTGTCGGGGTCGGCGGTGTCGACGCACGGCGAGAGTGGATCCAGGGCGTAAGGATGGGGTGCTGTCCCGACGAATTCCGGATCCAGATTCAGATTGCCCGTGCCCGTCCAGCCACCGCTGATGTCGGAGTAGGTCACCTCGACCGTGCTGCCGGCATCCACCGACAACGCGTCGGGCTGATTGCCCCAGACGATGCTGTTGACGATCTCGGCCGTCGATACGTAGACCCAGATGCCGGCGCCGCCCTGGGCAGCGACATTGTCGGCCAGGGTGGTATTGATGACGCGCGCCTGCGAGCCCGAGGTCAGGCCGCCGCCCCCGCCGTTTCCCAAGGTGCATGTGTTCCCGGCGAATAGACAGCCCACGATCACCGGATCGCTTGCCACGCAGTAGAACCCGCTGACGGCGCCCGCCTGGTTGTTGAGAACCTGCACGTTTTCGAGTCGGAAGTCCGCCCCGTTCCAGCCGGCGATGCCGCCGGCGAAGACGGTGGAGACGTTGGCGTCCAGCAGCGATTGGATGATCGTGGGGGAGGAGTTGTCGCAATGGATGGCCCCGCCGGAGAAGTAGGCTTCGTTTTGCACAAAAGCGACTTGCTCCACCTGGATGTTAGACCCTGAGCCCAGGTAGAGCGCGCCGCCCTCGTCGTCGGCGTAGTTCGATTGAAACATACAGCGGCTGATGAGGAGATCTGCCGACGCGATGCAGGAGACCGCCCCGCCGTCCTTGTCCTCGGTGTTGGGGCCCACGGCACGGCCGTGAATGAGCTGGCAGTAGTCCAAGGTGGAGGCGTCCTGGCCGTTGGTCGTGGTGTTGACGAAGCGGATTCCCTGCCACCCTACGACCGGATCGCTCGCATCAAACGCGATCGGCTCGGCCTCGGAGCCTGAGGCGACGAGACGACCGTGCACGCGCAGTTCGTAGTGCCCGGCGAACTCCACCCGACAACCCGGTTCGATGAGCAATTCGTCCCCGAGCTGAACCTCGATATCACCCTGGATCAGGTAGGGACTCCCCGAGGAGGTCCACAGCCCGCTGACCGGCCCTCCGGGGACGATCGTGTCGGCCGTGGCAAGAAGGGGGCAACAGATCAGAGCCAAGGTGCAGAGGATGGTGGGTTTCATCGCCAGCTCCTTTCCGACGCTCTCGCAGGGTGGGTGTGGGCACGCAGGGGCATGCCGGAGGCTTTCGGCCGTGATTGTAGCAGGCCCGCCCTCAGAACGTCGAGCGCCCAGCGCTTGCGCTTCGGCCACCCCGCGCAACGTGGGTCCGCCCTCAGCGCGGGCGAACCCGTCGGCGGCTTCGGATGCGGCGGTCCGGATGCTATACTTCATTGGGGCCTGCAATCGAAGGAAGGACCGTCTCATGAATGTGACGCACCCGCTACGGGTCATCGTCTTCGCGCTCCTGATGCCGGCCGCGCCAGGCGCCGCTCGAGCTCCGGATGCGCGGCCCTACGCATCGGCGGAATCTCAGGATCCGCCGGCCAGCGGCTGTGCCGAGGCCGCGCGCCATCACCGCCTGCCCGATCCGCAGCAAGCCGAGCGCCTGCGGCCCACGCTGCGCACGCCGCCCACGGGCGACGAGATCGTCAACCCCGGGGAGTTTTGCCGCGACCGCGGCGTCCTGATCGACTGGGCCGAGTACGTGCAGTCCGTGCTGGCCGACATCGCCGAGGCGATTGCCACCGACGACACGGTCTATGTGGTGGTGCAGAGCGCTTCGATTGAGCAGCAGGCGCGCAGCACCCTGATCGGACAGGGCGTCAACATGGATCATGTAGTCTTCATCATGGACACGCAGTCCAGCCCCAACCCCTGGATTCGGGACTTCGGGCCCTTCTGCATCTACGAAGACGGCAATCTGGCGATTACCGACTTCTACTACGGCTTCGGATCGGACATCGACGATCTCCCGCAGGTTCTCGCCGCCTACTTCGGGCTGCCCTTTTATCGCACCAACGTATTGCACCATGGCGGCAACCACATCTCCGACGGTAACGGGATGGGCTTCGGCTCGACCAACATCTGGGAGTTCAACCCCGGGTACACGCAGGCCGAGATTCGCGATCAGTTTCGCCAGTACCTGGGGATCGATTCGCTGATCGTCGTCGAGCCCATGCAGGGGGACATGACGCGTCACATCGACATGTTCTGCAAGCTGCTCAATGACACGCTCTTCGTGGTCGGTGAATACGCCGATCCGGGACAGGGCTATCCGGGCGACTACGAACGGCTCAACAACCTGGCCGACCTGCTCGGATCGCTACACAATCTGGACGGACGGCCCTTCTCCGTGGTGCGCATCCCCATGCTTCCCTGGCAGCAGAGCCTCAATCGCACCTACACGAATTCGCTCATCCTGAACGACAAGGTGCTGGTTCCCACTTATGAGGATCCCGCCGACGCCGTCGCGCTGGGCATCTACGCCGAGTGCATGCCCGATCACGAGGTGATCGGTATCGACTCGCGCATGATCATCGAGTACGCGGGCGCGATTCACTGCGTGACGAGCTGCATTCACCGTCGCAATCCGCTGGTCGTGTTCCATCAGCCGCTCGAAAGCCTCGCTGCGGGCGAGACGCCGGCGATCGGCTTCAGTCTGAACCCCGGATTCGCCAATGCGCAGGCGAGCGTCTTCTACAAGCCGGCATCGGCTACGGAATACGTGGAAGCGCCGGCAACCTGGAGCGCGGGGAAGTGGTGGACGACGCTGCCGCCGGCGATGGAGGACTTCCGCTACTACCTGGCGGGGCTTGCCACGCCGGGTGGACATGTCATGGAGGTCTACTTGCCCGCGGGAGCGCCGCTGGAGGCCTTTGAGGTCGAGGTGACGGGAACGGGCGGTGTTGCTCAGGCGGCGTTCCCGCACCTGCGCCTCGAGTGCCGGCCCAATCCGGCGCGAGGCGGGGCCGCACTGCACTGGGAGCTGCCCTCGGCGGGACCGGTGCGCCTGGAGGTGGTCGACCTCACGGGGCGGCCGGTGCGCGGCTGGCTGGGCTCGGCGACCGCGGGCCGTCTCGCGTGGGACGGCTCAGACGACAACGGCCGGCCGCTTCCAGCGGGGACGTATTTCCTGCGGGCGCATCACCGGGGGCACATGGCGCGGCGGACGATCGTGCTCCTGCCGTAGCGCTGGTTCTCCGAGGCATGGCCCCGGGGTCCGGTGCTTGTCGGCCGCGGAGGATCGGCCCCAGCGGCCCCACCGGCACCGAGGCTGCTTTGGCCCGGCCTGGGTCGCTTTCTTCTCTTTTCATGAGAACCGGAAGCGCCTACGATGAAGTAGTAGAGGAGTTCACCGCAGCCAGGAGCTGCGCGGCACACCGTCCCAGGGCGGGAAGGTGAGCCGGGCGAGCTGGGACTCGCCGAACGGAGCACGCCCGGAAAGGAGGTGATCCGTTGGACAGTGCTAATCTAGGCTTGGTGGAGGTGGCGGCCCCGTAGGGGTTTCGTCCGCCCACGTGGCGGTGTCGGGCCCCCTGAGCCGGGGGAACCCAACGCCACCGACACGGGTCATGCGACGGCTCCGTCCACTTTGGGCGGAGCCGTCTTTTTGTGGGCCCGGCCTGGCCACAAAACTGGAGGTGAATGTTCTCTCCTGAGCAGCTCGCCGCGAGGGAAGGGAGGCGACGGCGGGAATCCTCAAGACTGAAACGAGAGTTCTGATCAGGGCCTTTATGAGGCTACGGAGAGCGTCGTGACGGCTGCTCTGTTTGCCCGCCGCTTCGCGCGGCGGTTGCACATCATGGTCCTGGTCTTGATGGTGCTTCGGTCTCTTGTAAGTCAGGTCGGAAAAGCGTGGCCTGAAGCGGCTGTAGAAGTACCGATTCAGGGTGCATTCGACCGACCCATCCGAGGCCATCCAGCTTTATCGAACCGCAACGAACTTCGCG
>CAZPGB010000058.1:0-37287 GCA_964585945.1 uncultured bacterium | reverse complement strand
GGTGAGCGCCGACGGAATAGGTCTACCCGCGACAGGACTGTCTGCCTTGCAGAGCCCCTCCCACCTCACGTATTGTCAGTCAGTTCAAGGGCCGGTATACTAGCGGATCCGAAGATCGGATAATCTCTATGACAGCCCTTGGGGCGAGCTCCGGAATGGATGGTTGCGATGAGGCAGCGCCACCGGAAGTCGGCAAGACACCACCCAAAATCTCCCCGAACCCCGTCTCCGGCCAGCGGTGCGACCGGATGGGTGATGCTAATCTACTTCGGCTCCGGCATGGCCTCGCTAGTTGATGAAGTCATATGGATTCGCCTTCTCAAACTAACCCTCGGCAACACCGTCTATGCTTCCAGCATCGTGGTTTCGATGTTCATGGCAGGACTGGCTCTGGGCGCCTTGCTCATGTCGCGTTTCGCAGATCGCGTCCGGCGCCCCTTGCGTCTCTATGCCGCGCTTGAGCTGCTGGCAACAGTGTCTGCTCTCTCGCTGCCGCTCACCCTCGATCTAGCCGATCAAGCCTACCGCTGGTTCTTTCAGCGTTTCACCCCCTCGCGCGAAGGGCTCCTGGGACTCCAGGTTCTGGTGTCGGGCGTGATACTGCTGGTGCCCACGATGGTCATGGGCAGCACTCTTCCGTTGCTAGGCCGCTTCATCACGACACTTCGCGAGCAGATCGGATGGCTCGTGGGCCGTCTATACACGATCAACACCCTCGGTGCTGCAGCGGGATGCTTCCTGGCCGGCTTCGTCTTGATTCGCACTCTGGGAGTCATTGGAACACTCTTGGTTGCGGCGGCGGTGAACCTCATCGTCGCGATCTCCGGATGGACCTTGTCTACCAAGGTTGAAACCAGCCTGAAGGGGAAGCCGATTCTGGATCCTGCGCCTGCGACCGGGCGGGCACAGACTGCGCCACCTGTAGGGAGCAAAGCGTCTGCGGCGCGTGACCGATTCTCGATCCTTCTCATGGTGGCCTTCTTCATGAGCGGCCTAATCAGCATCGGATACGAGTTGGTCTGGATGCGAGCCATTGTGATTCCCCTGGGGGGCTACACGTACGTCTTTGCGGCGGTGTTGACCATCTACCTGATCGGCAACGTCATCGGAGCCGGGATCGGCAGCCGGCTGACCCGACGCGTAGGGAATCCTGCTACGGCCTTTGGTGTCACGCTGAGCATTCTCGGTCTCTTCGGCCTTGCCCTTGTACCCCAAGCCGTCTTCTGGTTGATCGACCCCGGCCCGTTGATCGCAGCGAAGATCTTTGGCAGCGCCGCACAGGAACCCTCATTTCGGGCGGTCGGGCTGCCGCTGATTTTCTCGGGCGCCCTCTTCTTGTTGCCCTCGATAACCATGGGGATCGGCTTTCCCCTGGCGTTGCAGGCTTGGAGCCAACGCCGGCATCGTGTCGGTGAAACCACCGGAACCGTCTATGCAGTGAATACGATCGGCGCCGTGACCGGCGGTCTCCTGGCAGGCTTCGTTCTTGTCCCACACGTCGGAACGCAGTCGTCCGGAGTCATCCTCGGACTGCTTGGCCTCGGTCTCGGAGGACTCACCGTACTCGTTTCCACCCCCGCGACACGCAGGACGTTTCGCTGGGTATATGTCGCGGCAGTCCTCGGTCTAGCCGCCAGTACGCTGCTGCTCCCAGGCGAGCTTTTCGTCCGGCGCATCGTGTCTACTCCCGGGTCGCAGACGCTAGAGATTGAGGAAGGCGTTACGACTACGGTTGCGGTCAAACGGGATGCTGGCGGTACGCTGACGCTGACCTCAGACGGCGTACATGTCGCGGGCGATGGACTCCATCGCTCAGCACAGAAGATGCTTGGCCATCTTGCCATCCTGTTGAATCCCGAGGCACGCGAAGTCCTCTCGGTAGGCTTCGGCGGAGGCGAAACGACCTACTGCCTATCACGACATGACCTGGAATACATCCGCTGTGTTGAGATCGCCCCCGAAGTGACAGACTTGGCTCTCCGCCACTTCAACCACATCAATCTTGGAGAGCGGTTGGGTCAATTCGTTGACCTGACCTACGCTGATGCCAAGAACTACTTGCGCATGACAACGGACCATTTTGATGCCATCATCAACGACGCAGACATTCCCAGCTATTCGGGCAGTGCGCCCTTGTTCGGCAAAGAGCACTTCATGGCAGCTCGTGAGCACCTCGCACCCGGAGGTCTCGTTGTCAGCAAGCTTCATTTGACCGGCATCCCCGTATCCAGCTTCGATAGTATTCTTGGAACATTCAGCCAGGTGTTCCCACACGTGTCGATCTGGTTCCCAACCACGAAGCCGCTTTCCTTCTTCTATCTCGTGGGTTCGGCCGACGAGCAGTGCTTCGCGCCGAAGCGTATTGATGAAATCCTGCAACAGGATTCTGTGCGTGTGAGCACCGAATACATGCATTGGTATTCGAGCCTGGATCTGGCCATGTGCTACATAGGGGATCTGGAGTCCATTCGGCAGTGGCTCACCGACTTCGACATCAACAGCGATCGTATGCCCTACGTCGAGTTCAATCTAGCCCAGCACGGCGCTGGGATGCTCGACGTTGCGTTCGATGACTTCCTGCACGTGGTGCGCCGTCCCTCCCTCCTGCAGCACGTTTGCTGGGATGGATTCACCGCGGAGGAACGAGACCATTGGACCGCAGCGTATGAGCAACGCTATGAAGCCGCAGGCCACATGCTGGAGAACGTGGCCGAGAGAGATGCGTTTGAGCTCATGCGTCACACGCTGGCGGGGCTGAAGATCCTCCCGGATCATCCCAGCCTTCTGGAAGCCAAGGCGAAGATGCTGATGGCGGCGGAGGACGGTATCGAGGGCGGGTACGCCCGCGCTATCCTCAACCGTATGAGGGAGTTTGAGACTTTGTTCCCAGAGTCAGAGGTCCCGCCGCTGGTCAGCTCCTGGGCGGCCTTGTCGGTGGGGCTCATCGATGAAGCGCTGGCGGCGGCCGAGCGGGCCCTGGCCGCATCATCCGATGATGTGCGCGTGCGCACCAACCTCGCCGAGGTCTATCGCGCACGGGGGGATTTCGCTGCGGCTATGGAGCAATACGAGGAGGCGCTCAGGATCGACTCGGAGAGCTATACAGCGTTGAATGATCTGGCCTGGATGCTTGCCACACGCCGCGAGGCTCCGTATTTCGATCCAGGGAAGGCCGTTAGGCTCGCGGAAAGGGCCTGCATGCTCACAGGAGATACCGTACCGCGGTTCTTGGATACTCGTGCCGTGGCGTACGCAGCAGCGGGTCGTTTCTCAGAGGCTGTCCAGTCGGCCCGGCATGCCCTCAACTTGGCTAGGCATCTACACCGGGACGACCTATCCCGCCGAGTCGAGGAGCACCTGCAGCTCTTCGAGCAAGGTCGGCCCTTCGTCGAGACAGACTCTTCTGGTAGCGCCCGCTGAATCCTCCGGCCCTACGGATTCCCGTTGGATCATCGATGTCGTTCTTGCCATCCAGGTCAACTAATGCACGCAGGCCGCATCAGCGGATGAGCAGGCATCGGCCCATGGACACTTTGGGTCGTCCTGGCTTGCCCGCCCTGAACAGATACATCCCCGCTGGGCACGTGCGTCCTTGTCCGTCTGTGCCGTCCCACAGAATGGTTGCCGCCCCGCGATCGCGAGAAAATCCAACCCGCCAGCGGTTTACGATGCGGCCGGCGGCATCGAGGACGGCCAGATCCACTTCCCCCGCCGCGTCCATCTCAAGCCGGACGGTGGTCTTGCCCTGGAAGGGATTGGGGTGGAATCGCAATGGCGGTACGTCGACTGAGTAGGTCTGCGCGCCAGCCGGATCGCCAAGGATCGTGAATCGATAGCATCCCTCAGGCGCCGAGGGCGGCAGCGTCTCGGACCGCCCCGAGGAGTCCGCGGCTGCCACGTAGTACTCGACCGTGGTCTGCGGGGGCTGCCCCGGCAATGCGGCGCGGAAGGAGTCGGCACCCGCGGCTTGCTCGAGCGGCAGGCGCTGCCACTGTGGCGCGCCCTCCTGCCGCCAGAACACGTTCAGGGCTTCCGACACCAGGCCGGTCTCGCTGCGGTCGTCGATGAAGACCTCGATCGGATACTCCGTCGCGGGCTCCACCTCGCGGTCCAGCCGCCGGTGGGCCATGCGGAGCATCTGTCGATCGAAGATGCCCATCGTGCGGCAGTGCAGCGCATCGTAGTAGTACCAGCTCGAGCTGTAGAAGCCGATCACCTCATAGCCCGGCATGATCTCCCGATAGGTCTCGAGCGCCGCATCGTCGGTTCCGATGCCGAAGACCGGGACGAGGACCTTCTCGTTCAGGATCAGGGAGTTCGTGTAGGCCGCCACCGCGCTGCCGCCCAAGGAGCCGCAATAGACGCGCTCGATTCGGTAGGGGCGGCCGTAGCCGTTCGTGAGAGCGGCGATCTCATCGACGAGGTGCTCGATGCAGGCGTACTCCTCGTGGCCGGGCGCGACCTCCTTGATCAACACCGTCTCCTCGTCGAGCAGCTTGGCGTAGCAGTCGATGTGCTGGATGCCGTGCACTTCGGGCTTGTCGACCAGATGGTAGGTGTGGATGCCCAGGTACTCCTCGGCAAGCTGGCGGAACTGGGCCTCGCTCCAGAGCGGCGCGTTCTCCAGGTACATCTGCCTCGTGGAGAAGGCGCCCCCCTGGCCGTCGCACATGATGTTGCCGCCCGTGCAATAGGCCGGCAGCTCGTGCAAGGGACAGCCGAACTCGGCGGCGAGCACGGCGTTGACGGCATCGTCCTCCTCGTAGCCCCGCACACCCTGCCGCGGGAGGGCTGCGGCCGTCGTCGTCGCGCGGGGGCCCGCATCGATGAAGCATCCCGGCACCCACGGGTACCCGTCGAAATAGGGATCGGTGATGCCGTAGCGCCCCTCGCCGTCGAAGACGCTGTGCGGCCCCCAGTCGCGCGTCCAGTGGGAATAGGTGTTGGCCCGGATGAAGCGCACGTGGTCCAGATTCACCCCGTAGCCGGCGAAGGCCGAGCGCGCCTGAGACTCCTGCCCGGCGGTCTCGACCAGCACGTAGAGGCTGTCGTCGGCGGCCAGCTCGACCACCAGCGTGCTCGGGATGCCCAGCGGCCAGCGGATGAGCGTGCCATAGGCTGGCTCCCATTCCGCGCACATGCGAACCGGTTGGACCGGCGGCGTGGGATGCCCCGGTGACGGGATGAGAGCGATCAGCAGGGTCAGGAGACAGAGTGCCCGAAGGCCGGGAAGTCCTCGCCGCCACACGGCCGCTGCGCATCGGTGGGGGGTAGACCTGGTGGGGGACGCGTTCATGTCACCAGTATACCGCATGGACATCGAGCGAGGGCGGACGGTCTGATCCGACAAGGGGTCCTGGAAGCTGGGTCCTGGAAGCTCTGGAGGCATCAACGCGGGGCGGTGGAGCGCCGCTATCGGGGCACGCCTCCCTCAAGGAGGGCCTCGGCCCGACTGGCGAGGGGACTCTGCGGCCGCGCATCCCGAACCCGCTCGAGCAACGGGCGGGCCTCCTCGTAGCGGCCGCGCTCGGCGAGCAGGAGCCCCAGGTTGAACGAGGCTAGGAGGTTGCCGGACTCGTCCCGGAGCACCTGACGCAGCAGGCTCTCGGCCCGGTCCACCTGGTTCTCGCGATAGGCGATGATCGCCTCCAGGGTTGCAAGGCATGAGACATCGGCGTAGCGCTGACGAGCCTCGGCGACAAAGACCCTGGCGTTGCCCAGATGGCCGGCGGCGAGCTGGCCGGCGACCAGCAGGCAGGCGGCCTGGCCCGACGCGTCGCCCTGCTCGTAACGCTCTATCATAGATCCAATTGCATCGGTGAGTTCGGGGCTCGACTCGGGAGCGCCCGCGCGGTAGACCGTCATGTCGTCCAGGGAGAAGCCCTCGCCGAACGGCAAGACCATGCCGTGGGCCGAGGCGCGCTCTGCGGCGCGCTGGACGAGGGCCACGACTGAAGGGTTGGAAGATGCGCCGCCCTGCATCAGGCCGGGGCTCAACCAGAGAAGCAGTGCCACCAGCGCTGCGGCGGCCGCACCCAGCGTCACGATTACGGGGCGCAGGCCCCAGGCCACCTGACGGTGGCGCGGGGGCTTGCGCTCGGCGCGAACCGGGGTGGCTCGGACCGTCGCCCCGCGGGCGGCCGCGATCATCTCCGGGGTGGGCACGAAGGCCTCGGGCTCATCCAGCCACCGAGACTGGAACCGGACGGCCTCGCCGAACGCGGCCATACAGCTCCGGCAGCGGGCCAGGTGCTCCTGCGCCCGCTCCTTATCGGCGCCCTCCAGATTGCCTTCCACGAGGGCCGCGAGGATCTCCTCCGCGAGATGGTTGTCCTGGGCCATGAAGATGCTCCTCCAGCCCGACGGCGGCCCCGCGCCCACCACCGCCAGGTACTCCTCCGAACTCCGCCCCCATTAGACGTCGTCCGCCGCCCCGTTACAGGCCCAACGGGCCTATACTTCTATGCTTTCTCCAGTCCCATGAGCTTCCGGAGGCGCCGCAGGCCCTTGTCGATAACGGTGTAGGAGCGGCGGGGGCTCTCAAATCCCATCTCCTCGGCAATTTGCACCGCCGTCCAGCCGCGGTCGAAACGCAGGCTGAGCACGCGCCGCTCCTCGTCGGGCAACATGTCCAGAAGCTCTCTGACCCGGGCCGCGACCTGCGCGGCCTCCTTCTCGATCAGGCGTTGCTCCGGATTGCGCTCCTTACGCAGGCGCTGCTGGCGCTCGCGGTGCCAGTCGAGGAACTCCATCATCCGGCCCGAGGCCGCGCCGACCGACGAGGCGTGCAGATCGTAAGCGATGCGTCTCAGGGTGCGATGGTCGACGTTGCTCTCGATGCGATTCAGGCTCGCGGACAGCTCCGACGCGCTCAAGGGCTTGCCGCCCTCGGTGATCCAGTGTCTCACCGCATCGAACCCGAGGCCCTCGACATAGTAGAGCTGAAAGACCCGCTGGTCGCGCCGGCTGAGCTTCTGGATGCCGCCGGGCATCTCGCGCCGACCGAACCGGCGCCGCAGGTGATCGAGGGCCACGCTGCGCGAAACGAGCACCAGCCAGGTGGAGAGCGCCGAGCGTCCCTCGAAGGTGGCCAGTCGCCCGTCGTGAAGCCGGGAGAGGACCTCGACGTAGACGTCGCGGACTTCCTCGGGGTCGAACAGGTAGCGGCGCACCACCGAGTGGATCAGACCCGAGTAGCGCAGGATAAACTGCTCCCAGGCCTCGTTCGAGCCGGCCGTGATCTGACGGACGAGCTCCAGGTCCTCGTGCGCCTTCACTGATGGTTCGCTCTTCACGGTCGGATCCATTCCTCCCCGCCTGCAACGAGCGTAGACCGGTAGTTCTGTCCTAGCAAGCAGTTCGTCGACTGCGCGGTCTGCGGAGCGTGGCTCGGAACTGCCTCTGGCCCGCGTCTTCTGCTACCATGCGCACCGATGCATACGGGTTCCCAACGGCGGCAATCGGCGAGGCTTCTCGGGTGCCTCTTTCTCCTGGCCGCAATCGGCCAGATCGGCTGCACGGAGAATGCGGCCGATCGGCTGCTCCTGCTCGCCCCCGAGCTCAACCCCATCATGGCGCGCCACCTGGTCCACGATGACGAGGAGGCTTTCGCCCGCTACAGCGCCCGGACGGGCATCAAGGAGCTGATCGATGCGCGCCTCGCGCTGCGCCGGGTCATCGAATTCGACACGCCCGAAGCCTACACGGCCAGCGTGCGCGCCCTGATGCCGCTGATCGGCCGGCTGTCGGGACAGCTCGCAGCCCAGTACGGCTGCTTCGAGTTCCTCAACGACGATCGGTTTTGGATGGGACTGCCGGCCACCGCGGCGGTGGAACTGGGCCGGACCGAGATGCGGATGAACGAGGTCTATCTCGATCCCGACCTGCTCCTGACCGACAAGAGCGAGCTGCTGCGGCAGTATCTACGCCGCTTCCGCGAGGTCGGCTACTGGATGGGCGCCGTCGTGGCCGAGTTCGCCGTGGCTGAGTTCATGGCCTCCCTGGGCAACGAGACCGAGCGATCGAGGCTGCTGCGCAGCGCCCTCGAGGATGCGCGCCGCGAGGACCTGACCATCATGACCGCCCAGGTGCTTGGGGCGCTGGGATCGCTTCATCGCGAGGCCGGCCGCATCGACTCGATGGCGATCGCCTGGAACGAGGCGATGCTGATCGCGACGCGCCACCGGCTGCCCGAGCACGCCGCGGACATCATGTCCAACTACGCCAACTACTACGCCAGCCAGGGTCGATTGGCGCTGGCCGCCGACCGGTTCGCGGCGGCCCAGGAGATCTGCCGCGAGTACAAGGGCGGGTACCTGGAACTGCGGTTCATTCTCGAGACGATGTATTTCCACGCCGAGTACGGTCACTTCGAGGTGGTGAGCCAGCTCATCCAACGCGCGCGGGTGCTGCACCGCGAGTCGGCGCGCTCGCCACGCGTTGTGGAGCATCGCGTCAACGGCTTGCGGCTCGACGAGATGGAGGCCCGCTACTTGATGTCGCAGGGCCGCGTGGATGAGGCCGAGACGATCTTCGCGCGGCTGGAGCGTGAGATTCGGGGACTGCCCAACCGCTATGAGTACGCCCAGCTCCTGCTGGCGTGGAGCCAGGGGCTGCTGGACAACCGCCGTCTCACCGAAGCCCTGCCGGTGCTCGGGCGGGGGCTGGTGCAGAGCGCGGTGGGCTCGCTGCCCGCGACGCGCGGCCGGTTCTTGATGCTGCTGGCTCGGGCCCTGCGGGAGCTCGGCAACCCGGCGGCTGCTCTCCAGACGCTCGCCGACTTCCGGCGTCAGGCATCGGAACTGGGCCCCGGTGGGGAGCGGACGCTGCGCGAGGAGTGGGTCTTCCACGACGCCTGCCAGGCGGGGATCTTTCTGGAGCAGGGCAACCGGGCGGCCGCGCGCGAGACCCTGCGCGCGGGCCTGGGTCGCATGCGCGGGTACCTGGCCGGGGCCGATGCCGGCGCCCAGGGCTATGCCTTCCTGAATAGCTGCGACGTGCTGCGCTACGCCGTGCACGACTACCTGGCCGATGATCCCCTGGCCGCCTATGCACTCGAGCTGAACTGGCGTCGTCTGCCCGCGGTCCTTGGCGAACGCGCGCGCCGCGACGGTCCGCGCGCGGTCCGCGGGATGCGCGTGGGCGCAGGTCCCGCCGCGGGCAACGATGTGGTCTCCGAATTGCTGGGGCTGCTCGACGGCCCCGGTGCGGCTGGCGCGCGCGCGCGCCGCACACTCGAGCGATTGGTTGCCCGCGGAGCGATTCACCTGGTTTACCTCACCACGCCCGACGCGATCGTGCGCTGGACCGCCGGCGGCGAGGGCGTTCGCCGCGACACGCTCGGCATCGGCCCCGAGGATGCGCGGCAGCGGATCGGGCGCGCGATGCCGCTGGTCTCGGCCGACCCCGGAGATCCCGACGCGACGGCGGGCGCCGAGCTGGCCCGCCAGCTCCACATCCTGGCGACGTCGTTGCTCCCGCCCGAAGTGCTGCTCCCTTCCTTGGGCGCCCAGATCCGCGAGCTGCTGGTCTCTCCCGACGGCTTCCTCGGTCTGCTGCCCTTCGGCGCGTACAACCTGAATGTCGGCGAGCCCTATCGGCCCTTGGTCGACCGGTTCGACATCGCCTACCTGCGGCAGGCCGGTCTCGGATCATCCCCGATCGCCGCGGGGCGTGGCATCATTGTCGCGGATCCCCAGCCTCCCGATCCGATCCGCCGCCGCTACCCGGTCCTGGCGGGCCTCGAGCAGACGATGCAGGAGGCCGGCACCGTGATCGCCTCGCTGCCGGGCTCGGCGGTCTTGAGCCGCGAGCATGCCACCAAGTCGGCGCTGTTTCAGTTCTGGGAGGACGCGCCGTTCGTCTACGTGGCGGCTCACTTCATCCGTGATCCGGAGCTGCCCTACCTCACCTTCCTGCCCTTGTCGCAGCCCAGCGATACGCAGGCCATCGAGGCTTCCTATCTGGATGTCGACGACATCCGCTCCGCCGACCTGGAGCGCACCCGTCTGGTCGTGCTGTCGGGCTGCGCCAGCGGGGCGCCCTATGTCTCAGCCGGCAAGGCCGCCCCCGGTCTAGGTGACGCCCTGGTCGACGCCGGGGCCGCGGCGGTGGTCGACACCTACTGGCGCGTGCGCGACGACGAGGCGACGCGGCTCATGCAGGGTTTCATCGAGGCGTGGGCCCGGCAGGGTGCGACGCCCGAGCAGGCGCTGGCGGCGGCGCGCCGAGCCTACCTCGAGGGGCCCGACGGCGTGCGCCACCCCTTCACGTGGGGCGCCTACGCCGTCAAGCTGGGTCGTCTGTAGGGCCGGCTGAGGCGGAAGACTCCCCGCGCGGGGGCTCGTAGGCCAGGAAGTCCCGAAACGGCCGATCCAGCACGATCAACAGCGTGGCGACCACTGCCGCGACCCCGCAGACCCGAAAGAGCAAGGCGATGTCGTGATCGACCAGATCGGCGACCACCCCCGCCAATCCCATCCCGATCGGGATGAGCGACGTGGTCAAGGTGCCCAGCAGACCGAAGACCCGCCCGCGAATCGCACTGGGGGTGGTGATCTGCATCGTGGTGATGATGCCGATGTTGATGACGCCCGTGCCCACGCCCAACGCGAAGAGCAGCAGCAGCGCGATGGGGGCCCGCTGCGTCGCTCCGGCCAAGATCAGAATGACGTCCACCACGAACAGGCTGACGACCGACATCACCATCCGCACGCGGCCCGAGCCCCGCGCCAATCCGACCAACGCGTAGCCCACCAGGGAGCCCACGCCCGTGGCGGCCAACAGATACCCGAGCCAGTCGGGGGTGGCGTGGACCCCCGGGGAGGTGATCAGGTGGTCCTCGACGTAGAAGGGCAGCAGCACCGGCAAGGGGGCGAAGAGGAAGTTGAGCAGGGCGCCGGCGAAGAACAGGTCGCGCAGGCCGCGGTTGCGCCAGGCGTAGTGGAAGCCCTCGCGGGTCTCGGCGGCGAACTTCGCCAGCAGGTCGCGCAGGCCGGCATGCGCCTCGGGGAAGGCCTGGGGAATGCGGATGAAGCACTCGGTCACGCCCGAGGCGACATAGGTCAGACCGTCGATCAGAAAGAGCACCGGGGCCCCGAGAAGGCGGAACAGCGTTCCGCCCAGACCCTGGCCGATGAAGGTCGTGAGCTGAAAACCGGATTGATTGAGCGAGTTGGCTGCCGCGACGCTGCGGCGGGGAACCAGATCCGGAATGGCCGCCGAGACGGCCGGCCGAAAGAGGGCCCCCAGGATGCCCATGCCGACGGCGACGACGAAGAGCCAGCCGACCAACAGATCGGTGGCCTGCGGGCGGTGGAACATCAGCCCCGCCAGCGAGAGCACCAGCAGCCCGCGCAGCAGGTCACCGAAGATGATGAGCTTGCGCCGGGAGAAACGGTCGGCCACCGTGCCGCCGAAGGGGCCCAGCAGCACGCCGGGCAGCATCGACACCATCATGATCGTGCCCATCAGCGTGGCCGAGCCGGTGGCGTGCTTGATCCAGAACATCATGGCGATGGCGTGGAGCTGGTTGCCGATCTGGCTGACCAACTGGCCCTGCCACAAGAGCACGAAGTTGCGATTGAACAGCCGCCGCGGCTCGGGCGCCGCGGCCGACCCGCCGCCCCGGGGCGCGTGACCATCCGGTGCGGGCCGCTGATCCAACGCTTCCCCGCGTTCCATACGATCAGTCGACGATGTCGAGCAGCTCGACCTCGAAGATCAGCAGGCGATTGGGCCCGATGTTCGGCGGAGCGGTCTCGCCGTAAGCGATGTTCGGCGGAATGAAGAACTTGTACTTGCTGCCGACGCTCATGAGCTGCAAGCCCTCGATCCAACCCGGAATCGTGCGGTTCAGCTCGAAGTCGATCGGCTCGCCGCGCTCCACACTGCTGTCGAAGACGGTGCCGTCGATGAAGGTGCCATGGTAGTGCACGCGCACGCGATCGGTGGCCGACGGCTTGGGGCCGCTGCCTTCCTCGAGCACTTCGTATTGCAGGCCGCTGTCGGTCGTGACCACCCCTTCCCGCTGCGCGTTCTGTGCGAGAAACTCCCGGGCCGCCTCCAGGTTCTTGCCGCCCTGCTCCTGGCGCTGACGCTCGCCCTCCTCGCGGCGCTTGGCGGAGTACTGGCCGATGATGTCGCCCGCTTCGTTGAAGGTCAGCAGCGGCTCGTTCTCGCCGAGCACGTCCCGGATGCCCTGGATCAGCAGCTCGAGCTCGATGTCCTGTCTCAGGTGCTCCAGGGATTCGGCGATGTTCATGCCGAAGGCGTAGCTCAGCTTCTCCTTGTCGCCGGCCAGCTCGGTGGCCGCCTGCTCGCCCTCGTTCGCCGTACAGAAGGCGCAGGAGATGAGCACGAGGCCCATTCCCGCGATCATCATCGTTCGCTTCATGTCGAGGTCCTTTCCTGCAAGAAAACGCGTACGCGCCGCCCGCGCTAGGAGCGCGGCGTTCGCCGTGCGCACGCCCCGTGGCCGCCGTCGCCTCAGCGGTGACCCGGCTCTCGGTGGCGACCGTGGCGGCTTCGGACGGGGACTCTAACGGAAACCGGCGGCAAGGGAAAGGTCGCGGAGGGATGGCCTGAGGCCCCGCGATGGGCGATCAGTTCGTTACGCCCTGGGCCGCGCGCCAGAAGGCGGTCTTGCGCTGGTGGTCCTGACGGAGCTGCTCGACGAAGGCCAGGTGCTCTGCGACGAAGCCCCCAGCCTCGGCGAGCTGATGCATCTGAGCCAGGTAGTCGACCGCCTGGCCGTAGGCGCGCGTGTTACGCTCCTCGAGGATGTCGATCAGCATCAGGCGCAGGAGCTGCCAGCACTGGCGGGGGTCTTCCTCGCGCAGTGCCTGCGCCACGGGCTTCAGGCCCGTGCGCGCGCTGATGCTCAGCTCGTCGAACCGACGCTCGATCAGGCCGGCCGCGCGGTCGAGCGCGCCCCGCGCGATGAGGAACCCCAGCGCGAGGTCCGCGTCGGGATGGTGCTCGGCCGCCTCCAGGGCATCGGACTCCAGGTGGGCGCCGCGTCCGCGGGGGGCGACCGCCGTCGCGCTGCGCAGATGGCCGATCTTCAGCGTCTGACGGAAGGCCTCCCACAGCAGCTCGAACGCCTCGGTGGGGCGCCCCAGCGCCAGCAGGGCCTCGCTGCGCAGCGCGATGACCTCATCCTTGAGGGCCGCCGCGGGGTGGGCCTCCACCATCCGCTGGAGGCGGTCCAGGGCATCTGCCGGCCGTCCGGCCGCAAGCATGCGACGCGCAAGGCGGCCCGGCTCGCTGTGCGGCTCGGGGTCGCGCGGCGGCCGTCGGTTGGGCAGGGCGAGCTGGGCCAAGTCTTCCCGCAGTCCCGCATCCGTTCGGCTTCGCTCGATGAGCCAATCGATCACCCCTTGCTTGGTCAGCTTCGCCAGACGCTTGCGTAGAATGCTGTCGGGGACGGGGTGCTCGTGCTCGGGGCGCATCATGCCTCCACGTTCTAGAGATAGCGGGCGAACCAGTCCACGATGCGGCGCAGTCTCTCGGCGCGGTTCTGGGGTTTGCCGCCCCGTGACAACCCGTGCGATTCACCCTCGAACCGGATCATCTCGACCGGCTTGCGCTGCAGTTTCAGGAACGTGAACAGCTCTTCTCCCTGCGCGATCGGACAGCGCAGGTCCTGTTCGCTGTGGATGATCAGCACGGGGGTCTGCATGCGATCGACGTAGTAGTTGGGCGAGTCCTTCAGGTGCTTGAGCGGCGTCTCCCACGGTGTGGATCCGCGGCGGTAGGTGCGCAGGAAGCCGAAGTCGGAGGAGCCGACCTGGATGAGCATGTTGGCCGCTTGCCGCTGTGTGACGGCTGCCTTGAAGCGCTGCGTGTGACCGATGATCCAGGTGGTCATGAAGCCGCCGTAGCTCCCGCCGGCGACGCCGAGCCGCTTGCCGTCGACGTAGGGCTTGCGCACCATCGTGTCGACCACGGCCATCAGGTCGTCATAGTCATGCGTGCCCCAGCGGTTCTCGATGCAGTTCATGAAGCGCAACCCGTAACCCGAGCTGCCGCGCGGATTGGTGAAGACCACGACGTAGCCCTGGGCGGCCAACAGGTGCAGCTCGTGGAAGAGGACATACCCGTACTGGGCCATCGGTCCTCCATGGATGTAGAGGACCAGGGGATACCGCTTGCCCGCGCGGAAGCCGGGCGGCTTGAGGATCCAGCCGTGGACCGGCGAGTTCTTGTTGCGGGCGCCTCCGAAGATCACCTCTTCGGGCTCGGTGAGGTCCAGGCGGCGCAACAGCGGCGCATTGAGAGTCGTCAGGCGGCGCGGCTCCTCGGCGTGCGAGCCGTCCAGCACCAGGCGGTAGACATCGCCGCAGTCCATGATGCGGGCGGCGGCCACCGCGGCGCGGCCCGTGCGCGCGTCGACGGCCGCATCGATGACATCGACCGGGCCTCCGAGCTCGGTTCGCATCGCCCCCCCCTCGGCGGCGATCGAGTAGAGCCGGCAGGCGCCGTGCTCGTTGACCGTGAAGGCGATGCGCTCGGGCACAGACTGACGCGGCGGGCGCCGCGATCGAGCGCCGTCGTCAGCCCTATGGCCGCGGCCCACGGTCCGGGGAGCCGTGCGGTTCGGATCGCGGTAGGGATGCAGGCGCAGGGCGCCCAGGCCGCCTGTGGCCGTATCGGAGGCGATCCAGTTTCCCGGCCAGTTGTCCAACGAGGGTGTCAGGTCGACCGGGTCCCCACCGTGCACCGGAATGCGATACAGATGCAGCGGATGGCGCAGCCACTCGCCGTCGCCGCCGAAGTGGCCGACGTAGTAGATGCTGCGCCCGTCGAGCGACCAGGCCGGCGCCGACACGGGACCAAAGCGCCGGGTCACCTGCCGCAACCGTCCCCCGCGCACCGGCACGATGAAGATGTCCTCGTTCTCGGGGTGGTAGTCCGCCTCCTCGATGCGGTTGGACAGGAAGGCGATTCTTCGTCCGTCGGGGCTCCAGGCGGGCTCGCCGTCGTCGTGGTCGCCGCGCGTGAGCTGGCGCACGCGGCCGCCCGGAAACGTGACCGTCCACAGGTGCCAGCGCTCGGGCGGGAAGAAGCCGTCGCCGTCGAGCTTGTGGAAGACGCGCGTGATGTGCTTGAAGGTGGGGCCCTTCTTGCGCGCCTGCGGATCCTCCTTGGGCTGGCGGCGGTGGCAGAACAGGATGCGGCGGCCGTCGGGCGACCAGCTCAGGTGGCGGATGGGCCCGCCTTTGAGCTGGGTGAGCTCCTGCGGTTCGCCGCCTTCCAACGAGAGCACCTTGATCTGCGGGACGCCGTCCGGCGCCTTCGAGACATAGGCGATGTGTCGTCCGTCCGGTGACCAGGTGGGCAGGCTGTCGAAGGTCTGGCCGCGCGTGAGGGGCCGGGCCTTCCCGCTGCCGGCAGGCAGCAGGTAGAGGTGGGCCCGGTACCCGTTCTCCTTGTCGTCGGTCGTCTTCAGGCTGTAGACAATCCGACCATCGGGTCCCAAGTCGACGCCGGTCGGGATCTTCAGACGAAACAGGTCTTCGACGCGAAGCTTGCGCTTGCGAGCCGGCATGGACGTGCCTCCTGGTTGGAGCGGGCCGGTCGCCGGCCGACCCGCATCGGACTGCGCCTGCGTGAATCGTGTTCGCGATGCGGGGGGCTCGCGAGACCCTCCCATACCGCACGCAACCCGATCCCCAGTCAAGCGGCAAATCGGCGCCGAGCCCACGGCCCGGCGCCGAAAGCGAAGCGGACCGGAATCCCATCCAGGAAGTATCAGCGACTCATGATCAGCCGCCGCGTTTGGGTGTCGGTCGGCGTGCGCAGGGTGCAGAAATAGACTCCGGCCGCCGCGCGGGACCCGTCATCGGTCCTCCCGTCCCACACCACGCTGCGCTCGCCCGGCGGCAAGACGCCCTGGAGGAGCGTGCGAACGCAACGACCCGATGCGTCGTGAACGCGGATCGAGGCGGGCAGCTCCTGGTCGAGCGCCAGGTGAAGCACCGCTGCGTGACGGAATGGATTGGCCCCGGCCACCGTCAGGCCCGCGTTCGGCGGCAGCGTCTCCGGCGCGTCGAGGCGCCCCGGGTCGGATAGGCGCACCTGGTGAGCGGCGGCCTCGAGATAGGCTCGACGCGTGATCGCGTCAGCGCGCCGCATCAGCCGCTGGTGCTCACTGCTGCGCAGGCCGCCGTTGCCCGCGCCGCCGGGTCGACTGATGCTGAAGACGTTGTCGAACCAGCCCCACGTGCCGCGCGCGGCCAGACCACCCGTGCCCATTTGGAACGTGTTGTCCGTCCAGGCGATCACCTCCACACCGTTGATGCGCGCCGAGTGCAGGTCGCCCTGCGCCTCCACGCGCAGGACATACCATTGATCGCTACTGTATGCGAACGCCGCCGATTCGCTGCGCACGATCGCGCCGTTCACACACAGCGACAGCGTCGCGCTGGCACCGTCGTTCAACGTGAACAGGTAGAAGTTGTCAGGGTCCTGGAGTCGATAGACCAATCCCAACTCGTTGCCCTCTCCGCCCTTGTACTGAACGGAGGCTTGCAGAATGTGATCCGTCCAACCGAATCCGTTCTCGACCCACGCGAGCGCCCAAACGTTGCTGGCGAGCTCTTCGACTTCGAGACTGCGGTCGCCGTTGCCCAGGCCCCAGGCGCCGGGTGGGGTGGTGACGAGCCCCTCAGCTCCGGCCTGCTCGAAACCACAGTAGTAGAACCTTGGCCAGATCTGGTTGGCGCGCGGGAGCTCCGCCTGAGCCGTCTGGATCATGACCGATGCGATCAGCAGGACACCGAGGCTGAGGAAAAAGGCACGCGAGTGCTTCATGGGAACCTCCTTCCTCACCGAGTACTGGATGAGTCCGCCTCCGGAGGGTCGGCTCATCTTCCAATGGAAAAGACGCCCGTGGCTTCACGCGAGTACACCAGACGATCTAGGTTGCTCCACGCGCGTCGACACCCTCATCCTACACCGTTCGATGTGCAGAAGGGATCTCTATTGGTGGGTAGGTGCAAGAACGCCGGGGGTGCGAGGGGCCGTGGCCCCGGTCCGTCACCCTCGAGCCGCTCGGCGTCGATGTCGGGCGACTCGAGGTGAAACCGGTTCCAAGACAAGGCGTTGTGGAAGGACCTTGCGGCCGCGGCGCCGAGAATACGCAAGTATACTATTCCCGACGCCTCGGCATCACCTTCGCCCCTAGCCGTCCCGACGCGAACGTGCGCGTCGCTCAGCCCTCCCACGTCTGCAGGATCTGCACGTAGTTGGCCCGCTCGTAGGCGCTCGGGTTCGGGCTGTTCTTCAGGTTCATCGAGCCGCGCATCTGATCGATCGACTCGTAGCCGTGCTTCGTCATCCAGGCCGTCATCTCCTCGCGCACCTGCTTGAGACGCTCGGGGCCGTGCTGGAGCAGGGCTGAGACCACCTGGATGGTGTCGGCGCCCGCCATGATCGCCTTCACGGCATCGGCCGCCGTGTGCACGCCACCCGTGACGGCGAGCTGCATGTCGGTGCGGCCCGACAGGATCGCCAGCCAACGCAACCGCAGCAGAAGCTCTGTGGACGTCGACAGCTCGAGCGTGCGGTCGACCTCCAGCTTCTCGATATCGATGTCGGGTTGATAGAACCGGTTGAAGATCACCAGCCCCTTGGCCCCGGCGTCCTCGACGCACCTGACGAAGGCCGGCAGGGAGGTATAGAAGGGCGAGATCTTGACCGAGACGGGGATCTTCACCGCCTGCACCACGCTCTTGACCAGGTCCAGGCTCTTGACCTCCACCACATCGCCGCAGCGGTCCTCCACGGAGGCGATGTGATAGAGGTTGAGCTCGAGGGCGTCGGCGCCCGCTTCGGCGATCATCTTGGCGTGGTTGATCCAACCGCCGGTGCTCACGCCGTTCAGCGAGCCGATGACCGGGATCGAGACCGCCTCCTTGATGCGACGAAGCTGGTGCAGGTAGTCATCTGAGCCGAGACGATACTCCTGCACCTTGGGGAAGTAGGAGAGGGCCTCCCCGAAGCTCTCCGCGGGCTCCTCCATGGCGCTGTGCGCCGCCTTCTCCTCGGCCAGGATCTGCTCCTCGAAGAGCGAGTTCATCACGATGGCGGCGGCCCCGGCATCCTCCAGCTTCTTGACGGTGTCCAGCTCCTGCACGAGCGGCGACGCCCCCGGCATGAACGGGTTGGAGAGCTGGATTCCCATGTACGTGGTCGAAAGGTCCATGATCATCTCCTCCTTCTAGCCGTTCTCGCCGCGAGGCAACGTCAGGCCGGCCAAGTGCTCATACATCGCCATGCGCTCGCGCTCCGACTGCTGGGCCATCTCGAGTAGCATCTTGAAGCGCTTCGGATTGCTCTTCTCGATCATGCGGAAGCGCGTCTCGTTGCGCATGTACTTCTCGACCGGTTCCGTGGGCTCCTTCGAGTCGATCTTGAGCATCGGCTTGCCCTCGGCCTGGCGCCGCGGGTCGAAGCGGTAGAGCGGCCAGAGACCGCAGGCGACCGCCAGCTTCTGCTGTGACGGGCCGTTGATCAGGTCGTACCCGTGCGCGATGCAGTGGCTGTAGGCGATGATGAGCGACGGTCCGGGGTAGGAGTCGGCCTCCACGAAGGCCCGCACGGTCTGCAGATCATCGGCGCCCATGGCGACCCGGGCGACGTAGACCGTGCCGTAGGTCATCGCCATCATGCCCAGGTCCTTCTTGGGCGACCCCTTGCCGGCGGAGGCGAACTTGGCCGCCGCGCCCAGCGGCGTGGCCTTGGAGGACTGCCCTCCGGTGTTGGAGTAGACCTCGGTGTCGAGCACGAGGACGTTGACGTCGCGTCCCATGGCCAGCACGTGGTCGAGGCCGCCGTAGCCGATGTCATAGGCCCAGCCGTCGCCGCCGAGGATCCAGACGCTCTTCTTGACCAGGTAGTCGGCCAGGTTGACCAGTCGTGCCGCCTCGGGCGAGGAGCCGTTGCCCGAGAGCTTGGCCTTGAGCGCCGCCACGCGCTCACGCTGGGCGGCGATGCCGGCCTCGTCGGTCTGATCGGCGTTGAGGATCTCGCCCACGAGGGTGTCGCCCACCTGCGCAGAGAGCTTGTGCAACAGCTCGCGGGCCTGCTCCAGGTGCTTGTCGATCGCGAGGCGGAAGCCGAAACCAAACTCGGCATTGTCCTCGAAGAGCGAGTTGTTCCACGTCGGTCCCCGTCCGTCCCGATTGGTCGTGTAGGGGGTCGTCGGCAGGTTGCCGCCGTAGATCGAGGAACAGCCGGTGGCGTTGGAGATCAGCATCCGGTCGCCGTAGAGCTGCGTCATCAGCTTGACATAGGGCGTCTCGCCGCAGCCGGCGCACGAGCCGGAGAACTCGAAGAGCGGCTCCAGAAGCTGCGAGCCCTTGATCGATTTGGGCTTCACCTTGTCACGATCCACGTCGGGCAGCTCGAGGAAGAAGGCGAAGTTCTCGCGCTCGGGCGCGCGCAGCGGCATCTGGGGTTTCATCATCAACGCCTTGTTCGCGGGCTTGGTCTTGTCCTTGCCGGGACAGATGCGGGCGCACAGACCGCAGCCCGTGCAGTCCTCGGGCGCGACTTGCACCGTGAACTTGTTGCTTTTGAAGTCGGGCGCCTTGTAGTCCGTCGACTTGAACGTCGCGGGCGCCTTTTCGAGCAGCGCCGGATCGTAGACCTTCACCCGCACCGACGCGTGCGGGCAGATCATCGAGCATTTGGCGCACTGGATGCAGAGGTCGGGGTTCCAGACCGGGATTTCGAGCGCGATGTTGCGCTTCTCCCACTTGGTCGTGCCCACCGGCCACGTGCCGTCCACGCTGAAGGCGCTCACCGGCAATTCGTTGCCCTTGTTGAGCATGATCTTGGCCGTGACGTCCTGGATGAACTCGGGCGCCTCGGGCGAGACGATCGGCGGGCGTCCGCTCTTGGCGGAGACCTCGCTGGGGACCTTCACCTCGTGCAGGTTGGCGAGCGTCATGTCCACCGCGGCGAAGTTGCGCTGGACGATCTCGGCTCCCTTCTTGCCGTAGGTCTTCTCGATGGAGGATTTGATCTGAGCGATGGCCTCGTCGCGCGGCAACACCCCCGAGATGGCGAAGAAGCAGGTCTGCATGATGGTGTTGACCCGCGTGCCCATCTCGGCCTCGCGCGCCACCTCGTAGCCGTCGATCACAAAGAACCTCAGGTTCTTCGCAATGATCTGCTCCTGCGCCTCGCGCGGGAGCTTGTCCCAGACTTCGTCGGGGCCGAAGGGCGCGTTGAGCAGGAAGACGGCGCCCTCCTGGGCGTACTCGAGGACATCGTACTTCTCCATGAAGACGAACTGGTGACACGCGACGAAGTTGGCCTTCTTGATCAGGTACGTGGACCGGATGGCCCGCGGACCGAAGCGCAGATGGGAGATCGTCATCGCGCCGGCCTTCTTCGAGTCGTAGACGAAATAGCCCTGCGCGTAGTTGTCGGTCTCTTCCCCGATGATTTTGATCGAGTTCTTGTTGGCGCCCACGGTGCCGTCGGCCCCCAGGCCGAAGAAGACGCCGCGCACGACATCGTCGGCCTCGGTGTCGAAGCTGGAATCGACCTCCAGCGAAGAGTGGGACACGTCATCGACGATGCCCACCGTGAAGTGCTTCTTGGGCGTTTCCTTGGCCAGCTCGTCGAAGACCGCCTTCACCATCGGCGGGTTGAACTCCTTGGAGGACAAGCCGTAGCGGCCGCCGATCACCTTGGGGCAGTCGGGGCCCTTCCAGGGGCTCAAGTGCTCGTCGTGCGCCTCGCGCAGCGCGCCGATCACGTCCAGATAGAGCGGATCGCCCAGCGCGCCAGGCTCCTTGGTGCGGTCGAGCACGGCGATGGCGCGCGTCGCGGCGGGCAGGGCTTCGATGAGGGGTTTGATCGCGAAAGGCCGGTAGAGGCGCACCTGCACCAGGCCGACCTTCTCGCCTCGCTCCTGCAGGTAATCGATGGTCTCCTTGGCCGTCTCGCCGGCCGACCCCATCAAGATGATCACACGGTCCGCCTCGGGGTGACCGTAGTAGTCGAAGAGCTTGTACTGGCGGCCCGTGACCTTGGCGAAGCGATCCATGACGCCTTGCACGATCTCGGGACACTGGTCGAAGAACGGGCTGCTCGCCTCACGCGCTTGGAAGAACTCGTTCGGGTTCTGAGCCGTCCCGCGCAGCACCGGCCGATCGGGCGTCATGGCCCGCTCGCGATGGGCCTTCACGAGCTCGTCGTCGATCATGGCGCGCAGGTCCTCGTCGGTCAGTTCCGCGATCTTGTTCACCTCGTGCGAGATGCGGAAGCCTTCGAAGAAATGCAGGAGCGGCACGCGCGACGCCAGCGTCGCGGCCTGGCCGATGCAGGCGAAATCGTGCGCTTCCTGGACGGAGGCCGAGCTGAGGAGGGCGAATCCGGTCTGGCGCACGGCCATCACGTCGGAGTGATCGCCGAAGATCGAGAGCGCATGGGTGGCCACCGTTCGTGCCGAGACATGCATGCAGTAGGGTGTCAACTCCCCGGCGATCTTGTACATGCTGGGGATCATCAAGAGCAGGCCCTGGGAAGCGGTGAAGGTCGTCGTCAGGGCGCCCGCCTGGAGCGATCCGTGCACCGCGGCGGCGGCCCCGCCCTCGGATTGCATCTCGATGACTTGCGGTATCGTGCCCCAGATGTTCGTTTGGCCCTTGGCCGACCACTCGTCGGCGACTTCGCCCATGACAGAAGATGGCGTGATCGGGTAGATGGCGATCACCTCATTGGTGCGATGCGCCACCGAAGAGGTCGCCGTGTTTCCGTCGATCGTGATCATGCGTCGTTCGGCCATGATGTTACCTCCAGATACCCTTCTGCCGAGACGGCAGAACTCCCATGCTGGTCGGCGCCGCAGATCGGACTGCCGGGGGTGCACAGCGCAAACGTTGAGCTGAGCTGGGGGTTCGCGGGGCGTCCAGACCCCGCGCGGGGAGATTCTGGAAAGCTCCTCGGCCCCGGTCCGCCTCCGTGGCTGCTTTGCCGGAACCATGGAGAGTACGCCTCCGGCGAGGGTGGGGTCAAGTGAAGGGGGGCCGGGCCGGGCCGGGACGTCGGCGGGCGGCCGGATCCACCACGAAACAGCGGAGACGAGGACGCCGACGACGGCGGAGGGGTCGTTGTGATGTCACCGTCACTGCTCTACGCTCCAAAGATGCCGACGACAGGAAGAAGAGGCAACGCTTCGGCTGTCTCACCGGCCAGCACCACGGCGCGCCTTCGCGACGCTCCCGGCGCGCGCCGGGCGCTCTTGGACTGGTACGCCGACCACGCCCGCGACCTGCCCTGGCGGCGCACGCGGGATCCGTACCGGATCTGGGTTTCCGAGGTCATGCTGCAACAGACCCGCGTGGATACGGTCCTCCGCTACTACGACCCGTTCCTCGCACGCTTTCCCGACCTGGAGACCCTGGCCCGCGCCCCGCTGGCCGATGTTCTCAAGGCATGGGAGGGCTTGGGCTACTATCGCCGGGCCCGCAACCTTCACGCGGCCGCGGGAGAAGCCCTGCGGGCGCACGGGGGGGTGCCCTCCGATCCGGGGGCGTTGCGCGCCTTGACGGGCGTGGGGGCCTACACGGCGGCGGCGGTGGGGGCGATCGCTTTCGACCAGCCCCATCTTCCCCTGGACGGCAACATCCGCCGGGTCCTTTCCAGGCTGCTCGACCTCGACAGCCTGCGGGACGCCGACTACCAACGAGCCCGGGGGGGGCTCATGGAGGGCCTGGGGCCCGGCGAGGCGGGGCAGCTCGTCCAAGCGCTGATGGAGCTGGGCGCGCTGGTCTGCCTGCCGCGTCGCCCGGCCTGCACGGATTGCCCGCTGGGCCGGCGGTGTCTGGCCCGCCGGCGGGGCACGATCACCCTGAGGCCCCCGGCGACGCGGCGGCCTCCGGTGCCTCAGCACGGGGTCGTGATCGCCTACCTGCGCAATCGTGCGGGCCGCATCCTGCTGGTGCGACGTCCCGAGGAGGGCTTTCTCGGCGGGCTCTGGGAGCTACCGGGCGGCAAGGTGAAGAAGGGTGAGTCCCTGGAAGCCGCGGTGCGCCGGGAGCTGATCGAGGAGGTCGGGATCGACCGCGTCGAGCGGCTGCGCTACGTCGGGGCCGTCAGACATGCCTACTCCCACTTCAAGGTCACCCTGCAGCTCTTCGAAGGACGCACTCGCCAGGCCGGCGCCCTGCGGGAGGGTCCGGTCGCAATGCGCTGGGTGGCACCGGGTCGGCTCGGGGACTACGCCCTGCCCAGGGGCACGCACAAGGCACTGGCCCTGCTGGAAAGACCCCCCCGAAGCTAGGTCCCGCGCGGGGCCATCGTCGCGCGACCTCGAAAGGCAACCCCAGGGCTCAGGCGCGTGGGCGCGGATGCCGAACTATGGGGCGGGACGGCGGCCCGACCGGACCGGTGTCCGCGCGCTGCGACGCTGCGTGTGAGGTGACCGGGAGGGGCCTCTCCCGCGGGGATTCCGGCCATTCTTGGAAAAGGGGAGTATGACATGACCTGTCCCGCCTGCGGAAACGAGCTGAAGACGATGCAGGTCGCGCAGATCAGCGTCGACGTGTGCGACGGGGGTTGCGGCGGCATCTGGTTCGATCACTTGGAATTGGACAAGGTGGACGAGCCCCACGAATGTGCGGGCGAGTCGTTGTTGGAGGTCCTGCGCCATCAGGACGTGGGCGTCGATCGCGACGCTCCACGCAAGTGTCCTCGGTGCGAGGGCATGGTGCTTTTCCGCCACTTCTACAGCACGCGCCACCAGGTGCAAGTCGACGAGTGCTACCGGTGCGGCGGGTTCTGGCTCGATGTGGGCGAGCTGGCGGCCATCCGCGCTCAATTCGGGTCACAGGAGGAGCGGCGACAGGCGGCCGAGGCCTACTTCGACCAGATCTTCGGGCAGGACCTGGCGCGGATGCACGCCGAGAGCGATGAGCAGGCGGCGAAGGCCCATCGCATCGCGCGCGCCTTCCGGTTCCTGTGCCCGAGCTACTACGTCCCGGGCAAGCAGACCTGGGGAGCGTTCTAGAACGAGGCCCTCTCCTCCGGCAAAGAGGAGAGGGCCGTACGCATCCAATGTGGATCGGGCGCGCTCGAGACTACTTCCTGACGCGCCTGCGCCACCCGAAGCCGGCCGCAACGAGAAGCGCCGCGCCCGCCAGAGCCAAGGTGCTCGGCTCAGGGATCTCGGGAGTGTCGCCCAACATCCCCTGGCGACCGGTCTCTCTCACCGTCACAGGCTTCCAGTAGGTCGCATGCTCATCCAGGAAGTCGGGGTTCTCGACGACGAGATCGTCCAGGATGCCCGTCGCGTAGGTCTTGGCAACCGCGACGTCGCCCCCCGTCACATAGAAGTCGCCACCCGCGGCCCAGGTCTGGTTGCCCTGCTGGTAGACATCTCTCCAGGCCGCCTCGTGGCTGACTTCCCAGAGGGCCAACTGGACACCCTTGGCCTCGGTGGCCGAGAGGGAGCCGTTGCCGTAGGTCTGGTAGATCCAGGCGGCCTCGGCCGTATTGTGTGGCGGAGGCGTCGGATAGGGGGGCACGAGGATTGGATCGGCCCACCACGAGTCTCCCCACGTGAACGAGTGGTAGATGTCCAGGCAGTAGAGCGGGTGATCGAAGTAGATCTTCTCGCTCGGCGCCGGACTGGATGTCAGTGCGCGCCACCCGGTGACGGGCCCAAGCCCGATGTTGTTGTAGTTGGTGCCTTCGACGTTGACGCTCACGGATTGACCCGTCCCGAACAGAAACCCGGTAAAGTGCAGATAGTAGCTAGCTTCTGCGGTTCCCACCGGTCCCGCCATGAGAGCCCCAAGGAAGGCAGCGCTCAGAAGTATGGTCCTCATGGTGTACACCTCTCCTCTCTCCTCCTACCCATCCAGATGTTTACGGTTGATTTCCATGGCCCACCGCAAGAAGCGGTCAGATGATTATACACTATCCGCGGAAATTATGCAAGTTCCATGAAAAGTGCGAGTTACGCTCTTTTGGCCGCCATTCGCCTGTATCGGGGAGGGCCGGGCCTCAGAGGCGTGCAGCTTGGACGGGGGGCTCGCAACTCATTGTATAGATAGATCTTAGGGCTGTGAGCGGTGCAACTGCGCATTCTCCCTGTCCGTCGCCACCGTCACGATGCCTAGGTAGCCATCGACCGTGACCTGGTCACCGCTGCGAATGCGCCGCGTGGCCTGGGCCACGCCGGTCACGCACGGCAGCCCGTATTCGCGGGCGATGATCGCGCCGTGGATCAGCATGCCCCCGCGGCGCTCCACCAGCGCCGCCGCCAGCGGCACGATGTGGGTCATGGTGGGGTCGATGGCGTCACAGACGAGGACCTCGCCCCGCTGCACCGCGCGCAGGTCGCGGCGATCGGCGATCACCCGCGCGATGCCGCGCGCCACACCCGGCCCGGCGGGTTGCCCCAGAAGCTGCCGCGATCGCACGACCGGCGAATCCTCCTCGGGCGGCGGTTCCTGGTCGGATAGCGGCGGCACGCGCTGCGGATCGCGCAGAAGCGCGGCCACTTCCCCGGCGGGCAGCCGCTCTCCCGCGGGCCGTCCGCGCGCTGCCAGGCGCCGGCGTCCCGCCGCGACCGCCTCCTGCACCTGCGCGCGCACCCGGTCGAGGTAGACGTTGTCGTCGTCGCGCAGGCGGTAGCTGGCGCGGGCGAGCTCCAGTCGCTCGCGGGCCTCCGTCAACCGCTCGCCGCTGAAGCGGTCCAGAAACGCCCGTTCCAAGTCAGCGCCGCGCGCGCGGGAGCGGAGCGGATCGGCGGGAGCATGGGCGGACATCTCCAAGATGACGGCCAACAGCTCGTCCTTCTCGGCTTGCACGAGTTGATGACCGAAGCGTTCCTCGTACTCGGCCAGCTTCGCGCGAAACGCCGGGCTCAGCGCGGAGCGGTCCGGCGTCGCCAACGCCTCCCGATCGGCGCGGCTGGCGCGGGCTATCGCGGCCAGCTCGGCGAGCATGCGGTTGCGCTGCAGGCTGAGCAGCTCGCCGCCCACCAGCAGGTCGAGGAACTCGTACGGATCGCTGGGGCGAACCACGTCGTTGTAGTACTGCCCGAAGAGGCGCATGCCGTGGGCGAAGGGGATCAGGTCTTCCCAATAGCGCTGCCGCCAGTGCTCGAGCGTGGCGGCGCGCCGGTCGATCTCGTCGGCCAGGTCGGCGTCGGACATGCCGTCCAGCGAGCGATCGGCCATCTCCTGGGCAGCCGCATCCATGCCGGGCAGAATCTCGTTCTCGATCTTCTCCCGCAGCTCCTTCAGGTTTTCGAAGCTGCGCGTGAGGCTCCGGTACCACGGGCGCTTGTCCTCGGCGCGCGGATCGGGCCGCTCACCGCGCGTGGCGGTGATGGGACGCGATTGCAGCAGGAAGAGGTCGCTCTGCGCGAACGTCCACTCGACATCCTGGGGCGTGCCGAAGTGCTCCTCGCACCGCAGCGCCATGTCGAGCACTTGGTGCACCTGCTCTTCGGTGAGCGGGGCAGCCTCCGCCAGCTCACGCGACAGAGGCGTCTCGGCCACGCCTGTGCTCGTCGCCATCATGTGCGTCCGGCGCTCGGCCGCCACGTGAGAGACCAGGGACCGGTCGCGGCGCCGGAAGATCCAGCGATCGGGCTGGATCACACCGTCGACCAGCCCTTGGTTGAGTCCGTAGACCGCCTCGATCACGGCGTGCTCGGCATCGGTCGGGCTGACGGTGAAGGCCACGCCGGAGCGCTCCCCCTGCGCCAGCTCCTGCACCACGACCGCCATCGCGCTGCGCTCGACGTCGAGTCCCAGCTCCTGCCGGTAGAGCAGGGCCGCATCCGACCAGAGCGACGCCCACACCAGACGCACCCGCTCGAGCGCTTCCTCGAGGCCCCGCACGTTGACGAACGACTCGTGCAGGCCGGCGAAGGAGCTGCCGGCGGCGTCTTCTCCGGGCGCCGACGAGCGGATCACCAGCGGGCGGTCCTCGCCGAAGCGCCTCAACGCCTCGCGCAGGACGGTGGCGAGATCGTCGGTCAGCGCCGTACGCGCGAAGTGGTTTCGGATCCGCAGCGCCGCGTCCCAGACCTCTTCCCAGCGCATCTCCTGGAAGGGCTTGCGGGCCAGCTCGATGCGGATGCGATCGCCCAATTCGGTGCGCGTCAGGAAGTGACGATAGGCGGCCGTCGTGATGCAGAAGCCCCGCGGCACCCGGAGACCGGCCTGGGCCAGGCGAGCCAATGCCAAGGCCTTGCCGCCGAGCAACGACGGTTCTTCCGGCCCCAGCCGATCCAGTTCGCGCAGCCAATCCATCACGAGACGTCCAGCTCCATCACTTCCTGGAAGCGGCCCACCTTGATGTAGCGCGTCACGTCGAGCGCCAGGACCGCGCACGAGGGGGAACGGTAGAAGGCCTCCAGGTGCGGATGATGGGCGATCAACGCCTCCCGGGTCCGGGCGAGCTCGTCGCCCTCCAGCTCACGGACGGTGCCGGTAGCGGTTACCGCGATCGCCTTGGCGATGTCGGCGGGTGTGTTTTCCCGGCTGTCGATCAGAAAGGCGGCCCGCGCGTCGCGCGCCAGGTTGCGGTACTTGCGCGTCGCCCGCGCGGTGGCGAAGCAGAGGTGCTTCATGTCGGCGGTCGCCGCAAACGTCACCAGGCTGGCGTAGGGCTGGCCCTCCTCATGGGTTGCCAGCACGGCCAGGTGTTGCCCGAGCAGCAGCCCACGGATCTCGCCTTCGAGTCGCTCTCGATCCTGTTCCCGGGGTGTCATCGGTGCGTCCTTTCCTCGCTGCGTTGGTGCGCTGCGGGGTCTTCGCGCACGTCGTCGCGCTCGGCGTCCCGCGCGATGACGCGCACCAGATCGCTGAAGATCAGCCGGTGGACCGGGTAGAGCGCCCACCAGTAGATCAGGCCGAAGAGGGCCGTCGGCTCGAACCCGGCGGTCTGGATCAGGCGCGCGCCTTCTGCGTCGGGCCGGACTTCCCATTGCAGCCAGGCCTTGCCGGGCAGGCGCATCTCGGCCCGCAGCCGCAGCAGGCGGCCTTCCTCGATCGCCTCCACGCGCCAGAAGTCCACCGCCTCTCCCGGGAGGAGTTCCTGCGGATCGCGCCGGCCACGGCGCAACCCGGGACCGCCCACGATGCGATCGAGGCCGCCGCGTAGCTGCCAGGCCCAGTTCCAGGTTCCCCAGCCGACGTCGCCGCCCAGGCGGCTGAAGGTGGCGAAGACGCGCTCGGGGGAGGCGTCCACGTGCAGCGTGCGCACCTCGCGGATCATGCCCTCCCAATCGCTCACCTCGTAGGTGGGGCCCGATCCGAGGGCGCCGCTCCAACGCGTCTCCACCCGGCCGGCGAGCGTGCGATCGAGGGCCCGCTCGACGGCCCGGCGGTAGGGCAGGGGATCGATGTCGGGGAACAGCTCGCGGGCGCGGCTCGTATCGGCGACGACGGGTGTGATCACCCCCTGCACCAACGGCACCGCCAGCCGGTTGGGAATGGGCGTGATCAGGCCGACCCAGCGCGCGGCCAGACCCGGCGCCAGCACGGGCACCGGCAGGATCGTGCGGCGCAGGCCGCGCACGGCGGCGTAGCCGTCCATCATCTGGCGGAAGGTGAGCCGCTCGCCGCCGATCTCCACGATGCCGGTGATGCGACGCTCGAGACCCTTCACCAGGTAGTTCAGCACATCCTGGACGGCGACCGGCTGCACCGCGTTGCTGACCCACTTGGGGGTGATCATGATCGGCAGGCGCTCGGTCAGGTAGCGCACCATCTCGAAGGAGGCCGAGCCCGAGCCGATGACCGGCCCGGCGCGCAGCTCCAGGGTGGGCAGATGCTCCCGCAGGATCTCCCCGACCTCCGCGCGGCTCGCCAGGTGGGTCGACACGCGTGGGCCCTCGGGCAGGAGGCCGCCCAGGTACGTGACGTGCTCGACATGCTCGCAGGCGCGCACGAAGTTGAGCGCCGCGGCGCGGTCCAGGTCGGCGAACGGGCCGCTGGCGTACATCGAGTGCACGAGATAGTAGGCGGCGTCCACGCCCCCGGTCGCGCGGACCAGACTCTCGGGGTCCATCAGGTCGCCGGGAGCCACCTCGACGCGGTCGCGCCAGCGACGACCGGCCACGCGCCGGGGGTCCCGCACCAGGACGCGGACCTGGTGGCCCTGGTCGAGCAGGCGGGGCACCAGGCGGCCGCCGATGTAGCCGGTGGCTCCGGTAACGAGAACGCGCATGGGTGGAATCCTCCGTGGTCCGCTGCCCCGATTCCTCGTGCTTCCCGAGGGCGACTCTACAGATACCCTGGACCGTGGCGGAATGCGATCGGTGAATCCCGGTTTGGAGACGGCGGGTCGTCTGCGCCGCCGGGCTCAATGGGCGCCCAGCACGCCCGGAAGCTCGGTCAAGTGCTCGATGCGTAGGTCGCCATCCACGCGGTATCCGATCACCGGAAGGCGGGCCGCCCGCCCGGCTGCCACGTCGACCTCGGTGTCGCCCACCAGCACAGCCTGTCGCGGCTGGGCCCCCAGCCTCTCCAAGGCCAGGTGCAACAGGGCCGGATCCGGCTTTGAACGCGGCACCTCGTCACCGCCCGCCAGTGCGCGGAACTCGGCGTCGAGCTCGGCATGCGTCAGCAACGCGCGGGCGACGTCCACGGGGCTGTTGGTCACGACGGCCAGATGCTTGCCGGCGAGACGGAGCGCTGCAACCGCTTCCACAGCGCCGGGGATGACCCGCACGCGTCCCACGTGCCGGCCGAATTCCTCGGCGTACTCACGGGCGAGCTCTGCCGGCGGGACGCCGGGGAAGAACTCCTCCGCGTCGGCGTCCATGCCCTGCCCCCAGGATTGCTGGATACGCTCCCGGCCGAGGGGCGGCAGGCCGTGTCTTGCCCGACAGGCTTCGAGCACTGCGGCCCAGACGTCGAAGGAGTCCACCAGGACGCCGTCGAGATCGAAGAGGATGACGTCTCTGTCGGCCGCGAAGTGGAGCCGCGGGCCATCCCGACTGGATCGGATTCTAGGATCGCTCACGGAATCCCCCCATCCGTCCTTGAGTCCGGCGGCTGCGTACAAGACCGAATCCTACCACGAGCGGATGCCGGAACGGGGGAGGCTCCGTGCCTCCCCCGTGCGTGAATCCCGATTCGCGAATGCCACGAGCTCTCTGTGGGTCGCTACGTGTCCATCGATTGATTGCTTCTGTCACCGCCACCGCTCGTGTACGCGGTGTCGCTCGGCGGCATCAGCCCCGGATCCCGCCGCGCCTCCATCTCATCGCGGGCGCGCTTGTACTTCCAGAGCAAGTAGATGCCGGCGCCCAATACCGCCAACGGCCAGAAGGTCTCGAGGAAGTCGAGATCCAGATCGAAGGTGATCGTCAGCGTCAGGTAGAGTCCCAGCGCAGCCAGCACCACGCCTCCGGCCAGCGGGCTGTCGGACGGTGGCTCGATGGTTTCCTCGCGTCCGGAAACGTACTCGTTGTACAGCTTCGCCTTGCGGACCGCATCGATGATCTGGAAGATCCAGAAGAACGCCAGGAACATCCCGAACAGCGGCCCCGAACCACGCACGCCGTTGGAGAGGACCGTGATCACCGCGGCTACGATGAGCAAGATGATGAAGCCGCTCTTGTAGTAGCCCACGTAGGCCTGACCGAGTCCCGGCATGAGCGACAGGAACCCCGCCAGCGTGGGCGACTTGCGTAGCTGCGTCGCACTCTGCGCGCCGTCGACCTTGCCGGTCTCCAGGCAGTGCTTGCAGACGACCTTGTTCTTCCAGTGGATCACGCAGGTGTCGCAGAGCGGCTTCTCGCACGATGCACAGACCGCGACCGACTCCACCGTGGGATGGTTAGCGCAATACATGGGGGTTGGCCTCCCTTTCATTCTGCCCGGGCGATCCACCCCGCTCCGCCGGAGCCTGGGGCTCCTGCGGATCGGGCGCGACCGGCCGGGCCTGCTGCCCGCTCGAGGCGTCCGTCTCGGGTTGAGCACCGGGCTCCTCCGAAGGCGGGTCCTCTTGCGGGACCGATGGGTCGTCATCGAGAAGTCCGATGCGACCGAGTGCATCGCGAATCAGCGGCGCCACGACGGCGAAGCGCGGATCGGATGCGGCACGTTCTGCGATCTCGTTGTGGATCGACTGCTCGACGCGGGCCCGCGTGCGAGACCATCCATCCACCACCTCCCGCCCCCGGCCGGCGATCGACACGCGGATGCGGTCGCCGGTCGCGGCGAGATCGTTCTCGAGCGACGTGAGCCACCCGGGCAGGTTCACGCGCTGTTCCACACTGGCTTGGGTTTGGCGGGCGTGCTGGATCCAGGCCGACACCGAGGGGCCGGCCAGCGGCGCCGCCAGGATGGCGCAGACCACCGCGCCCTCCCACAAGGTCTCCGGTCGGTGCAGCAGAGAGCGCACCACGTCCACCCACCGCAACCGCCGCGGCAGGGTGCGCGCCACGATCTCGGGCGCGAACCGCTCGTCCGCGCGCAGGCGGGGCAGCGCATCGTAGTAGGCCGGCAGCTCGCGCAGCACTTCGCCCAGGGCGCGGCAGCCGGCGCAGCGGGCCAGGTGCTGCTCCACCCGGCGGGTGGTGTCGCCGGCCAGACGGCGGTCGACCGTCTCGGCCAGCCGCAAGCGGACGTAGTTGCAGTCGACGCCCACCGTGCGGGCCAGCGTCTGCTCGAGCCACGCGCTCTCTTCGGCGGTCGACTCCAGCACGCGCTCGGGCGCCGACTTGGCCGCCGCCCATTCGGAGCTCGTGCCGCTCATCGCAGCCGCGGCCAGCTCCTGGCACGACGTGCACTGGGCTTCGTGCTCCACCATCGCCTCGAACCGCTCGGCCGGCAGGTCTCCGCTCAGATAGCGGGGCAGCATCTCTGTGAAGGTCCTACAGTCCATTGGACCCCTCCGGCTGCGTGCCTGCCTGCTGAATCTTCTGAATGGCCGAGGCCAGCTCGATGCGCGCGCGGTGCACGCGCGACTTCACCGTGCCCAGCGGGACGCTCAGCATCTCCGCGATCTCTTCCAGCGAGTGGCCCTGGAGGTCCTTCAGCACGATCGCCTCGCGGCTGATCTCGCCCAGGGTCTCCATGGCGCGCATGAGGAATTCGTGGCGCTCGCGCCGTTGCAGACGCCGGTCGGTCCTCTCGACCTGGGCCTCCAGGGACACGAACTCCTCGACGGGCTTGTCGACCAGCACCCGGTCGCGCTTGCGGCTGCGGTAGTGGTCGATGCACAGATTCCGAGCCAGGCTGTTGAACCAGGTCATGAAGGGTCTGTCGCTCTGGTACTGGCTCATCTTCTGATACAGGCGCACGAAGATCTCCTGGGCGAGGTCGCGCGCCTCCTCCCGATTGCCGGTGAACTGGTAGGCGAGGTTCAGAATGCGATCCTGATGCCGCCGGATGAAGCGCTCCCAGGCCCGCTCGTCGCCTTTCCGACAGAGGTCGATGAGTTGCTCGTCGGTCGTCACCCCAGTTCCTTTCCTCTTGGCGCACCTTCCTACGAGGCGGCCGATTGGGGAGTTCGGTGGGTAGCATGCGGCCGGGGCGGGGGGCGATCAAGCGTGACAGGCGCCACCCCTGGAGTGACGGAGGCGCCACCCCCGGAGTGACGGAGGCGGCACCCGCTAAGATACTTCTCTGGTCAGAGTTGCGACTAGCCACTGGTCCGGCCGGAAGCCATCCGGGCGCCGCGGCCCAAGCCCATCGCGCGGCGAGGAGCCTGTGGCAGTCTGGCCCCAGGCCCATCGCGCGGCGCCGAGCCCCTCGCAGCCGAGCCCTGTTCCGCCCTGCCAAGCGCGTGGATCCCAGCCCTCTATCTGGCCACGACCAGCTTCCGGGCCACGCTCGTTCCCCCGGATTCGAGCCGGTAGAAGTAGACGCCCGCGTCCACCGGCCGAGCATCCCAGGCCATCCGGTGCACGCCCGCGGCCTGCATGCCGTCGACCAGCGTTGCCACGCGCCGCCCCTGGGGGTCGAAGACGGTCAGCCGAACCGGCCCGCCGCTGGGCAGCGCGTAGACGATGTCGGCCCGCGACAGCAGCGGATTCGGATAGCTCTTCAGGACCAGGCGCGTGGCCGACGGATCGATGAGGTTCTCCACCGATCCGGCGGAGAGCTCGACCACGGCCAGGTTGGAGTAGCCCGACCAGTTGGGCACCTCATCGGCGCTGATCAGGAGGAAGTAGTAGGTGTTGCCCGTCGCCAGGCCTCCCACGTCGCACGCATCCTGCACGCCCGCGGGCGAGGGGGGCCCCACGTTGGGCACCGGGGTCGCGGCATTCCACCACGCGGTGGTGTCGCTGCCCACCGGATCGGTGGCGTAGCGCAGCGCGTACTGGCTCGCGCGGCCCAGATGGCCGTCGTCGCCCGGCGCGGTCCAGATCAGCGTGACCGTCGTGTCGCGACCCGCGGTCGATCCGCCCAGATCGGACACCCGCGCGGGCGGGGTCACATCGACGCCGCCGTCGTTGATCAGCGTCGAGACGCGACTGCTCCAGGCCAAGGCCAGGTCGAGATCACGGTCGCCGTCCAGGTCGCCGCAGGCCAGCCCGTTGGGCCCCCAGGTCTCGTAGTTGGCGCCCGACGGGTAGCTGCCTGTGCCGTCGTTCAAGCGCACGTGCACGGTGTTGGTCGGGTAGCGGATGCCCTGGGCCAGGTCGATGTCGCCGTCGCCGTCGAAGTCGCCGGCGCGGATGCTGAAGGAGTTCATCCCGCCGATGTCGCGCTGCTCGGCGACGCTCATCGTGCCGGCGCCGTCGTTGAAGAGGACCGTCAGCAGATTGGTGTGCACCGACGCCACCGCCAGGTCGAGATCGCCGTCAGCGTCGAAGTCGTTGGCGCACAGATCGCCCGGGCCGTCGGGAAGCTGGCCCTGCACATCGAGCAGGAACGAGGTGTCGCCGCAGTTGAAGAAGACCGCCAGGCTGTCGTCGGCCTGGGCGTAGTCGCCGGCGCGCACGCCCAGCAGGTCCAGATCGCCGTCGCCGTCGATGTCGCCGATGTCGTGGATGCGCAGGCCGCAGTCGGGCCGGACGATGTACTGGCTTTGCTGGGTAAAGCTGCCGGAGCCGTCGTTGAGCATGAGCTCCACGTAGTGCTGGAAGTTGTTGGGCCCCGACATCGTCACCAGATCGATGTCGCCATCGCCGTTGAAGTCGCCGGCATGGATCTCGCCCGGGTAGTAGTGGGTCCAGACACTGACCGGCGCGCCGAACATCCCGGCGCCGTTGTTGCGGAAGACGCTCACCCCTATGCCGGAGGAGTAATTGTCCGTGTTGCTGACCGCGATGTCGGTGTCGAAGTCACCGTCGAAATCGCCGCAGGTGATATAGCGGGCGCCGTCCTGGGCCGGGTACTCGGTCCAGGCGAAGCCGCCCGAGCCGTTGTTGAGAAACACCAGCAGCCCGGCGGAGTTGTTGTGGTCGATGGGCGCGGCCAGGTCGGGGTGTCCGTCGCCGTTCAGATCGGCGCAGATCACATCGTAGATGGTGTCGGTGAACGGTTCGGTGATCCCGCTGGTGAAGGCGCCCGCGGTGGGATTGCCCACCCCGGCCGTGAAGCTCCAGATGCGGCTCGAGGGCGGCACATTGCGGGCCGACTTCACCTTGCGCGACAACACCGCCGTCACCGGCTCGCCGTCCTTGAACTCACCACTCGCGTCGAAGGTGATCGTCCGCGAGAGCCCATCGTACGTGTAGGTTCCCGCGTGCCGTCCCGAGGACGCGCCGTGCACCGAGAAGGAACCGCTCGTGAAGCTGGATGCGCTCATGTCGCGGTCGAACTGCACCCAGACATCCTCTGTCGTCGGCACGCCGACCTCGGCCGCCTGCGGCCCGGCGGCCGTCACGCGCGGCCGCAGGGTGAGGGCGCCGTCGCCGAGCAGCGTCATGCCGTAATACCACTTCACGTCGGTGCTGTCGTAGGGCGCCTGCGCGGCGAACCACTGGGCGAACCCGCGGCCCAGACTCTCTCCTTGCCCCATGGGTCCGTAGAGCAGATCGTAGTCCCACATGCCGCCCGTCTTGGTGGTGCCCAACGCACCCAGGCCGTGGTCCTCGACAAAGATGTACCAGCCGCCCATGTAGTCGGTCTCGACGTAGCGACAGTTGGAGCAGGCGTACAGGTTGTAGAAGACGGCCACGGGGTCGATCGACTCGATGTTGGGCGCGTTGACCGTGGCGTAGCTGCCACCGTCCATCTCCCACACGCCGCCGACCTTGAAGAAGTGCTCGTAGTGCGAGGAGTGGAGCATGATGTGCATCCACTCGAAGTTCTGGGTCAAGCGCACGTCGCGGTAGTCATTGCGACAGGTCGTGTAGGAGTCGTCGATCAGAAGGCGGTTCGGGTAGGCCATCCCGACATGCCCGTTGGTCTCGACCGACCAGGATTCCCAATCGTCGTCGACGTAGACGAGCGCCCGCTCCTGGGTGTAGAGGTCGCCTTCGCGGAAGGCGTGGTTCTTGGCGAAGTAGTTGTTCACCAGACCCGCTTCCGTGGCGCCGCCCAGGGTCATGGGCGAGGCGGTCAAGCGGCAGACCCAGATCTCGGGATCCATGTCGCCGCTGCCGGCGGTGTGCAGGTCGTAGACGCCGTACTGGAACGGATAGGTGGTCTGCTGATCCAGCCAGGTGCCGTCGAGGTCCATGTAGAAGAGGTCGCACGGGAAATCGGCGTACTCGTTGTCGAGCGTATCGGGGTCGCTGCCGTCGAAATCGTAGTCGATCTCGAACCAGGGCACCGGGAGGTCGCCGACCAGGACCGCGCCGGCCAGATTGGTCATCTGTCCCTGCAGGTAGGTGCGCAGTTGGGCCGGCGTTCCGCCCGACGTGGTGTGGAGCTCGACGTCGTAGCCGGCGGCCTGCAGGTCCAGCCAGTAGCGGTCGATCGCGCTCGAGATCGAAGGCCACAGCGAGCTGTTGACGATCAGCAGGATCTTCTCGCCCTGCAGGCGGCTGTCGAGCACCCGCTCGGCCACAAACGGCGCCGGCGGGCCCGCCTGGGCGCGGTAGTCTGCGTAGGAGAGACGCCGCGTATCCGAGGGATCCTGCGTCACGACGACCTGATCGCGCAGATCGGCGTCGGCCGCGGTCGCGAGCCCGCTCAGGATCGGGGTCACCGCCACCAAGAGCAATGTCAGCAATACGATACGGACCTGGGGATGCGTCGGGTGTCTCATCGTTCGTCCCTCCTCAAGGGGGATGGGGATCGGGCCTCTGCGGCTGTCGTGTCGGCGCCGGGCGCCTGGGTTTCCAGCTCCAATGAACCGGAGATCCCTGCCCTCACAGGGTTCGTTTGCCGAAGCGGCGGGCTCTTACAGTCGACGTCAACGACTCGGCCGTCCTCGGATTCGCTGGGTGGGCGTCGGGCTCCGGTTCTCGGTGGAGCAGGAGCAGGCGCCGTGCTTCAATGCTCTCGGCGTGGTTCGGCGTCTCGGAGCGGCGCGACAAGCACCAGGGGAGAACCGGCGATCCGCTCACGAGACGGTCGATCGTGCGCGCGACGATGGCCCAGCGTCGGCCTCGAGAGCCATCTACCAAGTATTATCTCACTTTGGGGTCGAAGCCGCAATGGCCTGTGACGGATGTTGATAGGCGTACGCTCCAGGATCCGTCCCCGTCGATACATGGAGAGACCCATGGCAACCCACTCCCACGTGGGGCGTTCCCTCGACGAACTGGCCCGGCTATCAGCCGATGGCGATGCGGTCGCCGAGCAAGAGCTCTTCGAGCGGTTGCGCGTAAGATTCCTCTCCATTGCCAAACGAAGGGTGCGAGCGGACGATCTCGAAGACGTCGTTCAGGACGCGCTGCGGACGGTGCACGGCAAGTACGGTCAGCGGCAGGCGGCCCCGACCATGTTGACGTGGAGCTTGGCGGTCCTGCGCAACGTCATCGGCAACTACTACCAGCGCCGCCAGCGCCGCAACGGCGCCGAGGCCTTCGACGAACAGCGGCATGTGAGCGTCGAATCCGCCGCCGCGCAAGCCGTGGTCGCCGGCGAGGAAACGGTGGCGGAGGCGCTGGAGGCGATCGCCCGCCTGGCTCGCACCGACGCCCGATGCGCGATCATGTTTCGTCGCATCCTCGAGAGCCTCGAGCTGGGGGGCGTTCCCGCGGAGGTTTCCCGCCGAGCGATGGCGAGCATGCGAGCGGAGTTCGGGGATGTGTCTCGCGGCGCGCTCTACGTCGCCTTGCACCGGTGCCGCAGACGCCTGCGCGAGATCTTGCGGGACATGCAGGCGCTGGATGTCTAGCCTGCATTATTCGCGAAGGGAAGGCGCGAGCGGCTGTGCGTGATGTGGCGC
>CAZPGB010000057.1:0-39619 GCA_964585945.1 uncultured bacterium | reverse complement strand
CGGGGCCCCGGATTGTGACCGCGCCGGGGCCTCGGATTGTGACCGCGCCGGGGCCTCGGATTGTGACCGCGCCGGGGCCTCGGATTGTGACCTTGCCGGGGCCCCGGATTGTGACCGCGCCGGGGCCTCGGATTGTGACCGCGCCGGGGCCCCGGATTGTGACCTTGCCGGGGCCTCGGATTGTGACCGCGCCGGGGCCTCGGATTGTGACCTCAGCGGGGCCCCGGATTGTGACCTCGGCCTCGATCTGAGATAATCAATGGTAGCCAGAAGATCGCATCTGCCAGACCCGACGGCAGGCGCCGGGCATGGTCTTCAGGTAGGTTTCCGCAGGGCCTGCTGAGGAGGATTATGGCACAGCATCCAGGGCAATCTCATCCGATGCGGGCTCTTGGCAGTCTCGATCCCCGACACATTTGTCACGTCCGAGCGCAACGCAGGGGCGCGTTGCTCGTCTCGGTCTGTTGCGTCCTCTTGGTCGTCACTGTCGGCGCACGGCAGACGTCGCTGGTTCCCAGCGCGGCAGCCCCGGACGGGTCGGCCCAGGACGCGGCGGCCTCGGTCGCAGCGATCCCGGGCGCGGTGGCCCAGGACGCGGCGGCCTCGGTCGCGGCAGCCCCGGGCGCGGTGGCCCAGGACGCGGCGGCCTCGGTCGCGGCGGTCCCGGACGGGTCGGCCCAGGACGCGGCGGCCTCGGTCGCGGCGGTCCCAGGGCGTGTTCCCGTGCTGCACGAAGATGCGCGGGTGGGTAGAGAATGCGCTTTCACCCAGGGGACGGTTCCTGCATCGCGGTGGGACGCCCGACGAGGGGAGACAACACAACGCCTTCGGGACGAGCACGAATGCCACCTCTTCGGGTACATCTACGCCGACGGAGCGGCTTCCGAGGATGTCCTGGCGGCCCAATGCTCGAACCTCTACGACAAGACGATTCTCCAACGCGAAGGCCTGCGCGAGACGCCCAGTCGCGATGGCTGGGGCTTCGCCTACTTCCTGGCGCCCCCACATCCAGGGATTCAGCGCCCGATCGTCATCCGCAGCGGTGCTGCGGCCAGTGATGACGACCTGCGGTGGCAGGCCGCCCAGGACGAGGTCGCAGCCCATGGGTTCGGCGGCGCATCCTGCGTGGTGGGCCACGTACGCCTCAGCAGCTATGGACCCGATAACGGCGCTCTCCCCGACCCGCACCCGTTTGCCGATTCCCTCATGGGTCGTTGGTGGTTCTTCGCGCACAACGGTCACATGGTGCCCGATACGCTGATGCAGTGGATTCCACAGGAGTTTCTGGAGCGCCACCCGCTGGACTACGTGCCGATCCTGGTCGACTCGGAAGTGCTCTTTCGTTATTGCCAGTACGAAATCGAACGTCTGGGCAGCGTGCGGGAAGGACTGCTCACCGCCTTCGGTCGGGTGAAGGAGTATCACGATTTCGTCTTCAATATCTGCTTTACCGACGGCGATACGCTCTGGGCAGCTCATTCGCACACGCGGTCCTTCTACTACGACGTCCTGCCGGATTCCTCCTCGTGGTGGGCCTCGACGGTGGTCGAAGGGCAGAATCCGCCGGCGATGGAGAATCATCATCTCTACTGGTTCACGGGCGATGGGATGGGGGTGGTCAGCTATGAGTAGGATTGGTCAGCTATGAGTAGGATGATGTGCAGCTCGCCGGCCGGGCGTCTTCGGCGTGGGAGTCGGTTCGGGGCCGCCCCCGGCGTCTCGCTACGGGACCCGTCGGGGCCGCGGGCGAACCGCATGGCACGGCCACCCGCAACGGCGATCGCGTGGCTCGTGGGAACGCTGGGGTTCCTGCTCTGCAATAGCTCAGCAATCGCCATGCCTGGTGCGAGTTACGTTGTTCTTCAGCAAGGTGAGGTGACGGGGGAGTTTGCCGTCGAGCCCTTCCTGACCGAGCCTTCCGCATGGCCCTCCGCATCGGAGGATCATCCCGACGGGTGGAGCGTGGTCTATCGCTCGCAGAGTCCTCCCCCCGGTTGGACGCGTCCTTTCGAGCAGCGTGGGGGCGGTCCGGCCGTACGTCAGGGTGAGCTCAACCCTCGGATGCACCACGCATTGGATGAGATGCTGGCCGCCCGCGAATCGGGCATGGCCGCGCTCCTGGATGCTCCCGACTCGAGCGCCAGCTATCCCGGCAAGCCCAACCCCTTCCCTTTGTCCCGCGAGGGCTGGCTGTTTATCCACGACGGATATCTCGATATCGAAGCCCTCACGATAGGGATATGGCGCGACAACCTGGGAGATGGCTGGGAGGCGTTCAAGCTCGACCACCCGCGTGACTACAACGGAAATGGTGACTCGACCAGGGGGGGCGCCGGGGAGATCTATTCTCTCGCCCTTCTCTACGAGGTGCTCCAGGCGCCGGACGATGTTCCGCGTGCATGGCGACGCACGTTGGCGAGGCTGTCGGTGCTGGAGGGTTGGGATCAGTGGCAGTGCAACGCGGTCCTGCAAGGCGAAGCATGCACCTGGGCGGTTCGCTATGCCCTGGATCGCCCGGAGCGATATCCGATCTACTACGGGATGACCACAGCGGGAGAGTATTGCCTGAGCGACACGTTGCCCGGCACCGGGGGGCCCTGGATCGAGATCCCGAATCTCTCGCTGGCGATCTTCCCCGCCGTGGGCGCCGTCATGATAGAGCCCATAGAGATTTCCGCTGTTGATCCAGATCTCACCGCCGACGGACGGAGACCCGCTCTGCTGCTACGCCCGAGCGCCTCTCCGTGCTGGGATGAGGCTACTCTCGTGTTCAGGCTGCCTTCGGGCGCTTCGGGTCGGCTGGAGTTCTTCGATCTGCAGGGCCGGCTCCTGGATGCTGTCGTTGTTGCGGGTCCGGCGAGTGCGTATCGCTGGCGACCAGGAGCCGACGTTCCGACCGGCATCATCTTGGCGCGTCTGGTGGGTGAGGGACGCAGCGCGCACGCCCGCATCTTGTTCCTGCGCTAGGAGCTGGCCCCCATTCGCCGTCGAGTCGGGGCAGTGGTGATGGCCGACGCCACCGGAGCCGTCTTGGACGATGTAGTGGGGGAATCCTCAAACCCTACAGAAATCGCGACACGGGCCCGGGTATCGCCAGCTTGCTCTGGGGGTGCGATCGGACGGGGTCTGCGACGCCGCTCAGAGAACGGGGGATCACGCCGCCCGCGCGGCACAAGCCCTGTACGCCGGGGAATGATGGGTTGAACGGCCTAACTGACTGCGGTACAGTGCCTTGTTTGCGAGCGGAACTGAAAGGTGTATGAATCGTATTCGCATGAAGCGCCAGGATGTTTCGGACGAGGCCTTTTGAGGTGATCCACCATGTCAGGCAGGCAAGAGGATGCACCGATGACCGGTGGTTGGTTGCGCATTCCCACGACGGCTGCGGAGTGGAAACAGGAAGGTATCGAGTGGCTCAAGACCATCGTCGTGGTCTTGGCCGTGATGCTGCCCATCATCACCTTTGTGGTGCAAGGCTACCGCATTCCGTCGGGTTCGATGGAAGACACACTCCTGGTGGGTGATTTCCTCTTCGCTGACAAGATCACTTATGGGGCGCGGATCCCGTTCACCGACGGCAAGCGCATGCCGGGATTGCGTGATCCGGAGCCTAGCGACATCGTCATCTTCAAGAGCCCGAAGACCGGTGAGACCTTGATCAAGCGTTGCGTGGCGGTGGGAGGACAGCGCGTGGAAATGCGCGACAAGGTCCTCTACATCGACGGACAGGCGCAGGATGAGCCGTACGTCAAGCACATCAACCGTTCAGCAAACGGTCGCTTCGACAACGTTCCGCCGTTCGTGGTTCCCGAAGGCCATCTGTTCATGCTGGGTGACAACCGCGATGCCAGCCTGGATGGTCGCTATTTCGGTCCTGTTCCGATGGAGCTCGTCATCGCCAAGGCCGACGTGCTCTATTTTTCCTTCGACCCCAAGCGTTTTCTGCCCCGAATCAAGCGCATCGGCAAGCTGCTCTAAATCCGAGCAACGAGCGGCATCCCCGGCAAAGCCTGGACCCCGTCAAGATACGACCCGTGGAGTGTCTGGTGGCGGAGTGCCGTTGCGACGCGACCAGGAGCAAGGCGACCTTGGGACGATCTGCTTGGGCGCACCTGCTCGGGTCGAAATGCTCGGGAGCACCTGCTTGGGACGATCTGCTTGGGCGCACCTGCTTGAGACCACTTTCCTGAGACCACCTGCTTGAATCCAGCTGCCTGAGACCACCTGACTGTGCGCTCATCGCTGCCGCAGCAAGTCCCCGACAGCCCGGATCCACTCGCGCGCGCGCGCGGCCCCGGTCCATTCCCCGATTACCAGGTAGAAGCCTGCAAACGTGAGACCTGCGACGGCCAGGTGGATGACCGGACCACGATCCGCCACCAGGTGTCCGAACCAGGCTGCGGGTAGGGCAGCGGCGACGGCCACGAGCATGATGCCCGTCAGTCGGCGCCAAGGGAAGTAATCCGCCCAACGCCATCCCATCGTGCGTACACCGACTTTGATCGCGTAGTAGGCCGCCCAATAGGCGGCGAGGGTCGCCGCCAGCGCTGGGCCCAAGATCCCCAGCGGCCGGATCTGGACCAGCGCGATGGCCAGCGTGCCACTGATCAAGAGTGCGCCCAGCGAGGCGATCAGAATCGGCCGCGAGCGTCCGACCACACGCAGGAACGCGCCATGCAAGGCAATGCGCAAAGGCAGCAGGAAGAGAAAGACCCGAAAAGGACCCGCACTGGCGACATATTGCTCTGAGAAGAGCAGTTCCATCAACGGCCGTGCCGTGACGAAGAGGAAGCAGAACACCGGGAAGTAGAGCCAGGCGAGTCGTTGGGCCGCCCCGTGCCAGAGGCGCCGCACCTCCTCGTCGTCCCGTCGATCTCGGGCGCGCACCAGAGCGGGGACGAGCACCGCCGTCACGGAGACCGTGAGGATATGGATCAATGGGATGTCGTAAGCACCGTTGATGTAGACCGCATACTGCGCAGGTGTGAATCTCGAGGAGACGATGAACTGATCGATCTGACGGGCACCGAGGCCTGCCACGGCGGCGCCGCCGATGGGGAGGGCGAACCGCAATTGGCTCAGCAGTGTTCTCAAGTTCCAGAGAACGCGGTGGTGCCGGGCCAGATAGAGCAGGGATACCGCGGCGAGCAACCAACGGGCGAGGGCCCAGAGCGAGATCAGCAAGAAGGTCTGCGCGAGCGAACCGCCCGACAGGACGCACACTAGCACGACTGCGGCCTGGACCACCGCGCCTCCCCCGGCCACACCGCCCGCCAACCGGGCTCGGCCTAGGGTGATCAAGGCGTTCTCTGTCAGCTTGAAGGGCAGCATCATTGCTGGGAAGAGCGCGAAGGCCTGGAGCATCCCCTGGAGCCCTTCGCTGCCGAAGAGCCGCTCGATCAATCCGCCCAGCGTGAGGAAGGTCAGGCTCATCAACCCGCCGGAGGCGAGCAGGAGGAGTCCGTGCTGCACGAGATAGGTCTTGATCTCACTGCCCGACAATCGTGGAAGGTAGAACGACACGCTGGGGGGAATTCCCAGTTCCATGAGCGGGGCCAGAGCGTAGAAGACAAGCCATACCTGTCGGTAGGCCCCGTATTCGGCCTGGGGGAGGACGCGTGAGAGCACCATGGCGGTCGCCAAACCCGCCAAGGCTGTGACCCCGCGTCCCAGCGAGACCCAACCTGCTTGCGTGGTGAGCTTCGCCAATGCAACCACCGGCCTTCCGGTCTTCGTCGGGCGCGTTGCTACCCGCGATGGGAGCGCGCCACGACGCCCCCCCGCGCGCATTCCGGTCGAAGTATCGCCTGCTGAGTACCAGACTTCCCGCATGCAGGACGATTATCCTAGTGCAGGCTGAGTGTTCTGGCGGACGGCGCAGTCTAACCCGCCGTTTCCATTGCTGTCATCCTCAGCCTGCTCTCCTTGCCCCGGTGAACGGGGTGGTCTCACCCGGCCCATGACTCGTGCCGACCGGGGACGTCGTGTCGACAAGAACCCCCTTGGGCTCGGCCGCGAGCCGATCTCCTTTGGGAAGGTCGCACTATCCGGCCGCGGCCGCGACCACGACCGACCACCTAGGTGCGCCCGGGGTAGGGAATGTCGCCCCCAAGGGCACTCGCGGTGGGTTCGAGGGTACGAAAGGCGGGGGCGGGCACTGAGCGTGCAACGGGCGGTGGGGTGCGGCGGCCACCGGAGCACGCAGGTCTGGGAGCGCGGGGGCCGCCGGCGAACGGACGTCGACTCGTGCAGCGCGGCGGCCGCGAGCTTGCAGCGGGTGACGACGCGCGGGGCCGCCGGCGAACGGAAGTCGACTCGTGCAGCGCGGCGGCCGCGAGCTTGCAGCGGGTGATGACGCGCGGGGGCCGCCGGCGAACGGACGTCGACTCGTGCAGCGCGGCGGCCACCGGCGAACGGGCGTCGACTCGTCAGCAGGCTCCGGGATTCTGGCCTGCACAGAGTACGCTTGACTCCTGAGAGGCTGGTCCTGAAGCTGTGCGTTTGGGGCCCGTTGTCCGTAGGCGGTGACAACGGGTAGCGAGAGGGGGACGCAGGTCGATGATGGCGGCGGATCATCCAGAATCCTCTGGCGCGCCAGGCGAGCCAGATTCTGCACCGAGCGGGGCGGAGGGAGCCCTGGGCGGCTCGGGCCCCGGTGGCGCGCCGGGCGAGCCAGAGCGTGCACCGAGGGGGCAGGAGGGCGCATTGCCCGAGGTGCGTACGGGCGGTTCGCTGCCGGGGATCGCGCCGGTAGCGTCGCCGTCCAGACCTGCTCGTCGGGAATCACGATGGGCTTTGCGGGACGGAGCCGGGAGCGGCAAGAGCACTCGGGTTCGCCGCCGGGCGGACCTCATCCTCGTGCATCCCGCCATGGAGCCGCGTGCGGTGCAGAGGCTGTTGCCCGAGCATTGGCCCGATGGATCACTGATCCATGTCCCCCGCGGATACAGGGAGATCAGTCATCTCTTTCCGGGCCTGCGAGCGTTTCTCAATGAGGGGGTGGAATTCGAGCCTGCTCTGCTCGATCGCGACCTGCCTGGGCGTGTTCAGGGCTGGGTGGATCAACAGGCGCGGCGTTGGGATCTCGCCCAGGTCCTCGCGACGCGGGACCTGAACTACTGGGCTTTTCTGCGCGATGAGATGGTGCGCTGGATGTGCAGTCTCATTACGATGCGAGAGCATCTGGCGCGTCTGATGACGGACCAAGGTCTTCTCCTGCAGACAGTTGGGATCGATCGCCATCAGCGCCTGCTTCTCAAGGCGATCGCCGATCAGTCCGAGGGGGTCGTGTTTCGACCGGAGATGGCTTTCGTCAACGAGCCGATCACCAGGACCCGCGAGACTGCGACGGAGCGCCGCGCCCGCAAGCTTTTCTTCCTGTTGCAGGATGCTTGGCACGGGATCCAGTTTCTGGTCGAGGACCTCTTTCTGCGCCGACCGAAGGTGCTGCTGGTTTCGGACTCCCGGTGCTGGATGCGACGGCGCGGACTCGATGGAAGCTGGTCACGCACCGACGTCCACCTCGAGGCGGTGTGGCGCGAGGGTCGTCGACTTCCGTTTCGCCTCTACTACCGATCCGATAGCTACCACCCCGACGTTGGCGCCATGACGGGCAGCAAGCTGCCGCCCGTGTACTGGCGCCATCTGCTGTTCCTGCTGGCGCACAAGAGTCGGGGTGCGTTGGAGACCCGCAGCATCCAGCGTGCCTGGCGAACACTTCGGGCGCATCCCGAGCTGCGCGAATCACTGGTGTTCGAGGGACTCGATATCAGCGACTTGATGATCGCGTGGTTGGATGAGGCCGTCGACCGACGTCTTCCCGAGCACGCGCGGGATACCCGGCGCGAGAGCCACTTCCTGCGGGGCGTTCGACCGCATGCGATCCTCATGACCCACGAAGGTCACGGCAATCGGCCGATTCTGCAGGCCGCGAAGAAGCTGGGGATTCCAACGGTGGGGCTGCAACTGCGGCCGGGTCAGTGGTCGCAGGATCTATGTCTGGGCGCGAAGCCGGGACCCGAGTCATCGAGGATCATGCCCGATCGCCTCTGCGTGTTCACCCCCGAGGCCAAAGGCCAGCTTGTTCAGCGGGGTATTCTCGATCCCTCGACTGTGGCCGCGACCGGGGATCCTCGCTTGGATACGGTGGCCTTCGGTGCCGGCATGGATGCCGACGCACTTCGATCAGCCCGCGCCCGTTGGGGTGTCGAAAAGGGCCAGAAGGTGCTGGGGCTGGCTTGCCGTCCCGAGGAGCACTCCTTGATCATGACCTGGCTGGGCACGTGCCTGCGTGGTCGCGACGATGCATTCTTGTTGCTGCGACTGGCGACTCCGGACGAAGGCGAGATCCAAGCCTTCCGTCAATCTGCGATTGCGAACGGTCTTTCCTGGATGCATCCCGTGCTCCCAATCCAGTTCAGCGAGGGATATGAGGCGATGGATGTTCTCTTGACGACGCAAGGGCCGGAGGTCGCTGAGGGCATTCTGCATCGGCTGCCGGTGATCTTCATGAGGGTGAACGAGCGCACGACACCCCTTGTTCCCGACCCAGGCATGCTCGTGAAAAAGGCGGTGGACGAGCGTGAGCTGTGCCGTTTGCTGCAGGCGACCCTCGAAGGCAGGCTTGTAGGGCCACCGGCCGATGAGGCGTGGCGCGATTACGTCAGGGCCGTTTTTGGCTCACCCGAGGGCGGCGGAGCCCAGCGGGTGATCGATACGTTGATCAACGCCATGCAACAGGAGTGAGACCGCCAAGGTGTCTGGCGTAGCCCTCCGTATTGGTGAGAACCCTGGGCCCGCGCGCGCCCTGTCCCGCTGTCAACACTGGGCCACGCCCGCCCACCCGCGACGGGTTGCCGATCGTGCGGCATGGCGGGTCCGCTGCCCCGGGTTGCCGATCGTGCGGCATGGCGGGTCCGCTGCCCCGGGTTGCCGGTCGTGCGGCATGGCGGGTCCGCTGCCCCGGGTTGCCGATCGTGCGGCATGGCGGGTCCGCTGCCCCGGGTTGCCGGTCATGCGGCATGGCGGGTCCGCTGCCCCGGGTTGCCGGTCATGCGGCATTGGGGCACGCAGGCCTGTGGTGAAGCGGTCGCTCGGTGGGGGCCTGACGTAGGGGCGACCAGGACTCGGCGGATAGGCAGGAGTCGCGCACGTGGGACCGTCTACCTCAGCGCATCGTTGAGAAGATCGCTCAGAGACGATCCACCCGGAGACGTCCAGGTCGATCCATGTAGGTCCCACCATGTCACGATCCCCCAGACGTCATCGCCCTGGAGGCGCGACCCGCGAGACAAGTAGATGCGCGCCGCCGATGACCGGATCTCCAGAATCGACGCCGCTGTCGCCGGTTCCTCATCCTCGATGCGCTCGATCCGCAGCTCCACGTCGCGCAGTTCCACCTTGGCATGATGCTTCTCGCGCAATTGGAACACCTCGATCGCGCCGACATGCGCGCCCATCTGCAGTGAAGCAACCGAGCTGTCGGCGAACAAGGCGGCCAGAGCGGCCCCGAACGCTTCAAACGCCAACGGAGGATCCAACGCGCCCCTGCCCGGAGAGTGCAGGGCAAATCGAGGCGAGAGCATGTCCAGCGCAGTGAGCGGGCGCCGGGCGCGTAGGGCGGCGAGGAAGTCCTCGACCACGGATCCGGGCGCCGTTGCGTCCGAGTAGACAAACACCATGAGCGAACAGGTGGCGCTACCGTGACGGCCCCAACGATCCTCGGCGATTGCCGTCACCCGATGGCGCCCGGCGGGCAGCCCCGGCGGATCACATGCAAGCACCTCTTGGCAGACCGGTGATCCGTTGCAGCGCCAGAAGACGGAAGCGGGTGGCAGGATCCCGTCCTCGGGGTCGATCGCCACACAGCGCCACGGTGGCGTGATTTCACCGCGCTCGATCCACAGGCCGTCTGGTGGCCACACGATGCGCACTTCCGGGGCGTGATTGGATCGCACCCGAATCCCGATGGAGTCGGAGACGCCCAAGTTGCCGGCAGCGTCGACCGCTTCTGCACGAAGTACGTGCAGTGAGCTGTCCGGCAGCGCCGACGTATCCCACGGGAAGCTCCACGGCTCCTCGTGACGGCTGGCAGATGGACGTCCGTCTACCCACAGTGTCACACGAGCGACGCCGATGTCGTCGGTGGCATCGATGGCGACGTGGGCCGTATCGGCCACCCACTCCCCGGGGAGCGGGGTCGTGATCCGGATCAAGGGGGCGTTGGTGTCGGGCTGGGGCCCGATGTGATCTTCGCGCGAACAGCCGGGTATCGAGGCGATCACCATCGAGGCTGCGAGCAGCAGAAGCCAGGACGGGGACGTCAGAGGTATCTTTGGTCTGGCTGGTGACCTCCGTGTCCTCGTCTCCCGACGTGGCCGCCATCTCGAACTCGCCTTCCCGAGCCTTGGGTTCGGCGGGCTCGATGTGTAGATCGGGGACCGATCGTGAGGTGGCGAGCCTGTTCCCCTCAGGCCGGAAAGTGACGTGGGGGCAGCCGACGGCGAGCCGCCGACCTGCGCAGTCCTCATCGCATCGTGCCACGGAGGAGTCCTGTCGGATTCTCGACGTTTCATGCGCTTCTGCACTGCTACCGATCCTCTCTCGTTGATGACCAGCTCTTCACATCAGCCGCACGGAAGCCTCCGCTGCGGTTGCCGCGTCCTGCCGCCTCCGGTGCGGTCAACGCCGGGTGGCGGTGGCTGCGGCTGCCACGTTTCGCCGCCTCCGGTGCGGTTGCCGCGTCCTGCCGCCTCCGCTGCGGTCAACGCCGGGTGGTGGTGGCTGCGGTTGCCACGTTTCGCCGCCTCCGGTGCGGTTGCCGCGTCCTGCCGCCTCCGCTGCGGTCAACGCCGGGTGGCGGTGGCTGCGGCCGTCCGGTGACGTATCGATTCGCCCGACGCGCACCCGCCTGCACGGAGTTGCGTTCGGCAACTCCAGATTGAACGGCTCTCCCTGCGGGTCCAGATGCTGCTGAGACGCACAGGACGACTGTGGTAGGAGTGCCGCGGCTCAGTGCATACGAGGGGGTGAGGAAACGACGCCGCAGTCTTGGCCGGGCATCGACGCGCCACGCTCTCTGACGCAAGCACAAGCCGATTCGGTGCCAAGACGTCGCTTCGCGGCTCGAGATCACTCGCCTTGCTCCGCGCCTCCGATGGTTCTTAGCCGAATCCGAGCCCCCTTGGTCTGTTTCTTGCTCGTTGATTCCGTGCATATGACCGGTTCTTCATAGTCCACGGGACGCACCATTCAGCCCATTGATGCATGAGCTTCTTGCGTCCAGGGCTCCAACCCGGCCAAAACGCATTCAATGACCATCGGCCACAAAGGGGGTTCGCGTATGGAAGGCAGTCCCACTGCTGCCGCATCGACAAGAGGCGTTTCTGAGGAGGCATCTCTCGAACGATGCAGAGATGAAGCGTCACCGAATTCACCGAATGTGCTTCGCCCCGTGCGGGGCCACGGCCGCCGGAACTCCGACGACGAGCTGGGCAGCCCACAAGCCGGCGGCGGCGGAGCCGAGGAAGGAACGACGGCAGGCGGCGGCGGAGCCGACAGAGAAGCTATGCTCGGCGCGGGAGTGTCCGGCGACGAGAGTCCGCAGGCACCAAGAGACAGCGCTGGATCCCGGAAGCACGCCATAAGCAGGGGGAGATGTGACGACTCATCAACAGGGAGCGTCGACGAATCGCCGATCACCGCTGCCTCGTTTCAGCCTCGTCTGTCGGCAAAGGAGGTGCACCGGCGGCTCCAGGAATGTCTGGCGGCGATGTGTTGGGCCGACCGCAACACCTTTCTCTGGTTCAAGGAAGTCCACCGGCGGAGGCTCTACCGCGAATTCGGCTATTCGTCGATTGAAGGGTATGCGACTCAGGAACTCGGGGTTTCGTCGAATCGGATCCGGCGCTATCTGCACTTGATCAAGGCCCTCGAGCCGCTGCCACTGATTCGCAGGGCGCTCTATTCAGGTGAGCTGGGTTGGACCAAGGTGCGAGCCATCGTGAAGGTTTCCAGTCCCACAAATGAGGCGCGATGGTTGGCCGCGGCCCGAGAGCTGGGACGGAGGGCTCTTGAAGAGAAGGTGGCGTTCGAGTGCAAGAGGAGGGCGATGCAGCGGCGGAGTGACCCGGCTCAACCCGGGTTGGAGGATGCGAACGTAAGGTCGCTGGAGAAGAACCGGGTGAAGGCATGCTCATCCCATGTGAGCGCGGTGGGGACCGCGGCAGGTTCGCAAACGAGCCCACCCACACTGCCGGACGTGGAGCAGAAACAGGACCTTGCGCGCGCTGGCGCGACGTTGATGGACGAAAGCGATGTATCGATCGTCCTGCGCCTCTCTCCTGTCGAGCTGGCCCGGTTTGAGGCCATGTTGGAGCGGATCCGCAAGCTGCGCGGAGCCCCCGCGTCCGCGTCGCGAGAACAGATCCTCCTACAGGCGCTCGACGCACTCGCTGTCAACGCTGCGCTTGGGATGCAAGACCCGCAAGCAGCTCGCACGGAGCAGAACGAGCACGAGGAAGGACCCGCGTCGAACAGGAAGCCGGAACGCCCCCCCGTGCCCCGGGGCACACCCGCAAGTACCTATACAATAGTAATTTACAAATGCGACTCCTGTGGCGCGGCAGTCGTGCGTACTCAGCGAGGTTTCCTGCCTATCGCACCGGCGCAGTTGGCCGCTGCCGAATGCGACGCCCACATCATCCACACGCGCAACAGAATGCCTCGGTCGAACTCTGAGGATGATTCTCCTACGGGTCACGGCATGGCAAGCCGGCCAGGCCAGGCTGGCGCGTTTTCTACGAAACACACCGAACCGCTGCGGCCGAAGCAAACCGAACTGGTGCGGCCGAAACACACCGAACCGCTGCGGCCGAAGCAAACCGAACTGGTGCGGCCAACCCACGCAAGGACTTCAGCCGACGCTGAGTCGCCGTCCGCCGAGGAGGTTGAGGCACTGCCGGCCGATGCTGAGTCGCCGTCCGCCGAGGAGGTTGAGGCACTGCCGGCCGATGCTCCAGCCTCTACTCTGTGTTCCGAAGACTCGAACACCGGCCAATGCGGCGCGCAGGAAGGCATGCTCGAAGCGCCCGCCGAAGCTGCGGCCGCCGGAAGGGGTACGTCGACGAGCTGCGACCGTCGCGCTTCGATTCCACCTTCGGTGCGTTGCGCCGTGTTTACCCGCGACCGGTACCGCTGCCAGGGACGTGGATGTGTCAACACGCGATTCCTGGAGGTGCACCACATCATTCCGCGCGAAAGAGGTGGGGGCAATGATCCTGCGAATCTGGTGACCCTGTGCAACAAGTGCCATCGACTGTGGCACGAGAAGAACCTCGACGCCCGTTGGCTAAGACGGTCAAGGGAGTAGTCTCGGGGGCGATTGGTAGAGGAGGATTGCTCACCAGCGCGGCAGGCAGGGCGTCTACCGCCCCCGAATGCCCTCCTCAGCGGGGTGCAAGGGGCCACAGGATCGCAGGGAGACGGCCTTGGAATTCGGCGGGTGGGCGTCGGCGATGCCAGCACCCAGGCTTCCACTTCGTGCGACGAGCTTCACCCCCGTCATCCGAGGAGGGTGTCAACCTGCTCCGCGTTCCCTCAGGCGCACGTTGGCGGATTCCACGGTCACAGGCCTTCCGCGGCGCACTGGAGGGGAACACGGTCTCTCGCTCTCCAACGCACATTGGCGGGTCCCGCGGTCCCGCGATCCCGCGTTCTTGGGGGCGCGCGCTGGGGCGGGCCTGGGTGGTGTCGGGCGGCGGGACATCGCTGAAAACGCGGGAGGACCATGGTGAATGTCCAGGCCGGAGGACCAGGGCGCAGGACCAGGGCGCAGGACCAGGCCACAGGACCATGGTGAAGGTCCAGGCCGCAGGACCAGAGCGCAGGCCCAGGCCGGAGGCCCAGGCCGGAGGACCAGGGCGCAGGCCCAGGCCGGAGGACCAGAGCGCAGGACCAGGCCACAGGACCAGGGCATCGAGGGAACCCTTCGGCCGATTGGGCCTGCCCCAATCAGCAATCAGACTGTCACGCCCCGAAAAAAGAGCTCGGCCTTTTCCTTGAACAGTGGGCCCTGCTCGAGCACCTCTCCGGTCTCTTCCTCGCTGAGGCCGAGCGCCTCGAGGAAGACTTCCGGGATCGCTGGCGGCGTCGCATCCTGCTCGACCCCAATCAAGCAGTGACGCGTCATCAGATCGGCCAGAGAGACCAGTGTGACGAGCGGATCTTCGCGAAGAAGCTCAATCAACTTCGTTCGGTCCTGCATCTCCTCGGCCCAAATCTGAGGTAGGTGATGTTCCGCGATGACGGTCGGCATGGGTTCGGGCAACCGCCAGGCCTGGGCGATCCGATATCCGAGCTGACAGTGGTCGATCTCCAGGAGCTCCAATTCAGCCCGGTGGAAACTGCCATGCTCCGCGACCGCCTTCTGGACGGCATCATAGTGTTCAGGGAACTTCACGTAGAGCGCGACGAGTCCAATGTCGTGAACCACTGCCAAGGTAAACAGACGATCCAGGGGAATGGAGAGCCGTCCCCGCGGTGGGTTCTTGCCGCGCGGGGTTGCGCTGGCGTCATGAGGCGCCTGCGGAGCGCTAGCCTCTGCGCCGTGGCTACCAGCGCTATCAGCCCCGCCGCCCAAGGTTCCGGACTGGCCGGAACGGTGGCCGACCGAGCCCACTGCGGCGCCCGACCGACGCGACGATGCCCCGTGCCGCAAATACTCGCCGATGGCCGCGGCGATGTACGCTGATCCGAGGGAATGCTCCCAGAAGGCTTCGGGGCGCTTCTCCGGCCGCGAGGGATCGACCAGCGTGTTGAGCAGCATCGCCGTGGTGGCGAGATTCGCCGTCTGGCTCATTCCCAGGAGCACGACCGCCTCATCGACCGAAGCGATGCGACGACTGAAACCATAGAGTGCCGAGTTGACCGTCTTGAGGATCTTGGTGGTCAGAGATTGATCCTTGCGGATGATCTGCGACAGATCGCGCGGGGTCGAGTCCGGATCTTCGATGCAGTCCATCACAGCGTTGAAGATCGCGGGCAGGGTAGGGATCTCCTGCAGCTCGTTGAGGATATTCGGTCTTAGCCTGCGCCTCGCACGGCGCTGGAGGCTGCTTGCTTCCGGATCGGGAACATGCCCGAGCACGCCGCGGAGACGGGCTGCCAGTTCGGGTGCATTCTGCTCGAGCTCGGGTAGGAGGGATCCGGGCAAATGCAGAATGCGCACATCGGTTATCGCCCGGAGTCCGCGCGGGATCGGCTCGGCATTGTCGGTCCACTGCCCCATCACGGATCCCGGACCCCAAGGTGGAGCATCCGGCGAAGCACCCGTGCTCTGCAGACTACCTTCCAGCGTGATGATCAGACCGACACCAGTCTTGCCGTCGGCATCGTATAGGATCGTGTCGCCGGGAATGTCCCGGGATCGCGCGATGTGCAGAAGAGCCTCGGCCTCTCTGCGATCGGAGGCGCGGAAGAGGGGCAAGCTCTGGACCTCTTCGATCAGTGCGTCGACCGACTCTTGGATGATCTGAGCCAGGCGTTCCTGACTCTTCTGGGCAATCGAGGTGATCTTGTAACTCGCGCGCTTGGTTCCCCCGGCCAATCCGCCCTGCCAGACGACCCGGGCTTTACAGAGGATGGCATCGCCCGCGATCTCGGTCGGCAGCAGCCCCGCCAAGATGATGGTGGGCAGAGGGTCTTCGGTGCGCACCTGCACCGAGAACCCGTTGGAGGAGATATCGATCGTCTCGCCGATGTAGGTCTTGGACCGATCGGGCGCGGTGAAGTGAATGGGGAATCTGACCTGAGCCCTATGAGTCCGGCCGAGCTGCATGCGTGCTCCGATTCAATCGTGGCTGAGGACCGGCGCCTTGGATGTACCACTTCGCGCTGCCATTGGCTGCTCAATTGCAGCCATGGGCTGCTCACTTGCTGCCATCGGCTGCTCACTTGCATGAACCACCGAGCACAGCCATGGGCTGCTCACTTGCATGAACCACCGGGCACAGCCATGGGCTGCTCACTTGCATGAACCACCGGGCACAGCCATTGGCTGCTCACATTATCGAGCGCCCTTCCTCCATCTTTAGATCGGCACTCCCTGAGCGATGATGCGGACAATCCGGATCCATCTCAAGGGGATTGCCTTTGGCCCCGCCGTTCGGAGACTTCGGGCACGTCATCCCGCCGACCCATGATGCTGGTTGCCTGGTCGGAGTCGGGCAAGTGCCAGGCACGATTCGCTGGTGGCCTGGTCGGAGTCGGGTAAGTGGCAGGCGCAACTCTTGTTGGTGTTTGGTCAGTGCCCTCGCGGGTCAGTCTGAGGCCCCCGCAGATCCCTTGCCGGCATCTGCAGGCACCTGGAGGGGCGCTGGGGACTTCCGGAAGGTTCGTCCCCGGTGCCCGGGTGACTCCTGGCGGGAAGATGGCGTGTCCATCCGGCGCGTCGGTCCCTTCCCGGGACCGGCCGCGACCTGGCCCCGGTCACTTGAGATACATCGCCGCACCAATCTCCGGAAGCCAGGTTACCGGTGGGCGAGAGCTGGGCGACTGAGCCGTGGCGCCGAGGCGAGGAGCCGGCTCCGCCACCCAGCGTGGGGCCGCCCAACTCGCCCAAGGATGCGCACCCCGAAGGCCACGCTCCGTCGTGTGTTCAGACACCCGGCAAGCCACCGGCACCATCTTCATCGATTGGCTCAAATGCGCCAGTCACGCCCCGCGGTTCATGTGTCCCGGTCGCGCAAGGTCGGCGGGCGGATCAGCGAAGCAGACGAATGCTGCATCCGATGCTTGGGTCGCTTGACCCGATGTGGGCAAGGTAGATGCCGCACGGCAGTCTCCGCCCGCGGGAGTCTGTGCCGTCCCAGACCGCTTCCAATACCCCGATGCCACCTGTGGGCTGAGGCCGGAGCGTGGTCACTTGTCGGCCGGTAGCATCGAAGATCAGGATACGCGGCGGGGCATTCGGGACCCCGTGGATAGCCGCTGCCACTTGGGCTTGGCTCGCTCCTGCGCTTCCGAGGGAAACCCTCGTGCCCGCTGCCCGGAGGTCCCCGACGGTCTCGGCTGCCCGGAGGTCTCCGAAGGTCTCGGGTGTCCGGAGGTCCCCGACGGTCTCGGGTGCCCGGAGGTCCCCGACGGTCTCGGGTGCCCGGAGGTCCCCGAAGGTCTCGGGTGTCCCGGATGACTGCGGAGGCGCAACTTCTCCAGATGCCCCGGACGCACGAGGCCCCCACGCCGCCGACGTCGCACGAGGCCCCCACGCCGCCGATGTCGCCCGGGGCCCCCACGCCGCCGACGTCGCACGAGGCCCCCTCGCCGCCGATGTCGCCCGGGGCCCCCACGCCGCCCCGGGCGCCGCGTGCCCCTCTAGGCGGGCCTGGGCAATCCAACGCACGGTCACCGGTCCAACCGCGGGCTGCGGGAAGGCCATCAGGCGCGGCTTGAAAGTCGCGGGTTGGTTGTGCACCCCCGAATCGGGTCCAGGAACAGCGAGCAGCCAGTGAGGATAGAGACCGACATCGATGGGTTGGGACGTAAGTGGCTCCAACGTCCGGGTATCGTAGATCCGCAGCCCTGGGTTTGAGTAGGTCCGATCACAGACGATCAGCTCGTGGCGAACCAGATCGACGACCACATGGGCATAGGCGTACTCGCTGCTGGTAGCTATCTCCCCGGTCACCTGTCCGCTCTGCAGGTCGAACGTCACGAGCCGTGTCGTCCAGCTCGACGACAGAGAAACTGCGTAGCCTTCCCAGCCGTTGCCCGTCGTCCAAGCGTGCAAGTCCCCGCCCAGCGTGGCCTCAGTCAACGCAAACCCCAGGCTGGCATGCGTATCGGGATCAATGCGCTCGATGCCACCGTCGGCCACACCGTAGAAGCCCAGCTCGCTGATCAGAAAATCCCCGGTCAGAGGATCCACCCAGATCCCGCCATTGGGGTTCGGAGCCGTCAGCACGATGCCCTGCGTGCCGGGAGTTTCTGGATCAATATCGATCAGCACGTTGGTGGCCAGGTCAATGACGGCCAGGTAGGACGTCCCCTCAGGGTTCCAATAGGACCCACGGTCCAGCCGTTGGATGGTGACGTAGAGCCGGTCGCCGTGGATGGCCATCTTGTGCATCTCGGGCAGTCCGTCGGCGTCGGCGAGCGGCGAGAGGTCAATCGTGTCGGTGTGGTCGCCGGTCGAGGGGTCGACTTCCCACAGCTCAGTTGTCTCGTAGCGCGTCACAAAGGCGCGGTGTTCGTCGACGAAGCAGATGTGCTGTGGATTGGATCCGGCGCCCACGCTGAACTGGCGCACGATCCTCAGATCATCGCTTGGATCCATCACGGTGATGTGATCGGCTCCCCAGCGACTGACCACGTAAATCAGACCGTTGTAGAAAACGGCCTCGGTGTCACCAACCCAGTCATTGAGGTAGAGGGCAGTCTCCCAAGGCGGGTTGATATCCATCACCGCATCGCTGCCGGCGCTGTAGTCGTACTCCGACGTGAGCACGTATGTGAAGTCGCCGCTCACAAACGGTGGCAATTCAGCGAGCGCGCCCGAGGCGAAGGCGGCCAGTAGGACGGCGGTCAGTAGGACGGCGGCCAGCAGGACGGCGGCCAGCGGGACGGCGGCCAGCGGGAAAGCGCGCGAAGACAGAGCGGTCAGCGAGATGACATACCATGATCGCATTCGGCCCGAAAGCATCTGTAGCCCTCCACCTGGCACCTTGGCTGTTCTCGTGCTCGAGATTCCTCCACCGGCGGCGGCGGTGTGAGCGGGCCTCTGGATTGTGCCTGACTCCATCGTCCGTTCCTCCCATCAAGGCGTTGCGTGAGGACTCTACGTGCGCGGCTTCTCCACGTGCGCCGTGTCTGCGCGTGCGCTTCTTCCGCCTGCGCGGCTTCTCCACGTGCGCCGTGTCTGCGCGTGCGCTTCTTCCGCCTGCGCGGCTTCTCCACGTGCGCCGTGTCTGCGCGTGTGCTTCTTCCGCCTGCGCGGCTTCTCCACGTGCGCCGTGTCTGCGCGCGCCCCTTCCGCGCCTGGCCCGTTCTCGCGACCCCGTCCCACACGCGGGCCGTGCTCCCGGCCCCCGCACCGCGCCTGGGCTTGCTCCCGACCGCTCTTCCGCGCCCGGCCCGTTCTTGCCTTCCTGCCCCGTGGGGAACGTGCTCGGGGGCTCGCCCTGCCGGGCGTCTTCGCCGCGGGGTCGACCATTGTGTGCTCAGAGTCCGACATCGATGCCGCCGTACCACGCGCGGCCCGGCAACGGATATCCGCGCAGGTCCTCACGGCGCGCATCGAACAGGTTTTCGATCCGTAGCGACAGCGCCAGACGATCCGTGTGCACGTGCCAGCGCATCATCAGATCGTGTTCCCAGAAGGCGGCGCTGCGGAACTCTGGCAGATTGGATCGTGCCCAGAAGACCGCATCCTGGTACCGTGCATGATGGCGCAGTTCGAAGCAGCCCTGCTTTACCTCCAGCGCCAGACTCGCTCGCCAGCGCGGGTGGTATGTCAGCTCCTTGCCGTTGTAGACCGGCGAGCGTCCCTCGTCTCGCGACTCCTGCCACTCGGCGTGTCCGCTCAGCGATGCATCCCCCCGTCCGGCGCCGGCCAGCCGCAGCGAGTGCAGAAGCGGCACGTGATCGACGGTGAATGCGAGTTCAACACCCTGCACCTGAGCACGATCGATGTTCATCGGCTTGGTTTCGCGATCGGAGATGGTGATCATCACGATCATCTGCTCGAGGGTGGTGCGGTAGTAGGAAGCCTCGGCCGACACGCGCATGCCCAGAGGGCGCGAGGATGGAATCCAGCTTCCGCCAGCGTCCCAACGCCGACCCTGCTCGGGCTGTAGCGTGGCGTTGCCCTGAATGGTCCCCGCGTAGCCGAACAGCTCGGTGAACGTCGGAAATCGCGCGAATCGCCCGTGATTGGCCTTCAGGGTCCATCCGGCGCCGACGTCCCAGCGCAGGCCGAATCGGGGACCTTCGTGCCGCGTGACGTGGGTCGGTTGCGACGCGAACGGGCGCCACGGGGAGGCTCCGGTGTAGTTGTTCGTGGATCGCTCCCATCGGTAGAAGCCTTCCAGACCGATGCGTCCTCCCTGCAGGTCCCAGCGGTTCCCCACAGACAACAGCTCGCCCGAGCGCCGGCGTCGATCTTCTTCGGGACGATCGGCGAGCGGCACGTTGCGAAGAGTCTCGTTGCGGCGCTCCAAGAGGAGCTCGGGCAGATGCAGGCCCAGCCCGCCTGGCGCCGAGAGGGTCGCCCGCACGTGCAGCCCGACGCCGTCACGCTTCTGCTCCTGATCCACCCGCGTGCGCGTTCCGGTGACGGCCAGTTCGCGGTCCGGATCCCGGAAACTGCGCTCGTCAGTGCCCAGGAAACCATACAACTCGGTCTCGAGAGGGCGCGATCCGTCATGTCGCCATCGGATTCCTGCGCGGTTGAGCGCGCCGCTGGTCTCCATGCGGGCGTGCAATGTGGGCATGTGAGCCGTTCCGGGGACGCCCTGGTCGGAGCGGTAGAGTTGGCTGGACGCGCTCAGCTCCCATCGTGTGCCGAGCTTCTGGCCTGCATTAACGAACAGCGCCTCGCGCCGGGAATCGCCATTCGTCCACGCGCGCCGGCCGTCGTCACCGGTCTCGTGCGGCGTGCCGCCGTCATCATCGTAGGTGAAGCCGCCTTCGGTTGCGTGGCGGGATACGGTCACCAGGGCGCGCAGCCCGCGGTGAACGACCGACCCGCACGCTTCCAACGCACGCGTGCCGAAACTGCCACCCGACGCGCTGAATCGTAGGTGGGTTCCGCTGGCCTGGTGCGGAACCAGGCGCACCGCCGCGCCTGATGCCTCCCCGCCCAGATCGGCCGGTGGCGTGCTGCGATGGATTTCGATGCCCGCGATCTGGGCCAGATCGAGCGCGTGCAGATCGACGAGTCCCCGCGCGGCGGTGCGCAGAGGGACCCGGTCGAAGAAGATCTCGACGTGACCGGGGTCCATGCCGCGGATCGAGAGCCCCGCCGTGGCGCCGGGGCCACCGAATCGGCGCACGCTCAATCCGACGCTGCGCTCCAGCAGGTCGGCGGCATCTTCCGCGGGGCCGCGCTGTTCGCGGACGTCGACCCAGGTAGCGAACCCGGTGCCGCGCAGGAGCAGGTCGATGCGGGAGAGCCGGCTGCCCCGTACTACGGTCGTATCGTTCCACTCCACGAGACGCGGCGGACGCGGCACGCCGAGCGAGTCGGGCGGATTCGTGCCGGCGGACTCCGTGGCGGAGGCGCTGGTGGCGCAGAGGATCCCCATCATCGAGACGCCGAGCGCTGCAGCCCGTGCGCGGCGGCGGATGTCGCTCACGCTCTCCGCCGGGTGGACCATCACGCGCTCCGCGAGACAGGCCTTCACGCTCTGCATTGGACGGACCATCAAACGCTCGGCCGGCCACGACCGTTCTGGCTGTCCACTGGCCGCTCGGGGTGGAGCATGGTCCGGAAGGAGCCTTGCGGCGAGATCCCCTGGACGCGCCGCGCGGGCAGTCGCGCGAGACGGCGCAGCGGCACTCACGGGAAGAGTCCCGGAATGGCTCGCGAGGAGAGCTCCGGAAAGCGCTATGAAACGCGGCGGATCGCGGGGCGGGTTCCGTTTCGCTGTGTCGGGCATCTCCGGCCTCGAGGAGGATGCCTGAGCGGGCACGTGCCCTGATGGTATCCCGCTCCGCGATGATCGGAGGCTCAAGGCCGGGGGAGTCGAGTGCGCAGGACAACGAAAGCCCGGCGCCCTCGAACGACGGCTGCCGGACTGCAAAGCTGCAAACGAATCGGCCGGCCTCGGGCTCGAGGATCGCTTGATGTCTCCCTTCGGCAGGTCTTCTGGCTCTCGGATCAACCGAGCCTGCGCGCCTTCCCACCGAACGAAGCGGCAGTGGCACAGTGCGCAGGTCGTCCCCGACTACAGCGGCGGGCCCGCAACGGCTTTCGACCGTTTTCCCTTTTCACCGACAACATGCCGGACCGAAAGGACTCTGTAACGAACGCTCAGAAGCTACCGCGATGTGGGGACGCTGTCAAGCTGCCCCCCACGACACGTCCGCCTTTCTCATCCTCTGGCCGTTGATCGTGGGCCTGGGGCTGGGACTGGGCCTGGGGCTGGGCAGGGGGCTGGCGCACGGGCCCTTTCGCGTCTGACCAAACCGGGCTGCGAGGGCAATTCCGGCATCTTCCTCTCGTGATGGGGAGGATGGCGCTGGCGGGTCTTGCCCTCGTCTTTTTGCGCGACGGCCCCTCGTATTGCTTGCCGGGACTGGCCTTCGCGTTGTTGTATGCGGCCGGGCGGGCGTGGTAGAAGCCCCAAGGTGAAGGGCGGAGTGCGGTTCTCACCCGTGTCGGGTCGTGAGCCGTCGGGCGGAAGCAGCGATGGCGACCAGAGTAGTGAGGCTTCAATCTTGTCTCCGGCAACAGATTGCGGTTCAGCAGCTACCTTGGCGCCGCGGGCGTTTCCGGAGAGCTGAGCGTCGCGAGAGGATCGGACGCCTCGCAAGGCCCGGCGGGCTCGAGTGTGTGGCGCTGATCGGCCGGTGCTCGCCGCTGGGTTCGCTGTTGGGCTCGTTGCTGGGTTCACCGCTGGGTTCACCGCTGGGTTCGCATTGGGCTGAATCCCGATGGTGGACCAGAACCACCGGTACTTGCACTACGAATTCGGACGCACCTGCGCATGCGAGAGAGACCGGATCCGCACGATGTCGAGGTCGATCTGTGGGGTCGGATCATGACCGACTACCACCGCGGCCTACCGGCCCCGTATGCCTATCGGTATGCCGACGGTCGCCTGGATGAGGACCATTCGCCCGAGGTATATTTCGCCCCTCCGGACCAATCCTTCGAATGGGAAGGCGAACTGTTGCCCCATGTGCAGGATCCGGTTCTGGACTTGGGTTGCGGTCCCGGACGGTGGTCGTTGTGGGCGCAAGAGCAAGGGCATCGGGTTGTCGCTCTGGATGCATCAGCCGGGGTCTGCAAGCTCGCCCGGGATCGCGGGGTGCGTGACGTGCGCCAAGGCCGGTGGCAGGACCTACCCGATCTGTTGGCGCCCGGCGAATTGAGATTCGGCACTGTGCTTCTGATGGGTCACAACGTGGGCCTGGCAGAGACGCTCTGGGGACTGACCGACCTGCTCGACCGATGCCGCGCCGTAACTCGTCCCGGGGCCACGCTGCTGGCAACATCGGTTGTCTTTCGAGAGCTTCCGGAATTCTGCCTGCCAGCGTCCTTGGGCGAGCCACCGGCGCGGGATGCAACGCCCGCGACCGGTCACCTGCCTGCGCGGCGTACACCACCGGCAGCCGAGCGCCCGCCGGCGTCAGGGACACCATCCCCGGCCCGTCGCGAGGCTGGGCATGGCGAGTCGGAGTCTCTACTGCCCCCTGATTGGCTCCGTGGGACGTTGCACGATGGCCCGTATCTGGGCGAGCAGTGCCTTCGCGTCGAGTACCAAGGCCGTGTAGGGCCGTACTTCAGGTGGTTGCTCGTCGATCCGCACGATCTGTTTCGCGCGGCAGCCGAATCCGGCTGGCGTGGGGTCCGTATTGTCCGGGATGAGAGTGCCCACTACGGCGCGGTGTTGCAGAGGCGATAACGGCCCGCGCCAAGCCAGCGTGGTGCATGTCCATACGGAGCTAAGGGTTCAGCGATTCGAAGTAAGAGCCCCCGTGCACCCGCCACGTGCCGTGGTGAATGCCGGTGGTGGCGTCCGGGTCCATCCAAGCCGAGCGTCGAACATCCTGGACTCGACCCGGGAGCAGAGCGCGGATAAAGAGCGAATCAGAGGCCACCGCGCGCCCGCCTCGTCCGCTCAAGGCGTAGACCAGCCAGCCGTCGATGGCATGGGTGGGATGCGTGTTTCTGAGACGACCTCGCCATTCCCACTCGATGAGAGAGTCGGACTGGGATCCTCCCGTGTAGCGCACGAACCGATAGGCATGATCGAACTCTCCAACGACCTCCTCCCCGTGCCGGATCGTCGTGATTTCATGATGCCAGGCTGAGGGCAATTGGCTCTTTCCCGGTGGGTGACGCAGGCGACAGGAAGTGCTCGTCAGGACCGCAAGCAGACAGATCATGATGGTGGCGGCCATGCATCCATGTGTGCGACGCAGGGAAGGTGTCCTCATGATTGGACCTCCGGTTCTGCTGCATCGGTGCCGGTGCAGCCGTGGTGTCGTGCGCCGGGGCGCCGGCGGCTGCGTGTTCAAACAACCACGTAAGGGCACGGTGCCTGACCGCCGAATCGTGAGCATGCATAGACCCCACATCGTGAGCGACCGTTCCGGCCAAGAATCCAAGCCCTTCATCGGCGCTCAGGGGCTTTATCCATAGCTGGCTGGCACCGGATATCGTGGCACCCGCGGGTCTGGCGCGGCACCTTCGGGCCTGGCGCGGTATCTTCGAGGCTGGCGTGGCACCCGCGGGCCTGGCGCGGCACCTTCGGGCCTGGCGCGGTATCTTCGGGGCTGGCGTGGCACCTTCGGGCCTGACGTGGCACCTTCGGGCCTGGAGCGGCACCTTCGGGCCTGACGTGGCACCTTCGGGCCTGGCATGCTAGCTTCAAGGCCGGGATTTCGGTTGCAGGAAGGACCGGGCCGTCTCCGCATAGATGCGGGCCACCGGGCCGAGTGAGGCGACTTCTACGTATTCACCAGCTTGGTGGTGGCGCCCCCCCTTGGGTCCGAAGACAAGCGTAGGAATGCCCGCGTCAGCGACATAGACATTGGCGTCCGTTACACCCCGATGACCCGCGAAATGGGGACGCTTGCCGACTATGCTCCTGTAGACGTGCTTGAAGCTGTCTAGCAAAGAAACAACTACCGGATCATCTCTGTTGAGCACGTAAGGGGCGTAAGAGGGCGGCGGCATCTCGATATCCACCTGGGATTCAAGCCCCAACGGCGTTATCAAGTTCTGTATATCACCCAGCGCGACGTCACGTGACTCACCGGGGACGGTCAATCGGGTGATCAACACCTCGCAGCGCTCCGGGACGACCATCGCATACTGGGAGGCGCCGCCCTCCATACGTAGCACGCAGACGGTGCCCTGACCCAAGACGGGGTCCTGCCTCAGCGGAAGCGCGTGAAGAGCCTGCACGATGCGGGCTCCATCGGCGACGGCATTGATGCCGCCCTCCTCGGGTCGGAATGCGTGCGCGGCACGGCCACGAACGGTCAGGCGGTAGAGCACCTTGCCCGTGCCGGCGACGGGCAGATAGTCATCGGGTCCCGATCCAAAGAAGTGCTCGGCGTGCAGCATCGCGTCACACTCGCCGTACTTGGTTCCCAGAAGCGCGTTGGCGCCGAGGCTGTGGCCCTCTTGATCCACGGTGATGGCCAAGCCCAGTGTTCCTGCCACAGGTCCCAGCCGACGGGCCCGATAGGCGTCGGCGAAGGCCTTGAACGCAGAGAGCATGCAGGCCAGACCCGCCTTCATGTTGATGGCACCCAGACCGTGGAGGCAGCCTGCCTGTTCGACCGGTTCCAGTGGATTCGTTTGCCAGTCCGCTGCCGCCGGAACGGTATCGGAGTGGCCGGAAAAGACCAGGAAAGGTCGCGAGGCGTCCATCGGGAAAGATGCGTACACGTTGGGCCGACCCTCAACCACCTCGTCCAGTCTGGCCGGCAATCCCCACGTCTCCAATTGGGTGGCGATATAGACGGCCAGCTCGCGCTCGTGGGGGAGGACGGAATCGATCCGAACCATGTCGCGCAGCAAGGACAGGGTGAGATCGGGGTCGATCTCGATGGGGTTGGATGATCGATGATTCACGCGCACGCTCTCCTTCGTGACCGGCGTGGCTCGACGGCAAGCGCCACTATCGTGTCTTCGCACACCCGGTGGCCAGCCACTGTGCCCAGTCGGCGCGGCCGTTTCGTCTCGCCGCTTCGGCGGCCGCCGACCAATCATAGCTCACATGAACGGGCTCAAAGATCCAACGATCCCGAAGACGCATCAGGATGCCATAGCGCGCGTGCGGGCTGCCCGCCTGCATCGCGTGGCGGTGTGGCCACTCGTCGGCGTAGGCTGGCAGTCCCACGCTGCCGGGGTTGAACACCCAACGCCTCGCCGGGGTGCGCACGGACGCCGAGGTGTGATCATGGCCACACAGAACGACACGGGCTGTGACCCCGGCCAGGAGCTCATCGACAGCATCGGCACTGCGCGGCCCGAGGCCACCGGGACCGATGTCCTGCAGGAGGTAACGATCGTCGCACTCGGGCGTGCCATGGCAGAGGAGGATCTCGCCGTCGATCAACATCGTCGGCGGCAGCGACGCGATCCAGCTCCGCGCCTGAGGGCCGAGCGATTGCTGCACGAAGCGGATCGTCGCTATCGTATCGGTCGATTCATCACTGGATAGCAGGATGCGATCTTCGTTGCCCAAGACGGTAGGATCGCGGCGTTGCATGAGCAGGCCGGCGGTTCCGGCGGGGTCGAGCGGACCGTAGAGGCTGTCACCCAGATTGAGGCAGCGCGTGATACCGCGTCGAGTGAAGTCCTCCAGGACCGCTTCGAGCGCCCAGCGATTGCCGTGGACATCGGAGATGACCGCGTATTGCATATAGCCCGCTGACCTTTCTGACAGGGCTCCCGGCAACCCATACCACCTCGTCGCGCCCTCGGCCGGACCACGGAGGCGGAGTCGCGCGCTCGGCCGGACCATGGAGGCGGAGTCGCGCGCTCGCCCGGACCATGGAGGCGGAGTCGCGCGCTCGCCCGGCCACACCGTCGGAGTCGCGCGCTCGGCCGAGCCACGGAGCCGGAGACGCGTGCGCCGCCGTTTCACGTCGGCGGAGTCATGTCGCTCTGGTTGCCGTGCGGAACTCGCCGAGCAGGCTCTGCTGCAAAGAGGTCACGGCTGCCGCGCCGCCAAGCAGCTCCGACGAGCCGCGAACCAACGTTGCAGTCACAATCTCCTTGTCCGAGTCTCGCCTCGCTACAGGCGCGTTGGCGCGTACATGCTCAAGAATCTGCCCCGCAGCGCGAGACTGCCCGGATCGACTGCCTCGCGACTCCGCTCCACGGTGCGCAGCGCATGGGCGAGGGTTGCCAGTATGGACTCGCGATGCTCCGGGAGGAGCCCGCTCAGTCCGGCATAGACTTGCTTTCGGTCGGCCCAGATGAGATTGCTGAAGTGATCGCTGCAAACCTCGAGCGAATGGCCGACGAACCTGCCGGCGTATCCGTTGTCGCGAGCTTCAACCACATCGGCAGTCTCTTCATCGTATCGGGTCAGAAGGGCATCCAACATCGTCTGCAACTCGCGTAGGCGGGTGACCGGTCTCGCCGGCTGAAAGGTGTTTTGGCGGTACTCCTCCATCAGCGGCGTGCCCGGCAGCAGCACCAGGCTGCGCAGGCGCAAGAAGTGCGGCCATGTCTCACCCACAAGACGTCCCGACTCCCTGCCATGCTCGATGGCGTCCTGCTCGCCGCCCAGACCGCAGAGGATGTAGAGACTCAGCTCGAAGCCTGCGTCCATGGCCTTCCGGGCGCCCTCGATCGCCAGCTCGGGCCGCAACGCCTTGCGCACGCGCTTGAGCACACGCATCGAACCCGACTCCAGACCGGCGTGAATGCGATTCAGTCCGGCCTCCCGAAGAGCGACCAGGGCTCCCGGCTTCAGACGCCGCAAGGTGGACAGCCGGGCATACGACGTGATGCGGTCCACATGTGGGAAGGAACGCTTGACCTCCTGCACCACAGTCTGCAGGTGGGGGTGTTCCAGACTGTCGGAGTCCGCCAGAAAGACCGAACGCGCGGTCGGCTCACGAACGCTCAGGATCCGAATGTCGGCGAGGATGTCTTCAACCGGGCGTAGCTCGAACGGGATGGCCTTGTACATGTCGCAGAAGCCGCACCGATTCCATGCGCACCCGCGGGTGACGCGCACCAGTACCGATTCGGCCTCGCTCGGCGGTCGATAGGGCGGCATCTCGGGTGCCCTGCGGATCGGATGCGGACCGGAGCGACCCAAGCCGCCTCCCTCCCGCCCGTGCGGGGCGTCGGGGCGCTCCCGGCCGCGCGGAGCGTCGGGGCGCGCATTGCCATCCTGACCCGAGGCGCCCGGAACGGAGGCGCCGCGCGGATCGTTGTGAGGCCGCATCCCATGGGTTGTGGGGCGCTCTGCCGGCTTCTTCCCTGGCATTCCTGCCATCTGTCTTGACCGGTCCCTGTCAGCGCACCACGATCAGGCGCTGCGCGTCCAGGGTGCGTCCGTCCAGCCGTGCCCGCACCCAGAAGACCCCGGCGTTGACGGGGGCACCGTGACGATCCCGCTGATTCCAAGTTCCCCGCAGCGCCTCGCCCGACGCGGCCGGCCCATCGCGCAGCACGCTCACGAGGCGTCCGTCAGCGGCGATCACCTCCAGGCGCAGATCGCCTTGGGACGGCGGTGTCAGCGCCCAGAACAGCGGCTCTGCGCCGATCCTCAGCGGCGTGGGGTAGGCGAGCAAGTCACCAGGCATAAGGTCGGCGATGGGGAACTCACCGGCGGGCGGTTCACCGACCCCCATGCTGGGCGGGAGTCCTTCGATCGCATAGACCCAACCCCCGGTCGTCAACCGCTGCGTGCCACCCACCACATCCGGGATCCCGTTGCCGTTCAAGTCCGGCACGCCGCGCACGCAGAAGACGCGGTTGCCGGTCGGGTAGTCCCAGAGGATCGTGCCGTCGACACCGTCCATCAGGTAGATCTTGGTGTCGAACGATCCGACGGCCACATCCGGAACGCCGTCGAAGTTGACGTCGCCAGCACCGTCGACCGCCCAGGTGTCACCCCCGTTGAGCGTGCCGACCCATTGCTGCCAGATGACGCTGCCGTCGACACCGCTGATAACCACCGCCTTGTTGGTCCACAAGCCGGCCACGATGTCCTCGATACCGTCGTCATTGACGTCACCGACGATGCTGATGCGCTGCACGACGACCGCCAGCGGCGGGCTCACCCAGATCTCCGTGCCGCTCTCACCGTCGTGGCAGTGGACACGTCCGTCCCAGCTCGCCACGACGACCTCCGGATAGGGATCCCAGTCGATCGACTGGAGGGGCTGAATTGACATGATCGAGGCCCCGGCCGGGTAAGGTTGCTGCCAATGCAGGCTGGGCATTCCGCCCGAGCCCGGCCCGCTGAAGCAATAGACGCCGGGGTAGTTGTCCCCGCTTGCGGCCACGACATCGGCGATGTCGTCGCCGTTGACGTCGCCCACGTAGCGCACGTCGAAAAAGGCGTCGCCGCCATGGTAGTACCAGAGCACGGACCCGCTGGCGCCGTCCATCATGTAGACGCCGTCGTTGTCGCTGCCCACGCAGAACACCACGTCCGGGATGTCGTCACCGGTTACGTCTGCAACCGCATCGATGCCGTAGACCCACCCGGACGTCGGTGGTGACGGAGGAGACATGACGTAGGTATCGAACATCCAGTGGACATTGTCCCCGTTGGTGCCGTCCAGAACATAAGCCGAGCGGCCGCCCCAGGCGGTGCCCAGGAGTACGTCCTGGACGCCGTCGCCTGTGATGTCGGGGGCGATGCGCACGCAATTCTCACCGTACCCGCCGCTGCTGCTGGGTCCGCCCGTGGGACGCGTGCTCCAGATCACCTCTCCGGTCCCGGAACTGGCCCCGCGAATGCAGTAGAGGTGGTCGGCCGTTCCGGCGCCCGCATCATAGCTCTCGAAGACGATGTCGGGACCGCCGTCGCCGTCGATGTCCTCGATCGCTTCCATGCTGACGACGTTCTCGATGCCGGGCGCGCGCCAGATCAGCTCACCGGTCTCAGCGGACGCACCGCAGAAAAACAGCAGCGCCGACACGGCCGCCAGCGCCAGCACGAGGTGTGGCCTGGAATGAGTGGTTGTCAGTGAAGACATGGTTGTTGCCTCCTTTGGGTGCCTCGCTCTGTCCCACGCGGGGCTTGATCGGCGCCTGCGCCTCGCTGGATTCACACTTGGGGCAGGCGCCTCGATCGTCTCGCAAGCGGTGCCGGCGCCTCGATCGTCTCGCAAGCGGTGCCGGCGCCTTGATCGTCTCGCAAGCGGTGCCGGCGCCTCGGGATCTCGCATCCTGGGCCTTTCTCCGCCCCTGCCCCTACCCCTACCGATGCGCGCCCTCCCAGGTGATCCGCTCCCAGCCCGCGGTTCGGCACCTTCGCAGCCATACCGCGGACCGCGCGGCCCGGGGGGCTATGCCTCTGGACCGGCGGTTTCGACGCGTACGGTGGTGCTCAGACCCCCGCGCGCTTGGAACTCCGCCTCCACGAGCAGCCAGCGAGGTTGCAGAAGCCGGATCAAGTCGTCGGCGATTTTGTTCGTCACCGCCTCGTGGAACACGCCCTTGTTGCGGTACGACCACAAGTAGTTGCGCAACGACTTCAGCTCCACACAGACTTGGTCGGGAACGTAAGAGATGCGCATGGCAGCGAAGTCCGGTTGTCCGGTCATCGGGCAGACGCACGTGAACTCGGGATAGGAGATCTCGATCTCGTAGTCACGGCCCTTCTTCGGGTTCGCAAAGGTATCCATCCGACGCGACGGTTTGCTGGCCGTCCTCTTGGGCACCTTCTTCAGCGTCGGCTTCACGAGCTGGGGCTCCTTCCACCCTGATTCGGATCGACGAGACGGCCGTTCGGCCGCATCTCTCCGGCCGTTGAGGTCGTGCGCGGTGTTGCGCGTCCGCGCCCGTGCGCCTGGGCCTGCGTCGTGCGCGGTGCTGCGCGTCCGCGCCCGTGCGCCTGGGCCTGCGTCGTGCGCGGTGTTGCGCGTCCGCGCCCGTGCGCCTGGGCCTGCGTCCGCGTCAACGCTCCGACACAGATGATTCTACTGCGTCGCTAGCTGCTGCGTCCACGCGCGAAAGAGTTCATCCGGCAGAACTGACGTCGCCACAATGAGATCGCCGCCCCGGCGCAGTACGCAGCCTCGCGCGCCGTCCTCCTGCCGCCACATCCAGCCCCGACCCTCGCTCAGCTCCTCACGGCGCAGGGCGTCCTTCGCCGCATGCCCCGCGGCCTTCAACAGAGGCGAAGGATCCGCGCCCGTCACGAACACAGCGAGGGTCGTCTGGGGCATCAAGCGCTCATCCTCTTGCGGCCGTGGGTGGTAGCCGCAGACAACCCACCACGGTCCCAGCTTCATGCCTCCCGGGCCCGAGGAGGCGGCGGAGGTTGGAGGCGCCCAATCTGCGGTGAGAATCGCTTCCAGAACACGCTCGAGTGTGCCCGCGTATGCGCTTCCCAGGGCGGCGCGCACGCTGATGGGCCCCCGGGCGAGGCGTTCCGAACCCGGTAGCCGCCCGGTAGCGGGCAGGTGGGTGAACGGCTCGCCCGCCGTCAGGTCCGGATTCCCGAACGCGGGTGGAGTCTTGGACACCGCGATGCGCGCGAGCTGGGCCATCTCGGAGGCCGTCTGCGCATTCGACTCATACGCCGAGATGTCGAAGTAGAATGGTCCGTGGGCGGCCATGCCCTGATAGGTGGTGAAGCTACTGTAAGGGAGTCCCTCCAATATCGGTGCTCCCGCTGGGCGACGAACGCTGAAGATGCCCCATGCGGCCAGGGGGGACGCCATACGGTAGACGTCGAAGATGTAGGTGCGTCCGTGCGTCTCCAACTCCTGACTGGCGACCTCGTGGAATCCGTATTCGAGATAGAGCGGCGCGCCGCCGTTGATGTAATCAAACAGGTAGTCGCCCGGATAGACATCTGCCGGGTAGGGGTGCGTGATCTCCTCCCCAGAGGGCACCACCTCCTGGGCCGCGGGGACGTCCTGGGCGGTGGGGACCTCCTGGGCCGCGGGAACGTCCTGAGCGGTGAGGACCTCCTGGGCCGCGGGGACGTCCTGGGCGGTGGGGTCGTCCTGGGCCGCGGGGTCCTCCTCGGCGGCATCCTGAGCCCTTGCCGTGGACGACCACGGCTGGGTGGCCACGGATCGTGAGTCGTCGTCGGTCTGCGGCGCACGCGCAGCGTGCGGGCCAGACGCGACGGACGCGACCGATGGCGCCGCTGGGGTCGTCGGGGCAGAGGAGGGAAGCACCGGCCAGACGCCGAAGGCCAGCAGCGCCAGTCCACAGAGAGCCGTCCCTGCCCGTGTAGATAACGAGGCACGAAGTGGAGGCTCTTGGTATTGCTTCGGAGGATGGTGGGATCCCGTCCGCGCATGATCAGATTGGCGAGAAGTCATCGCATACCTCCCTGGCGCTCACCCCGGAACCGGGTCTCTCCCATTCCTTGGTGATGGGTGTGTCGGGTCCACGCGGCGACGGTGACACGAGCTGCGGGCCCCGATCGCGTCTCGTGGCACCCGAATTCACACGGCACTCCATGATACACGGAGGCCCCCCACCATCACAACGCCCACCGGTGAAGGTGCTCCGCGATGGGAAGGTGCTCCGCGACGGGAAGGTGCTCCGCGATGGGAAGGTGCTCCGCGACGGGAAGGTGCTCCGCGATGGGAACCCACCGGCACCGTGGAGCCCGCCGCGAAGCAAAGAAACGGGGGAGGTCCTCTGGGAGCCCTCCCCCATTGATTCGAGCGATACGGCGCAGGGGCCGCGCGCTTGCTCGTTCTGATGTCGGCGCCTGTGCACCGAACATCTGGGCCGTCCGCCCAGCCATGCGTATGTCGTATGTGTACCGGAGCCGGCGGGCACGCGCACGCGCACCCTCGCCGATCCCGGAGCGGTCAAGCCTCCCCCGAGGCGAACCCGGAGGAGGCTTGACAAGGTCGTCCGATACTAGCGCAGCACCACCGTCTTGCGCGACAGCGAGCCGTCGCCGGTGTTGAGGCGGTAGTAGTAGACGCCTGCCGGAACCGGCTGGCCGTTGGCGCCTGCGCGGTTCCAGGTGAGTGAATGATTGCCCGCGGGCAGCTCACCGCTGGTGAGCGTACGCACCAGGCGGCCGTCGGCGCCGAAGACGTTCAACGTCGCCTCGCCCTTCGAGGGCAGGGTGAAGCGAACGGTCGCCTCATTCTGCACCGGATTCGGCCACGAGCTGAGCATCAGTCGGAAGACCGGGCCCTCTTCCTCGACATCGCTGGCGCCGGTGGTCAGCCAATTGAGTGCGCGGTGCATGACCGTGCGGCGAGTGACGGGGTTGTCGATCGCCTCGAAGCCGAACCCCAGATAGACCACCCGGTTGGTGCCGTCATCCGAACGAATGGCGCCGCGGCGGCTGGCGTCGTAGTTCCAGATCACCGTCGCGGTGCCGTCGCCGGCATCGATCCAGTCCGGATACTCCTGGTTGTTGGCGCCGTCACCGCCCTGGATGACCACGTCGACCAGGTTGGAGACCGGGTCGCCGTCGACGCCTTCGAGCGTGTAGTCGTTCGTGTCGTCCGCAATCCAGTTGGCGTGCAGGTACTGCTGATACCAGTCGTACGCCGCACCGCCCAGGTCGTGCAGCTCCCAGCCGATGTCCTGACCCGTCGCGAAGAGGTGGCCGCCGTTGTCCATGAACGTGCCCAGCGCGGCGCGGTCATCGTCGTCCAGAGTCGGGAATGATAGACCGGTGAACCAGACGACGATGTCGAAGTTGCTCAGGATGTCGGCATCCACCGCCATGGTATTGCGATCCCACAGACCGTACGTGAACGTGGTGAAGTCACAGGCTGCGGTGAAGTAGTCCTCAAACTCCTCCGCACCGTCGTCGTCGACCAGCAGGACCTGCAGATCGTCGGTGAAGAACATGTACTTCACCGTGCGCTCGGCGTCCGGCTGACCCGCCTGCGTGAAGGTTACATAGATGTGGGCGTAGCCGCTGGAGAGCGGGAAGATGTCGGGGTAGAGCTCGACGTACTCACCGGGGGCCAGCGTGCGCTCGACCACGTCACCGTAGCACATCGACTGATCGCACAGGCTACCGACCCAGTCCGCGGGTCCATCGAGCGTCAGGGTGACGGTGAAATCGTCGGTCATTGTCCCGAAGTTGTACAAACGGAAGAACCCGAAATCGTGTGCCGTGAAGAGGGGGCCGATCGCACCCCGCTCGCCCAGGGCGTAGTAGCGCATCGAGTACTCGTGACCGGCCGCGGTCGACGTAGACTGGTGCACATACTTGTCGGCGTCGTCCTGGATGAAGGCGACGACCTCGAGGTTCGCCTCGACCCACGTCGGATCGACGGTGAAAGGCATCTGCACGTTCTGCACCTGCCCCACCTGGTCGACCGTGATGGGCGTATCGGGAAGCATGTCGCGGTTCACGTTGTGGTAGACGTCCGCACCGTAAGGCAGTTCATCTTCGGTGATCGACATGCGCAGGACCATCTGTGAGATGTCCGGCACGGTCTCCATCACCTCGATGTCCAAATCGATGGAGCCGTCCGGGGCGGAGAGGTCGAAGGCGTTGACCGTGATCTTGAAGTAGGACGGTGTGGGCAGCAGGCTGTTGATCAACGCGCGGTAGGGCTCGCCGTCGATCAAGTCCGGGCCGGCGCCCACCTGGCGGATGACACCCTGCCAGTGGACGGTGGGGAAGGCCGTCGCGTTGTAGTAGGCATTGCGCGCGTTGGAATCGGCATTGCCCAACCCGCCCGAGGTTGCGTAGTAAGCGATGGCGTTGAACTCGTTGCGATCGAAATTCTCCTTGTTCGCCTCAATCCCGGAGGCGGCCCGTGGGCAGTAGCCTCACCACGTGGCCGTGGCGAACTCGCACTGAATTCCGATCGGGTACCACGCCGTGGCTGTGCCGACCAAGCCGGCGAACGCCGCGGCCAGCGCCAACAACTGAAGTCCACGTCTCATGGAGATACTCCTCTCTGCCGTTTGTGCTTTGCTGCGTACCCCGTGGTTGCCCCGTGCGGCGGGTGCTGCGGGCCCACCGTGCTAGCCCTCCCAGAGAGAGATCCAGCGGTTCGGGGATAGTAGACCTATCGTCATACGATTATAGCTGTTCGGGGAGCTGTCTCACAATAGAGCGGATGGGCAATATCGTTGCAATTCTAGAAAAAGAAGGGGGATACGGCGGCGGATCGTCTCCAGGGGGCTTCCTCGGGACCACGCCGCGCCGGCGTCCGTCTTGACCGCTGCCTCGGGGCCGCACGCGCTGTTCTCCACGGCCGGCGGTGCCCGGTCTACATCCGCACCGATACCCGCAGCCTCAGATCGTGCTCGCCGCTCCACGGCGCGTCGCCCCCGGGGGAGGCCGGCTGCGACCGCGTGTAGGCGTACTGGACCTTCAGTCCCAAGACGTTGGTTGGCTGAAGGTTGCATGAGCTGGTCAAGGTGTAGCTGCGTTGCTCGGCATTGGCCCCGGTGGAGGCAATCGCGATGTCCTCGGTCCGGGTGAGCGTGTAGGCAAACCCCAGGTTGGCGTCCAGGTTCATCTCCGAGCGGCGCAGCGTGACGCGCGCGCGCGGGCTGAAGACGTCGGTGCGGTCGCCTTCGAACCCTTCCTCGGCATCGGTGCGGCGAGCCTCCAGGGAGATGTAGGTGAGCAGCCCGCCTCCCCACGTATGATCCCACTCGCCCAGGAATCGCCGGCTGCGTTCGAGCAACTCGAGGTCGGCTTCGTCCCGCTCGGTGCGCCAGCGCAGGGTGACCAGGCCCCCGCGGGGTCTCAGCTCCAGCCGGTGGTCGAAGATGCGCTCGTAGGTCTCGTAGGGCAATGCTTCACGCAACTCGCGACCGGTCGATCGTTCCCACCGCTCGACGAATCGCATCCAGGCTGTGATCTGAAGGCGTGTTTCGAGGACTGCGGTGCGCGCGCGCGATCGGGCCGGGGCGTCGTCCACGACCTGGAAGTGGCTGCTCCCTCCGGGCGGAGGGTCACCGGGCTCACCCACCTCGGCCTCATGGGTGGAAAGGTCCAATCGCAGGGACACGGGCGCCAATCGCGCCCAGAGCCGCCCCGGGTAGAGCTGCGTGCTGCTTTGCACCTCGCGGGAAGTGGCGAAGCCGGCCCCACCGCCCTGCGTGCCCCAGAACAGGTCGCGCTCCGACTCCCAACGGACGTAGCTGTCGAGCGAGCCGTGGGGACGTGTCTGCAACGTGGCCTCGAGTCGTTGGAAGCGGCGCAGGTCCTGGGAAGAGAGCCCACCGCCTTCGGGCCGGAACGTGCGCCGGTCCTCGAAGGTCGCATTCCAGGAGAGAGGATTGCCGTAGGAGCCGTTGACGCGGAGGTACCCATGGTCGGTCGTGCGCTCGCTCGACCCGTCACCGGATCCGCCGTCGGATGCCGCGGGCTGCGTCGTGAGCTCGCCGCCGGACGTGCCGGGTTGATCCAACCGAGTCTCACGCTCGCTGCGCTGGAGGAACGTGCGGATCCACAGCCGCTTCATCCTGAGCGGACGGAGCTGCTCGGCCGTGGGGGTCAGTTCCAGCTCCCCCCGCGTGATCAGCTTCTCGCGTGTTCCTCCCGGGGTCTCGATGGTAACCAGGCCCCGGGTGATCGCCACGTTGGGAAGCCCGTTGCGCCGGAAGCGCAGCGTGGCGAGGAAGGAGGATTCGTAGCCATGACCGCCCGAGCCCACCGAATCGTCTCCCGCGGACGGGGAGAGCGAGGCCTCTGCATTCCCAGCGGACGGGGAGAGCGAGGCCTCTGCGTTCCCGGCAGACGGGGAGAGCGAGGCCTCTGCGTTCCCGGCAGACGGGGAGAGCGATGCCTCTCCAGCCGCCGCGGACAGTCCCGCCTCGGGCGCCACACTGTCGGAGTTGGACCGCTGCCACGCCACCTCCGTCTGCCAGTAGCGGCCCAGCGTGAGACGCAAATCGGCGCGCGCCTCCTCGCGCAGCCGACCCAGCAACGTGCGCCGGTCCTCCATGGTTTCGAAGGCCGCCCCCAGATTGCGGTAGCTGGCGGCCGCCTCGAGATTGCCGTAGCGCGCCTGAACAGTGACGGCCGTGGCCCGGTCGGTGGCTTCGCGAAGCCACGCATCGGCGCTGCCGGACTCTGCGTTTCCGGGACGCTCTGGTCTGCCTTGTTCGAGTCCGTCGTTGGCGCCGAGTCCCGCTGCGGGATCCTCGATGCTGCCGCGGTCGGCGTCGCTGAGCGAGATCTCCGGCATCACCCGCAGGAACGTGCGCTCGCTCTTCCACTCTAGGCGCGCGTTGAGCCCCAACGTGCGTACGTCCTCGCCCGCGTCATTCTCCCAGCGGGTGACGTTGGAGCCGATGAAGGCGAAGTCGGTCGGCGCCACACCGAGTTGCGCGGCATAGACGCCAGGGGCGTCGGAGGCCTCCTCCTCTTCGTATTCGTAGGTCACCTCGATGATCGAATCTTCGTCGAGCAGCACGTGCTCGAAGATGACGAAGAGGCCGGTCGAGGGGATGAGCGTGTAGTCGGCCCCGGCCTGCAGCCGTTCACGGTCGACGACAATCTCCTCGGAGCCGGGCAGGAGATTGCGGTGCTCGAGCTGGAATACCGTGGTGCGGGACTGGTAGCTGAAAGCGATCGTGTAGATCGATGCCGGCTCTTCGGCGTAGACCTCCTCGGGGAAGGGCAGACTGTCGGGGAAGCTCAGGAGCCCGCTCAGGGCGCTGAAGCGATCGGGATCGAGGTGGCCGTCGCCATCTTCATCCAGACCGAAGACCTCCAAGAAGGTGCGGCCGTCGGCGGCCGTTTCGGAGCCGAGCGAATCGCGGATCACGATCGAGAGCGAGCCCGGGAGCGGCTCGCGGGCGATCCAGTATCGGTTGCGCAGCCAAGCGCCGGTGAGATCGACCTCATCGCCATTCCCGGCGCCGTCGGCCACCGCCACCAGGGTCTCGGCCGGGCCGAGCGGTTTGGTGAGCAGATAGCTTCGGCCGTCGGGGCCCGGAAGGTAGTCGCGGTGCGGCACCAGCCGGTCCCAGCTTCCCTCGCGTGCGGCCAGCGTGCCATGCCAGGTGTTGGCATCGTCGGTGGAGGTCTGCCCATCGTCACGGAAGAGCCGTGCCGAAACCGCCGTGGCGGAGCTCCACCTCTCCGGCACCGCGAAGACCATGCGTTGCAGATAGTCGACGTCGCGGACGGTGCCGCTGGCTTCCTTGCTGTTGCCGAAGAAGACCGCGCGGCCGGGGTAGGTGCGCCGCTCACCTGCCCAGACGTCCGCCGTTGCCAGACGGCGACGGGTGGTCTCGGAGCGCGGGCCGAGCTCGGCGCGGATCCAGCCGCCGCGCAGACCGACATCGGGTTGCAGGTTGGTGTTGAAGATCTCCTGGTCGATCTCGCCCGCGCTGACGTTGCGGATCACATCCTCGCGTGTGCCGCGGTAGCTGATCTGGTAGGCCTCGTTGTCGGGATCGGTATTGTCGTAGAAGCCGCTGATGGTGCGCCCGCCGCGCAGCCGGCCGCTGAGTGAGAGGTCGATCCGCGTCTCGTGGGCGAATTCATCCAGCGAGCCGTCCGAGGTGGGCTCGGATTCGACGTAGACGGTTACACCGCCGGTCACGTGCGCCGACTCGCCCGACGGCGCGGTGATGCCCAGACCCGATGCATCGAGGCCCGCGCTCCAGGATGGTCCCCGCGACTCTGTGGCCTCGGACTGCACGATGGGATGGGAACGATAGACGAAGAGGGCGGGGTTGTCCTCGGCCTGGGACAGCCCATAGACGATGTCCTGCTCGCCCAGCAAGACCAGTGCGCCCGACGCCATGGCTATCCGGCGCGTCTCGGCCGGTGCGAGGGGAACGCTGCGGGTGAAGTCGAGCCAGCGGGTCTCCTCGTCGTCATAGAGGGCGAAGGCCTGCTCGGTCACGACCCAGGTCCGATCCTGCTCGATCAGGAACGCGCGCACGCGTTGGCCGGGCATGCCCTCGGCATATTCGATCTCGCGCCAAATGCCCTGGGAGTCGTTGTAGTACCACAATCCCGCGTCGGTCCCCAGCCAGACGTCGTTGCCGAGCAGCTCGATCTGGTGAACGCGCGCGTCGGGGAGATCGACGCCGGCCCCATAGCTGGTCCACGTCTCGAGGTCCTTGTCGTACCGCGCGATCCCGGCCGAGGTGAAGGCCCAGACATGCGAGCTGCTCTGACGCAGTGCCAGCACGCGCGGACTCTGGAGCTGTCCCAGGGTCGCGTCCACGCGAAAGCTCTCGGTCTCCTTGCGGTATTCGGCCACGCCGCCGTCGAGTCCGAGCCAGACCCGATCCTCACCGACGGCCACGTCGGCGACGGCGCCCAGACCGCGCTCGGCGGGAGGTGCCACTTCCTCCCACTCGAGCACGTACCGGTCGAAGCGGGCGGCACCGGCGTCGGTCGCGGCGTAGGCGTAGTCGTCGTCGGCTTCCACATCGAAGACGCGCTGGCCCGGGTATCCTTCCGCTGCACCGTAACACCGCCAGTCGTCGAAACGCGCATCGGAGTGGCAGACGCCGTCGCCGCAGACCCAGAGCTCGTCGCCGACGATCACCATGCCGATCAGATCGCCCGCGGACAGACCCGATTGGGCGGTCGTGACGGTCCAGGTCTCCGACTCCACGTGCAGGCGGTAGAGCGCCGCCGGGCCAAGCACGAGGATGCGGTCGCCGAAGGTGTCGATGCGCGGGCGCAGGTCGTCGGCATCCGTCGCGGCCCAGGGCTCGGCCGGGGAGGCCTGGGCCGAGGCGCACGCCCCGAAGGCCAGCGACACAAAGCACGCCGCGATGGCCAGCGACACAAAGCACGCCGCGATG